>NZ_JAVAYM010000011.1:0-264487 GCF_054185205.1 Bradyrhizobium sp. 14AA | reverse complement strand
CAAACGCCGGATGCGGCTCACCTGCATCCGCTACGTCGGCCTCGCCAAGGCAAGCGGGCAAGTCCTGCTTGCCTCCATCGCGTTCAATATGAGGCGGTGGGCCGCAATCGCCGCGTGAGACGCCCGGCGAGGGCACCAACTACAGTCTCGCCCTGACAATTGGCGCCAACAGTGCCCTCTCTCTTTACGTCTCCTGCCTCAAAAGGCAGTAGCGCAACAGGCCCCTTGTGGGAGAAGGTGGCGCGAAGCGCCGGATGAGGGGTATCTATCCGCGTGCACTGACGCTCGCGGCGACATACCCCTCACCCAAGCGAGTCTGTGTCTGCCAGCCTCGCCGCCCTCTCCCACAAGGGGCGAGGGCACTGCAATGAGCATCTCGCCTGGTGCGAGAGCGCTCCACCTGTTACCCCGCAATCTCCCGCCAGTCCGCACCGCGCAGCATGCGCATCACGGCATTGGCGACGGCCGTTCGCTGCCGGCCGGCCACCCCGTAGAGGCTGACCGTGCGGCGGGCGTCCAGCCCGGCGACCGCGGCGCGCGTCAGTCTCTCTGACACGGGCGAGGTGTGCGGCATCATGGCGACGCCGATGTCGGCCTCGACGAGCTCGATCAGGTCGCGCTCGCTCGAGATGTCGTGGCCGTGTTCGACGTCGATCCCATGCTCGCGCAGGCTTTCGCAGATGCGGCCGGAATGTTCGCAGAAGGTTCGGTTCAGCAGTTGCTCGGGCCGCAGATCGTCCAGTTCGATCGAGCTGCGGCCGGCCAGCCGATGGCCCTCGGCGACGACGAGCTCGAAGGCTTCCGTGAACAGCGGCCAGACGTCGAGCCGCTCCCAGGCCTCGTCGATCTCGGCGGCGATCCCGAGCTCGGCCTCGCCCTTCTTCAGGAAGTCGCCGACCTCACGGCTCGTGCCGCGCAGGAAGCGGAATTCGATCCGGTTGAACTGCCGCTTGATCTCGTTGAGGTGCGGAATGAGCAGCGCCAGGTCGATCGAATGCGTCAGCGCGATGCGCAGCGCGCCGATCTCCCCGCTTCGGAACGAGGTGGCGAGCGAGCGCGCGCCGGTGGCGGCGTCATAGCACTGCTTCAAGAGCGGGTGCATGCGCTGGCCGAGCTCGGTCAACTGCGCCGCGGGCCGCTCGCGGCGGAACAGATCGCCGCCGAGCTCGGCTTCGAGCTGCTTGATCGCGCGCGTCAGCGAGGGCTGCGTCACGTTGCATTCCTCGGCGGCGCGCGTAAAATTCAAGAGCTGCGCCACCGCGAGGAAATAGCGGACCTGGTGCATTTCCATGGATCGGCTCCCAGCAGGATCGACCGGAAACTAGCCGATCCGGACAGGAAATGACATCCCGGGCTCAATAGCGCATGCGTATGGTTATGGAAGCCAGCCGGCATTTCCAAAAGGCCCGACAATCGCCGAGAACGGCAGGACGTAACAATGGCCTTACGTCTGACGAATGATAACCATAGGCTCGACAGGAGCGAGACATGAACGGCATGCAGGACAATTTGCAGCGCAAGAGCATGGACCTGCCGGGGCAGGTCGTTCTCGTGCTCCAGGGCGGCGGCGCGCTCGGCTCGTACCAGGCCGGCGTCTACCAAGCGCTCCACGAAGCCGGCATCGAGCCGGACTGGATCATCGGCACCTCGATCGGCGCGATCAATGCGAGCCTCATTGCGGGCAACGCAAGGGAGCACCGGCTCGCGCGCTTGAGGGAGTTCTGGAAGCGGATGGAGCAGAAGCCGGCGTGGGACTGGCGCGCCGCGTTTCCCGACTTCAACGAGAAGCTGGCCTATTGGTCGACCGTAACCCACGGCATTCCAGGTTTCTTCCGCCCCAATCCGCTGGCGCATGCCGGCGATTCCTATCCGCTGGGTGCCGATCACGCCGGCTTCTATTCGACCGCGCCGCTTGAAAAGACGCTGAACGAGCTGGTCGATTTCGATCTGGCCAATCGCCGCGCGCCGCGCCTGACGGTCGGTGCGGCTCATGTCGGGACCAGCGAAATGCGCTATTTCGACAGCCGCGACGGCGAGCTGACGGTGAAGCATGTGATGGCTTCGGGCGCGCTGCCGCCGGCTTTCCCGGCGGTGCGCATCGACGGCGAGCTCTATTGGGACGGCGGCATCCTGTCGAACACGCCGACCGAAGCGGTGTTCGACGACAATCCACGCAGGGACTCGCTGATCTTCTCCGTGCATCTGTGGAATCCCGTCGGGCCGGAGCCGACCACGATGGCGGAGGTGCTGAACCGGCACAAGGACGTGCAATATTCCAGCCGCATCGCGAGCCAGATCGTGCGCCAGCAGCAGGCCCATCGCCTGCGCCATGTCATCAACCAGCTCGCGGCGCGGCTTCCGGAGAGCGAGCTCGGCGATCCCGCCGTGAGAGAGCTGATGAGCTACGGCTGTTCGACCCGCATGCATGTGGTGCGGCTGCTGGCGCCGCAGCTCGAGCGCGAGACCCATACCAAGGATATTGATTTCAGTCCGTCAGGCATCACGCGGCGCTGGCATGCGGGCTACGCCCACACGAAGTCCGCACTCGCGCGAAAACCGTGGGTCGGCGAATTCGATCCGCTCGCCGGTGTAGTGCTGCACGACAACGTGGATGAGATGCCGATTGCGGCAGAGTGAGGGCCTTGTCCGCGATTTGTTTTGCGCGGTGACGATGTCACGAGTACCCGGTTCGGGTTATGGTCGGGGCGTCTTGGTCGCGAGGCTTGCAGTTGGTCGTCGAGAAAGATCTGGAGGCGGCGCTCGATCAGGTCCGCGCCAATACGGCAGGACCGGTTGACGGCGTGTTCGGTCCTGACACGGTGACCTGGCGGATCGACAGAGAGGCCGTCATCTTCCTCGGGGCCGGTCGCGCGCTGCTCCTTCAGCTCGCGCATCCCTGGGTCGCGGCCGCCATCGCCGAGCATTCCAAAACCTTGGCCGATCCGATCGGCCGCTTTCACCGCACCTTCGATATCGTCTTCGCCATGGTATTCGGCTCGCTCGATCGTGCCTTGCTGTCGTCGCGGCAACTGTACCGGCGCCACAGCATGATCGTCGGCGAGATGCCCGAGACGGTCGGCCCGTTCGCGGCCGGTTCGCGCTACTGCGCCAACGACATTCCGTCGCTGCGCTGGGTTCACGCGACGTTGGTCGAGACCGCGCTGATGTCGCACGACCTCGTCCTGCCGCCGCTCTCGGTGGAGGACCGCGAGCGCTACTGGGCCGAGAGCCGGACGTTCGGCGCGCTGTTTGGACTGACGGCGGATGACCTGCCGGCGGAGTGGGCCGGCTTTGCCGCTTACACCGCGGCGATGACGCAATCGGACACGCTCACGGTCAGCACCGCGGCGCGCGAGATCGCAACACAGATCTTCACCGGCGCGCGTCCGTGGTTGCGTCCGCCGCGCTGGTATCGCGCGCTCACGGCCAGGATGCTGCCGGAGCGCTTGCGTGCCGGTTTTGGTTTTGAGCTCGACGCGCGCGAGATCCGATCCGCCGACAATGCACTGCGATGGATCAGGCGCGTCTATCCGAAACTGCCCGATCGGCTGCGCTATGTCGGCCCGTACCAGGAAGCGCAGGCCCGGTTGCGCGGCGAGCTCCAGCCCGACTGGATGACCCGCTGCCTCAACCGAGCCTGGATCGGGCGGTCGCAGATGGACGTGCGCGGGAAGGGGTGAGGGCTAAAATCTCGTGTCCCGGACAAGCTGCAACGCATGAGCGTTGCAGCGCAGAGCCGGGACCCAGGAGGCCACGGACTCCACTGAGATGGGCCCCAGCCCAGCAGCGCACCGTCACTGGACGATGCTTCGCATCGCCAGGGAGACGCTGGGCTGCGTCCGGGGCACGAGAGGAGAGTGGAAACGCCTCAGCCTCACACCGACGCCAGCTTTCGATATAGCGCGCTGTACGTGCCGGCCGAGATGCTCCAGGAGAACGATCGCCCCATCGCGCTGCGGCGCATGGCATCGAGCTGGTCCTGCGCCATGAAGGTCGAGAACGCCCGGCGCACGCCGCCGAGGAAGGATTCGTGCGAGGGTCTTGAGAACAGGAAGCCGGTCTCGCCGTCGGTGATGGTCTCGGCGAGGCCGCCGGTCTGGTGGCCGATCGGCAGCGAGCCGAAGCGTTGGGCATACATTTGGCTGAGCCCGCACGGCTCGAACCGCGACGGCATCAGGGTGAAATCGCTGCCGGCAAAGATGCGCCGCGCCTGCGCCTCGTTGAAGCCGATCACCACCCCGATCGCGTCGGGGCGGCGGCGATGTGCGTCGATCAGCGCCTGCTCGAGCGCCGGCTCGCCGGAACCGGTGACCACGATCTGTCCGCCGGCATCGACGATCTCGTCGGCTGCCGCCAGCACGAGGTCGATGCCCTTCTGGTGCACGAGGCGGGCGACGATGCCGAACATGGGCCCGCGCGAGACTGCGAGCCCGAACTGCTTGCGCACGTAATCCGCATTGGCCTTCTTGCCGACCCAGTCGCCGGCACCGAATTGCTGGGCGAGCTGGGCGCAGGAGCGCGGGTCCCAGCTCTCGTCGATGCCGTTGAGGATGCCGCTGAGCTCGGCGGCATCCGAGCGCAGGCGGAGCAGGCCTTCCAGGCCGCAGCCGAATTCCTCCGTCGTGATCTCCCGCGCGTAAGTGCCGCTGACGGTTGTGAGATGCGAGGCGTAGACGAGGCCCGCCTTGAGGAAGGAGAGCTGGTCGTAGAATTCGACGCCGTCGATATGGAAGGAGCTCTCCGGTGCGCCGATCCGCCGCAGCGAGTCCTTCGGGAAGAGGCCCTGATAGGCGAGGTTGTGGATCGTTAGGATCGACGGCAGCTTGGCGCCGCGCCAGGCGAGATAGGCCGGCACGAGCGAGGCCTGCCAGTCATTGGCATGGACCAGGTCTGCTGCCCAATTCTTGTCCAGCTTGCCCATGGCCAGCTCAGCGGCGGCCGAGGCGAAGCGCGCAAACCGGATGTCGTTGTCCGGCCAGTCGCGCCCGGACTCGTCGCCATAAGGGTTGCCGGGCCGGTCGTAGAGCTGCGAGCACAACAGCACGTAGACCGGCAGGCCGTCCTTGGTGGCGGCCCGGCCGAGCGAGCAGGCCGGCAGCTCCGCGAACGGCGGACAGCGGCCAACGATCTGGATATGCGTGAGTTGCTCGATGATGTCGCGATAGCCGGGCAGCATGATCCGGATATCGGCGAAGGGACGGAGAGCACGGGGCAAGGCAGCGGAAACGGCTCCGAGTCCGCCCACGCGGACGAAGTCGTCCATCTCTGTCGTGACGAACAAGACCCTCAAGAACGGCTGCCCTCTTCCGATCCCGTTTGCTGCTATGCAAGAACGGGTCCAGTTGTCCCGGAATTCCCAAGCCCGCCCATGCGGCGCGTTCGTTCGGTAAAGACTTTCCTACTCAGCCGCCGCCCTCTAGGGTCGCCGCATCAACAAAAGAGGAAATCGACGGTTCCTAAGGGAGCCACAGGGAGACGCGGCACGCATGCAGCTAGCAGATAAGCATGAGGGGACGACGACAAAGGCCTTCGCCGGCCTGCGGGTCCTGGATTTTTCGACCACGATCGCCGGTCCGCACTGTGCGCGCATGCTAGCCGACATGGGCGCCGAGGTCATCAAGATCGAGACCGACGGCGGAGAGACGATGCGGACCCGGCCGCCGCTGCGCAACGGGTGCAGCACGGCGTTCGGCCAGCTCAATGTCGGCAAGAAGAGCGTCGTGCTCGACCTCAAGTCCGAGGACGGCAAGGAGGCGGTCCGCCGGCTGGCCGCGACCGCCGACATCCTGGTCGAGAACTTTCGCCCCGGCGTGATGCACAGGCTGCGGCTCGACTACGACAGCCTGCGTCCGCTCAATCCGAAGCTGATCTACTGCTCGATCTCGGGCTACGGCCAGACCGGCCCCTCTGCCGAATTGCCGGCCTATGCGCCGGTGATCCACGCGGCCTCCGGCTACGACATGGCGCATCTCGCCTACCAGCCCGGCCGCCATCGCCCCGACTATTGCGGCATCTACCATGCCGACGTCGTCACCGGCACCTACGGCTTTGGCGCGATTGCGTCGGCACTGTATCAGCGCAGCGTGACCGGTCTCGGCCAGCACATCGACGTCTCGATGCTGGAGTCGATGCTGTCGCTGACGCTGACCGAATTGCAGAGCTCGCAATTTGCGGTGAAGCCGCCGCCGCGCCCGATGTTCGGGCCGACCGAGACAGGAAATGGCTATGTCATGATTACTGTCGCCAGCGAGAAGACGTTTCAGGCCCTGATGGGGGTGATCGGCCGCGCGGAATGGATCACCGATGCACGCTTCGCCACCTATGCCCCGCGCCGCGAGAACTGGGCGGCGGTGATGGACGGCGTCGAAGCCTGGTCGCGGCAACTCACGACCGATGCGTGTCTCGCAGCGCTCGGCGCTGCCGGCGTGCCGGCCTCGGCCTACCGCACCGTGTCCGAGGCGCTGGCCGATCCGCAGCTCGCGCACCGGCAGGCGCTCTCCGCTGTCCAGGACGAGGGCGGCTCGTTCCAGGTCCTCAATCTGCCGTTCCGGATGTCCGGCGCCGACACGACGCCCGGCAAGACGATGGCCGTGCTCGGCGAGCACACGGGCAAATTGCGGGAGGAGATCGGCCTCGCCGGCGGCGCGCCAATTCCGTCCGGCAAAACCGCCGTGCAAGGCTGAAGGTGCAAGGCTGAAGCAGGGCCCGGTGCTGCCGGCAATGCGGCCTTGCGCGTGGCCCGCTTGTCACCATCCGCCGGCGTCAACTAGACAGGAGCGAGTTTGTCTCGCTCCCCCGGCCATGGCATGGTGGCGCGACAACAAGAAGCATGCGGGAGGACGCCGATGAAGAGTTTCAAGGTCGCTGATTTCAAGGCGCCGCTGCAGGAGTTCGACGAGGCCACGCCGCAGCCGTCGGGCACGCAGGTGCTGATCAAGGTGAAGGCCGCCGGCGTCTGCCACAGCGACCTCCACATCTGGGAAGGCGGCTATGATCTCGGCCACGGCCGCAAGCCGCTGTCGCTGAAGGACCGCGGCATCAATCTGCCGCTGACGATGGGCCACGAGACCGTCGGCGAAGTCCTCGCGTTCGGGCCGGATGTGAAGCCGACCGATCAGGGCGACCTCAAGCTCGGCGATGTCGGCCTCGTCTATCCCTGGATCGGCTGCGGCAAGTGCGCGACGTGCCTCGGCGGCGACGAGAACATGTGCCTGACGCCGCGTTCGCTCGGCGTCTATTGCGACGGCGGCTATGCCGATCACATGCTGGTGCCGCATCCGCGCTATCTCCTCAACCTCAGGGGCCTCGATCCGGCGTCGGCCGCACCTTATGCCTGCTCGGGCGTCACCACCTACAGCGCGCTGAAGAAGGTCGAGCAGCATTTCGACACGCCGATCGTGATGTTCGGCGCTGGTGGCCTCGGCCTGATGGCGCTGTCGCTATTGAAAGCGATGGGCGGCAAGGGCGCGATCGTGGTCGACATCGACGCCAGGAAGCGCGAGGCAGCGGAGAAGGCCGGCGCGCTTGCGACCGTCGATCCGAAGGCGCCTGATGCGCTGGAGCAGCTTGCGAAGAAAGCGGGCGGACCGATCCGCGCCGTGATCGACCTCGTCGGCAATGCCGCGACGACGCAGCTCGGCTTCGACTGCCTGACCAAGGGCGGCAAGCTCGTCATCGTCGGCCTGTTCGGCGGCGGCGCGACCTGGGCATTGCCGCTGATCCCGATCAAGGCGGTGACGATCCAGGGCAGCTATGTCGGCAATTTGCGCGAGACGCAGGAACTGCTCGATCTCGTGCGCGCGAAGAACGTGGCCCCGATCCCCGTGACGAAGGCGCCGCTCAACAAGGCCAACGACGCGCTGGTGCAATTGCAGCAGGGTACGGTGGTCGGACGCACGGTGCTGACGCCGTAGTCACCGCTCCATCCTCCGTCATTGCGAGCGGAGCGAAGCAATCCAGACTGCCTCCGCGGATGCATTTCTGGATTGCTTCGTTGCAAGAGCTCCTCGCAATGACGACCACTTCATTTCTCTGCGCAGGAATCCCCAATGTCCGCAAATAACGCCTTCCACATTGCCGTGCTCGCCGGTGACGGCATCGGCCCTGAAGTCATGGCGCCGGCCGTCGAGGTGCTGCGCAAGATCGAGCGGAAATCCGGCTTGAGCTTCCGCTTCACCGAGGCACCGGCCGGCGCCAACAATTATCTCGCGACCGGCAAGTCGATGCCTGACAGCACGATCAAGCTGTGCGAGGAGGCGGACGCGATCCTGCTGGGTGCCTGCGGCCTGCCTTCGGTGCGCTATCCTGATAACACCGAGATCGCGCCGCAGATCGAGCTGCGCTTCATCTTCGATCTCTATGCCGGCGTGCGCCCGGCGCGGCTGATTCCGGGCGTGCCGAGCCCGATCGTCGGCGCCGACCAGCGCGGCATCGACATGGTCGTGATCAGGGAATCCACCGAAGGCCTGTTCGCCTCGATGGGCAAGGGTGTGGTCACCCATGACGATGCGCGCGAGACCTTGGTGATCACGCGCCGGACGTCCGAGCGCCTGTTCGAGTTCTCGTTTCGCCTCGCCGAGCGGCGCAAGGCGCGCGGCAAGCCGGGGATGCTGACCTGCGTCGACAAGGCAAACGTGTTCAAGGCGTTTGCGTTCTTCCGCGGCATCTTCGACGAGATCGAGAAGAAGCATCCGAACGTGAAGACCGACCGGCTCTACGTCGATGCCTGCTCGGCGATGCTGGTGAAGCGGCCCTGGGATTTCGACGTGATGGTGATGGAGAACATGTTCGGCGACATCGTCTCCGACATCACCGCTAGCTTGATCGGCGGTCTCGGCATGGCGCCGTCGGCCGACATCGGCGACAAATACGCGGTGTTCCAGCCCTGCCATGGCACCGCGCCCGACATCATGGGGCAGGGCAAGGCCAATCCCACCGGCATGATCCTGTCGGCGGCGATGATGCTCGACTGGCTCGCCGACAAGCACGGCGTCGAGAGCGCGGCGGAAGCCGGCGAGACGATCGAGCGTGCGGTGGACCAGATCTATGCCGGCGGCATCAAGCCGATGGAGTTCGGCGGCAGCAACGGTACGGCAGACATCACGAAAGCGGTGCTCGCGGCGCTGTAGTCAAAACGCCAAATGAAAAAGGGGCCTCGCGGCCCCTTCGTCGTTCACCAGCGGCGCCAGTGGTGGTGGTGACCCCAGCCCCACGGGCGCGAGCCGTAACCGTAGTACCGGCGCGGGCCACCGTAATAGCCATAGGCGCCATAATAGTTCGGGCGCCACCAGCAGCGGCCCCACGCGTTGCAGACCATGCGGACCTTGTCGACGTCAGCGGCCGGACCGCCTGCAATCTGGTTCGCCTGCGGGATGCCGTTCGGCATTGCCGCGAGCGCAGGCCCCGACGCGAGCGCCACACCGCCCATGGCAGCCAGACCAAGAACAGCAAATTTTGCTTTCATCGCCTTCTCCCTCGTTGATGGCGGAAGAACCGCCGGGAGATCAATTGGTTGCTACGGCGTCGCAGGCGGGCAGGAATTTAATCTTCGTGAATGATGGTTCAGCTTGGCTGAAAGTTCCGGCTGCACTCGCAACGACGGAAGCGTCACTTCCCCAGGAACTGCGGCCTGCGCTTCTCCATGAAGGCCTGCCGGCCCTCGCGAAAATCCGCAGAGTCCATGCAGGCACTGCCGATCGCCTTGATCGCGTCCATGTCGCGCCGGCTTTCATCCTTCAAGACCTGGGCGATGGTGATCTTGGCGGCCTTGATCGCGAGCGGGGCGTTCTCGGAGATGGTCTGCGCGATTCCCATGGTCTCGCCCCAGAGCTGGTCGACGGGGAATACGCGCTCGACGAGGCCAATGCGCAGCGCCTCGGCGGAATCGATGCGCATGCCCGTGTACATCAGGAGCCGCGCCCAGGACGGGCCGACCAGCGACACCAGGTGCCGCAACCCGTCAAAGCCATAGGCGATGCCGAGCCTTGCCGCGGGAATGCCGAACTGGCTGCCATGCGCGGCGAGGCGGATGTCGGCGAGCATCGCGACCTGCATGCCGCCGCCGAGGCAGAAGCCCTCGATGCACGCGATGGTCGGCTTGGGATAGTCGGCGAGCAGCGCGCGCTGGGCGGCGCTGCGCCTGGCATATTCCTCGGACGCGGCCGCGTTGTGCCGCGTCTTTTCGAACTGGCTGATGTCGGCACCTGAGACGAACGCCTTGCCGCCGGCGCCGCGCAGGATGACGACGCGCACCGCATCGTCGTCGCGCAAAGCCGTCAGCGCCTCGCCAAACCCCTCCCACATCTCCAGCGACATCGCATTGCGCTTGTCGGGATTGTTGAAGGTGATCACGCCGACGCCGTCAGCGGCATGCTTGAGGATCTTGCCGTCGGCGTAGGATGTTTCGGTCGTGCTGAAAATGTCGGGCATCGCGCGCTCGCTGGTCGTTGGCGAGGCGCAATGTGCGGCCGGCATGTGGCCCGGGTCAACCGCGGCAGGAGAGGCGGCTTTGCATCCGCCTGTGGCGCGATTGCATGGCGCGCCTACTGTGTTGCGTGCATGTGCGCGGTCAGCGGATGGCTCCCGGCGTTGCTGAAGAACGCCGCTTCTTCGGCGGTCGCCTCCAGCAGCTGCTCGTCCTGGTGATAGACGTCGTTGCGGAACTGGACGGTCTGGTCCTTGGTCATCCACGCGGTGAGATAGATCCAGGCCACCGGCACCTTCCTTGCCATGGCGACGTCGAGGTGCTCGCCGCCCGCAATCTCCGCGTCGATCGCGGCGCGGCTCCATTTCGGCTGGTCCTTGAGCAGCCACGCCGCGAGATCGCGCACATTGTCGACGCGCGAGCAGCCGTGGGAATCGAAGCGGTAGTCGTCGCTGAACAGATTGCGCTGGTTGGTGTCGTGCATGTAGACCGAATAGGAATTCGGCATGTCGATCTTGACCGCGCCGAGCGCGTTGAACGTGCCGTTGTGCTGGCGCACGGTGAAGTTCGGTGTGTGCGTGCCCGACCAGTCGACCGAATGCGGATCGATCGGATTGTCGTGGGCGTCGAGCACCTCCATGTGCATGCGCGACAGATAGGTCGGATCCTTGCGCATATGTGCGGAGATCTCGGTCTTGGCGATCGAAGAGGGCACCGTCCAGGTCGGATTGAGGACGACGCTGGTGATCTGGGCCGTCAGCGTCGGCGAGGGCTTCTCGGTCTTGCCGACGATGACGCGATAGCGCCGCACCACGACGTCGTTCTCGACCGCCTCGGCGAACGCGGCGGGGATGTTGACCACGACATAGCGCTGGCCGAAGCCGAAATTCATGTTCTCGAGCCGCTGGAGCGATGCCTCCAGCTGCCGGATGCGCTTCTGCACCGATACGTTCATCGCAGCGATCGTGCGCGGCGTCATGGTGCCGGTCGGCGCCAGGCCATGACGGACCTGGAAGCGCTTCACCGCGTCCGCAACATCCTGGTCGAACGCGCCGCTCGCCTTGTCCGCGGCAAGGTCACCGGAGAGGATCAGCCGCTTGCGCAGCAAATCGTCGCTCGCGCCCTGGACGCCGGGCGCGAATTTGGCGTCCGCGGGAATGGTCGGCCAGCCGCCGCGCACCGCAAGGTCCGAATAGCTCAGCGCCGCATCCTTGATGCGCTGGGCCGAGCCTTCGTCATAGGTCGGCTCGTGCGTCAGCGCGAGCGCCGCGGCCGAACGGCTCTCCGCCGTCGAGGCGGCCGCCGGCGCTGCAGTCTTCGGCGCAGCCGCATGGGCTGGATTGGCGGTCGCGGGCACCGTGCCTGCCGTCGCCGGCTTCGGTCCGGCCTGTCCCGTGGTCTCGTTCTGCGCAAACGCGGAGGCGCTCGCGAGCACGCCGACGGCAATGATCATCGCATGGCGTTTCGACATGTGTCCCATCTTCCCCAGTCCCAACTTCCCATGAGAACGAGGCCCGGACGGGCGCTCGCATTGGCAATCCCCGGGCCGCCGTGCCGCGTGCCGATTCGTGAAATCGGCGAGAGGCTAGGGCATCGGGGTTGCGGTCCCCTTAAGCACCGCGCAATCGGGAGCCCCGCACGTCGCGGTTCTCTCTCGAATGGGTCGCGGCAGGGGCGGGATGGGTTCGCCAAATCCGCGACGAATGGCGGCCAAGCAGCCAAGAACTGCAAGAAACGGCAAGAAATTGGACGAGAAGCCGACAAGAAAAAGGGGCGGTCATACCGCCCCGAGAAAGGCCACGCGCACGCGCGCGGGCTCAGATACAGCCAATCGGCTCTCGTTCAATCCAGCCGCGCCCCCGCGACGCGACGGATTGAACATCGGCCATTGAGGCCAGAACGTCGATCGGCTCAGTCTTCGTTCGCCGCGATCGATTCCATCAGCGAGACGAGCTGACGCTGCACCGTCTGGTCCTTGATCTTGCTGTAGGCGCGCAGCAGCCGGAGGCTGAAGGCCGAATCGAGGAACAGCAGGCTCTCGACCTCGCGCGCCTTGTTGTCGCCGTCGTAGAAGAAGGTCACGGGCACGTCGAGGGCGGAGGCGATCTGCTGAAGCCGAGCCGCGCCGACGCGATTGACGCCCTTCTCGTACTTCTGAACCTGCTGGAAGCTGACGCCAAGCTTCTCGCCGAGCTCGGCCTGCGAGATTTTCATCTCGACGCGCCGCAGACGGATTCGCTTGCCAAGCTCAATGTCCGGCTTGCCGGCACTGCGCTGCTTCATTCTTTTCGCCGCTGTTTTCATACTCGTTCTCACCGTTGTTCTTCGGTTGAAAATCCCCCGAAGAGCTGGGTCAGGGGTTCGCCCATATACACGTCCTTGAATTCGCGCGGATGCACGAACTCCTCCTTAAACCACGGGAATCGCGCTGGATTGAAAGCGTCGATCAGCCAGTCAATCATGTGCCGCACGCGCGGAATCCGGCCGCTACCAGGGTGGTAGGACAACCAGATATCCAGCGGTCTGTTCAGCTCGACCTCCAGTGGAATCAACTTCCCGCCAAGCGCAATGGCGTAGCTCGGGAATACGCCTATGCCGGCGCCATTCGCGACCGCCCAGTAGTTGGCGCTCGAGACGTTGGTCTTCATGACCAGAAGGTCACGTTCCGAAACGCCCGGGAAGAAGCTCTCGAAGGATTCCTTGGCGGCGAGCTGGTCGGCGAATTGCAGCACCAGGCGGTGCTTGATCAATTCCGCAGCCGAGCGCGGCGCGCCGTGTTTGGCGATGTATTTCTCCGAGGCCCAGAACATCAGATGCATGCGGCCGAGCCGCACCAGCTTGATGTCGAGCGCCGAGGGACGGGACAGATGGATGGCGACGTCGGCCTCGTGGCGGGAGACGTCGGCCGAGCGCATCGCGCAATGCAGATCGACCAGGATCTTCGGATAGGCCTGCTGGAATTCGACCAGCCGCGGGGCGAGCCAGAACGTCCCGAGGCCCTCGGTCACGGCGACCCGGACCTCACCGGACAGCGCGTTGGCCATCGAATCACTGGCGCGCAGCACGTCGAAGGTGGCCGCCTCCATCCGCTCGACGGCGGAGACCACGAGTGCGCCCTCATCGGTGAGATGAGTGCCATGGACGTCGCGGGTGAACAGCGTGGTGCCGGTCTGGCGCTCGAAATCATCGATCCGGCGGCGGACTGCATTAATCGACAAGGAGAGGCGTTCAGCCGCCGAGCGGAAACTGCCGCATCGGACGACTTCGAGAAATATGCGGGCCGTATCCCAATCCGAGAGGCCGCTGATATTTGTCTTTGGGCGTTCTTCCAATGGAACGCCCCTTTCCGCCAAGGAGTGCATACAAGTCCCTTCAGATCGCTAAACTGGCAGAATCTGGCGCAAACCACAACCACGGCGGGTTGCGGGGTGATGAGTTTTGAACGTCATCCTTACTGCCTCGCAGATGGTATCTGAATGCTGCCAAGGGCTGGGAAAATCGGGCGAATTATCGCTCGTATGAGGGGTGTGGCGTGAGTTCCGTTACGAGCCGTGAAATGGCTGCGGGATTGTCGGCGCTGTCCGGAATGGATGTCCTTGCGCGAGCATCGACGCCGCCTTCTCGAATGGATCAATTACAGCGCGCAAAACGTTTTGCCCCGGACTGCTCTGCTCATGGCCAATGGCGCCGCGGGGCGATGTCTGGCGGAACCGCGGTTTCAAGACGGAAACACACTGAAATCATGTTCAGAGGCGCAGCGGCCTCGTGCTATCCTCGATACTCCATGGGGGCCGAGGGGGTCGTTACAAGCACGTCTCGCAGGCCGAAATAACGGAAAGAACGCCGTGTCGCATTCAGACGAACAGTTGCAGTCGGTGCTGGAAACGCTCGAGGAGTGCCGCAGGGTTCTCAATGAGACCAACAGCCGTGAGTCGGCCGAGCTGCTGTCCATCGTCATCCTCGACGTGCGGATGAAACTCAAAGGAATTGACAGTGCTGAGCTGAAGGCACTGTGCGACGAAATGCTGCGGAGCGCTGCAAGCGAACCGCCGCCCCCCTCCAAGCAGACGCAGGACCAGCCCCGGCGTCCGCTGCTCCGCGTGGTGAAGTAGCCGCGCCGCCGAGTCTCGCTTTTTGGCGAGGTTTGTGCGCGTCCCGATGCCGCATCTGTGATCACGGACGGCATCGGGAGGAGCCCTGGTTTCATGCGCCTCTGTTGCGCATTCTCCGGCATCGGCTACACCAAAGCCGGTTCGGCTCCTGGCCGCGCGCATTCCCCGCGCGCCGTCCCAGTGCCTGAGATGGCTCAGACTGCGTCATGCAAAATGTTTCGATCCCGGCGGCGCTGATTGCCGGCCTCGTCAGCTTCCTCTCGCCTTGCGTCCTGCCTCTGGTCCCGCCCTATCTGATCTATCTGACGGGCGCCACGATCGAGCACGTCGAGAGCGACGAGCCGTCCGCGGCCTCCAAGCGCGCGATCATGATGTCGGCGCTTCTGTTCGTGCTCGGTTTCTCCACGGTGTTCGTTGCGCTCGGCGCCAGCGCCTCGCTGATCGGGGGATTGATCCGCGCCTGGTCGGCCGAGCTCTCGATCCTCGCCGGCCTCGTCATCATCGTCATGGGCCTGCACTTCCTGGGCCTGACGCGCATCGGCCTGTTGATGCGCGAGGGACGGCTGCCGATCCCCAGGCCCGTCGGGCTCTGGGGCGCCTATATCATGGGCCTCGCCTTCGCCTTCGGCTGGACGCCCTGCATCGGCCCGATCCTCGCCGCGATCCTCTCGATCGCCGCGGCCGAAGCCACGGTGACGAAGGGCGCGGGCCTGCTCGCGGTCTATTCGGCCGGACTCGGCATTCCCTTTTTGATCGCGGCCCTGATGATCGAGCAGTTCTCCGCGCTGTTCGCGCGCATGAAGGGCCACCTCGTCAACGTCGAGCGCGCCATGGGCGTGTTGATGGTGATCACCGGCATCGGCTTCCTCACCGGCGCGGTCTCCAATGTGAGCATCTGGCTGCTCGAGACGTTCCCGGCGCTGCAGACGTTCGGGTAGAGCCAAGCCCGCCCGGGTAAGATCGGCTCAGGACCGCGCAACTCGTCGTGCCGCATCTGACGGCCGCTCGGAGAACGGGTCCTCATAGAGCCAGGCCAGATTTTCGCAGAAGCGCTCCAGGCTGGTCTCGCGCATCAGCTGATTGCGCAGCAGCGCGTGGACGCCGGCTGGGTGATAGACGTGAGTGCCGAGCTCCCGGGCCTGGAGCTGGACGCGTGCGGTGCGCAGCAGCCGGGCATTCCTGTAGCGATCGAGCGCATGTGCGATGTCGCCCTGCGTCTCGTCGAGCTCATCAGCGAGACAAACCGCGTCCTCCAGCGCCATGCAGGCGCCTTGCGCGAAATATTGCAGCATCGGATGCGCGGCATCGCCCAGCAGAACGACGCGGCCGTCGATCCAGCGATCGGTGGGATCGCGATCGCAGGTCACCCACGCCTTCCAGTCCCGTCCGTGATGAATGATCGCCTTCGCGCGCGGATGCACGTCGCGAAAACCTGCAAGGACCTCCTCGTGGGTCACGGGCCTTGCGGCGAAAGCCTCCGTCGGGTCGTTGTGACAGGTGATCGCGAGGTTGAACACCTTCCAGCCCGAAAGCGGGTAGTGCACGAGGTGGCACTTCGCGCCGGCCCATAGCATCGCCGCGTTCCAGCGCAGATCCTCGGGCATCTGTTCGGTCGGGATGACCGAGCGATAGGTGGTGTGGCCGGCAATCCGCGGCGCGCCGTCGCCGATCATCTGCTGGCGAATGCGGGAACGAAGCCCGTCCGCGCCGATCAGCAGGCATCCGGTGACGCGCTCGCCGGACTTGAGCGTTGCCGAGGCCTGTGTGCCGGTCTGCTCATAAGCGACCACGTCGCAGTCGGTTCGCAGTGTGACATTGGGATGCGCCTCGCAGGCGCGGACGAAGATGCCGTGCAGGTCGCCACGATGGACCACTGCGTAGGGATTGCCGAAGCGTTGGCGGAAATAGCTGGTGAGATCGACATGGGTGATCTCCTCCGCCGAGATCGCGTCCATCAGGCGGAGCTTGTCGATGAAGACGGCAATCGCGCGCGCGGCATCGCCGAGCCCGAGACGATCGAAGGCGTGAAATGCGTTGGGGCCGAGCTGAATGCCGGCGCCGATCTCCTGATAGCGCGACGCGCGCTCGAGGACCGTGACCTGGAAACCCTTCTGCGCCAGCGCGATCGCGGCTGCGAGCCCGCCGATGCCGCCGCCTGCAATGATGATGGGATCCTGTCGCATGGCCTCTCCTTCGTTTTCCCTATTTTCTTGATGTCTTGCTGCGCGGCTGGCTCGCCCTCGCTTTCGCCTCGGGCCGCTCGTCGCGGATTTCCTTCGACCGCGCCGGCGGCGGGATCTTGATCGATCCGGCTTCGACTTCCTGCTCGAGCCGGTCGATGTTCTTGTAGAGCTCGACCAGCACGCGCTTGAGCTCCGCCGCTTCCTTGGCGGACATGCTGCCGGTGACGACCTCTTCATAATAGGCCGCGAGCGGCATCAGCCTTCCCGCCAGCTCGGTGCCCCTGGGCGTCAGGACGACCTGGAGGCTGCGCTGGTCGTTCTCGGGACGGTCGCGCGTCAAGAGGCCCGCGCGGCTCATCTCCGCGACGATGCGCGACAAGGTGGATACGTCGGCCGATGTCAGCTCGGCGATTTCGCCGAGACGCAGCGGGTGACCCTGCTCGGATAGAGCGGCCAGCACGCGGTACATCGGAAGCGTCAACTTCTCGTGACGGATCACGCGCGCGAAGAGGTCACCCATGCGCACGCCGAGCCGGGCGAGCAGATAGGGAAGCGAATTTGAAAATCGGTACATGAGTTTAGGTCCGGGCTTGGGTTCTGGCGGGAGAGCTCCGCCCGGAATAAGCGCCAACCTTCGCATGTGCAATATTTGCATATCAATCATTTGCAAATACAACGTTCTCATTGACAAGTATCTGGATCAGGCGCTTTGCTTTGTCAACGCCGAAAGCGGAGCCGAAGGAACGACGCCATGCAGGGAAAGATTGCGCTCGAGGAGCACTTCGCGATGGACGAGACCGTCCAGGACAGCGCGGGCTTCGCGCCGACCGAGGACTGGGTCGAGCTGAAGGCGCGGCTGCTCGACATCCATGATCGCCGGCTCGCCGAGATGGACGCCCACGGCATCGAGATGATGCTGCTGTCGCTGAACGCGCCGGCCGTGCAGGCCATTCCCGATCGCAACCGGGCGCTGGACTTGTCGCGCCGCGCCAACGACTTTCTCGCCGAGCAGGTCGCCAGACGGCCTGACCGCTTTCGCGGCCTCGCGGCGCTGCCGATGCAGGATCCCGAGGCGGCGGCGCGTGAACTCGATCGTTGCGTCAGCGCGCTTCGCTTTCGCGGCGCGCTCGTCAACGGCTTCAGCGAACTCGCCGGTGTCGATCAGGCCATCTATTACGATCGCAAGGAGTTCTGGCCGTTCTGGTCGGAGGTCGAGCGTCTCGGCGTTCCCTTCTATCTGCATCCGCGCAATCCGCTGCCGAAGGACGCGGCGATCTACGAGGGGCATCGCTGGCTGCTCGGCCCGACCTGGGCGTTCGGGCAGGAGACCGCGGTGCATGCGTTGCGGCTGATGGGCTCGGGCCTGTTCGACGCGCACCCGCGGCTCCAGATCATCCTCGGCCACATGGGGGAGGGGCTGCCCTATTCGATGTGGCGCGTCGACAATCACAACAAGTGGATGCGGGCGCAGAATGTCTATCCGGCGCGGCGCAAGATCGCCGACTACTTCAGGGAAAATTTCTACATCACCACGTCGGGCAATTTCCGCACCCAGACGCTGATCGACGCGATGCTCGAGATCGGCGCCGACCGCATCCTCTTCTCCGCCGACTGGCCGTTCGAGAACATCGACCACGCCGCCGACTGGTTCGACACGGCTGCGATCTCCGAAGGCGACCGCATCAAGATCGGCCGCGACAACGCGCGCGCCCTGTTCGGGCTCGGCGAGGCATCAATTCAATCTGCCGCAGAGCAGAAGACGTCATCAATTTCCATGGAGGAAACTCGTGAGCATCTCGTCCGAAATCGACGTGCGTGAGGAACTGTCCGGCGCTTCGATCGGTCCGTTCCACAAGCTGCTCGGCATTCTCATCACGCTCATCACGCTGTTCGACGGCTATGACACCTTCAATCCGGCCTATGTCATCCATTACGTGGTCCAGCCCTGGGCGCTCGCACCAAGCCAGGCGGGGCTTTTGGTGAGTTCGGGTCTCGTCGGATTCCTGTTCGGCGCCATCGGCCATGGCGGCGTGGCGGATCGCTTCGGCCGGCGCGGCACGCTGCTTGCGGGCTTGTGGATCGTCAACGTCTTCACGTTGCTGACCGCCGTGCTGGCGAACGATTTCTGGAGCTACTGCGCCCTTCGATTCGTCACCGGGCTCGGCCTCGGCGTGCTGCTGCCGTTGGGAACGACCTTCATCAACGAGCTTGCGCCCAGGCGTGTCAGCAACACGTTCTCGCTCTGGGGCGTAACGCTGGGCTGGTCGCTCGGCGGCGTTTGCGCCGGCCTCGTCGGCGTTTTCCTGACGCCGCAACATGGCTGGCAGATCCTCTATTACGTCGGCGCGTTGTCGATCCCGCTGACCTTCGTGGCCCACGCCATTCTGCCCGAAAGCCCGCAATTCCTGGCCACCCGGTCGCGGGTCCCGGAGCTGCGCGCGCTGCTTGCGCGGTTGCGGCCGGAGCGGGCGTCGGTCTACCAGAATGCGACATTTGCCACGGCCCGCGGCGGGACGCCGCAGAGCACGATCGGTGCCTTGCTCGGTCCGCGCTATCGCGGCGTCTCGCTGACCATCTGGGTCACGGCGTTCCTGAGCCTGTTCGCGATCTTCGGTCTCACCGGCTGGATTCCGACGGTGATGCTGAAGCGCGGCGAGACCTTTGCCGCCTCGTTCGGCTTCGGGGCCCTGATGCAGGCGATGTCCTTCATCGGCGGTCTCACGCTGGCCATGCTGGCCGACCGCAATTTTGCGCTGACACCGCGCTATCTGGCGACATGGTGGCTGAGCGGCGGGATCGCCGTGCTGGCGCTCGTCTTCCTCAGCGGTCACGGCGTCAATCTCGCCATCGTCGCAATCGCCGGCTTCTGCATCATCGGCGCGCAGCACGTCCTCAACAATTTCACCGCCGGCTCGTACGAGACCTGTTTCCGTGCCAGCGGCGTCGGGATGGAGCTCGGCATCGGCCGGGTCGGAGCGATCCTCGGACCCTATGTCATCGGTCTCCTGCAGCAAGCCACCGGCGGTCCGGATGCCGTGTTCTGGGCGATCGGCGGAGCGTCGATCGTCGGCGCGCTGGCGATTGGATCGCTTGGTCTTGCCGCTGCCACGCGCCAGCCGACGGCCGATGTCGCGGCCGCGGAGTGACGGGGTGCGTCGATCCATCCATGGGGCGATGTCGATCATCCCTCCGCTTTCACCGACGAAAACTAGAAGGAGATCCCGAATGCCGATATCCACCCGTTCCGCCGAGACCGCAGGCCAGTTCGATGCCTGGGTGCTCCTGTTCGCGCGCGTCGCGATCGCGCCGCTGTTTCTCTACAGCGGCGTCGGAAAGGTGCTGGCATTTGCCGTGACCGCCGGCAGGCTTCCGGGAGGAGCGGATGGGCTCGGCGCCGTTCTCGCCGCGGGCGCGATTGCGGTCGAACTCGGAGGCGGCATGGCCCTTCTGTTTGGGCTGTTCGCACGTCAGGCGGCGATGGTCCTGCTTCCGTTCACGATTGCCGCGACGCTGATGTTCCACAATTTCTGGGCCGTGCCGGAGGCTGCGGTCGTGATGCAGACCATCAACTTCCTGAAGAATCTCGGCCTGCTCGGCGCGCTTGCTCTCATCGCATTCTATGGACCCGGCGCGTATGCCGTGCAGGCCGCGATGAAGGCCGGTCCCAGGGGCGCTCCCGGGCTTTCGTGATCGTCTGCTAGGCCGGCTGCGAGAGCCTTGCCTCGAGGATGTCCGCGCCATTGGTGATCTTCACGGCCAATCCTTCTCCTTCACCGCGCCTCGTCGAGCATGCACGTCACCGTGCAGACCACGCCGCGTGGCAGGAAGTCGACGGTGGCCTCGCCGCCGAGCTGGTCGCGCGCGCTGCGCTCGATCAGGCGCGAGCCGAAGCCGCGCTGCACCGGCGCCGTCACCGGCGGCCCGCCGATCTCGGTCCAGATCAGCCGCAGCCGCGGCTTCGGCGTATCGGCGATGACCTCCCAGTCGAGCGTCACCCGTCCGGTCTCGTTGGACAGCGCGCCGTATTTCGCGGCGTTGGTGGCGATCTCGTGCACGATCATCGAGAGCACCACGGCAAGCCGCGGCGACAGCGGCACCGCGGGACCGGCCATGCGGATGCGGTCGGGATTGCTCAGCAGGAACGGCCGAGTCGCGCGGGCGATCACGTCCCGGAGCTCGGAGCCCGCCCATTTCTCCTGGCTCAGCAGGTTGTGCGCTTCGGCCAGCGCGCCGAGCCGGCCCTCGAACTTCGCCCGCTCGTCCCGGCTGGCGCTGCGGAAGGTCTGCACCGCGATCGCCTGCATCAAGGCCAGCGTGTTCTTGACGCGATGGTTGAGCTCCTCGATCAGGAGATCGTGCAGCATCTCGCCGCGCGCGATCGTGGTCGCCATCCTGACCGCGAAGGTCAGGCCGGTCAGCAGCAGGATGCCGCCGATCAGGCTGGTGATCGCGATGTTGCGCCAGAGCGGCGCGATCAGCGAGCTCTCGGCGACACCGGCGGCGACCGTCCAGCCCGTGAGGTGCGACCTCGTGTACGCTGCGGCCAGGGCGACGCCGTCGAGCGACACCGTCGGAAGCGATGCCTCGCTGCTGCGAAACATCTCGGCATAGAGCGAGGGTGAAGCGCGCTTGCCGAAGTTTTCGCCGGGGTTCGGCACGCGCGCGAATACGATGCCCCTGGTGTCGAGCAGCGATACCGTCCAGAGCTGATCGGGCCGCTGCTTCTCCACCAGATCCTGGAATATCCTGATCGGCGGGCTGAAGCAGAGGTCGTAGATCACCTCGCCGTCGCGGAACACCGGGACCTCGACGGTGAGCACCTGTCGCCCGTTGATCGCGCCGGTGAACAGGTCGGAATATTGCGGCGACCTTGTCGCGAACACCTTTTCGATGATCTCGAGATGGCCGCGTGGCGGCGGGCTTGCGGTGTCCTCCGTTGCGGAGGAAAACAATAGCCGGCCCTTGCGGTCGGAGATCAGCACGAGGCCGCCCTTGCCGTATTGCTCGACGAAACCGAGCGCGATGCGGCGGAAGGTCTGGAAGTCGTCGTTGCGCAGCGAATTGGTCAGCGCAAGGACCTGCAGGCCGCCGGTCATGCGCTGCACCTCGGAATCCAGCACGAGGCGCATGCTGCGCACGTTCTCCAGCACGCGGAGGGTCGCGTCGCTTCGGTCCTGCCTGTAATTGTAGACGGCAATGCCGACCGCAAAGACGATCAGCGGCAACATCGTTCCCGTGACCAGAAGAGCGAGCCGGACCGGCAAGGTGAGCTTTGACAAACGCGGGCGTCCCGGTTCCGGCGCAGCGGCGCCGGATTATGATTTTGGCGAGACCATACGGGCGGGACTTGCGCGGCGCCACGATTTTCGCGTCCGCGAGCGGTCGAGCGCCCGGATTTTGCAGTGCAGTCCGGGACGCCTGCGCTTCAGCTCAATGCCGATTGCGGTCGGTCGCAGACACATGGCGCAGACTCAGCCCGGCGATCCGAGCCTCTCGATGCGATGTCATGCGGTCAACTCGGGGAGGGCGGCCGCCTGTGAGGCGGTCGCCCTCCGGCCTTGATCAATCGATTTCCTGAACGACAGTGCGCGAGCCGGGATCCACCAGCATCACGCGTTCGCCGGAATAGACGTAGCGATACTTCGTGAGGGAGGGGCCCCAATCCGACGGCACGGCCTCCAGTTCGACGTCGCTCGGCACGGTGGCGCCGACGATGATCTTTTCCTTCGTCGTGACCGGGCGAACGCGGTGCTCGGTGACGTAGGATTTGATCTTCGTGCGATATTCCGGCTCGATCTGAACTGCCGCAGCGTGACCGGTTCCGGTGGTGGTCACCACGGTGGATTGCGCGAATGCACCGGTCGAAATCAACACCGCCGCGGCGGATAGCAGGAACAACTTCTTCATCTCGTCCTCCTCACGGGAATAAGCGCCGCAACAACATCTCACCGCGAACGGCGTTCCAATGCCTAGGAACAAAGTGCCATTTTATCCCGTTTGCAAGTCGACCGGGTCGGAAAGCCCGGCGATTGGAGGAGAAGAAAATGAAGCTGAGAATAGCGACCGCAGCGCTGATGCTTGCTGCATTGTCCCTGCCGGCGTTCGCGGCCGACGAGTTCTACGTCGTGCAGGACGTCAAGACGAAGAAGTGCACCGTCGTCGACAAGAAGCCGATGGACACGTCCATGACCGTCGTCAGCCCGTCGGGCACGATCTACAAGTCGCGCACCGAAGCCGAGAGCGGCATGAGGACCGTGAAGGTCTGCACGTCCAATTGAGGAGGACAGTGATGCCGGTACTTATTCTCTGGGCCGTGCCAGCGATCATTCTGGTCGGCGGCGGCATCTATCTGATTGGTCACATGCACTAGATCTGTCGTGGAAGACGAGCCGGTCTCTGCGTGCAGCGCACAGGTCGGCACGTCTTCCCGTTTCCTAGGGGAGGCCCGCCCATGCGGCGGGAAGTTGCAGTGCAGCAGGTCGCGCTGGAGCAGTCCTGCGACGAAGAGTACCTCCGGCGAACGCGAAATGACTTCCGTCCCGCCGAAGTTTTTCATACGCTTCCCTCTCGCAGGCCGCATGCCGGCTGCGCTCACGGCCCGGCGACAGGGCCGGGGCATCAAAGGGAGGGGAGACGATGAAGCGAAGATCATTTCTCGCTGGTATCGGTGCAACCACTGCGGCGGCTACGATCGGCATGCCGTCGATCCTCAGGGCGCAAGCGCCGATCACGCTGAACGGCGCGGTGCAATTCAACGACGACCATGCCTTCAACCGGGCACTGATCCGGTTCGAGGAGCTGGTGAAGAAGTATTACGGCAAGCCCGTCAATTTCACGCTGCATAGGAACTCCTCGCTCGGCCTCGAGAAGCAGTATTTCGAGTACATGTCGCAGGGCAAGGCGGTCGATTACGGCATCGTCTCGCCGGCCCACATGTCGACCTTCGCCAAGGCGGCTCCGTTCATCGATGCGCCGTTCGTGTTCAAGGGCATCGAGCACATGAACAAGGTCGTCGAAGCCAATATCCTGGCGCCGATCGCCGATGAGGTCGCGGCCAAGGCGGAGGTCGTTCTGATCGGCTATTCCGGCGGCGGCATCCGTAACATCTTCGCCAACAAGCCGCTCAAGAATCTCGCCGACCTCAAAGGCCTCAAGGTTCGCGTGCAGGGCGCGCCGATCTGGTCGAAGACCTTTGCAGCGGTCGGCATGAGCCCGACCGTGATCGCCTACAACGAAATCTACAATGCGATCCAGAACGGTGTGATATCGGCCGGCGAAAACGAGGCGGCCGGCGTGGAGGCGATGAAGTTCTACGAAGTGGCCCCGCATCTCAACCTGACCCAGCACGCCGTATCGATCCGGCCGATCTGCTTCTCGGTGAAGACGCTGAAGACCTTGCCGAAGGATTTGCAGGACGCGATCATGAAGGCCGGCAAGGAGGCCGGCGACTACGGCCGTCAGCTGGAGTCGAGCGAAGAGGTCATCAAGCTCGACACGCTCGAGAAGGCCGGCAAGCTCAAGCGCGTTCCCTTCGAGGAGCGGGACGCCATGAAGAAGCTCGCCGACCCCGTGATGGCCACCTACGCCAAGGAGATCGGCGCGGAGGGCATTTTCGAGAAGATCAACGTCGCCTGAGCTCGTTGCATCCGCCGACGGCATGTCCGGGCAAGCCCCGCTTCTTGCCCGGCCGTGGCGGATGAGCTGCCCGCACGGAGCCCCAATGTCCGAAACGCCCGTCCCGTCCACACCGTCGCTGTGGCGCCGCGTCACGGCGGCCTATGCGAAATTGCTGGAGATCCTGCTCGCGGCCTGCGTCGGCATTCTCGTCATCCCCGTGACGCTGCAGATCATCTCGCGCTACACGCCCTTCATTCCGTCCTACATCTGGACGGAGGAGATGGCGCGCTTCCTGTTCGTCTGGACGATCATGATCGGCGCGATGGTCGGTGTGCGGGAAGCGCAGCATTTCGAAGTCGACGTGTGGCCGGACCTGTCGCGGCGGTCGGAGGCTGCGGTGCGGATCCTCGCGCGGCTCGGCGTGCTGGTGCTGGCGCTGGTGTTCGTGTCGGCCGGCCTCGAGTTCACCCACTTTGCCTGGAACAGAACTTCGGAGCTAGCCGATCTGCCGCTTTGGTTGATCCACGTCGCCTGGCCCGTGACCGGCGCGACGTGGATCGTCTTTGCGGGCGAACAGATCATCGATGAAATGCGCGTTCTGGTCGAGGCACGGCGATGAGCGGCAATGTACTCTCTGCCGGACAGGCCGCGATGGTGCTGTTCGGGGTTTTCATCGGCCTGCTCATCGTGCGCGTGCCGGTCGCCTTCGCGCTCGGCCTTGCCTGCGTGCCGATCCTGCTGATCGAGCCGCGTCTGTCGCTGATGACGCTCGCGCAGGAAACCTTCAATGCGTACAATTCGTTCATTCTGCTGGCGGTGCCGTTCTTCCTGCTGACGGCGAATCTGATGAGCATCGGCGGCATCACTGATCGCCTGGTGGGGTTGTCGCGCTCGATGGTCGGGCACTGGCCGGGATCGCTGGCACAGATCAACGTCGTGCTGTCGGTGTTCTTTGCCGGCATCTCGGGCTCGTCGACCGCCGACGCGGCGAGCCAATCAAAAATCTTCATCGATGCGCAGACCAAGGAGGGCTACGATCTCTCGTTTTCCATCGCCATCACGGCGGTGTCGGCGGTTCTGGCGGTGATCATCCCGCCGTCGATCCTCATGATCGTGTGGGGCGGGCTGATCTCGACCTCGATTGCGGCGATGTATCTGGCCGGCATCGTGCCGGGCCTGCTGATCGCGGGCGCGCAGATGGCGACGGTGCACATCTACGCGGTGCGGCGCGGCTACCCGACCTATCCGAAATCGACGTGGGTCGAGATGCGATGCGCCATCTGGCGGTCGATACCGGCCCTGATGACGCCGTTCATCATCGTCGGCGGCATCCTGCTCGGGTGGTTCACCGCGACCGAGTCCGCCTGCGTCGCGGTGCTCTATTCCGTGGCGCTCTCGGCGTTCTTCTACCGCGAGATGGGTCCACGCGAATTGTACAAGACCCTGCTCGACACCGGCCGCCTTGCCGGCGTCGCGTTGTTTTGTGTCGGTACCGCAAGTGCGTTCGGCTGGCTGCTTGCCTATTACAGGATTCCGCAGGAGCTTTTGGCCAACGTCTCGACCTGGGGCATGGGCAGCGTCACGGCCGGCTTCTTCATCTGCTTCTGCTTTCTGGTGGTGGGCTGCTTCCTCGACGCCATTCCGGCCATCATCATCGTCGGCACCGTGCTGGAGCCGCTGGCCAAGTCCGTCGATCTTCATCCGGTCCAGTTCGCGATCATATCCATCGTATCGCTGGCCTTCGGACTGGTGACGCCGCCTTACGGACTATGTCTGATGATCGCCTGCTCGGTCGCCGGCGTGCGGCTGCGCTATGCGCTGAAGGACACGGTGATCATGCTGGTTCCGATGCTCCTCGTGCTGGCAGCGGTCATCGTCTGGCCGAGCGTGTCACTGTTCCTGCCGCGCCTGATCGTGCCGGAGATGCTCAAATGAGCGTCCGATCGTGCGCCCCCGCGGCCGTCGGCCGCGGGATCAGTTCAATGGGTTACAGATTGCTCTCGGTGATCGCGGCGTAGACCATGCTGCGCAGCTCGCGGCGGAGCGGATAGGCGCTCGACGGCAGAACCTGCGTCATGAAGATCGTGATCAGCTCCTCGGCCGGATCGATCCAGAACGAGGTCGTGGCCGCGCCGCCCCAATTATATTCACCGGGGCTGCCGGCAATCAGCGTCTCCGCCGGGCGCATGGTCACGGCGAAGCCGAGACCGAAGCCGATGCCGTTATAGGTCGCTTCGGAGAACAGCGACCGTGACACTTCCGGCAGCGCCCGACCGCCGGGAATGTGGTTGCTCGTCATCAGCGCCAGCGTCTTCGGCCCGATCAGCCTGACACCACCAAGCTCGCCGCCATTGAGCAGAGCCCGGCAGAAGGTGAGATAATCGGCGGTCGTCGAGCAGAGGCCGCCGCCGCCGGAGATGAAGGAAGGCGGCGACAGGAATGAACTGGTCGCAGGGTCGTCCTGAAGCGTCAGGCCCTCGCGGCGCTGACCGGCATGGAAGGTCATGCCGCCACCGGGATCGGCCGAGTAACACGCCGCGAAGCGGTGCGCCTTGGCGGCCGGCACGTGAAAATCGGTGTCGATCATGCCGAGCGGGTCGAGAATGCGTGTCCGTAGAAACTGCTCGAAGGGAATCCCGGAGATCTTGCCGATGAGGTAGCCGAGCACGTCGGTCGCGACCGAGTAGTTCCAGGACTCGCCGGGCGAGAACTCCAGCGGAATCTTCGCCAGTGCCTCGATCATGGTCTGGAGCGTGCCGGATTTCTCCACCTCGCCGATCTTCTCGCTGCGATAGGCGGCATCGACGTTGGAGCGCTGCTGGAAGCCGTAGGTGAGACCGGCGGTGTGCCGCAGCAGGTCGACGATCAGCATCGGCCGGGACGGTGGCCGGGTCAGGAAGGCCGGCGAGGTGCCGGCGACGAACACGCCGAGGTCCTTCCATTCCGGAATGTATTTGGCCACGGGCTCGTCGATCGCGACGAGGCCTTCCTCGACCAGCATCATGAAGGCGATGCTGGTGAGCGGCTTGGTCATGGAATAGATGCGGTAGATGGTGTCGTCCTTGACCGGCGCCTTGCGCTCGACATCGGCAAAGCCCTGAACCGAGCTGTGCGCGACCTTGCCGCGGCGGTAGACCAGCAGATGCGTGCCCGGGAAGCGGCCGGCATCGATGTACCGGTTCTTCAGATGCGCATCGATGCGGTCGAGCGCGGCCTTGGACATGCCCACGGATTCGGGCGAAGCGGGGGTAGGGGCGAGCATCAGTTCCTCCGGGCGATTTTGTCAGGCGTTGATAGCCGAAATGGCGGCCTCAATCCAACCCGGTCGCGCTTAACGCGAGGCCGCCGACTGGTGTAGGCTCCGCCCTGGAACGCCTCCAGGGAACCCCAAGGACTGCCAATGGGGGCCAACGAGAAAAATGCGAGGGCAAACGCACCATGACCCAGTTCAACGAGACCGACCTCACCGAAGCCGTCGTCCGAAGCTTCGACGAGACGCCGAATCCGCGTGCAAAATTCCTGGTCCAGGAATTGGTGAAGTCCCTGCACGAATACGTGAGCAAGACTGGCGTCACCTTCGAGGAATGGGAATACGCCATCGACTTCCTGACCCGTACCGGCCAAAAATGCACCGACACCCGCCAGGAATTCATCTTGCTGTCCGACGTGCTCGGGGTCTCCATGCTGGTCGATGCGGTCAATCATCGCGATCGCGAGGGTGCCACCCAGACGACGGTGCTCGGCCCGTTCTATGTCGGTGAGCACAAGGTGACCGCGCACGGCACCGACATCTCCCCGAACAACCTCACCGGCGAGCGGATGTTCGTGCAGAGCCGCGTCACCGATCTCAAGGGCAAGCCGCTCGCGAATGTCCCCGTCGACGTCTGGCATGCCGATGATGACGGCTTCTACGATTCCCAGAAAGCGAATTACGACGAGGTCGGCGCCTCGGCGCGGGCGCGCTTCATGACGGATGGCGACGGCCGCTTCTTCTTCCGCACCATCCTGCCGTGCAGCTACCCGATCCCGACCGACGGCCCGGTCGGCGAGATGATCCTGCAGACCAATCGCCATCCGATGCGGCCCGCGCATGTGCACTTCCTGGTCAACGCCAAGGGCTACGAGCCGCTGATCACCCACGTGTTCATGGACGGCGACAAATATCTGGATTCCGACGTGGTGTTCGGCGTCAAGGACGACCTCGTCGCCAAGGTCGAGCCGCGCACCGATCCCGCGATGCCCGACGGCACCACGGCGAGCGGGCAATGGCATCTGATGACTTACGAATTCCACCTCAAGCCCGGCGCCGGCATGGCTCCGAAGCCGCTCGGTGTGAAGGCTGTGGAGCGGGCGTGACGGGCAGCTGGGATGCCGCGGCAGTCCGGACGCGTACGACGTCCGGGACCGGTCCTGCGAGCTGGCAGTTGCCTACGATCAAGTCCAATAGCGCCGACTGCGTCAGTCCGTGATACGGACGTCAGACCACCGCTCGACGGGCCCGTCAGCGATAGGGATCTTGAAGTCTCGGAATTCGGCCGGTGCGACGCACAATGTGTTGCACGATCACCGATCGGGATTCGGGACCCATTCCTCCGCGGTTGAGTCCCAATGATGGGTGTCGTCGAAGTGTTTCCAGAGTGGCCGCCCTGACTTACTTTCACCGTTCTGTCGGTCTGCATTCGGTGCGCGGAGTTGGACGACGAGCGCCCCAGCCTTCATCACCCATTCGCGAGCGTTATATCGGGAGTTCCATTTGATTGCCGCGAGCATTGGATGCCTCCTTCAAAGTAAGAAGCCTTCGCCACTTTAGCGCGAGCCAAGAACCCTAGGATGTAAACCACTTCACAGTTAGTCAACATCTTCGACATCGCCGCGGGCGATCTCACCACGCAGCGACCGCAACGACGTTCGCTCGATATTCCGGCGGCCGGCATGGGTCACGTTGCCGCGCGATCAAAGCGCACGCGACGAAACGCAGCATTGTACTTGCGCGCGAAGGCGCGTCCTTTTGACAAGGTGTATTTTATCGCTGATGGGCGGCGCTCGATAGAGGCCAGCGCATGCTTGAGCTTTGGAACAGCTGGTACGACACCCTGGCCTCGGCGGAGGCGCTTGCCACGGTCATCGTTGTTGTCCTAGTGGCTGCAGGCGCTATTACGCTGGCGGAAAGTCGGCGCCGATAACCTCGGCGTCAATTCTCTGACGAACGATAAAATTTCCGCATGACCGTCAGAAGCTGCCGCTTCCGCCCTTACGCTCTATCGCGCGTGCAGCAGCGCCAGCAGCACGACGACGGCGCAGGCGAGCGCCGCCGAGGTCAGCTTCCAGAACATCAGCGGGCTGCGCTCCAGGAGCGGTGTGATCCGCGTGTCCAGATAGGCCGGATTGGGCGTGCGAAGCTCGAAGACGAATTCCGACAGGTCCTCGTGCCGCTTGTAGGGATCGGGATGGAGCGCGCGGCGGAGCGCGCCGTCGACCCAGGCCGGCACGTTGCGGTCGTCGTCTGCGGCGCGATATTTGAGCCGCCGCACGTCCGACTTGCGCCGGATCCTGGCGACCTGGGTGCCGTAGGGAAGCTTTCCGGTCAGCATCTGGTAGCAAATCACGGCCAGCGAAAACATGTCGGAGCGTGGGGAGCCACCTTCGCCGAGGAAATATTCCGGTGCCGTATACTGGACCGTTCCCAGGATTTCGTCGGCCGCGTCCTGCGGCGCGGCCTCCGCGACGCCGGCGACCCTGACCGATCCGAAGTCGATGATCTTCGCGGTGCCGGTTTTGTCGATCATGATGTTGTCGGGCCGGAGGTCCTGATGCAGCATCTCCATGCGATGGAAGGCGCGCAGGCCCGTGGCAATCTGCTCGACCAGTCCGCGGACTGTTTCGAGATCCGGGCGTGGATTGTCGGTCATCCACTGCCTCAAGGTCTGGCCTTCGACGAATTCGGTCGCGACGTAGAGATAGCTGCGCCGCCGCGACTGTGACAGTGGTTTCAGCACGTGCGGGCTGTCGATCCGGCGCGCGATCCACTCCTCCATCAGGAAGCGCTTGAGATAGGCGGCGTTGTCGCGCAGGTCGATCGAGGGCAGCTTGAGCGCGACCGGCTCCTCGGTCTCGGCGTCGACGGCAAGGTAGATATGGCTGCGGCTGCTGCCGTGGATCTCCCGGACGATCCTGTAACCGTCGAAGATCGTCCGCGGCTCCGGCAGCGGGGGAAGCGGCAGCTCGGAGGTCTGATTGAAGATGCCGGCCGGCTCACGCTGCGGCACTGCGTCGATGCGCAGGATCTGGACGGTGATGTTGTCGTCGCTGCCGCGCCGGTAGGCTTCCTCGACGATCGCCTTCGCCGCCCCGTCGAGCTCGGCCGCATGCTCGTTGATGGCACTCGTGATGAAACGCGCATCGACGAATTCATAGGCGCCGTCGGTTGCCAGCAGGAAAGTGTCGCCGGCCTCGATCTCGAACGCCTGGTAGTCGATCTCGAGTTGCGGATTGATGCCGAGCGCGCGGCCGAGATAGGTCTGCTCCGACGACACGATGATGCGGTGATCGTCGGTCAGTTGCTCGAGCGCCTTGCCGGCGACGCGGTAGACGCGGCAGTCGCCGACATGGAAGATGTGAGCGGTGGTCGCCTTGATGACCATGGCGCTGAGGGTGCAGACATAGCCCTTGTCGCGGTCATAGGCATATTGGCTCTTGCGCGTCTGCGCGTGCAGCCAGGAATTGGTCGCGTCGAGCACGCGGCGGGCGGAGGTCTTCACCGTCCAGGATTCCGACGTGCAGTAATAATCCATCAGGAAGCTCTTGACCGCCGACTCGCTGGCGATCTGGCTCACCGTGCTGCTGGAGATGCCGTCGGCGAGAACCGCGGCGATGCCCTTCAGGCTGAGCAGCGGCTCTTCCGGAATCAGGACACCGTGAAAGTCCTGGTTGACGGGCTTGCGCCCCTTGTCGGAGTGCTGGCCGACCGAGATCAGGAGTCCACGAGTCATCGTCATCACCGGCAAAGGGGAGCCTCACCCTGATCGGGCAAGGCTCCCCTGTCGAGATGGATTCGATCAGGCCGCAACGCGGGGCTTCGCAGCCTTGTCGGCCTGGCGCTTCGGCAGGGTCATGACGTGCGTGGCGTAGAGGGTCATGCCGGTGAAGGCGAGGCCGCCGACGAGGTTGCCGAGCACGGTCGGGATCTCGTTCCAGATCAGATAGTCCATGATCGAGAACTTTGCATGGAGCATCAGGCCCGACGGGAACAGGAACATGTTCACCACGGAATGCTCGAACACCATGTAGAAGAACACCAGGATCGGCATCCACATCGCGATGACCTTGCCGGAAACCGAGGTCGAGATCATGGCGCCGACGACGCCGGTCGAGACCATCCAGTTGCAGAGCATGCCGCGCATGAACAGCGTCGCCATGCCGGCCGCACCATGCGCGGCATAGCCCAGCGTTCGGCCCTCACCGATATTGCCGATGGCTGCGCCGACCTTGTCGGGGTCCTGCGTGAAGCCGAAGGTCGTGACGAAGGCCATCATGAAGGCCACGGTGAAGGCGCCGGCGAAATTGCCGACGAACACCAGGCCCCAGTTGCGCAGCACGCCGCTGAAGGTGACGCCCGGACGCTTGTCGATCAGGGCGAGCGGCGAGAGCACGAACACGCCGGTGAGCAGATCGAAGCCCAGCAGGTACAGCATGACGAAACCGACCGGAAACAGCAGCGCGCCGACCAGCGGCTGGCCGGTGTTGACGTTGATCGTGACGGCGAACCAGGCCGCCAGTGCCAGGATGGCGCCGGCCATGTAGGCGCGGATGATGGTATCCCGGGTGGACATGAAGATCTTGGACTCGCCCGCATCCACCATCTTGGTGACGAATTCCGAAGGCGCGAGATACGACATCAATGGTTCCTTTTGCTTCGTAAGTGAGATCGACACACCCTCGAGGAGAGCGCGGCTGAACATCATTGGCCGTGCGGGCTGGCCTGCCGCGCACGAGGGCTATGGAAAAGTCTGGAAGCCTTGGGAATCGCGTCACGAGGACTGAGCCGGCGAGGGCCGCGAAGCAGTTGAGCTTCCGAATGCAGCCGCCAGAGGCTGCAACAATGCGGCAAGCCGCAGTCTTCGTTGACCATCAGGGAGGTGCAAGTTGCGTGCCGTTCGGGTGCGCCAGAAGAGTGAAGCAATATCAACAGGATGGATCGTTTCCTGATCTTATCCCGCGCCGATAACAGGCCGCTTGCTTGTGCTGTTGCACAAGACTTGTGCGACGCACAAGAATTGAGCAGATCGCAAATTTCACATGCGGAACGGCCCTGCGGCAGGGTGACGCAATATCTATAACCTATTCATATTTCGATATTTTTTACGATATCGCGCTTGGCATGAAGCTTGAATAGTTCCATGCCGACGCCATTGAAGCCGTCCCGCGAGACTTTCTCATCCGATTTGCTGACGCCACCGAACGGGGGTCTCCCCCGTCGTTGCCTTCGCATGCGCCAAAGACGGCGCCGCCGGACGGACGGGCTGCTCGTGTGCACTGACGCCATCAATTCTGCAACGATGCAAAGGACGACACAGCCTATGACCAAGCGCACCCGCCGGCCCTCGGAAACGACTGGCCTGAGCCGCCGTCAATTGTTGAAGGCCACCGGCTCCACCGCCGCACTTCTCGCCGCCGCAAAACTGAATTTCCCCGCCGGCGCCTTCGCGCAGGACGCAGGTCCCGAGGTCAAGGGCGCCAAGCTCGGCTTCATCGCGCTCTCCGATGCCGGCCCGCTGTTCGTCGCCAAGGACAAGGGGCTGTTCGCCAAATACGGCATGCCAGACACCGACGTGCAGAAGCAGGCCTCCTGGGGCACCACGCGCGACAATCTCGTGCTCGGCTCCGAAGGTAACGGTATCGACGGCGCGCATATCCTGACCCCGATGCCGTACCTGATCTCGGCCGGCAAGGTGACGCAGAACAACCAGCCGACGCCGATGTACATTTTGGCGCGGCTCAATCTCGACAGCCAGTGCATCTCCGTCGCCAACGAATATGCCGACCTCAAGCTCGGCGTCGATGCCGCGCCGTTCAAGGCGGCGCTGGAAAAGAAGAAGGCCTCCGGCAAGTCAGTGAAGGCTGCGATGACCTTCCCCGGCGGCACGCACGATCTCTGGATCCGCTATTGGCTCGCCGCCGGCGGCATCGATCCCGACAAGGACATCGAGACCATCGTGGTGCCACCGCCGCAGATGGTGGCCAACATGAAAGTCGGCACGATGGATTGCTTCTGCGTCGGCGAGCCCTGGAACCTGCAACTGATCCACCAGAACATCGGCTACACCGCGGTCAACACCGGTGAGCTCTGGAACAAGCATCCCGAAAAATCCTTCGGTATGCGCGCGGCCTTCGTCGACAAATATCCGAAGGCTGCCAAGGCGCTGCTGATGGCCGTGATGGAAGCGCAGCAATGGTCGGACAAGGCCGAGAACAAGGCCGAACTCGCCGCCATCATGGGCAAGCGGCAGTGGATGAACTGCCCGGTCGAAGACGTGCTCGACCGCACCTCGGGCAAGTTCGACTACGGCATCCCCGGCAAGGTGGTCGAGAACTCGCCGCACATCATGAAGTACTGGCGAGATCATGCGTCCTATCCGTTCCAGAGCCACGACCTCTGGTTCCTCACCGAGGACATCCGCTGGGGCAAGTATGAAGCGAATTTCGACACCAAGGCGCTGATCGCCAAGGTCAACCGCGAGGACATGTGGCGCGACGCGGCCAAGACGCTGGGCGTTGCGGCTGCCGAGATCCCGGCCTCGACCTCGCGCGGCAAGGAGACCTTCTTCGACGGCAAGGTGTTCGATCCCGAAAATCCGGCAGCCTATCTGAAGTCGCTCGCGATCAAGCGCGTCGAAGTCTGATGGAGCCCTGCGGCCGCCTTCGGGCGGCCGCTTCGTCCTTTGCAGCCGGAAGAGGGATTTTCGATGAACATGCCTGCCACCAAGATTGAGCTCGAGACCGCGACGCCTGCCGCGAGCGCCGCGCCGGTCGTCGCGATGACGCCGAAGCGTCCGCCGCGCAGTGAGGCCTATGCACGGATGGCAAGGGAAACCGCTGTGCGCGTCATCCCGCCAGTCGTCGTGATCGCGCTGCTGACGCTGGTGTGGGAGCTGGTCTGCCGCCGCGCCGGCTCGGCGCTGCCGCCGCCGTCAAAGGTGTTCAAGGACACCAAGGAGCTGATCCTCGATCCGTTCTTCGACCATGGCGGCATCGACAAGGGTCTGTTCTGGCATCTCTCCGCCAGTCTCCAGCGCGTCGCGCTCGGCTATTCGCTCTCGGCGATCGCCGGTATCGCGCTCGGCGTGCTGGTCGGGCAGTCGGTCTGGGCGATGCGCGGGCTCGATCCGCTGTTCCAGGTGCTGCGCACCATTCCGCCGCTGGCCTGGTTGCCGCTGTCGCTCGCCGCGTTCCGCGACGGCCAGCCGTCCGCGATCTTCGTCATCTTCATCACCTCGGTGTGGCCGATCATTATCAACACCGCGGTCGGCATCCGCAACATTCCGCAGGACTACCGCAACGTCGCCGCGGTGGTGCAGCTCAATCCGCTGGAGTTCTTCGCCAAGATCATGATCCCGGCGGCCGCGCCCTATATCTTCACAGGGCTTCGCATCGGCATCGGCCTGTCGTGGCTCGCCATCGTTGCAGCGGAAATGCTGATCGGCGGCGTCGGCATCGGCTTCTTCATCTGGGATGCCTGGAACTCCTCGCATATCAGCGAAATCATCCTGGCGCTGTTCTATGTCGGCATCATCGGCTTCGTGCTCGATCGCCTGATCGCGGGCCTCGGCAAGATCGTCACCCGCGGCACCGCGCTGAACTGAGGGAGAAGAGCACATGACCGCCTATCTGAAGCTCGACCACATCGACAAGATCTTTACCCGCGGCGCCGCCACCACGGAGGTGTTGAAGGACATCAACCTGACGATCGAGAAGGGCCAATACGTCTCGATCATCGGCCATTCCGGCTGCGGCAAGTCGACCCTGCTCAACATCATCGCGGGCCTGACCGGCGCCTCGACAGGCGGCGTGCTGCTGGAGAACCGCGAGGTGAACTCGCCAGGGCCGGATCGCGCCGTGGTGTTTCAGAACCACAGCCTGTTGCCGTGGCTGACCGTGTACGAGAACGTCAGGCTCGGCGTCGACAAGGTCTTTGCCAGGACCAAGTCCCGCGCCGAGCGCGATGCCTGGGTCATGCACAATCTCAACCTCGTGCAGATGGCCCATGCCAGGGACAAGCGCCCGTCCGAAATCTCGGGCGGCATGAAGCAGCGCGTCGGCATCGCCCGGGCGCTGGCGATGGAGCCGAAGGTACTGCTGCTCGACGAACCGTTCGGCGCGCTCGACGCGCTGACCCGCGCGCACTTGCAGGACTCCGTGATGGCGCTGCATCAGAAGCTCGGCAACACCATCCTGATGATCACCCACGACGTGGACGAGGCCGTGCTGCTGTCCGACCGCATCGTGATGATGACCAACGGGCCGAGCGCGCGGATCGGCGAGGTGCTGGATGTGCCGCTGGCGCGGCCGCGCAAGCGGCTCGAGCTCGCGACCAACGCCACATACTTGAAGTGCCGGCAGCGCGTGCTCGAATTCCTCTATGAGCGTCATCGTTTCGTAGAGGCCGCGTAAACCAAAGGTTAATGCGCGAAACGTCCGCGCCTAAATAATCGACATCAAGCTCAATCCTTGTGCGTCGCACAAGGATTGAGCGAATCGCAAAATTTGCGTGCGAAAGAAGCCGTGCAATCATTTCGGGCAATGCGAATAACGTCCTGAAATCCCTGTATTTCCAGCGTGCACGCAACTGGCACGGAAATTGAATCGTCTTTGCGCGACGCCAACGACGACGTCCCTCAACATCATCAATCAGCATCGTGAACTCGCCACCGGGGCTTGGCCTCGGCGCGCGCCTCCACGTGGAGGCGAAGCCTGCAACGACGCAGCGGTGAGCCTAGAAGGGATACTCAATGACGAAGAATCCTACTTGGATTTCAGACTGGCGCCCCGAAGATGAGGCATTCTGGAATGCGACTGGCAAGACTATCGCGCGACGCAACCTGATCTGGTCGATCGTGGCCGAGCATATCGGCTTCTCGGTCTGGCTGATCTGGAGCATCGTCACCACCAAGCTGCCGCAGGCGGGCTTCCATTACACCACCGACCAGCTGTTCCAGCTCGTCGCGGTGCCGGGGCTGATCGGCGCATTGATGCGCTTTCCCTATACCTTCGCGGTGACCACCTTCGGCGGCCGCAACTGGACGATCTTCAGCGCGGCGATCCTGTTCATCCCGACGTTGTCGCTTGCCTATTTCGTGAGCCAGCCCGACACGCCGTTCTGGCTGATGCTGCTGGTCGCCTCGACCGCGGGTCTCGGTGGCGGCAATTTCGCCTCCAGCATGACCAACATCTCGTTCTTCTTCCCTGACAAGATGAAGGGATGGGCTCTCGGCCTCAACGCGGCCGGCGGCAACATCGGCGTCTCCAGCGTGCAGCTTCTGACCCCGATCCTGATGACGCTCGCCGTCTTCAACCTGTTCCAGGCCACGCCCGTCGACGGCATCTTCCTCCAGAATGCCGGCCTGATGTGGGTGCTGCCGATCGCGATCGCGGTGTTCGGTGCGGTGTTCTTCATGAACAACCTGACCACGGCGAAGTCTTCGGTGAAGAACCAGCTCGCGATCGTCAAGCGCAAGCACACCTGGATCATGGCGTATCTCTATATCGGTACGTTCGGCTCCTTCATCGGCTATTCCGCCGCGTTCCCGCTGCTGCTCAAGACGCAGTTCCCGCAAATCACGATTGCTATCGCGTTCCTCGGCCCGCTGGTCGGCTCGCTGGCCCGTCCGTTCGGCGGCTGGCTCGCCGACAAGGTCGGTGGCTCCATCATCACCTTCTGGAACTTCATTGCGATGGCGGCGGCCACGATAGGCGCGCTCTATTTCGTGGGGCAGAAGGATTTCATCGGCTTCCTCACGATGTTCCTGATCCTGTTCGTCACGACGGGCATCGGCAACGGCTCGACCTACCGGATGATCCCCTCGATCTTCCGCGAGGAGAACCTGTTCAAGGTGCGCGGCAAGGGCGACGCGGCGCGCGCCATGGCGCTGAAGACGGCGAGCATCGAAAGCGGTGCGGCCGTGGGCTTCATCGGCGCCGTCGGCGCGGTCGGCGGCTATCTGATCCCGACCGGGTTCGGCAAGTCGATCGCCATGACCGGCGGACCACAGCTCGCGCTCGCGATCTATCTCGGCTTCTACGCCTCCTGCCTCGCTTTGACCTGGTGGTTCTACCTGCGTCGCAGCCCGCAGGGTGAAGGCGCGGGAAGCCTCGCCGAAGCACGGGTCTGATACTTGGTACGAATCTCGCTTCTCCCCGTACGCGGGGAGAAGACTCTCTGATGACGTTTGACCCATGAACCTTGTTCGCAACGGCGCGGACAAAGGCAGACCGAAACAGACAGGAGAACATCATGACTTCAGAACAGATCGCCCTCATCCAGCAGAGCTTCGCCAAGGTCGCGCCGATTTCGGAAGCAGCCTCCGTGTTGTTCTATGATCGTCTGTTCGAAGTGGCACCAACGGTGCGTGCGATGTTTCCTGAAGACATGACCGAGCAGCGCAAGAAGCTGATGGGCATGCTCGCCGCCGTCGTCAGCGGCCTGTCGAACCTGGAGACGATTCTTCCCGCGGCCTCCGCGCTGGCCAAGCGACACGTCGCCTATGGCGCCAAGGCCGAGCACTATCCCGTGGTCGGCGCGAGTCTGCTGTGGACCCTCGAGAAGGGTCTCGGCGAGGCCTGGACCCCCGAACTCGCAAAGGCCTGGACCGACGCTTACGGCGTGCTGTCCGGCTACATGATGTCCGAGGCCTACGGCGCACAGCCGCAGGCGGCTGAATAGGAGATGCCTCGTGAGTGAACCGCTGGTCATCGTCGGTAACGGTATGGCGGCCGCGCGTCTGGTCGACGAGCTCGCCAAGACCGCGCTCGGCCGTTATGCGGTCGCCGTGATCGGCGAAGAGCCGCGGCTCGCTTACAATCGCGTGCTGCTCTCCTCCGTGCTGGCCGGCGAGACCGGCTCGCACGAGATCGAGCTCCGGCCGGCGGACTGGTGGCGCCATCGCGGCGTCACTGTGCGCTACGGCTATCGCGTCACCGAGATCGACACCGGCCGCCGCGAGCTCAAGATCGAGGGCGAGGAGAGCATGGAGTATTCCAAGCTCGTGCTCGCCACCGGATCGACGCCGCTGAGGCTCAACGTGCCGGGCGCCGATCTGGCTGGCGTGCACACCTTTCGCGACACCCGCGACGTCGACCTGTTGCTGACGCTTGCGGCCGCGAAGAAGCGCGTCGTCGTGGTCGGCGGCGGCCTGCTCGGCTTGGAGGCGGCCTACGGGCTCGCCAAGGCCGGCGCCCCGGTGACGCTGCTGCATCTGATGGACCGGCTGATGGAGCGCCAGCTCGATGGGCCGGCCGCCGACTTGCTCAAGACGCTGGTCGAACGCAAGGGCATCCGCATCGTGCTCAACGCCAGCACGAAGTGCATTCATGGCGACGGGCACGTCGAGGCCGTCGAGCTTGCCGACGGCAGCCGCATCGAGGCCGACGCGGTGATCTTCGCCGCCGGCATCAAGCCGAACGTGGCGCTTGCCAAAGATGCCGGCATCGCGGTCAATCGCGGCATCGTCGTCAACGACGAGATGCAGACGGCCTCGCCCGACATCTTCGCGCTCGGCGAATGCGCCGAGCATCGCGGCACCTGCTATGGGCTGGTCGAGCCCGCCTACGAGCAGGCACGTGTGTTGGCGCGGCATCTCGCCGGCCGTCCGGCCGCCTATCAGGGTAGCGTGGTCTCGACCAATCTGAAGGTCTCGGGCGTCAGTGTGTTCTCCGCCGGCGACTTCATGGGCGGGGAGGGCAGCGAGAGCCTCGTCCTCACCGATCGCAGGCGTGGCACCTACAAGAAGCTCGTGATCGCCGACGGCCGGCTCACCGGCGCGGTGCTGATCGGCGATACCGTCGATGCGCTCTGGTACCTCGAGCTGATCCGCAAACGCGACAAGGTCGCCGCGATCCGCACCGACATGATGTTCGGCCGCGCACTCGCGCTTCCTTCGAAAGCAGCCTGACATGACGGCGATCGATCCCACGCTCCGCGCCACCAAGACGACCTGTCCCTATTGCGGCGTCGGCTGCGGCGTGCTGGCGACGCCCGACGGCAAGGGCGGGGCGGCGATCGCGGGCGATCCCGACCATCCCGCCAATTTCGGCCGGCTGTGCTCCAAGGGCTCTGCGCTCGGCGAGACCGTCGGGCTGGAAAGCCGTCTGCTCTATCCGATGATCCGCTGCAAGGGCGTGCTGGAGCGCGTCGCCTGGAGCGATGCGCTCGATCACGTCGCCCACCGCATGCAGCACATCGTGGCACGCGACGGCGCGGATGCGGTCGCGTTCTATCTCTCCGGCCAGCTCCTGACCGAGGATTATTACGTCGCCAACAAGCTGATGAAGGGCTTTGTCGGCACGGCGAACGTCGACACCAACTCTCGCCTCTGCATGTCGTCCTCGGTCGCCGGCCACCGCCGCGCCTTCGGCGCCGACACCGTGCCGGGTTGCTACGAGGATCTCGACCAGGCAGATCTGCTCGTTTTCGTCGGCTCGAACGCGGCCTGGTGCCATCCCGTGCTGTTCCAGCGCATGCTGAAGAACCGTGGGGAGCGCGGCGCGCGCATGATCGTGATCGACCCGCGCCGCACCGACACCGCGAGCGACGTCGACCTGTTCCTCGGCCTCAAGCCCGGCACCGACACCGCGCTGTTCTCCGGCCTGTTCGTCGACCTCGTCGACAACGGTGCGTTGGACAAGGACTACGTCGCGAACAACACGTCGGGCTTCGACGACGCACTCGCGCGCGCGCGCAGCATCGCCGGCAGCGTCACCGCGACCGCGCTGGCGACCGGCCTGTCCGAGCAGGATGTCGCGACCTTCTTCAAGATGTTCCGCGCCGCCGAGAAAGTCGTCACGCTCTATTCCCAGGGCGTCAACCAGTCGGCGCAGGGCACCGACAAGGTCAACGCGATTCTCAACTGCCATCTCGCCACGGGGCGCATCGGCAAACCCGGTGCCTCGCCGTTCTCGCTCACCGGCCAGCCCAACGCGATGGGCGGCCGCGAGGTCGGCGGCCTCGCCAATATGCTCGCCGCACACATGGGCTTCACGCCGCCCGACATCGACCGCGTCAGGCGGTTCTGGAAGGCGCCGCACATCGCCACCCATGAGGGCCTGAAGGCGGTGCAGCTGTTCGAGGCGATCAACCGCGGCGAGGTCAAGGCGCTGTGGGTGATGGGCACCAACCCCGCGGTGTCGCTGCCCGACGCCGACATGGTCCGCCAGGCCCTCAAGAAGCTCGAGCTGTTCGTGGTTTCCGAGAACGTGCTCTCCAACGACACGGTCGAGGCCGGCCCGCATGTGCTGCTGCCCGCGCTCGCCTGGGGCGAGAAATCGGGCACCGTGACCAACTCCGAACGTCGCATCTCGCGCCAGCGTTCGTTCCTGCCGGCGCCGGGCGAGGCGCGCCCCGATTGGTGGATCCTCAGCGAGACCGCAAAGCGCCTCGGCTTCGGCGACAGCTTCAACTACAAGTCCGCCGCCGAGATTTTCCGCGAGCACGCCGCGCTCTCGGCTTTCGAGAACGAGGGCAGCCGTGACTTCGACATCGGCGCGCTGACCTCGCTATCCGACGAGGGCTTCGATGCCTTGAAGCCGGTGCAGTGGCCGGTGCGTGAAAGCGGAGTGCCGGGCGATCGCTTTTTTGCGAGCGGCGGCTTCTTCACCAATGACGGCAAGGGCCGGTTCGTCGCGCCGGAGGTGCCGGCGCTGCGTGGCGAGACCGGCCCGTCGCGCCCGTTGCGGCTCAACACCGGGCGCATCCGCGACCAGTGGCACACCATGACGCGCACGGGGCTCAGCCAGCGGCTGGGCTCGCATCTGCCCGAGCCGTTCGTCGAGATTCATCCGGATGATGCGTCCAAATACGCCATCGTTCACGACGGCTTTGCCCGCATCACCACCGATTACGGCCAGTGCATCCTGAAGGTCGTCGTCAGCGAAGGCCAGCAGCGCGGCACGCTGTTCGTGCCGATCCACTGGAGCGCGATGAATGCCTCGCACGGCCGCGTCGGCGCGCTGGTGCAGTCGTTCACCGATCCGTTCTCGGGGCAGCCGGAGTCCAAGGCGACGCCGGCGGCGATCACGCCGTATGAATACGTCTTCCGCGGTTTTGCGCTGTCGCGCAAAGAGCTCGCTCTGCCGCCGAACCTGATGTGGACCCGCGTCACGGTCGCCGGCGGCTTCGGCTATCTCTTCGCCGACAACGCGGATTTGTCGCGCTGGCCGGCCTGGCTCGAGGGCGTCGCCGGCGAGGATGTCGCCGAGTACCGCGATTTCGGCGGCGGCGTTTTCCGCGCAGCTTCGTTTGCGGGCGACCGCATCGACACTTGCCTGTTCGTCGGCCCCGGCCACGATGCCGGTGATTGGGAGGTGGTGAAGAGCATGTTCGTCGCCGACCACGTCACCGACGACCAGCGCCGCATGCTGCTGTCCGGCAAGTCCAGCGAAGGCGCCGCCTCGACCGGCCCCGTCGTCTGCGCCTGCTTCGGCGTCGGCCGCGGCACCATCTGCGACACCATCGCTGCGGGTGCGCGCACCGCCGCCGAAATCGGTGCCAAGCTCAAGGCCGGCACCAATTGCGGCTCCTGCATCCCCGAGCTGAAGCGCCTGATCGCGACGACCGAGGTGGCGCCGGCGAAGCAAGCCAAGCTCGCGGGCGCGGCGAGCTAGGGTCGGCTCTCTCCAACCGTCATTGCTTCGCTGCGCTCGCAGTGACGATGTCGATGCAATCGCGGACTCTCTCCTCAACGTCGTCCCGGCGAAGGCCGGGACCCATACCGCGGAATCTATCGATCGCGGATGACATCAGTCCCGAACAACCAGTCTTCGCCAAACGACTCCCTGGGAGTATGGGTCCCGGCCTTCGCCGGGACGACGGCGGAGGTGCTGTTCCATCCGCACCAATCGACGTTGCCGACATTGTGCCCTATGCTGCCGCGCACTCCGTCAGCCCCACAACCGCAACAGCCAAATATGAAATCAAAACCCCTCGGCAAGACCGGCGCCAACGTCTCCGTGATCGGGCAGGGCACCTGGTATCTCGACCACGGCGACCGCAAACGCGCGATCGCGGCGCTTCAGCGCGGGCTCGATCTCGGCATGACTCACATCGACACCGCCGAGATGTATGGCGATGCCGAGCTCGTCATTGCCGATGCGATTGCGAGCCGGCGCGATGAGGTGTTCCTCGTCTCGAAGGTGCTGCCGAGCAACGCTTCGCGACGTGGAACCATCGCCGCCTGTGAGCGCTCGCTGAAGCGGCTCAAGACGGATCGTCTCGATTGCTATCTCCTGCACTGGCGCGGTTCATATCCGCTGGAAGACACCGTCGCCGCGTTCGAGGAGCTGGTGAAGGCAGGCAAGATCAAATCCTGGGGCGTTTCCAATTTCGATGCTGATGATCTCGACGACATTCTCGATGTGTCCGGCGAGGGCCAGATCGCCTGCAATCAGGTGCTCTATCATCTGAAGGAGCGCGCGATCGAGCACGCCGTGATCCCATGGTGCGAGCAGCATGGTGTTGCCGTCGTCGCCTACTCGCCGTTCGGTCACGACGATTTTCCGGATGCGCGCAGCAAGGGCGGCGCCGTGTTGGCACGCATTGCCGAAGAGCGTCGTGCGACACCGCGTCAGGTCGCGCTGGGCTTCCTCACCCGTGCGACTACGGTGTTTGCGATTCCGAAGGCGTCGTCCGCGGAACATGCCGGCGAGAATGCGGCCGCGGGCGATCTCGTGCTGACGAAAGACGAGATTGCGGTGCTGGATGCGGCGTTTCCGCGCGGTCCGAAGCCGCGCAGCCTGCCCATGCTGTAGTGCACAAGCGTCTATTATTAATGGAGTATTGACGCGCGCGGACGTCAGCGCATATCGGCATCCTGTTTTCGGAAGTTGTGAAAGCGGCGCATTTGTCGTTTTTTACGAGCGCACTCGATTCGCATTTTTCCCGAGTTCCAGCCGTGACCCCGCCGCCAGCCGCAGCCGCAAGGCTCGACAGTATTTCCATGCCCGTGCCCGAGAGGAAGCATGTCGGCCGCCGCGCACCCGCGCGCGTCGATCATCCCTTCAAGGGCATCGCGTTGATCCTGCTCTCGACGGTGTTTCTCGGGTGCTCGGACACCGCCGCGAAATATCTGTCGACGAGCCTGCCGTCGATCGAGATCACCTGGATCCGCTTTCTCACCTTCGCGCTGATTTTCACGCCGGTGATGCTGCGGTCCTCGCCGTACTACGCGATGCGCACCGAGCGTCTCGGATTGCACGTGATGCGCGGCGCGGTGCTGCTCGGCTCGTCGCTGTTCTTCATCACTGGCCTCGGCTTTCTCCCGATCGCCGAGGCTTCCGCCACCGGCTTCGTCGCGCCGCTGTTCGTCACCGCGCTCTCGATCGTCTTCCTCGGCGAGAAGGTCGGCATGCGCCGCTGGTTTGCGACCGCGCTCGGCCTCATCGGCGTGCTGATCATCCTGCGCCCGGGCACCAGCGCATTTCATCCGGCGGCGTTCTTCCCGGTGGTCTCGGCGGCCTGCTGGGCCGGCACGCTGATTTTGACGCGGATGATGAGCGGCCGCGAGGCCGTCGTCACCACCATGGCCTATTCCTCGCTGACCGGCCTTGCGATCCTCACCGCAATCGTGCCGTTCGTCTGGGTGACGCCGTCCTGGACCGCGATCGGGCTCGGCATCTTCATCGGCGTTGCATCGACCGCGGGCCAGTGGATCGTCGTGCTCGCCTATCGCTACGGCGATGCCTCCGTGCTGGCGCCGTTCTCCTACTCGCAATTGCTGTGGGTCAGCATTCTCGGATTCTTCATCTTCGGCGAGGTGCCGAGCGTCTGGACCATCGTCGGCGCCGCCTTCATCGTCGCCAGCGGTCTCTACATCGCCCATCGCGAGCGCGTCCGCCGTGCCTCGCTCCTGGTGCAAGCCGAGCGTTCCCCGAACGCCTGACGCAAGTGCACGCGTCCCGCTTCGTGCTATCAACGGTTCCAACGACAAGGGAGGAGCCGGATGCGCGCTGCGATTTTCAGGAACGGTGAGATTGTCGTTGGCCAGATGGCCGAGCCGAAGCCGGGTCCCGGCCAGGTGCTGGTCAAGACGTTTGCCTGCGGCATCTGCGGCTCCGACCTGCACGCGCGCCAGCACGCTCCCCGCATGGCGGAGATGGCGAAGAAGACCGGACGCACGCCGATGGATTTGTCGCGCGACGTCGTGTTCGGCCACGAGTTCTGCTGCGAGATCGTTGACTATGGCCCGGGCACGGAGCGCAGGCTCAAGCCGGGGACGCATGTCTGCTCGCTGCCCGCGTTGCTGACACCGGAGGGCATCAAGGGGCATCGGCTATTCCAACGACTTCGTCGGTGGCTATGCGGAGCAGATGCTTTTGAGCGAGCCGCTGCTGCTCGAAGTGCCCAACGGTCTGGCGCCGGATCATGCCGCGCTGACCGAGCCGCTCGCGGTCGGCGTTCACGCGGTCGCAAAAGCAAACATCAGCGGCGGCGAGGTGCCGCTCGTGATCGGCTGCGGTCCGGTCGGGCTCGCGGTGATCGCCGCACTTCGGATCAAGGGCCTGCATCCGATCATTGCCGCCGACTATTCGCCGGCGCGGCGTGCGCTGGCGGCGAAGCTCGGTGCCGACATCGTCGTCGATCCCAGGGTGTCGCAGCCCTATGCGACCTGGACCGAGCATGCGCAGATGTCGGAGGCGGAGAAGGCCGCCCGGCCGCCGTTCCAGGCGATGCTCCCTGCGCTCAAGCCCGCGATCATCTTCGAATGTGTCGGCGTGCCCGGCCTGTTGCAGCAGGTGTTCGAAGGCGCGCCGCGCGATGCCCGGATCGTCGTGGTCGGCGTCTGCATGGAGAGCGACAGAAACGAGCCCATGCTCGGCATCATGAAGGAGCTCAACGTCCAGTACGTGCTCGGCTACACCCCGGACGAGTTTGCGGCCTCGCTGCGCCTGATCGCGGAGGGGCAGGTGGATGCGGCGGCGATGGTCACTGCCGAGGTCGGCATCGACGGCGTCGCAAAGGCCTTCGCCGATCTCGCCAATCCTGAAGCCCACACTAAGATCATCGTGCAGCCGTGGCGGTGACTTTCGCTGCGTAGGGTGGGTTAGCCCTGCGGCTGCGCGAAGCGAAGTCCGCACGGCGTAACCCACCACTTCTCTGACCGCGGTGACAGAAGAGGTGGGTTACGCCGAGCAAATGCGCTTCGCGCATCTGCTCAGCTACCCCCCTACGAGACCTTCTCAATATTTCGCAGGCACGTACATCTCAGGCGGAACCGGCCCGCGGTGATAGTCGGGATTGCGCACGCGCGGCGGCAACACGACCGGCACGCGTGCGACCTCCTGATACGGCATCTGGCTGAGCAGATGTGCGATGCAGTTGAGCCGGGCGCGCTTCTTGTCGACGGCATCGACGATCCACCACGGCGTGTCAGGCAGATGCGTGTGCTCCAGCATCGTCTCCTTGGCCTTGGTGTACGCCTCCCAGCGGCTGCGCGCCTCGACGTCCATCGGGCTCAGCTTCCACTGCTTCAGCGGATCCTTGATGCGCATGGTGAAGCGGAATTGCTGCTCGTCGTCGGTGATCGAGAACCAGTATTTGACCAGGATGATGCCGGAGCGGATCAGCATCCGCTCGAACTCCGGCACCGTCTGGAAGAATTCCTGGTACTGCTCCTCGGTGCAGAAGCCCATCACACGCTCGACACCGGCGCGGTTGTACCAGCTGCGGTCGAACAGCACGATCTCGCCGCCGGCCGGCAGGTGGGATACGTAGCGCTGGAAATACCATTGCGTGCGCTCGCGCTCGCTGGGTGCCGGAAGCGCGGCGACGCGGCAGATGCGGGGATTGAGGCGCTGGGTGATGCGCTTGATCACGCCGCCCTTGCCGGCGGAGTCGCGGCCCTCGAACAGCACCACGACCTTCTTCTTCTCGCTCTGCACCCAGTCCTGGAGCTTGACCAGCTCGCCCTGGAGCCGCAGCAGCTCTCGGAAATAGAGTTTTCGGTCGACCGTCGGGCTCAGCGTATCCGTCTCGTCCAGCAGCTCGTCGAGACGGGCATCGTCCAGCTCCATCTCCAGTTCCTCGTCGAGATCGTCGGCCATTTCCTGGATGATGCGCTCGCGCTTGGCGGTCTCATGGGTGCGGTCGGTCATGGGTCCTTCTCTCGGCTTGGATACGAGTGGTCCACGACCATCAGCGGGGTTTGTTGCACCCATGTGACAGCGGTAGCCGGGTGGGCCATCAGACCGGTAGCGCGATCGAATATTTCACCTGGCTCAGCGCAAAGCTCGACTCGATCGAGGCGATGCCGTCGAGCCGGGTCAGCTTGGTCTTGAGGAAGGTTTCGTAGGAGGCGAGGTCGGCGGCGACCACGCGCAGGAGATAGTCGCGGTTGCCGGTCATCAGATAGCACTCCAGCACCTCGTCCCATTTCGAGATCGCGCGGGCGAAGCGGTTGAGGTCCTCCTCCTTCTGCCGCGCCAGCTTGATCGAGATGAAGACGCTGACATGCAGCCCCAGCGCCTTCTGGTCCACGGTCGCGACATAACGCGAGATGACGCCGCGCTCCTCCAGCAGCTTGACCCGGCGATGGCACGGCGAGACCGAGAGCCCGACCTTGTCGGCGAGCTCCTGCATGGTCAGGCGGCTGTCGCCCTGGAGCAAAGCGAGGATTTTTCGGTCGATGGCGTCGAGCTCGGGCATTGGGATGAAACCTGTTCCTTGGGGCAATCCATTGGTAAAATATCCCAATATTGAGGGGTATGGCGCGAAAAATTGAGAAGTTTGGCGTCCCCCGCAGGCGTATCATCGCCCGACCTGTTTCCGGGAGCATTGCCATGCCCGTCGATACCGCCCGCCTCGATACATTGACCGCATTGAGCCGCAAGGCGCTGTGGCTGTCGTCGTGGACCATCCACCACGCCAACCACATTCGCCCGAACGCTGATGGCCTCAAGGTCGGCGGTCATCAGGCCTCGTCCGCCTCGCTCGCCACCATCATGTCGGCGTTGTATTTCAGCGTGCTCCGGCCCGAGGATCGCGTCGCGGTGAAGCCGCATGCGAGCCCGGTGTTCCATGCCATCCAATATCTGTTCGGCCGGCAGAGCCGCGAGAAGCTGGAGAACTTTCGCGGCTTCAAGGGCGCGCAGTCCTATCCCTCGCGCACCAAGGACGTCGACGACGTCGATTTCTCCACCGGCTCGGTCGGCCTCGGGGTCGCGCAGACGCTTTTCGCCTCGCTGGTGCAGGACTACGTCAAGGCGCATGGCTGGATGAAGGACCGCCGCGAGGGGCGGATGATCGCGCTGGTCGGCGATGCCGAAATGGATGAGGGCAACATCTTCGAGGCGCTCGCCGAAGGCTGGAAGCACGGGCTGCGCAACACCTGGTGGGTGGTCGACTATAACAGGCAGTCGCTCGATGCCGTCGTGCGCGAGGGGCTCTGGGAAAAGTTCGAGACCATGTTTCGCAATTTCGGCTGGGACGTGGTGATCGTGAAATACGGCCGCCTGATGCGCGAGGCCTTCGCCGAGCCCGGCGGCGAGGCGCTGAAGACCTGGATCGACAATTGCCCGAACGCGCTCTACGCGGCGCTGTGCTTCCAGGGCGGCGCGGCCTTCAGAAAACATCTGCACGACGAGATCGGCGACCAGGGCCCGATCACCAAACTGATCGACAAGCGCAGCGACGAGGAATTGCTTGCGTTGATGTCGAACCTCGGCGGCCATGACATGGCGAGCATGCTGGAGGCGTTCGAATCCATCGACCACGATCGCCCGGTCTGCTTCATCGCCTACACCATCAAGGGCGTCGGCCTGCCGTTCCAGGGCCACAAGGACAACCATGCCGGCCTGATGACGGTCGCGCAGATGGAGAAATATCGCGACAGCCAGAACATTCGCCCCGGCCACGAATGGGACAAGTACGAGGGCCTCGCGCAATCCGCCGCCGAGCTCGACGCGTTCCTCGCGCGCGTGCCGTTCAACCAGGACGGCCGCCGGCTCACCGCGCCTGTTATCGAGGTGCCCCAGCAGCTCGCCTTCAAGCCGTCGCCGCAGATGTCGACCCAGCAGGGCTTTGGCCTCGTGCTGAACGAGATCGCCCGCGGCGACAGCGAGCTGGCAAAACGCATCGTCACGACCTCGCCCGACGTCACCGTCTCGACCAATCTCGGTCCGTGGGTCAACCGCCGTGGTCTGTTCGCGCGTGCCGAGAAGGCGGACTTATTCCGCAGCGAGAAAATTCCCTCCACGTTCAACTGGGACTTCTCGCCGAAGGGGCAGCATCTCGAGCTCGGGATTGCCGAGATGAACCTGTTCATCATGCTCTCGGCGCTCGGCCTGTCGCACCAGATCAACGGCGAGCGGCTGCTGCCGGTCGGCACGCTCTACGATCCCTTCATCGAGCGCGGCCTCGATGCACTGAACTACGCCTGCTACCAGGATGCGCGCTTCATGGTGGCGGCAACGCCGTCGGGCATCACGCTCGCGCCCGAAGGTGGCGCGCACCAGTCGATCGCAACGCCCCTGATCGGCATGGCGCAGGACGGGCTCGCCTCGTTCGAGCCGGCTTTCGTCGACGAGCTCGCCGTGATCATGGGCTGGGGTTTTGACCACATGCAGCGCGATCCGGGCGAGGGCGGTTCCGTTTACCTGCGCCTCTCCACGCGCAGCATCGAGCAGGCGCAGCGGATCATGACGCCGGAGCTGCAGCAGGGCATCACCGACGGCGCCTATTGGCTGCGCAAGCCGGGCCCGAATGCCGAGGTCGTGATCGCCTATACCGGCGCGGTCGCGCCCGAGGCGATCGAGGCGACCGGCTTCATCGGCGAGAGCCGCCGCGACATCGGCCTGCTCGCGATCACCTCGGCGGACCGCCTGCACGCGGGTTGGACCGCCGCACGGAAATTGCGGCGCGATCGGCGCGGCGTGCAGCATCTCAGCCACATCGAGAAGCTGCTGGCGCCGCTGGCGCGCGACTGCGGCATCGTGACCGTGATCGACGGCCATCCGTCCGCGCTCGGCTGGCTCGGCAGCGTCCGCGGCCATCGCGTCGAGGCGCTCGGCGTCGAGCAGTTCGGCCAGACCGGCAGCATCGCGGACCTTTATCGGCACTACGGCATCGACGCCAACGCCATCATCGATGCGGCCGAAAGCCTCACCACCGGCGCGCCGGTGCTGCATCGGAAGATGGCGGTGTAGTCGGGGTAACCTAGCGTATGGGCCCCGGCTCAGCAGCGCACCGCTGAAGTAGCGCTGCGCTGCGTCCGGGGCACGAGAGTGTTTCCACTCGTTCTAGTCTCGCTAGTCTCGTGTCCCGGACGCGGCGCGACATGAAATGTCGCGACGCTGAGCCGGGACCCATGGCGCTTGCCTCGGCTCATTGCACGTCCCATATTCCGCGCGTCCGCCGCAACGCTGGCCCCGCATATGGCGGGTTCAATTGCCGGCGCTTTCGTGCAAGTATGTGCCGAAACGCCCCCACCATGCCCCCAAGAAGAGGTTAACGATGGTCAATCGCTTGCAATTCTACATCGACGGCGCCTGGGTCGACCCCGCCGTCAAGAAGTCCACCGCCGTGGTCAATCCCGCGACGGAAGAGGCGATGTACGAGGTTGCGCTCGGCTCCAAGGCCGATGTCGACAAGGCCGTTGCCGCCGCCAAGCGCGCCTTTGCAACGTTCTCCCAGACCAGCCGCGAGGAGCGCGTCGCGCTGCTCACCAAAGTGATCGAGGTCTACAAGGGCCGTCTCAAGGAGATCGGTGCTGCCGTCTCCGACGAGATGGGTGCGCCGCTGCCGATGGCGGAGAAGCTCCAGGCCGGCGCCGGCCTTGGCCATCTCATGACCACGCTCGACGTGCTCAAGAACTATCATTTCGAGGAGCCGGTCGGCACCGCCATGGTGCTGCGTGAGCCGGTCGGCGTGGTCGGCATGATCACGCCCTGGAACTGGCCGCTCAACCAGATCGCCTGCAAGGTCGCGCCCGCGCTCGCCGCCGGCTGCACCATGATCCTGAAGCCGTCGGAGTTCACCCCGACCTCGGCGCTGATCTTCGCGGAAATCCTCCATGAAGCCGGCGTGCCGAAGGGCGTGTTCAACCTCGTCAACGGCCTCGGCCCCGAGGTCGGCGCCGCCATGAGCGAGCATCCCGATATCGACATGATCTCCTTCACCGGCTCGACCCGCGCCGGCATCGACGTTGCGAAGCGCGCGGCTCCCACCGTGAAGCGCGTCAGTCAGGAGCTGGGCGGCAAGTCGCCGAACGTCATCCTGGAAGGCGCCGACCTCACGAAGGCGGTGACCGGCGGCGTGATGCACATGTTCAACAACTCCGGCCAGTCCTGCAACGCGCCCTCGCGCATGATCGTGCCGGCCTCGAAGATGAAGGAAGTCGCCGCGATCGCGAAGGCGGTGGCCGACAAGACCAAGGCCGGTGATCCCCGTGGCGAAGGCACCACCATCGGCCCGGTCGTCAACCGCGGCCAGTGGGACAAGATCCAGGGGCTGATCAAGAAGGGCATCGACGAGGGCGCAACGCTCGTCGCAGGCGGTCCGGGCCTGCCGGAAGGTGTCAACAAGGGCTTCTACGTTCGTCCGACCATCTTCGCCGACGTCACCCCCGACATGACGATCGCCCGTGAAGAGATTTTTGGACCGGTGCTGACCATCATCGGCGCCAAGGACGAGGCTGAGGCTGTGCACATCGCCAACGACACGCCCTATGGCCTCGCCGGCTATGTCTCGGGCGCGACGGTCGAGGACGCCAAGCGCGTCGGCCGGCAGATCCGCGCCGGCAACGTCAACCTCCAGGGCGTGCCCAACGACCGCAGCGCGCCGTTCGGCGGCTACAAGCAGTCGGGCAACGGCCGCGAGTGGGGCAAGTATGGCCTCGAGGATTTCCTCGAAGTGAAGGCCGTCGCCGGCTTCAACGCGGCGTAAGTTCTGGCGCCTGAACAAACGAAGCGCCGGAGCGGGCAACCGCTCCGGCGTTTTTGTTTTGGTCCGTCGTCATTGCGAGGGGCCCTTGCGACGAAGCAATCCAGAATTTTTCCGCAGAGGCAGTCTGGATTGCTTCGCTTCGCTCGCAATGACGGAAGATGGGCTTCGTAGGGTGGGCAAAGGCGCGCTCTTCGCGCGACGTGCCCACCGTCACGAGCCGAACAAGAAGTGGTGGGCACGCTTGCGCTTTGCCCACCCTACGAGACCGCCGCTGCGGCGAGCCTATCCCCCCAACGCGCCCTGCGTGTTCACATACAGCGCGTAGATCGACTGGCTCGCGGCCATGAACAGGCGGTTGCGCTTGACGCCGCCGAAGCAGAGATTGGCGCAGCGTTCGGGCAGCGCGATGCGGCCGATCATGACGCCGTCGGGCGCGAACACCACGACGCCGTCGAGCTCGGGATCGCCCATGCCCCAGCCGCACCAGAGATTGCCGTCGATGTCGCAGCGCATGCCGTCCGGCGTCCCCGGACCTGCGTCGATGTGGACGCGCTTGTTGGAGATCGTGGTGCCGTCGGGCGAGACGTCATAGGCGAGGATTTTTCTGTTCGGCACGCCGCGGGATTCCACGACGTAGAGAATCTTCTCGTCGGGCGAGAAGCACAATCCGTTCGGCCCGAGCACGCCTTCGGCGACGATGGTCGCCGCGCCGGTCGACGGATCGAGCCGGTAGACGTTCGGCTCGATCTCCGGCTCGGCCTTGTAGCCCTCGTAATTGCCGAGCAGGCCGAAGGTCGGATCAGTGAACCAGATCGCGCCGTCGGATTTCACCACGACGTCGTTCGGCGAGTTCAGCCGCTTGCCGCCAAACGAATCCATCAGCACGGTGAGGGTGCCGTCATATTCGGTGCGCACCACGCGCCGCCCGCCATGCTCGCAGGTGACGAGCCGGCCCTGGCGGTCGCGCGTGTTGCCGTTGGCGAAATTCGACGGCTTCCGGAACACCGAAACTGCGCCGGTCTCTTCCTCCCATTTGATGATGCGCTGGTTCGGGATGTCGCTGCACAAGAGGTAGCGCCCGTCGCCGAACCAGACCGGTCCCTCGGCCCAGCGCAGGCCGGTGGCGAGGCGTTCCACCGCCGAAAGCTTCAACCAGTATTTTTCAAAGCGGGGATCGAGTGCTTTTATCGCCGGATCGGGGTAATAGGTCGCCGGCCGCCAGCCTTGAGTGTGGGACGATGCATCGTTCATGTGCAGTTCTCGTTGTTGCGTTCCCTCTGCTCAAGTCTGCTATCACCAGAGACCTGTGACCGCAAATCGGTCGCCAAATACGAGGAAAGACATGCCGCGCATCTTGATGACGGGAGCTTCGGGCGGAATCGGAACGCGCCTGAGGAAACTGCTGCCGCCGATCTATCCGGACCTCCTGCTCAGCGACATCCGTCCGCCCGCCGATCTCGGGGCGAACGAGCAATTCAAGGCTGCGGACCTGTCCGACATGGCGCAGGTCGAGGCGCTCTGCGAGGGCGTCGACGGCATCATCCATTTCGGCGGCTATTCGGTCGAAGGCCCGTGGAACGACATCCTGCAGGCCAACATCATCGGCGGCTACAATCTGTTCGAAGCCGCGTACCGCAAGGGCGTCAAGCGCGTGGTATTCGCCTCGTCCAATCACGTCGTCGGCTTCTATCCGCGCCACCACAAGATCGGCACCGACGTCACGGCGCGCCCGGACGGCCGCTACGGCGTCAGCAAGGTGTTTGGCGAAGCGGTCGGCGCGCTCTATGCCGACAAGCATGGGTTGAAGGTGACTTGCATCCGCATCGGCAATTTCGGCGATATGCCGCTGGACCACCGCCGGATCGCGATGTGGCTGAAGCCGGATGATCTGGTGCAGCTCTGCCAGATCGGGCTAGAGCATCCCGATATTCACTTCGAGATTTTCTACGGCGTGTCCCTGAACGAGCGTGCCTGGTGGGACAATCATCGCGCCTACGAGTTCGGCTATCGTCCGACAGGCCGCTCCGAGGATCATGCGGCGTACGCGATGGCCGAGCAGGCCAAGCTGAAGCCCGATCCGATCGGCGACCATTTCCAGGGCGGCGCATTCTGCAGCAACGAGTTCGACGGCGACACGAGCCGGATCATCGACTGGAATAAGCGCTAGCGTCGACGTCTGGAGCAATGCAGCTGCGCTTCTCCCGGCTCGGCTTTGCGGGGCCGGGAGAGGTTTTCGATCGCGATTACGGCGGAGGTTCTGGACGGCGCCTTGCGTCTAACGTCTGAGTTCACACCGTAGAGTTCCGGATTTCCGTTTTTGGAAATAGGCGTTCTATTGTCGGAACACGTGAGCGTTTGTTCTATGCATTGCGATGCGCGGAAATGACCGCCTTTTCATTCTAGCGATTGTGGAAACAAGATGCGCAAGATGGTTCTGTCGGGGGCCGCGGTGTTGACGGTCGTCCTCGTCGCGGCGGTATCCTGGCCAACGCCGCGCCCGGATGTGGAGCGTTTCGGGGACAGTGTCTACGAGACCATCTGGTTCTGGCGCATCCCGGCCTACGCCCATAATCCGGCCTGGCGTGTGCGCTGGATGTGGAACGATCCGCTTCGCGCACAGGCAAGATGCTGCCGGGTCACGCCGCAACCGATATCCGAACCGGGCTCGCAGGTTCCTCCAGCCGCTCAGGCGATCGCGCGCCTGGCAAGCAAGTAGAATGGCCCGGGTTGTCAGGTTCCTGCTTGAAGTGTCCGGCTGCATCACGCGCTGTGCCAGTTGGGCGCACATGGTTCCGCAGATAGCTCGCATTTCTCTCAAATGAGTTCCTTGCTTTAAGCTTAACCAGAAACCTAATCCTCGATTTACAGCTGCAATCTACAGTTTACCTTGTTCTTGAATCGGTCATTCAAGGACGCCAACAATGCGCCGCTTAGCGCCCAACGCATGTCTCGTGATTGTTCTGGCGGCATCGTGTTTCAGTGCGCATGCCGACGAGACCAAGGCCGATGGCGGTAGCTCGGCGTCGCTCGTTCCCCGCACCAAAATCGAATGTTCGCTCAAGCGCAAGCCTGGTGAACCCCTCGATCCCCCGTCGACGGCCGCGATCCCCGTAACCGAATCCTTCGTTGCGAGCGAGCATTTCAGAGAAGACATTGCGCCGACCGCGCCCGTCAAGATTTCGTGGCTCGGGGCGACCTTCGCGCGCCGGTTCGCCGTCAAGGTCGAAACCACGGACGACACGTCCCTGCAGACTCATGTCTTGAACAATCCCTCGAATGCCGCGCGGATCGTCGATGAGCTGGGCGCTCGCGCCGAGAGCAAGCTGGCCGATATCTGGTGTCTCCTGAAGCTCCAGGCCAACGGCGAAAGCGGGGCGCTGCAGACCAGCTCCGCTCCGAACCTGTTCTTTGTCCGCGATGGCACGGGCGATCTTGGCGTGGTTGACGCCCTGTGGGGTGGCGCGGGCTGGGAAATCGGCGCCAGCCCCATCGGAAACCAGCGGGCATGGACTCCCGGCACGCGCGTCTTCTCTCACTGATCCAGCATACCCCGACGAACGCCTGCGCCGGTTCGGTGCTGCCAGGGAGCGCGCACAGCAGCGCGGGTTTTCGCTTTGGCCGTGTCCATTGATCTGGATCAACGCTGCTCGAGGGATCGTCTGGCTTTCGATCTGCGATCGTTCGGTAACGGATGCCTTGATCGCGCCCCAACGGCTGCAGCGAGAGCTCATGAAAATCAAACTGTCGGCCGTCGCGGTGTTCGCGATGATCATGCCGGGAAGCATGTCGGCGCCGGCGCGAGCCGCAGCGCTCAGCGACGCCGAGGCGACATTCCTCGACCAGCTCGTTACCGCATCCGTGGTGCTCGAACAGCGATGCGACGGTTACGAGGTCGATGGCAGCGGCAGCGTTCAGCTCGGCGCCCGGCTTCTCGGCAGTCCCGATGCCGCGATGGCCATGATCGATGCCTATGCTGCGGCCATCAAGGCCCGCGACGGCGAGAGCTACGATCCCCGCAAATTCCGTCCCGAGGTGTCCGACGCGGCCCGCAAAACGTTCAGGCGCGTCCGGACGGACCTGATCCGAAACCCGAAACGCGCCTGCGCCGATTATGGAGAGACCGGCGTGGAGCGCGGTCTGTTGCGGCGGTACTGAACGGCCTCGAAATCAACCGGCGGCGATATCGCGACTTATCTTTTGCAATCGCGTGAAAGCTGCCCACGCCTTGGGATATTCGATGTCCTTTGGATCAATCGTGAGCAACGCGCGGCATGCCTCGTCGATGTCTTCGGCTGAAGGACGCATCGAGATGTCGGCCGACGATTCCGCCTGTTTCCAGCGGTCCTCCACGTCTTTCGCGAGCGTTAGTGCTTCGGACGGGGTTCGTTTCCGGGTTGGCTTCGCAAGCGCATGCTTCGGAAGGAATATGGGCCACGCGGCGGGTGGCCGATCTGCGTGCCACTCGCTCTCCTTGGCAAGCTCACTGGCAAGCTCACGCGTGGGGGCCGGATTTGCCTGCCGTTGATTGGCAGCGTCGGGCGGAACGGTCCGGGCGGCTAGTTCGCGGACCTGCTGCTCCATTGTCCCACCAGACGACGATCCGCCCGCCGATGGGGCGGGCGTTGTCAGCACGGGCGCAACCGACGTCCGTACTTCAGGGGCGACTTTCTGAACGGCCTTGACGACCGACGTCAGCCCGGGCGACGCGGCCGGCCGTTGCTGCGCGACCTTGTCCTCTCCGGTGGGGCAAGGTCTGTATCCCGATTGATATTGCGTGATCCGTCCGTCGTCATCGATGCGGGCAAAATCGATAGCCACGGTGTAGACGAACGCGGCGTTGACGGATTGGCCGGACTTGTCGCTCGCGTTGACAGCGCCGCAGACATATCTCGCCGCGTCGGCCTCGACTGAAACTAGTGTGCCGAATTTTGCCGAGTCCGGATTGATCAGCGCATGTCGGACTGCTGCACGGGCTCTTTTATGTTCTGTGGAGAACGCGCTGATCAAGACGTCTGGGTTGATGATGTCGGGCTGGTAGTACAACCCATACTCAATGGCGAAAAATGCTCCGCCGAAGGACACTGCGATCAGGACACCGGGTACATTCATGTGATTGTTCCGGGCAATGGAACCCGGCCTGGTTGTTATTTGGTTCTGAATCCATTTGCGAGAGTGTCCTCTAACAACCCGTTAATCGGTTGAGCGATTGATACGATTCTACCAAAGGATTAGCATTCTGATCGGAGTTCCGCCGGTTCCGTTGACGGCGCGAGGTTTATCCGTATTGCAAGCTGCTGCGCTGATGATCCGTCCGCGAGAGCGCTAGCGTTCAGCTCTCCTCCGCAATCCGCCCCAGATAATCCTTTTTGCTGAACTGCATGTGATCCACACACAGCTGCGCCAGTGCCCAGCTGTCGCGGCCCTTCAACAGCTCGATCATCAGCTCGTGCTGCCGCCGCGACTGTGCGAGCCCGGTCGCGTCGGCGAGGTTCTTCGCGCGCATCGGCAGCGTCAGGTTCATGTAGTCCTGGAGCGAGCGCACCAGATAGGGATTGCCGCAGGCCGAGAACAGCGCGAGGTGGAAGGCATCGTTGGCCTCGTGGATGCCGCGCAGATCCTGCGCGTCGGCTTTCGCGCAATATTGCCGCTGCAACGCGGAGAGTTCGTCGATCAGGCCTTGCGGCGCCGGCAGGGGGATCATCAGCGCGGCCTGCCGGGTCAGCATCTCCCGGACCTCGTAGATCTGCCGGACTTCGTCGGCCGAATAGAACCGCACGGTGGCGCCGACGTTCTTCTCGCGGCGAACGATGCCGCGCCGCTCCGCATCCACCAGCGCCTGGCGCACGAAATGCCTGGAGGTGCCGTAGCGCGACATCAGCGCGTCTTCGGTGAGGCGCGCGCCCGGCGGCAGGCGGCCGAAGATGATGTCCTCTTCCAGCCGCGCGACGACGTCGTCCGGGTCGTCGCGCCGGACCGGCGTGCTGTCTGCGGTGCGAATGTCGGACATGCCCTTGGCCTCCCGGCACCCGGCCGGTTCGCTCTGTGGAGCAGGGAAGGTGCGGATTGTCAATAATCTGGTCGTTTAGCGGTGTAACCGTCCAGAAATCGGTGGGTAGACGCCTGTCTTATTGACAATCGGGAGGCAGGCTGTACCACAATGGCAGACTGGAAGGAGTGGCATGATGACGAGTGGTTTGCGCAAGGGTCTGACGAGCTATGGCGATGCCGGCTTCTCGCTGTTCCTGCGCAAGGCGTTCATCAAGGCCATGGGCTATTCCGACGACGCGCTGGAGCGGCCGATCGTCGGCATCACCAATACCTATAGCGACTACAATCCCTGCCACGGCAACGTCCCCCAGATCATCGAAGCCGCCAAGCGCGGCGTGATGCTGTCGGGCGCGATGCCGTTCGTGTTCCCGACGATCTCGATCGCCGAGAGCTTTGCGCATCCGACCTCGATGTACCTGCGCAATCTGATGGCCATGGACACCGAGGAGATGATCCGCGCCCAGCCGATGGATTCGGTCATCGTGATCGGCGGCTGCGACAAGACCCTGCCGGCCCAGGTGATGGCGGCGATCAGCGCCGACCTGCCCACTGTGGTCATTCCCGTCGGTCCCATGGTGGTCGGCCACCACAAGGGCGAGGTGCTGGGCGCTTGCACCGACTGCCGCCGCCTCTGGGGCAAGTATCGCGCCGGCGAGATGGACGATGCCGAGATCGAGGCGGTGAACGGCCGCCTGGCGCCGTCGGTCGGCACCTGCATGGTGATGGGCACCGCGTCCACCATGGCCTGCATGATCGAAGCCATGGGCCTGTCGCTGCCGATGAGCGCGACGATCCCGGCGCCGCATGCCGAGCGCTTCCGTCTTGCGGAAGCGAGCGGCCGGGTCGCCGCCGAGATGGCCAAGACCAAGGGCCCGAAGCCGAGCGAATTCTTGACGCCGGCGTCTTTCAAGAACGCGCAGGTCGTGCTCCAGGCGATCGGTGGTTCGACCAACGGCCTGATCCATCTGACGGCGATGGCGCATCGCTCGCCACACCGGCTTGATCTCGAAGTGTTCGACCAGATCGGCCGCGAGGTTCCGGTGCTGGTCGATCTCAAGCCGTCGGGCGAGCACTATATGGAGCATTTCCATCACGCCGGCGGCGTGCCGAAACTTTTGGCGCAGCTCGGCGACCTCGTCGATCTCGACGCCAAGACCATCAGTGGGCAGACGCTGCGCGACGTCGTCGCCAATGCGGAGGACGTGCCCGGCCAGGACGCGATCCGCCCGCGCGACAATCCGATCAAGAAGGAAGGCGGCCTTGCCGTCCTGCACGGCAATCTCGCGCCGCGCGGTGCCGTCATCAAGCAGTCCGCGGCGAGCCCGCAGCTGTTGAAGCACACGGGGCGCGCGGTCGTGTTCGAATCTGTCGAGGACATGACGCTGCGCGTCGACGATCCCGATCTCGACGTCACCGCCGACGACGTGCTGGTGCTGCGAAATGCCGGCCCCAAGGGCGCGCCCGGCATGCCCGAGGCGGGCTATCTGCCGATCCCGAAGAAGCTCGCGCGCGGCGGCACCAAGGACATGGTGCGCATCTCGGACGCGCGCATGAGCGGCACCGCGTTCGGTACCATCGTTCTCCACATCACGCCCGAATCCGCCGTTGGCGGGCCGCTGGCGCTGGTGAAGAACGGCGACGTGATCAGCCTGGATGTTGCCAAGCGCAGCATTGAGCTGCTGGTCGATCCGGCGGAGCTCGAACGGCGCCGTGCCACCCTGAAGCCGGCCGCTGCGCCGGAAGAAGCGCGGCGCGGTTACGCCTGGCTGTTCAACGAGACCATCATGCAGGCCGACGAGGGCTGCGACTTCGACTTTATGCAGAGGACTGGGAAGAAGACCGAGAGAGGCTGACCGAACAACGAGCGCTCAGACCGCACAAGCGGCGAGCGATAAAACTGGGGGAAACGATGATTGCACGATCCATGCGTGGGTTGGCGGCTGTGGCCGCTATGCTGTTCGTTACCGGAGCGGGGGCGCAGGAGGTGAAGCATTATCGCTTCGCCTACGATCAGCCGCGCAACACCGGCTATTCCATCGCGGGCGACCTGTTTGCCGAGAAGCTCAAGGAATTGAGCAAGGGCACCATGATCATCGATCAGTATCCCGGCGCGCAGCTCGGGCAGGAGCCGCAGGTGCTCCAGCTCGTGAAGGCCGGCGACATCGAGTTTGCCATCATCTCCTCGGCCAACACCGCGACGATCTCGCCGCAGGCCGGCGTGATGTCGCTGCACTTCCTGTTCCGCGACGAGAACCACGTGGTCAAGGGACTGGCCGATCCGAAAGTGTTCGACGCGCTCAAGACCCTGATCGACGAGACCACGCAGGGCCTGCATGTGATCGCGACGGGCTCGCAGGGCGTGCGCCACATGTACTCCAAGAAGGAGATCCACAATGTCGGCGACATCAAGGGCCTGAAGATCCGCGTCCAGGCGACCGCGACCGAGGACACCATGTTCCCGGCCTATGGCGCCCAGACCGTGCACATGCCGTTCGGCAGCGTCTACACAAGCTTGCAAACCGGCGTGGTCGACGTCGCCGAGAACAGCATCAACGTCTACCTCGTCAACAAGCACTACGAGGTCGCCCCTGTCCTGAATATCACGGAACACGAGGCCAACAACGCGCTGGTGTTCGTCTCCGACAAGCTCTGGCAGAGCCTGTCGGCCGAGCAGAAGCAGTGGGTGCAGGCCGCGGGAAACGAGATCAGCTCCAAGGAGCCGGCAAAGGCGTTCGATCTCGAGCGCAGCGCGGCCGACAAGCTGAAGAAGATGGGCGTGAAGATCGTCGACAACGTCGACAAGAAGAGCTTCACGGCGATCGCCGATCCCTATCTCGACAAGCTCGCCAAGGATCTCGGCCCGCACGCCGAGAAGATCAAGAATTTGATCCGGTCGATCAACTAGGGTCGCGCGTACCACTCCCTCCCCGAGTCGTCCCGGCGAAGGCCGGGACCCATACGCCGCGGCGGAGCTTGGGGCACGACAACAGTCAGCTTGCTTTCATAACAACGGCCTGGGGTTATGGGTCCCGGCCTTCGCCGGGACGACTCCAATGGCCATCGCCGACAAACTGCTCGTTCAACGCCAGCGCCATCTCAAATGGCGCGCGCTCGATTGGCTCGAGCTTGCCCTGATGATCCTCTGCGGCCTGCTCTGCTTCGGCTTCTCGCTGTCGGTCACCGCCGACATCGTCACCCGCACCATCGGGCATCCCTGGCTATGGCTCCAGGAAGTCACTTCGACGCTGTTCATCTACGCGATCTTCATCGGCACGGCGGCCGCGACCCGGCGCAATGATCACCTTTATCTGACCGCGATCTCCGAGGCGATGCACGGCACCTCGCGGATGATCGTCGAGATCATCATCCGCCTCGTCGTGCTCGGCGTTGCCTTCTGCCTGATCTGGTACGGCTACCAGAATTATCTGCGCGGTTTCGGCAGCTTTCGCCTGCCGTCGGGCACGCCGATCGCCTCGCTCTACGCGATCATTCCACTGTCGGGCGTGCTGATCGGCCTGTTCACCATCGAGCAGCTCGTCAACGGCCTGCGCAACGGCTTCGACCATCCCGAGCCGCCCGAGGAGGATGGCGCGCCCGTCGTCACCGACGCACAGATGAGGGCGCAGCCGTGAGCGCACCAATTGTCCTGGCGTTGATGTCGGTCTGCTTCCTGTCGTTCGGCTATCTCGGCGTGCCCGTGCCGTTCTCGTTGATGGCCGGCGTCTTCATCGGCGCGATCCTGTCCGATGTTTCGCTCGCTGCCATCATCCAGAAGATCTTTGATGGCGTCGATTCCGAGGCGCTGCTGGCGATCCCGTTCTTCCTGCTGGTCGGCGAGCTCATGAGCTCGGCCAACGTGGTGGTGCGGATAGCCAACCTCTCGGTGTCGCTGGTTGGACACATAAGGGGCGGGCTGTCGCAGGTCGTGGTCGTGTTCAGCATGTTCTTCTCGGAGATGTCGGGCTCGACCACGGCCGACGTCGCCGTGATGAGCCGCGCGCTGGGCGGACCGATGAAGCGCGAAGGCTATGAGCCCGCCTTCATCGCCGCGATCATCGCTTCCGCCTCGACCATCGCCGCGCTGGTGCCGCCGAGCATCACCGCCGTCGTCTATGGCGCGGTCGGCAACGTCTCGATCGCCGGCCTGTTCATGGCGGGCGTGGTGCCGGGCCTGATGATCGGCCTCGGCCTGATGATCTATTGCTATTTCTTCGGCCCCTCCGGCTTGCGCAAGCCGCGCGCGCCGCTGCGGCAGGTGGTGTTCGCGGCCGGCGACGCCGCTCTGCCGCTGATGATCCCGGTGATCCTGCTTGGCGGCATTCTGACCGGCTGGTTCACGCCGACGGAAGCGGGTGTCGTTGCGGTGGTCTGGATCATTCTCGTGGTCATCCCCGCGCTCAACCTCGGCCACATCAGGAAGATCCCTTACGATTTCTGCCTCGCCGGCCTGATCTTCTCGCTGCCGCTGATCACGATCGGCGCCGCCAACGCCTTCGGCTGGATGCTCGCGTACTTGCGCGGCGCGACCTACATCGCCGAGTGGATCACCTCGATCGCCGGCAACGACCCGCATTTGATCATGCTATTGATGGTGCTGCTCTTCACCATCGTCGGCGACTTCATCGAGCCGGTGCCGACCATCATCATCTTCATGCCGCTGGTCAACGCACTGACCGAAGCCGGCGACATCAACGGCGTGCACATGGGCGTGGTGCTGATCGCAACGCTCGCCTTCGGCCTGATCACGCCGCCTTACGGATTGGTCTTGCTGATGGCTTCGAAATTCGTCGGCATCAGCTTTGCCAAGGCGCTACGCGCGGCACTGCCGATCTACATCGTGTTCTTCACCACCATCGCGTTCGCGATCTATTTCCCGAGCGTGGTGCTGTGGCTGCCGCGGCACGTGCTGCCGGAGTCCGTCGGCTGCTTCAAGTCGCCGGCGGGGACGGGCTATATCTGTCCGCAGTGACGACTTGCTCGATCCGCCATTGCGCTTGCTCGCGCAGGTAACGGAACGGCGTGCCATGGCTATTCCTGAAGTAGCTGCCGCACAGCGCGTTTGCCATGCCCTGCATCACCGCGTCGTGGCAGACGAACAGGAGGTTGTCGTCGGGATGACGCGCGAGCCACGCGGAGACGCAAGCCAGCGACCGTCCGGCCATGGCGTCCCAATTCTCGCCGTCGGTCGGAAGGATCGACACGAGGCCCGTCGCTGATGTGACGCCGTGCTTGATCATGAGGTCGCGGACGGGAAGGCCCTCGAAGCTGCCGAAATCGAACTCGATGATGCCGTCGTCGATCGCGAGCGGCACCGCGATCGCGGCGGCGATGATCTCGGCCGTTCGCGCCGCGCGCACCAGGGGGCTTGCGACGATGCGGCTGATGCCGACGCTGCGCAGCATGTGTGCGGCCTCGTGCGCTTGCCGCAGGCCGTCCTCGTTCAGAGGGTTGTCCGTCCGGCCCTGGAATCGTCCCTCACGATTCCAGTCGGTCGCGCCGTGACGCAGGCCGTAGAACGTGCGTGCGGGCTTTGTCACTTCGACTTGCTCGTGAACTTCTTCACGGCGGCGCGGAACGCTTCCGTGTTCATCGCCATGACGATCTTGTGCTCCTCGGCATCGAGCTGCTGCTTCACGGGCGTGGTCGCGGCCTGGTAGACCAGCGATTTGGTGCCGGCGATCGCCGCCGGCGGGTTCTGCGCCAGCCGCTCGGCGAGTTGTCGCGTGGCGGCCTTCAGCTCTGCGGCGGGAACGATCTTCGCGACGAGGCCCCATTCATGGGCCTGCTGTGCGGTAAAATTGTCCTCGGCGAGAAAAATTTGCAGCGCGCGGCGCGATCCGACCGTGCCGACGATACCGACCGTCGAGCCGCCGTCCGGCGATACCCCGATCTTGGCATAGGCCGGCGTGAACTTGGCGTCGTCGGCGGCGATGCAGAGGTCGGTGACGAAGGCGAGGCCCATGCCGGCGCCGGCGGCCGAGCCGTGCACGCTGGACAGCGAGATCTTTGGCATGCGCCTGATGATCTCAATGAAGGCGTGATAGTGCTTCAGGAGCTCGCCGACAACAGGCGTCACCGTGCCTGTTTCGGCGGCAGCCCCGATCGTCTGCAGATCGCCGCCGGCCGAGAACGCGCGGCCTTCGCCTTCGAGGACGACGACCCTGATAGCGTCGGCACTTTCGATATAGGCCGCGAGCTGTTCGAGTTTTTGCGCGATCGCGAGGTTGATCGAGTTGAATGCTGTGGGGCGGTTGAGCGTGATGGTTGCAATCGGGCCGTCGATCCGCAGCAGGGCGGGATCATCGGGCTGGGAGACGGGAGCTGGCATCTGAGAAAATCCCCGGCAGGAGGTCGCTCGTGCAACTAAATCGCAGAAGGCGAGGGGAGACAATCCCCGCGTACCGCCCTTGCGCCGGGCGGAGCGATAGGCTCAAATGGGCCCGCCTTCGCCAAGGGACGGACACGAGCGCCGGCTCCTCCGGGCGAGGCCAGCAAACCAAAATCAGCGAGAGAGGAGACGACATGGGTCACGCTCGTGTCTCCGGAAGTGGGCTGTTCCAATGACCGATGGTCCGGTGATCATTGTCGGTGCCGGTCATGGCGGCTACCAGGTCGCGGCATCCCTGCGCCAGGCGGGCTTCGCCGGGCGCGTTTGCCTGATCAATGACGAGGCGCATCTGCCCTATCAGCGGCCGCCGCTGTCCAAGGGCTACATCAAGGGGGCGGCCGGACCGGAGAGCCTGATGTTCCGGCCGGAGAAATTCTACCAGGACCAGACCATCGAGCTGATTGCAGGCCGTGCGGTGTCGATCGACCGCGCCGGCCGCAAGCTGCATCTCGCCTCCGGCGAGACGCTTGCCTACGGCCACCTCGTGCTGGCGACCGGCGCCCGCAACCGCCTTCTCGACCTGCCCAACGCCAACCTGCCCGACGTGAAATATTTGCGCATCCTCGACGAGAGCGAGGCGCTGCGAAAGATCATTCCGTCGAAGACGCGGGTCGTGGTGATCGGCGCCGGCTTTATCGGCCTGGAGTTCGCTGCCACCGCACGGATCAAGGGCCTGGAGGTCGACGTGCTCGAGCTCGCCCCGCGCGTGATGGCGCGCGCGGTGACGGCGGAGGTCTCGGAGTATTTTCAGGAACGCCATCGCGAGGCCGGCATCCGCATCCATCTCGGTGTGCAGGCGACCTCGATCGAGGCAGAAGGCGGCAAGGTCACCGGCGTATCCTTGAGCGACGGACGGCATCTGCCCGCCGACCTCGTCGTGGTCGGCGTCGGCGTGCTGCCGAATATCGAGCTGGCGGCCGAGGCCGGGCTGCCGGTCGCTGCCGGTATCATCGTCGACGAATATCTGTCGACGACCGATCCCAACATTTCCGCGATCGGCGACTGCGCGCTCTTCGCCAGTCCGCGCTTCGGCAGCTCGCTGCGGCTGGAATCGGTGCAGAACGCCACCGATCACGCCCGTTGCCTCGCCGCGCGGTTGACCGGAGACAGGAAGCCGTACGACAGCCATCCCTGGTTCTGGAGCGACCAGGGCGACGACAAGCTCCAGATATCCGGCCTCACCACCGGCTACGACCGCGTCGTGCTGCGCGGTGATCCCGCCAAGAAGGCGTTTTCGGCATTCTGCTACAAGGGCGACAGACTGCTCGGCATCGAGTCCATCAACCGCGCCGGCGATCACATGTTCGGTCGCCGTCTGCAGGCGATGGATCGCTCGATCACGCCGGAACAGGCCGCGGACGAGGGCTTTGACCTCAAGGGCGCGCTGGCGTGATCAGCCTGCGCTGAGCACCGCCGCCACTTCCCCGGCCGTCGGCATCGACGGCCCGGCGCCCATGCGCTGGACGCTGATCGAGGCGGCGGCGTTGGCGAAGGCGAGGGCCGTGCGCAATTGCGAGCCCTCGGCCAGTTGCGCCGCGAGCGCACCCACAAAACAATCGCCGGCGCCCGTGGAGTCGATCGCCTTCACCACCCGCCCGGGCACCGAAATCTCCTCGCGCCCGGCGAGCGCGAGCACGCCGCGCTTGCCGAGCGTGACGCAGATGGTCTGGTCCGCGCGCGCCTGAAGTTTTCGCGCGACGTCGATGATCTTTGCGGTCTCGTCGGCATCCGTAAGCTCCACGCCGGCGAGGAAGCCGAGCTCGGTCTCGTTCAGCACGAGGATGTCGACGAGCGTGAGCAGCTCGCCCGACATGTTTTGCGCCGGGGCCGGGTTGAGCAGCGTCGTCGCCCCGGCCTCGCGCGCCCGCGCAAAGAACGCGGCAATCGTCGGCAGCGGGATCTCGAACTGGCTGACCGCGACGTCGCCCTTCGCCAGCGGAACGGCGGCGACGTCGTCCGCGCCGACCTGCGCATTGCTGCCGGGAATGACGACGATGGTGTTGTCGGAGGCCGCGACCGTGATGATCGCGGTGCCGGTGTGCGTGTCGGCCTCGCGGACAGAGCCGAGATCGATACCCTGCGCGCCGAGGAATGTCCTGAGATCGGCCCCGAACGAATCCTTCCCCAGCCGCCCGATCAGCGTCGTCCTCACACCTAGCCGTGATGCCGCGACCGCTTGGTTAGCGCCCTTGCCGCCCGGAAAATACAGCACCTCGCGTCCGGCGACCGTCTCGCCGACGCGCGGGTGGCGATCCGCGGTCGCCACCACATCCATGTTGATGCTGCCGGCGACGAAGACGCGCCCCATCTGAGTCTAGACCCTGACTTCGAACTCGTGCCTGACCTTGGCGATGTCGACGAGGGTCGGCAGGCCGGCCTCGTTGCCGAGACGCTGGATCTTGAAGGTCGAGGCGGCGCGGGCAAAATCAAAATGCTCGCGCCAGCTTTTGCCGGGATGGGCAAGGTAGGAATAGACATAGGCGCCGTGGAAGACGTCGCCGGCGCCGTTGGTGTCGATCACGCGCTCGCGCGGGATCGGCATCGCCGGCATGATTTCGACCGTGCCTGTTTCGTTGAACCAGAGCAGGCCCTTCTCGCCCATGGTGATGCCGCCGATCTTGCAGCCGCGGCTCTTGAGGTAGTCGAGCATCTTCTCCGGCGTCAGGTCCATCTGCTCGCAGAGGCGCTCGGCGACGATGGCGACGTCGATATATTCCAACAGCTCATGGGTGTTAGTGCGCAGGCCGCCGCCGTCGAGCGAGGTCAGGATGCCGGCCTCGCGGCACACCTTGGCGTAGTGGATGGCCGCATCCGGCTGGTGACCGTCGACATGCAGCGCGCGGCAGCCGCCGAGATTGAGTATCGGAAAGGGATGGATGTGCTCGTCGTCGCGGCAGCGGACGATGGCACGCTTGCCGTCCTTGGGCATGATAAAGGACAGCGAGGACTGGTTCACCTTCCGCCCATGCAACGAGATCGCGTATTTTGCACACATGTCCTGGAACATGCGCCCCAGCCAGTCATTGGCCGCGGTGGCGATCAGGTCAGGCACGATGCCGAGCTTGGCGCAGCAGAATGCCGCCGTCACCGCATTGCCGCCGAAGGAGACTGCGTAGTCCGAGGCCACGTGCTTCTCGTCGCCGGTCGGCATGTGGTCGGTGATGAAGACGACGTCGATATAGGTCTGTCCGATGAAGAGAGCCTGCATTGCTTGTCCGTGATGCGCTTTGTGGTCCCGGCCGGCCGCTTACTGTAGCACCGGTTCCGCTGAGGGATCGCTGAAATTATTCGCAAAACCGCCGCCCGAAGCGCTTGAGGTCGGCATGGTGCCGGAATACGACCATGGCAGGCCCATGCCAAGCCCGGACAAACGCCGTGCTTCGGCCCACGGTTCCAGGTCGATCAAAGGGGGAGATATGATCACCGGCCTCGATCACGTCGTCGCTCTGGTCAGGGATATCGGCGCGGCCAAGGCGGCCTATCAGACGCTGCTCGGACGCGCGCCGGCCTGGCAGAACTCGGGCGAGGGCGCCGACCGGGTGCTGTTCACGCTCGAGAACATGACGATCGAATTGATGGCGCCGAGCGGCTTCAGCGTCACCGCCGACCGCATGCGCGCGCTGCTCGACGACCAGGAAGGCGTGCTCGCCAGCCTGTGCTTCCGTGTCGCCGACATGAGCCGGATGCACCGGCGGCTGGAGCGGGTGGCCTTGAAGCCGGATCCTGTCGCCGAGGTCGAAAGTAGCGACGACGCGTCAGGTGCCGTCCTGCACTGGAAGCGCACGCGCGCCGCCACGGAACTGACGCGCGGCGTGCGCATGTTCTTCCTCGAGCTCGCCGACGAGCGGCCGCTCTCGGCCGCGACCGACATCGCGCCGATCGACGCGCTCGACCATGTCGTGATCACCACCGAGGATTCCGAGCGCGCCGCCGCGCTCTATGGCGCGCGGCTCGGGCTCGATCTGGCGCTCGACCGCTCGCACCAGGACTGGGGCCAGCTGATGTTCTTCCGCTGCGGCGATCTCATCGTCGAGGTGGTGCGCCGTCCCGTGGCGGGCGGCGATTCCCTGCGTGACCGTCTCTGGGGCCTGAGCTGGCGCGTCGCCGACATCGACGCCACGCGCGCCCGCCTGATCGCCGGCGGCTTAGACGTCACTGAGGTCCGCAACGGCCGCAAGCCGGGCACGCGCATCATGACGGTGCGGAACGGCACCTGCGGGATCCAGACCGTGCTGCTGGAGCGCTCGCCGAAGCCGGTGGATTAGGGCGCTGCTCTCTCCGTTCGAAGACTCCCGTAGGGTGGGCAAAGCGAAGCGTGCCCACGTCTTGCCTACTTGATGAGAAGACGTGGGCACGGCGCAAACGCGCCTTTGCCCACCCTACGAAGTTGCGTCCAGGGCACGAGATCGTTCTCAAACGCCCGCCCGCGTGTTACACGCTGACCGAGACCACCCGGCGAGCAACCAATTTGGCGAAGGCAAAGCGAACTCTGAAATGGCAGCGCGATCCCGAAGGGATGCGGCTGCGCATTCTCGAAGCCGCCAAGCAGGAGTTTTCCGCCCATGGTCTCGCCGGCGCGCGCGTCGACCGCATCGCGGCCAAGGCCGGCGCCAACAAGCGCATGCTCTACTACCACGTCGGCAACAAGGACGAGCTTTATCTGGCGGTGCTCGAAGGCGCCTATGACAAGATCCGCAGCGAGGAGCGCGGGCTCGATCTCGAGCATCTCGACCCGCCCGAGGCCATCCGCCGCTTGATCGAGTTCACCTGGAATTACTTCCTGCGCAATCCCGAATTCCTGTCGCTGCTGCAGACCGAGAACCTCGCGCGCGCAAAACACCTGAAGCGCTCGACCAAGGTCAAGTCGATGCACTCGCCCTTCGTCGAGATGATCCGCACCGTGGTGCGGCGCGGCGTCGACAGCGGCGACTTCCAGGTCGCGGTCGATCCGGTACAGCTCTACATCTCGATCGCGGGGCTCTGCTTCTTCTATCTCTCGAACTCGGCAACGCTCAGCGTGATCTTCGGCCGCGATTTGCTGGACAAGAAGGCCAAGGACGAGCGGCTGGCCCACATGGTCGGCCTGGTGCTGGCGGCGCTGACGGGACGCTCCTTCGCGCTGTTCGAGATCGCGAAAGCGCCGAAGTCGCGTGCCGCGGTGGCGCAGACGGTTTAGGGCAAGCTGTTCCCTCATCGTCGTCCTGGCCTAGTGCGCAATTGCGCACGGGAGCCAGGACCCATACCGCGTGATCCATCGGTTGGGATGGTGCCAATCCCGAACGGCCAGTCTTCGCCAAACTTTACCCTGGGGTAATGGATCCTGGCTTTCGCCAGGATGACGCGGAATGCGGAACCGCCGCAAAACGTCACAGGGAAAGCTCTGGACAGTATTTATCCAACGGGTTAATTTCTCCCCACAACGAAGAAGAATGCCGGGAGTGAAAATTGGCCGAGCCGAAGCCACAAAACGCGATCTCCAAGTTGCTGAATGCGGCTTGGGTTCGGCCGTTTTTGTTCCTCGTCTTCATCGTCGTCGCCTGGGATCTCGCCATCCGGGTGTTCCGGATTCCCGCCTATCAGATCCCGTCGCCCCTCGACGTCGTCGCGGTGCTGCGCACCGAATGGCCGGAACTGCTGCGCCAGTCCTGGCCGACCACCTACGCGACCGTCTGCGGCTTCGCGCTGTCGGCGCTGTTCGGCATCCCCGTGGCGATGCTGATCGCGGGCTCGAAGACGGTGGAGAGCTACGTCTATCCGCTGCTGGTGTTCTCGCAATCCGTGCCGAAGATCGCGATCGCGCCGCTGTTCGTGGTCTGGTTCGGCTTCGGCATCATTCCGAAAGTCATTTCGGCGTTCCTGCTCGGCTTCTTTCCCGTCGTGGTTTCGGCCGTGCAGGGCTTCAAGTCCGTGGACCCTGACATGGTCGATCTCGCCCGCGCCATGCAGGGCAGCCGTTTCCAGGTGTTTTGCGCGGTGAACCTGCCGCATGCGCTGCCGGCGATCTTCTCCGGCCTCAAGGTCTCCGTGACGCTCGCCGTGGTCGGCGCCGTCGTCGGCGAGTTCGTGGGGTCCAATTCCGGCATCGGCTACGTCATGCAGCGCTCCATCGGCACCTTCGATCTGCCGACGATGTTTGCGGCACTGGTGATCCTGGCGCTGCTCGGCGTCATCCTGTTCTGGATCGTGGACCGCATCGAGAAGCTGGTCATTCCCTGGCATGTCAGCCAGCGCGAGGACGTGATTTTCGCCACCTAATTTAAGCAACGGCCACCAACGGCCGAAACATAACGACAAGGGAGAGTGACGATGAAGCGATGGATTGGGGCTGCATCCGTGGCGCTGATGGCGTTTGCAGTTGCGCCCGCGCAGGCGGCCGACAAGGTCGTGCTGATGCTCAACTGGTACGTCTATGGCGAGCACGCGCCGTTCTATTACGGCAAGGCCAAGGGCATCTATGCCGCCGAAGGCATCGAGCTCGAGATCCAGGAAGGCCGCGGCTCGGCTGCGACCACGCAGGCCGTCGCCGCCAAGACCGCCGATTTCGGCTATGTCGACGTGCCCACCATGATGCGCGCCGCGATCAAGGGCGCGCCCGTGGTCGCGACCGGCGTGCTGCTCCAGACCTCACCGATGTCCGCCATGGGCTTCGTCGACAAGAACATCAAGAAGCCCGAGGACATCAAGGGCAAGACGGTGGCGATCACGCCGGCCGATTCCATGACCCAGATCTGGCCGCTGTTCCTGAAGAAGACCGGCCTGAAGGAAAGCGACTTCCAGACCGTGGCCGGTGACGGCCAAACAAAACTCAACGCGGTCATCAACGGCCAGGCCGACCTCTTGCTTGGCTACGTCATGGACCAGTCGATGAAGATCAAGGACGCCACCGGCAAGGACGTCTATCCGATCAAGTTCGCCGACTACGGCATCAACATGGTCTCCTCGGGCATCATTGCCAATTCCGACTATGTGAAGGCCAACGCCGATCTCGTCCGCCGCTTCATGTCGGCGACGACCAAGGCGGTCGAAGCCGCAGAGAAGGAGCCGAAGGCGGCCGCGCAGTCGATCCTCGATGCCAATCCCAAGGGCGGCAAGATCGACACGCTGACGCAGGGCTTTGAGCTGACCATCCCGCTGTACCGGACCGCGGAGACCAAGAGCAAGCGGCCGTTCCAGGTCACCGACCAGAACATGACCGAGACCGTCAATCTGCTGGTCGAATATGGCGGGCTCGATGCCAAGGCCAAGGACAACCCGAAGGCCTTCTACACCAACGACTACCTGCCGAAGAGCGGCTCGTGAGCGACAAATTTCCGCTGTCGTCCCGGCCTAGTGCGCAAATTGCGCACGAGGAGCCGGGACCCATAACCACCGGCCACGCTTGTAGCGGAAGGTCTCGACCCGCGTGCCCAAACGCGCCGGCACGGCGTATGGGTCCCGGCTTTCGCCGGGACGACGGGCGGAGAGGGCTGCGATGAACCCTGCGAGCAAACCGATCGACGTGCAGCCCGCCGCGCATCTGAGACTGGTGAGCGACCGGGCTGCCGGCGAGGCGTCGGGCATCACACTGTCAGGCGTGTCGAAAACCTACCGGACGCGCGACGGCGACGTGCCGTCGCTGCGGCCGCTCGACTTCCACATCAACGAAGGCGAGTTCTTCGTCGTGGTCGGCCCAAGCGGCTGCGGCAAGTCCACGCTGCTCAAGCTGATCTCCGGTCTGCTGCCGCCGACATCGGGCGAGATCCTGGTCGAGGGCGAGAAAGTGATCGCGCCGCACGGCAATGTCGGCATCGTCTTCCAGAACGCGCTGCTGCTGCCGTGGCGCAACATCCTCAACAACGTGATGTTGCCGATCGACATGAAGCGGCTGCCGCGGCAGGAATATCTTGCGCGCGCCAAGGCGCTGCTAAAACTGGTCGGGCTCGAAGGCTTCGAGAAGAAGCTGCCCTGGCAGCTCTCCGGCGGCATGCAGCAGCGCGCCTCGATCTGCCGCGCGCTGGTGCACGATCCCAAGATCATGCTGATGGACGAGCCGTTCGGCGCGCTGGACGCGTTGACGCGCGAGCGCATGAATGTGGAATTGATGCGGATCCAGCGCGAGACGAAGAAGACGGTGCTGTTGATCACGCATTCGATTCCGGAGGCCGTGTTCCTCGCCGACCGCGTGTTGGTCATGACCGAACGGCCCGGCGCGGTCGCCGCAATTTACGACGTGCCGCTGCCGCGCCCGCGCTCGCTCGACGTGATGGCCGATCCTGTCTTCACGGAGCTCGTGCAGCGCATCCGCAAGCATTTCTTCTCGCAAGGTTCGCTGGACTAAAGCCATGGCGCCGCGCCTGAAGCTGCGAGACATCTCCTTCTTCGAACGTCCCGTGCATTTTGCGCGGCCGTTCCGCTTTGGCGCAATCACGATCAACGCGACGCCGCAGCTGTTCGTGCGGGTCGAGATCGAGGTCGAGGGCAGGGGCGTTGCAGTCGGCGCCAGCGCCGAGTTGCTGGTGCCAAAATGGTTCGACAAGCGGCCGGAGCTGTCGCCAGCGCAGACAGTCGATGGCCTGCGCCGCTCGCTGGAGATCGCGCGCGGTCTCTATCTCGCGCAAGCCGGCTTTCGTCCCGCATTTGGACTGCATGCCTCGTGCATCAGCGCCCAGGTCAAAGCGTGCGCGGACGAGAACATTCCGCCGCTCGCCGCAGCTTATGGCCCCGCGGAAATTGACAAGGCGATCCTCGACGCGCTGCTGCGTGCGGTCGGCGCAAGCTTTTTCGATGGAATGGCCGCGAACATCGCGGGGATCGATGGGCGGATGACGCTCGATCTGACTGGAGCCGACATCGCCGAGTTTCTGAAGGGGCGAACGCCCTTGCCGTGCGTCGCTATCCGGCACACGGTCGGTCTTGATGACAAGGTGGAGGGTGACGGCGGCGTGGCCGATGCGCGCGAGAACGCCGGCGCGCGGTACTTCAAGCTCAAGCTGTCGGGCGATCCGGAAGCGGACGCGGCGCGGCTCGCGCGCATCGGCAAGGAGCTCAGCGGGCTAGCGCGCGACTACCGGGTCTCGCTCGACGCCAATGAACAATATGCCGACCTCGCCGCCCTACGCGCGCTGATCAATCGCCTTGATGGCGACGAAGCGCTGCAACCGATCGCGGCCAGGCTGCTCTATATCGAGCAGCCTATGCCGCGCGACATCACCCGGCAGGCCGCGCTCGGCTCGCTTGCCGCACGTGACTTCATCATCGACGAAGCTGATGATTCCTACGACGCATTTCTGGCGATGAGGCCTCTTGGCTATCGCGGTATTTCGTCCAAATCCTGCAAGGGTCTCTACAAATCGATTCTCAACGCGACCCGCGCGGCGAAATGGACATCCGGCGCGGAGACGTTCTTCGTGACCGGCGAGGACCTCACCTGCCAGGCAGGCCTTGCCGTGCAGCAGGATCTTGCGCTCGGCGCCTTCATCGGCGTCACTCATGCCGAACGCAACGGCCATCACTATGTCGATGGTTTTGGCGATGCGCCCGCAGAGGAGGCACAGTCCTTCGCGGCCGCGCATTCCGATCTCTATGCCGATGCCGGGCAGGGCATCCGGCTCTCCATTCACGACGGCGATCTCCTGACGGGATCGCTTCACAGCGTGGGCTTTGCGACGTCGGTCCATCCGGACTGGTCGGCACTCCGCCCGCTCGAACAGCCAAGATCACTCTGGGAGCAACTCGCATGACCACCCAACGCCTCGGCCTCATCATGAACGGCGTCACCGGCCGCATGGGGCTCAACCAGCATCTGATCCGCTCGATCGTTGCGATCCGCGAGCAGGGCGGCGTCCGCTTGAAGAACGGCGACCGCGTGATGCCCGACCCGATCCTGGTCGGCCGGAGCGCCGAGAAGGTCGAGGCGCTCGCCAAGCGCTACAACATCACGCGCTGGACCACCGACCTCGATGCCGCGCTCGCCGACAAGAACGACACCATGTTCTTCGACGCCGCGACCACGCAGGCGCGGCCGGGCCTGCTGACCCAGGCCATCAATGCCGGCAAGCACGTCTATTGCGAGAAGCCGATCGCGACGAATTTTGAAGAGGCGCTCGCGGTCGTGAAGCTCGCCAACGCCAAGGGCGTCAAGCACGGCACGGTGCAGGACAAGCTGTTTCTGCCCGGCCTGAAGAAGATCGCCTTCCTGCGCGATTCCGGCTTCTTCGGCCGCATCCTCTCGGTGCGCGGCGAGTTCGGCTATTGGGTGTTCGAAGGCGGCTGGCAGGAGGCGCAGCGGCCGTCCTGGAATTACCGCGACGAGGACGGCGGCGGCATCATTCTGGATATGGTCTGTCACTGGCGCTACGTGCTCGACAACCTCTTCGGTGAGGTCGAGAGCGTGAGCTGCATCGGCAACACCGATATCCCCGAGCGCTTTGACGAGCAGGGCAAGAAGTACAAGGCGACCGCCGACGACTCGGCTTATGCGACGTTCCAGCTCAAGGGCGGCGCCATCGCCCATATCAACATGTCCTGGGTGACGCGCGTCTATCGCGACGACCTCGTCACCTTCCAGGTCGACGGCACGCTCGGCTCGGCCGTCGCCGGCCTCTCGGACTGCATGATCCAGGCGCGGCAGGCCACGCCCCGGCCGGTGTGGAATCCCGACGAGAAGCGGCTGCATGATTTCTACGGCGACTGGCAGAAGCTGCCTGACAACGTCAGCTACGACAACGGCTTCAAAGAGCAGTGGGAGATGTTCATCCGCCACGTCTACGAGGATGCGCCCTACAAGTTCACGCTGCTCGAAGGTGTCAAGGGCGTGCAGCTCGCCGAATGCGCGCTGAAGAGCTGGAAGGAGCGGCGCTGGATCGACGTCGCGCCGATCAAGGCCTGAGGAGGGACGTATGAACAAGCCCGTCCAGCCGATATCGTCATTGTCGCTGAAGCTGCCGAAGGCCGATCGGTCCATCGAGACCTACCGGCTCGCGGCCTCGCGAACGTTCCCAGCAAAGCTCGAAGGCCCCTTGAACCGCATCGCCTTCTCGGCCGTGCACACGGTCGTCGATCCCTTCGCGGACAACGATCCCTGGCTCTCGGTTGCCGTCGACTGGGACAAGACCATCGCGTTCCGCGAGCACGTCTGGGACCTCGGTCTCGGCGTTGCTGAAGCCATGGACACCGCGCAGCGCGGCATGGGGCTGGATTGGCCGACTTCGCTGGAGCTCATCACGCGCTCGGTCGGCGCCGCCAAGCGTCGCAATGCGCTGGTATTCTCGGGCGCCGGCACCGATCACCTTGCGGTCGAGGACGCCAAGAGCCTCGATGACGTGATCCGCGCCTATGAGGAGCAGATCTCGGCGGTCGAGAAGGTCGGCGGCCGCATCATCCTGATGGCGTCGCGGGCGCTCGCAAAACTCGGCCGTAGCGCGGACGATTACGCCAAGGTCTATGACCGCGTGCTGTCGCAGGTCCGCGAGCCCGTGATCATCCACTGGCTCGGCGACATGTTCGATCCGGCGCTGGCGGGCTATTGGGGCACGAAAGATCTCGACAAGGCGATGGACACGGCTGTCGCCATCATCAACGGCAACGCCGCCAAGGTCGACGGCGTGAAGGTGTCTTTGCTCGACAAGCAGCGCGAGATCGACATGCGCCGGCGCCTCGACAAGCGCATCAAGATGTACACCGGCGACGATTTTAATTACGCGGAGCTGATCGCCGGCGACGAGCAAGGCTTTTCGCACGCGCTGCTAGGCATCTTCGATGCCATCGCGCCCGCGGCGTCCTACGCGCTGTCTCGGCTGGCGGCCGGCGACGAAGCCGGCTTCCACGACGTGCTGGGGCCGACGGTGCCGCTGTCGCGTCACATCTTCAAGGCGCCGACGCGCTTCTACAAGACCGGCGTCGTGTTCATGGCCCATCTCAACGGCCACCAGGACCACTTCACCATGGTCGGGGGACAGGAGAGTACGCGCTCCACGCTGCATCTCGCCGAGCTGTTCCGTCTGGCCGACAAGGCCGGCCTGCTCGCCAACCCTGAACTCGCGACGCAGCGGATGAAGACCGTGCTCGCCACCCACGGTATCGAATCCTGATGCGCGATTTCTCGTCCGACCATCGCTGGCTGTCGCTGAACACGGCGACAGCCCGCAAGCAAGGTGACCTCGTCGAGATCATCGACGCCTGTGCAAGGCATGGCATCCGCGCCATCGATCCCTGGCGCGATCAAGTTGCTGCCGTCGGTCTCGACCGCGCCGCGCGCGCGGTGCGCGACGCCGGCCTCGATCTCTCAGGCTATTGCCGCGGCGGCATGTTCACGTCGGACGCATCGCGCCGCACCGAAGTGCGCGACGACAACCGGCGTTGCGTCGACGAAGCCAAGGCGCTGGGCGCGCCCTGCATCGTGCTGGTCGTCGGCGGCCTGCCGCAATATTCGCGGCCGGGCAGCGAGGCGTCGAAGGACATCGTGGCGGCACGCGGTCAGGTCGAGGACGCGCTCGCCGAGATGCTCGACTATGCCAAACAGGCAAGCCTGCCGCTGGCCATCGAGCCCTTGCATCCGGCCTACGCGGCCGACCGCGCCTGTGTGAACACCACAAAGCAGGCGCTGGATATCTGCGACCGGCTCGACCCTGATCGCGGCGGTATGCTCGGCGTCGCGCTCGACGTCTATCACATCTGGTGGGACCCTGAGCTGATGGGCCAGATCGCGCGCGCCGGCGAGGACCGCCTGCTCGCGTTCCATGTCTGCGACTGGCTGGTGCCGACAAAAGACATCCTCAACGACCGCGGCATGATGGGCGACGGTGTCATCGACATCAAATCGGTGCGCAAAGCGGTCGAAGCGCAGGGCTTTGCCGGCTATTCGGAGATCGAGATATTCTCCAACGACTGGTGGGGCAAGCCGATGGATGAGGTGCTGCGCACCTGCATCGAACGGCACAGGACGGTGGTGTAGAGTTACCACGAATGCGGCAACTACGGGCTTGCGAGGGTGCTGGCGCAGCAGCGATCTGGTCGGGGTACCACCAATGATGAGGTGGACTGCCATCAGCTTTCAGGCAGAATGTCACATCCCGATGCCGCAGCCTCGCCACAGTCTGTGCCAGATCGGATGCGGTAATCAGTGGCATCAACGATCAGCAGGGACGGCGGATGTACCCATGCCTGTTGATCTTGAATGGCCCCGACGTGCAACAGTCGGGGCCATTGCCGTGCTTGTGATGATAGTCGAATTGGCGGCGAAGAGCCGAATTCTCGCAATTTGTCCGCTTCGTGAATTTGTGGAAGCGGGCGGACTGGTCGCATATTCAATGACATGCCGGACACCTATCGCCGCCTCGAGTGAGGTCGCGAGAAGCTCTACAGCCATTCCGCAAAACTGAACGGATCGAGACTTAGTGCTTCCCACTGCCGGGCGGCCCGAGTTCATGATCGCGGTCCACACACCTGCTCGTCGCCAGCGAACGAAGCGATTGTAGCAGGTGGTATACGGGCCGAAGGCGTCAGGTAGATCGCGCCACGGCGCCCGGATCGTAAGACCCAGAAGATGCCGTCGAATACACGACGATCACGCCTGCGGAGTGGCTGATTGCGTTGCTACTGCCGCGCCGGATTTATCCTTCAGCACGGCACCGATGGCAGCGTCCGCTATTGCTATTTCGTGAATCTGGGCCTTGTGGATGTCGGCGGCGTTGGCGCCGCGGGCTGAAGATTGAACGTCAGCCAGACGTTCCAGCCTGCTGGCCGATTTTCATTGGCGAATTCGCCGTAGCCCTTCAGGTTCAGATATCCCTGCATGTCTCCGACCGGGAAAATGTAGCCGACCTGCGGGCCGACGCCGGCCACGCGCGACCGGAAGCAGCCGACGCGATCGCCGGAGCCACTGTCGCAGCCGAGCTGCTGATAGAGGTAACCGACGAGGCCGACCTGCCACTGCTTGGTCAGGAATTGCGATGCGCCCCAGTCGAGGTGCATGTCAACGCCGCTTTGATATTGGGTCGAGGGGTTGACGAAGTTGTAGGTGAATCCCAGCACCGTCGAAAATTCATGCCCGGTCTTTGGATCGAAGTAGGTGTAGCCGCCGCCCGCGTCGATTGTCCAGTGCCCGATCCCCAAATTCGCCAGGCGGTTCGACTGGTAAGCGCCGGCCGGAAGATCGGCGGTAATGTACGTCATGTAATTGTTGACACCGGCATTCCAGCGCAGCGCGAACTGCGGGATCAGGTCGCCGAATGCAACGAGCGAGCTGTCGATGCTGTCAAACCGGGAGAAGGGGAACGTGGCGCCGCCCGGTCCCGTCAATGTCCCGACGAGCGATCCGGCCAGCGACGTGGAGTTGGAGCCGTAGGTCGCCAACAGGCTGGCGGAGGCCTGACCGCCCAGTACGGGCGTTGCAAAGGTGTAAGTCCCGGCGACAAGTCCAAGATTCACATTCGCATTGACGCTCGCGTTGACGTTGGCTGTCAGATTCGCGGGAAAGCGACCAATCGTGATTTCGCGCGACCGCGCCACGTCGCCGCCGGCGGAAACAGAGGTGTGATAATAAACCGTGGTCACCGACCAGCCCGGCGCCTGCTGGGGCACGGCCGCGAGGCTGCCAAAAAACCCGGGTATCCAGAAGCTGATGCCATTTTCATCGGCGCGAGCCGCCTGGGTGGACAGCACCAGCAGAGCGGCAATCGCCCCAACACTCAGATGCCACTGCGAAAAAAATCTGGGTCTCAAACCCGGTTTAAAGTACCGCATCGCCGATCCCCCGACTCTTGCGACCCACCATTGCTCCGGCGGGGTAGAAACTCAAAAAGAATACGCTGACGCCGCCGTTCGTCTACGCGAATTCGGCATACTTGAGTTCAGCCGGATGCTTATTGAAAGGTTGTGTCCATGACGCCACAACCCTGGCACTTTTTGCATAGTCATCTGGGCCACTCGACAAGGAAGAGGCGACTCTCTCGATTGATCTAGATCAATAAAGAAGGTTGTACCGCTGCGAACGTGCGACCGCTTTAGATGTTCGATTGGTCAGGTTGACTGACTAAGATGTTAAGCCGCGCTCGTCCCCGCAGAATCGACGCTAGGAAGCTGCCGAAAGATTTTTGCGAGTGCCCCTCGCAATTTTTTGAAACTCATTCGCTGCGAGTAGCCCATGCACGACGTTGGCGTTGCGGCAGGCGCACCTTTGTCGGATGAGCCCAGCCATGGGGGCATGAACTGGATTCCGGGCGGCACGTTCCGCATGGGCTCCGACAGGCACTACGCCGAAGAGGCACCCGTCCATCGCGTCTCGGTGAGCGGCTTTTGGATGGACCGAACGCCGGTCACCAATCGCGATTTCCGCAAGTTCGTCAACGCTACAGGCTACGTGACGTCAGCGGAGACGCGGCCTGACGCAAAGGACTATCCGGGTGCGCTGCCGCACATGCTCAAGGCAGGCTCGCTGGTTTTCACGCCACCGAAGCGTCCGGTCGATTCGCGCGACTGGTCGCAATGGTGGAATTTCAAATTTGGCGCCGACTGGCGCCGGCCATACGGCCCCCGCAGTTCGATCAGCGGCCTCGAGGATCATCCCGTGGTCCACATTGCCTATCGCGATGCTGAGGCCTACGCGACATGGGCTGGCAAGGACTTGCCGACCGAAGCCGAATGGGAGTTTGCCGCGCGCGGCGGACTCGACGGAGCCGAGTTCGCCTGGGGCGACGAGCTCATGCCCGGCGACAAGCCAATGGCGAATACCTGGCAAGGCGCATTTCCGTACGAAAATCTCAGCAGCGATGGTTACGCGCGGACCTCGCCGGTGATGGCGTTCCCGCCGAATGGCTACGGCCTCCATGACATGATCGGTAACGTCTGGGAGTGGACCACGGATTGGTGGTCCGCCAGACATGAGCCCGATGCGGCCAAGGCGTGCTGCATTCCGCACAATGCACGCGGCGGGCGTGAGCAAGACAGCCATGATCCGTCTCTCCCCAGGATCAAAATTCCCCGCAAGGTTCTCAAAGGCGGCTCGCATCTCTGCGCGCCGAACTACTGCCGTCGCTATCGCCCGGCTGCGCGCCATGCGGAAGCGGTGGATACGTCCACGAGCCACGTTGGTTTTCGATGCGTCATAAGAAAGGGAGTAAATGATGAGCGACGAGAAGGCTAACACTGCGCGCGACATGAGCCGTCGCAATATTCTGCTCGCGACGACAAGCCTGGCAGCCGCGTCCGCATTGGGCGCCGCCGCATCGGTTGAAAAGGCACTGGCCCAGACGCAGCAGGCACCGAGCGGCCAGCGCCCCAATATCGTCGTCATCATGGGCGACGACATCGGCATCTGGAACATCGGTGCCTACCACCGTGGCATGATGGCCGGCCGGACGCCGAACCTCGACAAGATCGCTGCAGAAGGCATGCTGTTTACCGATTATTACGCCGAGGCAAGTTGCACGGCGGGCCGCGCCAACTTCATCACCGGCGAGCTGCCGATCCGGACCGGCATGACGACAGTCGGCCAGGCCGGCGCTCCCACCGGCTTGCCGGCGGAGGCCGTGACCATTGCCACGGCGCTGAAAGGAATGGGCTACGCCACCGGCCAGTTCGGCAAGAACCACCTTGGCGACAAAAACGAGTTTCTGCCCACAGTACACGGCTTCGACGAATTCTTCGGCTACCTGTATCACCTCGATGCGATGGAAGACCCGGCCCACCCCGCTTATCCGCAGGAGCTGTTGAACAAAGTCGGTCCGCGCAACATGATCCATTCGTGGGCGACCAATGTGGACGATGCCACCGTGGATCCGCGCTGGGGCAAGGTCGGCAAGCAGAGGATTGAGGACGCCGGAACGCTCTATCCCAAGCGAATGGAAACCGTGGACGATGAAATCCGAGACTTTGCCTTGAGTTTCGTTGAAAAGGCCAAGGCCGATAACAAGCCGTTCTTCTTGTGGCTCAATCCAACCCGCATGCACATCGTCACGCATCTGTCGCCGAAGTACCAGGCGATGCGCAACTCCAAGAACGGCTGGTCGATTCATGAGGCCGGCATGGCGCAGCTCGACGACGATATCGGCTTGGTCATGCAAAAGCTCAAGGACATGGGCGTGGATGACAACACCATTGTCATCTTCACCACTGATAACGGCACCGAGGTCTTCACTTGGCCGGATGGCGGACAGACGCCTTTCGCGCAGAGCAAAGGTACCGTCATGGAAGGCGGCTTCCGCGCGCCGGCGATGATCCGCTGGCCGGGCAAGGTGCCGGCCGGCAAGGTCGAGAACGGCATCATCTCCGGGCTGGACTGGTTCCCGACCTTGCTGGCGGCTGCCGGCAACCCGAACATTGCCGAGGAACTGAAGAAGGGCAAGCAAATCGGGGACCGCACCTACAAGTGCCATCTGGACGGCTATAATCAGATGGACATGATCACCGGCAAGGGGCCGTCGAACCGACACGAAATCTGGTACTTCGGCGAGAGCGAGCTGGGCGCCGTGCGCATCGACGACTACAAGTATCGTTTCATCGACCAGCCCGGGGGCTGGCTGGGCGAAAAAGCCAAGGTTGACGTGCCCTACCTGATCAACCTTCGCCTGGATCCGTTCGAGCGAACGGGCTGGCCCGATAGCGGGACCAAATACGGCGCGCAACAATACTTCGACTGGTTCAAATATGAATTCTGGCGCTTCGTGTTCGTCCAGCAGGAGGTCGAGAAGCTGGCGATGACCGCGATCGAGTTTCCGCCAATGCAGAGGGGCGCGAGCTTCAACCTCGATGCCGTGAAAGCCAAGATTGAAGCGGCCAGGACGGCGATGGCAAAATAAGAGTAACGATCGTCAGCGTGGGACGGCCTCTAGGCCGCCCCACGCTGCACCAAAAAAGTGTCTCCTGGTCGATCGCGACATATTGCGCTGCCGCACAAACTTGGTCGCGGGGCAAAGTGGACATTGCGTTCGTCGCATCACGCCGCTCGGTTTATGGGTACACGGCCTGGTATTCTGAACGCCTTGCGCAATCCCACGAGGGTCGACATGAAATCCGACAGTTCGTCGTCCGACATCAACCGCCGCGCTCTGATTTCGGGTCTTGCGTTGCTTCCGGCGTTGTCCGGCATTCCGCTTTCCGCGACAGCGCAAACCCAGCCGACCAATGACGGCGCGTTGGGCTCGTGGAACGAAGGGCCAGCGAAGCAAGCGATACTCGACTTCGTCCGCGCCGCTACCGATCAAGCGAGTTCAAAGTTTGTGCCGCCGGAACAGCGCATCGTCACCTTCGACCAAGACGGGACGTTGTGGGTCGAACACCCAATTTATTCGCAAGTTGTCTATTGTTTGGACCGCGTCCCGGCTTTGGCCGAGGAGGACCCTAAGCTCAAAGACGTTGAGCCGTTTAAGACGATCCTCTCAGGTAATCGCGAGGCAATCGCAAAGCTGTCGCTGCATGACCTTGAAAAAGTCCTCTTCGCTACGCTTACCGGGATGTCGGTGGACGACTTCGGGGCGCAAGTAAAGAAATGGCTGACAAGCGCGAAGGACGAACGCTGGAAGCGACCCTATACCGACCTCATCTATCAACCAATGCTTGAAGTCATGCAGTACCTGCGCAACAACGGTTTCAAGACGTATATTGTGACCGGTGGCGGTCAGGATTTTGTGCGAGTTTATAGCGAACGTGTGTACGGCATCCCGCCCGAACACGTGGTGGGTACGGCGGCAGGTACAAAGTTCGGATACCAGAAAGACGGCACGCCGTTCCTAACCAAAGAGCCTAAGCTACTTTTGAATGACGACAATGCAGGTAAACCGGAAGGCATCCATTTGATGATCGGCCGGAGGCCTCGCGCCGCATTTGGAAACTCGGACGGCGACCGGGAAATGCTTGAATACACCGGAGCCGGTGACGGTGCGCGGCTAATGATGTTGGTTCTGCACGACGACGCGCAACGCGAATACGCATACGGGCCAGCACAGGGGCTTCCCGAAACTAAAGTGGGCGCGTTCAGTCAGGCGCTTTACGTGGAAGCGAAAAGGAAAAACTGGATTGTGATCAGCATGAAGAACGACTGGAAGCGCATATTCGCCTTCGACCAGAAGGGTTGATGTGGTCGCGACGCAGCTTGCAATCGACGAGGTGAATGCCAAGGGGGGTGTCAACGGACGGCTGATTGAGCTCGTTCTGTTCGACGACGCAAGCAATCCAGCTGTGGCGCGCGCGAATGCGCAGGCGATTGCCGACAGCCCGTGCGTCGCTGTGCTCGGACATTATCTCAGCTCCGCGTCGCTCGCGGCGGCGCCGATATATAGGGATGCACGGATACCGGCACTCACGGGAAGCTCGGCTGCCGACGATCTGACTAACAACAGTGAATATTATTTTCGTGCGCTGTCGCCGGTCTCCGTGCAGGCGCGCTCGATCGCGGAACATCTGCGCGCCGTGATGAGGGAGCCAGAAGTCCGTCTCGTTCACACGCGCGATTCCTACGGCAAGAGTTTTGAGCGTGGATTTGCGACGGCCTATCCGGCGGAGCAGTTGCGTGTGTTCGGACTGGACGTGAGATGTTCTACATTTTCTTCATACTATGCCTGATGACGATATTGGCGGGTTACAAACATGAAAAACTTCGAGACGCGGGCCGAAAGCGCGCCGCTATTGGGCAAGCCTGATTAATGGTTCGTTGTCGGCCGCGGCCGGCCTTGCGATCTTCGGGTGCAGGCAGCGTCAAGAGAAATCCTGTGTCAGCGTCGTGGCGAACTGATCCAGCGCCCAGTCGACCTGGTCGCCGGTGATCACCGGTGGCGGGGCGATGCGGATCGTGTGCTCATGGGTGTCCTTGGCGAGGGTGCCCTTGCCCTGGAGCGCCTCGCAGTAGGGCCGTGCGCGGCTGGTCATTGGTCGGATTTGGTGCTGGCTCAATCGGCCGCGAATGAGCCATTGCGGACCAGAACGCTGGCGAAGCAGCGAACTGGTCGGAGTACCACCAATGATGAGGTGGACTGCCATCAGCTTTCAGGCAGAATGTCATCATCCCGATGCCGCAGCCTCGCCACAGTCTGTGCCAGATCGGATGCGGTAATCAGTGGCATCAACGATCAGCAGGGACGGCGGATGTACCCATGCCTGTTGATCTTGAATGGCCCCGACGTGCAACCGTCGGGGCCATTGCCGTGATCGGCGTGACAAGGCTGGCGAGCTTTGCCGAAGGCATCGGCGTGCTTTATTGCGGCGAGAGCCCACCAGGGATGATCTGCAATTCAATGCGTCGGGGCCAAACGAGTTTTGCGATCGAATTTGCCGGGCATGACTGTTTGCTGAAAATGGCTGTTCGCTGAAAAGTCGGACGATTGCGCTATCATCAATTCACCGTCAAACACCGGGCTATCACTCGTCAATTTGATCTGCGAAGCTGTGACAACACAAATGCGCTTGCAAGCAAGCAGGCGTGAAGGGAGGTCCGCAGTGGATAAGGTGCAACGCTTGCGTGCGATGGGCTCACTGTGCCGCCAACAGGCCGCGTACAACAGCATGAACAAATGGAAGCTGCTCGCAGAAGCGGAATACTGGGATCATCTGGCTGATCTCGAGTTGTCTTCTCACTTCCAGCAATGCAACGCGATCACGAACACGAATGAGGCTGGGCAGAAGACGATTTCCTCGTGATGTCAGAAACGAGGCTGTCGCTTGCGTTCCGTGCCGCTGCACCCTCGCAGAGAGTGCGCGGCAGGGACATACATGGTCGCGTCGAGCCTTGAAGCAGGACGATTACGTCACCCCGCTTCGTTCGACCGCTGCGCAAATTGCAACGAGAGAACGCGACGCCGTCCTCACTGCCCTGCGACCTGTTGCAGCGTGTTGAAGCGCGCCTTCTGCTCGCTGCTCAGCGTGGCATAGAATTCGTCCAACGCAGGCTCTACCAGCTTGGCGGCCGTCAGCATCGCCTCGAGCCGGTGCTGCATCGCCTCCAGCCGTCCGACCGGTGTCAGCGGTACATCGTTCGGGCAAGCCGCCTGCAGTCCTTCAACGCCCTTGGCTGTCGCTTCACTGAGGCGGTCGAGCGCCTCCTTCTGCTTGCCGGCGGGGTGGAGCACAGCCTCGATCCTTTGGATCGGCAACTGGGTCAGGCCGGATTTCGGATCGCCACAGCTCTCGGCGCTGGCTTGCTGCTGCGGCGAGCGCTCGCCGACATTGGGACCGAGCGCGTTGAAGTTGGCCTGCTGCTCGTCACTGAGCGAGTTGTAAAAATTCTCCAGTGCCGGCCGCACGATCTTGACGGCTTCCAGCGTCGCGTTGATGCGGTTCATCATCGCGCGCAGGCGGCCAGGTGGAGTCAGTGCATACGTCTCCGCGCAGGAGTCCTTGAACACGCCGGCAGCGTTGGCCGCCGCGGTCTTCAATTCGTCGAGCAGTGCGCGTTGCTCCGGTGTCGGCCGTACCGCCTTCGCGATATCGGCAAGCGGCCATGCGGTGACGCCCTTGTCCGGTGTGCCGCACAATTGCTGTAGCGTTTGCGGGCTCGCGCGCGGACGGGCACGGCTGCCGCCACCGGCTTGCGGATAGTCATACGGGTTGGTGCTGGCATAGGCGGAATAGGGGCTGTCACCACCCCAGAACACGGTGTCGACGAAGTCGTCATAGGCGTACGCCCAATAGCCGGGCTCGTAAGCATAGGACCAGAACGTGTAGTCAAAAATGTCGGAATAGGCGTAAGGCCAGAACACGGGCCCAAGCCAAGCCACGAACACCGCGGGATGGCGATGTCGCCAGGCCTGCCGGGGAGCCCAGCCGCTCTGGCGGGTGGTGAGCGCCGCCTGGGTTTGGGGAGTGGTCCGCTCGCGGAAGCGCTCCGCGAAGCGCCCGCGCTCGGCCGCCTGCACGGCGGCGGCAGTGGCGCCGGCTGTGGCGGCTCGCCCAACTGTGGTGGACTCGGGGCCCAACCGCTGCAGGCGCGCCTGATCGCGCTGCTGCATGCTCTGCTCGCGCTGGAGCAGGCGGTTCTGCGTCTGCAGCGTCCGCTCCTGTGCACGTTGCGCCCGCACGCCTTCCGGCTTCTGCGACTGCAATTGCTGCACGCGCTGTTGCATCCGATCGATGCGGCTCTGCCGTTCCGTGCTCTGGCGTGTGAGCATCTCGCGCTGCCGCTGCTGCACGATTTGCTGTCGCTGCTGGATCTGCTGCTGATGCTGCTGCGCGCGCTGCTCCATCTGCTCCTGTCGCGACGGCCGCGCGCTCACGGCCGGCGGTCCGCTTGGCCGCGAGGGAGCGGCGATGTGCGGCGTCGGCCGCGGGGCCATGGCCGGACGTTGTGGCGCTGCCGGCGCCCGGTGGAATTCAGGCCGCGGCGTCGCCACGTGCGGGGCCGCTCGCGGCGGTGGTGCTGCAAAGTGGGGGGCCGGACGCGGCGGCGGTGCGGCTATGTGGGGCGCCGGGTGCGGCGCCATGGCCGGTCGCTGCGGCATGGCCGGGGGATGGAACGCCGGGGCGGCGGGACGTGCCATGGCTGGCGGCGCCGCCGGACGGGCCATGGCCGGTGGTGCTGCCGGCCGTGCTGCCGGCGCTGCGGCTGGACCGGCAGGTCCGCCCCTTCCATGTCCCTGGCCGGGTCCTTGGGCAAGCGCGCCGACGCTCGTCGCCAGCATCGAGACACCAACTAAAACAGCCGTAAGGCAAGCGCCATGCGGAAGCATGATTGTCGCTCCCAGCTCGTAATCGCCCACCGCATTCAACGCACAGCCGGCGGAATCGTTCGTTGTTGGCCGCGGCCGACATTGCGATCTTCCGACGCAGGGAGCCTCAGGAGAAATCCTGCGTCAGGGTGCTGGCGAGCCGCTCCAGCGCCCAGTCGACCTGGTCGCTGGTGATCACCAGCGGCGGGGCGATGCGGATCGTTTGCTCATGGGTATCCTTGGCGAGGATGCCCTTGGCCTGAAGCGCCTCGCAGTAGCGGCGAGCGCGGCCGGCCTCGGGATGCAGTTCGACCGCCAGCATCAAGCCGCGTCCGCGCACCTCGCGGATCGTGTTGGCACGAATGTCTTTCAAGCCTTCCAGAAAGCGCGCGCCCTGCCTGGCCGCGTTCTCGATCATGCCTTCCTCGGTCAGCACGCGCAGCGCCGCGCGCGCCACCGCGCAGGCAAGCGGATTGCCGCCAAACGTCGAACCGTGCTGGCCGGGCCTCAATGTCCCGAGCACGTCGTTGTTCGAGAGCACGGCCGACACCGGATAGAAGCCGCCGGACAAGGCCTTGCCGAGCAGCGTCACGTCCGCCTCGATTCCCTCGTGCTGTTCGGCGAGCAGCTTGCCGGTGCGGCCGAGCCCGGTCTGGATCTCGTCGAGCACCAGCATCACGTTGTTGGCGGTGCAGAGCTCCCGCACCTCAGTGAAATAGCCGGCTGGAGGAATGATGACACCGGCTTCGCCCTGGATCGGCTCGACCAGAAAGGCGACCGTGTTTGGGGTGATTGCCTCCTCCAGCGACGCGGCGTCGCCGAACGGGATGATCTTGAAGCCCGGCGCGAACGGCCCGAAATGTGTGCGTGTGTCAGGGTCGGTTGAAAAGCCGACGATGCCCAGCGTGCGCCCGTGGAAATTGTTGGCGCAGACGATGATCTCGGCCTGGCCGTCCGGCACGCCCTTCACCTCATAGCCCCATTTGCGCACCGACTTGATCGCGCTTTCGACCGCCTCCGCGCCGCTGTTCATCGGCAGCACCTTGTGGGAGCCGGTCAGAGCCGCGATCTCTTCGTAGAACAAGGCGAGCTGGTCGTTGTGGAAGGCGCGCGAGGTGAGCGTCAGCCTGTGCGCCTGTTCGATCATCGCCGCCAGGATCTTGGGGTGGCAATGGCCCTGGCTGACCGCCGAATAGGCCGAGAGGCAATCGAGATAGCGGTTGCCTTCGGTATCCCAGACCCAGACACCTTCGCCGCGCGACAGGACGACCCCGATCGGCGCGTAATTATGAGCCCCAAAGCGTGCTTCCGTAGCGACGAAATCAATGACCGACGAGCTCATCTGTCGTCACTCCATTGCTGCGCGCCGGCGGTGCCAATCGACTGCACCGGCGGGTCGTCAGCTTGATTTGGGCATCAGTCTGCCACCTTGGAAGCCCCCATGCGCCAATGGCGTGGCGCGGCCCGATTTACCCGAAACGTCAGATAGTTCTGCGGAATCACGGGGTGTCGTTGGTCGACCCGGCCTCTACTGTGCATGGGGTTGTTTTCGCCGTTTTTGTTTTTTGGCCCTCAGCGAAGCGCGCAGGGCACGCTCAAAAATCCCCGAAACCGCACCCGTCCGCCCCGCACCGGCTGGCCGCTGACGGCATAGTCCGGGAAGCGCGCCAGGAAGCGGGAGATTGCAATGGCGCCTTCCAGCCGCGCCAGCGCCATGCCGGCGCATTGATGCGCGCCGGTGGCGAAGGCGAGGTGCCGGTTCGGCGTGCGGGCGATGTCGAAACGTTCGGGGTCGGGAAACTGCGCGGGGTCGCGGTTGGCCGCTCCAATGCACAGCGTCACCGACGTGCCGGCATCGAGCATGACGCCGCCGAGCTCGACCTTTTCCGTGGTCATGCGGTTGCCGAGCTGGTTCGAGCTCTCGTAGCGCAGCATCTCCTCCACCGCGGTCTTGACCATGTCCGGGTTGTCGATCAGGCGCTGCTTCTGGTCCGGATTCCGGTCCAGCGCCACGAGGCCGTTACCGATCAAATTGGTGGTGGTCTCGTGGCCGGCGTTGAGTAAGAAGATGCAATTGTGCAGCAGTTCCTTCTCGGTCAGCCGCTCGCCGCTCTCCTCACCCTGGATCAGGCGCGTCAGCACGTCACGCTCGGGATTGCCGGGCTTGGCGCGCCTGCGCGCGACCAGCGTTTCGAGATAGGCGAGGAAATCCGTTACCGCCTTGTTGCCGCGCGTCGCCACGTCAGGCGACACGACAGGTTCGAGCGCCCCGAGGATCGCCAGCGACCAGTCGCGCAGCGGTGTGCGCTCGTCATGGGGAACGTCGAGCAGATTGCCGATCACCTCGATGGGAATGGATGCGGCGAAGTCCTCGATCAGCTCGCAGTTGCCTTTCGCGGCGATGGCGTCGAGCAGGCCGTCGATGAGCTTGACGAGATCGCCCTCCATGCCGGCGATCGCGCGCGGCGACAGCGCGCCCATGATCAGGCGCCGCACGCGCGTGTGCGCCGGCGGATCGTTGAAGACGAGGCTCGTGGTGTGGTGCTCGTAGAGCGGGGTGTCACCGTATTTCGGCGCGAACTCGCGCTTCTTGTCGGAGCTGAACGACTTCGTGTTCTTGTAGGTGGTGACGAGATCGTCATAGCGGGTCAGGAACACGGTGCCGTTCGGCAGGCGCTTGACCGGCGCGTTCTCCCGCAGTGCACGATAGGTCGGGTAGGGGTTGTCGTAGAACTCGGGCGTCAGCTTCTCGAGGTCGAAGCTGGCCGCCAGCGCCTTCGCATCTGCGTTCATCCCGTTATACTCGCCGGTTAAAGCCGATATGCCGTTTTTGTTGTTCTGATCGACGCGTGCATGCGTCTACAGTCTTCGGACCTTGCTAGCCGACCGGACAGGAAAATGCACGCCCGCGCTGACGCTGCTGACACGGCCCCGACTTGGCCCGACGATATTTTCGCAACCTTGCAACGCTTCGACGTCCGGCAGGTGCCGTACGTGCCTGATGCCGGCCATTCGAAACTGATCCAGCGCGTGCTGGACTCCTCCACCATGCGTGGCATCCCGCTGACGACGGAGGAGGAGGGCGTGGCGCTTCTCGCCGGCGCCTGGACCGGCGGACAGCGCGGCGTGCTGCTGATGCAGTCGAGCGGCGTCGGCAATTGCATCAACATGCTCTCGCTGATCCCGATCCTGCGTTTCCCGTTCCTCACGCTCGTGACCATGCGCGGCGAGTGGGGCGAGTTCAATCCGTGGCAGGTGCCGATGGGATCGACCACGCAGGGCGTGTTCGAACTCTCCGGCGTTCAGGTGCTGCGCGCCTCCAGCGCAGCTGAAGTTCCTGCCGTGCTCGAAGCCGCTGCATCGCAAGCCTACAACGCGCTCACCCCCACCGCCGTCCTTCTGTCGCAGCGTCTGATCGGCGCCAAGGTTTTCACCAAATGAGCAAGGCCAATCTCCTCGACCGCCGTCAGGTGGTGTCCACGCTGCTTGCGGACCGCAAGGATGTCGTTGCGATCGGCGGCCTTGGAGCCTCCACCAACGACATGTGCGCGGCCGGCGACCACACCCGCAATTTCTATCTCTGGGGCGGCATGGGCGGCGCGGCGATGATCGGCCTCGGGCTTGCGCTGGCGCAGCCGAAGCTGCCGGTGCTGGTCATCACGGGCGACGGCGAGATGCTGATGGGCCTGGGCAGCCTTGCCACCATCGGCCTGCAGAAGCCAGCCAACCTCTCGATCGTCGTCCTCGACAACGAGGCCTATGGCGAGACCGGCGGCCAGACCAGCCACACCGCGGCCGCCGCCGACCTCGTCGGCGTCGCCAAGGCCTGCGGCATCGGGGATAGCAAGGCGATCTCGACCATGGCCGAGGTCGAGGCCTTCGCCAAAGCCGTCGATGACGTCTCGGCGGGGCCACGATTCGTCAATGTGAAGATCGACAGCGCCAATCTGGAGCGGATTCTGCCAAGCCGGGACGGGACGTATATCGTCAACCGGATCCGCGGCGATCTCGGCTTCCAGCCCATCTAGGCCGGGCCTGCCCAATCCCGCGTCGCCAGGTCCTGCACGCGAGCCGTGCGGGAGAGGCCAATTTCTACTGAATTTACAACCTCTTCAGGTTGCGATGCAACATATTGCTTGACTTTTGCGTGGGTGAGTGCTTACTCACTAATATGAGCTCATTGCGTATGACGAGCGACCTGAGGCGTCAATTGATCCTCGGTGCCGCAAAGCGCTGCTTTGCACGACATGGCTATACCGGCACCACGACGAAGAGCGTGGCGGCCGCTGCTGCCATTTCCGAGGCGCTGCTGTTCAAGCATTTCCCGTCCAAGGCGGCGCTTTACGCCGAAATCCTCAGCGACGAATGCGAGGCCGACCCGGCCCTGATCGAGCTGCTCGAGCGGGAGCCGTCGACGGCTGCCCTGGTCGAGCTGATCCGCGGCATGGTCCAGCACTTCCTCCACATCGCCGACGGACCGGATCAGGAAGAAGCGCAGCGCCTGCGACTGATGGCCACGAGCCATTTGGATGATGGCGAATTCGCCCGTTTGCTATATGCCAAGATCGAGACGCTGATTGGGGCGGTCTTCGTTGCCTCGCTCGAGCGTGCGGTGGCCGCCGGGGACGCGCGGCCATTCGGCGGCGATCCGCTCAACCTGTTCTGGTTCGCGCATCATTCGGTGATGACTGCGGCGCTGACCAGGCTGCCGGCCACGCCCTGTCTCGCCTACGGCAAGGCGGACGATCTGGAGCGGCAGCTCTGTGAGTTTCTCCTGAGGGGTATCGGACTTAACGACGCCGCAATTGCTTCGCATTTGGGCCGCGATCAGGCCGCGGGTGCGGGCAGGACGGCGATTGCAGAAAGTGCATGACATGAACATCGTAGCCGAACACAAGATTTCGGGCGAACCGATCGACAACAAGGCTCCCAAGCGTCCGGTCCGGCCGGTGCTCTGGTTCATCATCGTCGGTGCGCTGCTCGCCGCGCTCGTCGGTGGTCTCGTCTGGTTCAACTCTTTCCGTGGCCAGATGATCAAGCAGTTCTTCGCCAACAACAAGCCGCCGCCGACCGCGGTCAGCGCCGCCGAGGCGAAGTCGGAAGTTGTGCCGAACCTGCTAACGGCAGTGGGCAGCCTCGTCGCCGTGCATCAGGTCGACGTCAGCGCCGACGTCAACGGCCGCGTCACCGAGATCAAGTTCGAGCCGGGCACCCGCGTCGAGGCTGGAACGCCGCTGGTGCAATTGTTCGACGCGCCGGAGCAGGGCGACCTTGCCAACTACAAGGCGCAGGCAACCGTCGCGCAGCTCTCGCTCGACCGCGCCAAGCAGTTGGCCTCGCGCCAGTTCGGTCCGCAGGCGACCGTCGACAATGCGCAGGCAGCCTACGACCAGGCGCTGGCCGGCATCGCCAAGACCGAGGCGGTGATCTCGCAGAAGCTGGTGCGTGCGCCGTTCTCAGGCGATCTCGGCGTCCGCAAGGTCGAGGTCGGTCAGTATCTGACGGCCGGCACCGCGATCGTCTCGCTGACCGACCTGTCGGAGCTGTGGGCCAACTTCACGGTGACCGAAAAGGATTCCGGCAGCCTCAAGGTCGGCCAGACCGTCCGGCTGAAGGTCGACGCCTATCCGGGTCGCACCTTCGAGGGCAAGATCACCACGATCGAGCCGCAGATCGCGACCGACACCCGCAACATCCGCGTGCAGGCAACGATCTCCAATCCCGAGAAGATCCTGAAGCCCGGCATGTTCGTGACCACGACGGTGGTGTTGCCGGAGAAGCCGGCGGTGATCACCGTTCCGGAAACGGCGGTCGACTACACGCTGTACGGCGACTCCGTGTTCGTGATCACCGAGAAGAAGGAAGAGGACGGCAAGACCAGCCTCTCCGCGGTGCGCACCTTCGTGCAGACCGGCAACCGGGTCGAAGGCCGCGTCGAGATCGTCAAGGGTCTCAAGGTGGGCGACAAGGTGGTCGCCGTCGGCCAGCTCAAGCTGCAATCGGGCGCAGCGATCGCGATTTCAACCGACCCGGCTCCGCAGGTCCCGGCGCAGCCGCCGCGCTACTGATCCAATACAACCAAGTGATCCGGCCCGGCCGGATCACTTTATCTAAGACAAAGAATTCGAGATCGCCGCGATGCGCTTTACTGATATCTTCATCAAACGCCCGATCCTGTCGGTCGTCGTCAGTCTGCTGATCCTGCTGATCGGCCTGCGCGCGGCGATGGTGCTGCCGATCCGGCAATATCCGAAGCTGTCGAACACGGTCATCAACATCACGACCGTCTATCCCGGCGCGTCCGCCGACCTGATCCAGGGCTTCATCACCACGCCCATCGAGCAGGCCGTCGCCTCCGCCGAGGGCGTTGACTACATGACCTCGTCCTCGGTGCTCGGCACCTCGACGATTCAGGTCTACATCAAGCTGAACTTCGATCCGAACCAGGCGCTCACCGAGGTGCTGGCCAAGACGAACTCGGTCAAATACCTGATCCCGAAGGAATCCAACGACCCGATCGTCACCAAGACCACGGGCCAGACCACGGCGGTGATGTATCTCGGCTTCTCCTCCGAGGAGCTGTCGGGCTCGGCGATCTCGGACTATCTGACGCGCGTGGTGCAGCCGGTACTGTCGACCGTCGACGGCGTCGCCTCGGCCGATATTCTCGGTGGTCAGACCTTTGCGATGCGGCTGTGGCTTGATCCCATGAAGATGGCCGGCCGCAACGTTTCGCCGGCGGACGTCGCCGCTGCCATCCAGGCCAACAACTTCCAGTCGGCGGCGGGGCAGACCAAGGGCTATCTGATCGTTTCCAACATCTCGACAAACACCAGCCTCACCGACGTCAACCAGTTCCGGAAGATGATCGTCAAGGCCAAGGACGGTGGCTTTGTGCGGATGGAGGATATCGCGACAGTCGAGCTTGCCGCGCAAAGTACTGACGCGAGCGTCGCCTTCAACGGCGAGCATGCGATCTTCATTGGCGTGAACGCAACGCCGCAAGGCAATCCGTTGACGCTGGTCAAGGGCGTGCGGGCGCTGTTCCCGGAGCTCGAGCGCAACCTGCCACCCTCGATGAAGATGAAGGTCGCCTACGACTCGACCAAGTTCATTCAGTCCTCGATCGACGAGGTGGAGAAGACGCTGGGCGAAGCCGTGATCATCGTGATCGTGGTGATCTTCCTGTTCCTGGCCTCGCTCCGTTCGGTCATCATTCCGGTCGTCACCATTCCGTTGTCGATGATCGGCGTCTGTACCTTGATGCTGGCGCTGGGCTTCAGCTTCAACCTGCTGACCTTGCTCGCGATGGTGCTTGCGATCGGTCTCGTGGTCGATGACGCCATCGTGGTGGTGGAGAACATCCATCGCCATCTGGAAGAGGGGAAGACACCGGTCCAGGCGGCCATGGAAGGCGCACGCGAGATCGTCGGCCCCGTCGTGTCGATGACCATCACGCTCGCGGCGGTGTACGCGCCGATCGGCTTCCTCGGGGGCTTGACCGGCTCGTTGTTCCGCGAGTTCGCCTTCACGCTCGCCGGCTCCGTGATCGTGTCGGGCGTGATCGCGCTGACGTTGTCACCGATGATGTGCTCGGTGCTCCTCAAGAACACCGAAGAGGGCCGTTTCGCCAAGCTCGTGAACCAGGTGTTCGGCGCAATGACGCGCTGGTATGGCCGCAGGCTCGACCGCTCGCTCGACTACAAGGCGATCACCGGTCTGTTCGCGGTGACCATCCTCGGACTCGTCGGCTTCCTCTACATGCACACCTCGAAGGAGCTGGCGCCGGAGGAAGACCAGGGCATCGTGTTCGCGGTGACCAAGGCGCCGAAATACGCCAATATCGACTATGTCGATTTCTACGGCGACAAGCTCGACAAGGAATTCCAGAAATTCCCCGAGACCGATCTGCGCTTCGTGTTGAACGGCATCAACGGCCCGCAGGGCGGCATCGCCGGCATGCTCTTGAAGGCATGGGACGAGCGCAAGCGCTCGTCGATTCAGCTGAAGCCGCTGGTGCAGGCCGAGCTTTCCAAGATCGAGGGCGTGCAGGCCTTTGCTTTCAACCTGCCGCCGTTGCCGGGTGGTCCCGGCGGTCTGCCGGTGCAGATGGTCATCAACTCGACCGCGGGCTACCAGACCGTCTTTGAGCAGATGGAGAAGCTGAAGGACGCTGCGCGCAAGAGCGGCATGTTCATCGTCTCCGACAGCGACCTCGCCTTTAACCAGCCGAGCGTTCAGGTCACGATCGACCGTAGCAAGGCGCAGGATCTCGGCGTCAACATGCAGAACCTCGGCGCAACGCTCGCGGTTCTGCTCGGCGGCAACTATATCAACCGCTTCAATCTCGAGGGTCGCTCTTACCAGGTGATCCCGCAGGTGCCGCGCGCCAACAGGCTGTCACCGGAATCGCTCGGCGGGTACTACGTGACGACCAACACGGGCCAGCAGCTCCCGCTGTCGACCGTGGTCTCGATCAAGACCCGCACCGATCCGAATTCGCTGACGCATTACAATCAGCTCAATTCGGCGACCTTCTCGGCCGTGCCGATGCCCGGCGTGACCGTCGGCGCAGCGGTCGACTTCCTCGAAGGCGAAGCCAAGAAGCTACCGGCCGGTTTCAGCCACGACTATCTGGCCGACTCCCGTCAGTACGTCCAGGAAGGCAACCAGCTCGCGATCACCTTCGGCTTCGCGCTGATTATCATCTTCCTGGTGCTCGCCGCGCAGTTCGAAAGCTTGCGTGACCCGCTGGTGATCATGATCTCGGTGCCGATGGCGATCGTCGGCGCGCTGATCCCGCTGTTCTTCGGCGCAGCGACCATGAACATCTACACCCAGGTCGGTCTGCTCACGCTGGTCGGCCTCATCACCAAGCACGGCATCCTGATGGTGGAGTTTGCCAACGAGCTCCAGGTCAACGAGCGGCTCGACCGCCGCTCGGCCATCGAGATGTCGGCCCGCATTCGCCTGCGGCCGATCCTGATGACCACGGCCGCGATGGTGACGGGCCTGATCCCGCTCCTGACCGCGACCGGCGCTGGCGCGGCCAGCCGCTTCTCGATCGGTCTGGTGGTCGTCGCCGGCATGTCGATCGGCACGCTGTTCACACTGTTCGTGCTGCCGGCGGTCTACGTGGTGCTGGCGACCGACCATCGCGCGGCGGCGGATTCCGAGCGGAACAAAGAGGTCAACGAGCTCGACCTCGGCGGCAAGGCGCTGCGGCCGACCTGAGGCCATACGAACGCAGATGTGAGGCGGCAATGGCTATCGCCATTGCCGCCTTTTTCTTGTCCCGTGCTAGACTTGTGCAACGCGCTGTAGCGCTGGAGCAGGGAAGGCATCATGAGGCGGCGCGAATTCCTGGGCGGGCTCGGCTGCGTTGCGCTGGTGGGGACGGGCCCGGCTACGGCGGCGGGCAGGATCTGCCGCCTCGGCACTCTGACGCCGATTGCTCCGATCACCGAGACAAGTCCCCGCGGCAAGATCCTGGTCAAGGCGCTCGGCGAGCGCGGATTCAACCTCGGCCGGAATCTGACCCTGGAGGCTCGCGGTGCGGCGGGCGATGTCACCAAGCTCCCCGCGCTGGTCACCGAGCTGAAGGCCAGCGTCGATGCCATCGTGATCGTCGGCTATCCGACGGCGATGGCCGCCAAAGCCGCCGGCATTCCCACCGTGGCGGCCAGTGGCATCGGTGATCCCGTCGAAACTCGGCTGATCGAGAGTCTGGCGCATCCCGGCGGCACCATCACCGGGATTTCGGATGTGGCGGCAACGCTCAGCGCCAAGCGACTGTCGCTGCTCAAGGAGATGTCACCGAAACTGAACAAGGTCGCGATGCTCTGGAACAAGGACGATCTCGGCATGACCATGCGCTACCAGGCGTCGGCAAAGGCTGCCCAGGCGCTTGGGCTGACCGTGCAGGCACTTGGCGTCCGCGAGCCCGACGACTTCGAAGAGGCCTTTTCCGTGATGAAGGGCGATTTGCCGGACGGCATCCTGATGGTGGCGGACGCGCTCACCATTCTCAACCGCAAGCGGGTCTTCGAGTTCGCCGCCGACCGGAAGCTGCCGGCAATCTACGAGAATGATGAGCTTGTCCGCGACGGCGGACTGATGTCGTACGGACCGGACTTGTCGGAATCCTTCGAGCGTGCAGCTGCACTGGCAGCCCGCATCTTCAACGGGGCGAACCCCGGTGACCTGCCGTTTGAGCAACCGACCCGCTATCCCCTGGCGCTCAACCTCAAGACGGCCAGGGCGGCCGGACTGGAGATTCCCCCGACCTTGCTCGCGCTCGCGGATGAGATCATCGAGTAGCCTTGTGCGCTGCGGCAAGAGACAAGCCCGGACCTTCTTGCTAGGCTGGCGGAGATGAGCGTCTCCCTTCATCCCGACACGCCGCAAGGACGGTCGCTGCCTGGTCGTGCAGCGGCGGGTGATGCGCCGTCCGGCGCGGGAGCGGGGGCTGGCATTCGCACCCGGCTGTTCACCAAATATGTCGCGCTGTTCGTGGCCGTCGTTGCCATCGCGCTGCTCGCCAACGGCCTGTTCGAGGTCTTCTTCTATTATCGCGAGCACAAGGCCTCCCTGGTCCGGGTCCAGCATGAGCAGGCCGAGGCGGCCGCGGCCAAGATCGGTCAGTTCGTCAAGGAGATCGAGAGCCAGCTCGGCTGGACCACGCAGCTGCCCTGGACGGCGGGCTCGATCGAGCAGCGCCGGTTCGACGCGCTGCGGCTCTTGCGCCAGGTGCCCGCGATCACCGAGCTCGCCCAGGTGGATTCGACTGGCAAGGAGCGGCTACGCGTCTCGCGGCTGGCGATGGACGCGATCGACAGCGGGATCGACATGTCGAACGATCCGAAGTTCACCGAGGCGGTCGCGCACAAGGTCTATTACGGGCCGGTCTATTTCCGCAGGGACTCCGAGCCCTACATGACGCTGGCGCTGGCCGGCGCGCGCAAGGATGCCGGCGTCAGCATCGCGGAAGTCAATCTCAAGCTGATCTGGGACGTCGTGTCCCAGATCAAGGTCGGCGAACACGGGCACGCCTACGTGGTCGGTCCGGAGGGGCGCCTGATCGCGCATCCCGATATCAGCCTTGTCCTGCGCAACACCGACATGTCGGGCCTTGCGCAGGTGCGCGCCGCGCAAGCTGGTGGGGGCACCATCTCGGACGTGCTCCCGGAAGCGCGCAGCATCCAGGGTCAGACGGTGTTGACCGCGTCGGCTCCGATCGCGCCGCTGCATTGGACCATGTTCGTCGAGCTTCCGGTCGAGGAGGCCTATGCCGCGCTCTACGCCTCGCTGCAGCGGCTTGCGATCGTGCTGCTGGCGGCGTCGATCTTCGCAGTGCTTGCCGGGATATTCCTCGCCCGCCGCATGGTCGGGCCGATCCAGGCGCTGCGCAGCGGCGCCGAGCGGATCGGCGGCGGCGACTTCTCCCAGCGCATCTCGATCCGGACCGGCGACGAGCTCGAAGGTCTCGCGGATCAGTTCAACGACATGGGCGCGCGCCTGCAGGAATCCTATGCTGACCTCGAAAACAAGGTCGATCAGCGGACCGCTGAATTGCGGGAAGCACTGCAGCAGCAGACCGCAACCGCCGACGTGCTCAAGGTGATCAGCCGCTCGACGTTCGATTTGCAAACCGTGCTTGACACGCTGGTCGGTTCGGCGGCCCGCTTGTGCGACGCGGACGAAGGAACGATCTTCCGCCCCCGGGATGGAGTCTTCTACCTGGCAGCAAGCTGCGGTCTTGACGCGGAGCAGGAGAACAAGCTTCGGACATTTGCTTCCGTACCGGAACGGGGAAGCGTCGTCGGACGTACCTTGCTCGATTGCAAGACGGTTCATGTTCCGGATGTGCAGGCCGATCCGGAATACGCGCCTTCATCTGAGCGAAGACGCTCCAACGTTCGTACGATGCTAGGTGTGCCTCTGCTTCGAGAGGGGGCACCAATCGGGGTATTCGTCCTGACGCGGCATGTCGTGCGTCCCTTCAGCGAGAAGCAGATCGAACTCGCCACGACCTTCGCGGATCAGGCCCTTATTGCGATTGAGAATGTTCGCTTGTTCGAAGAAGTTCAGGAGCGCACCAGAGAGCTGTCGCGATCCCTGAACGATCTTCGCACCGCGCAGGATCGCCTGATCCAGACGGAGAAGCTCGCATCCCTCGGCCAGCTCACCGCAGGGATCGCCCACGAGATCAAGAACCCGCTCAATTTCGTCAACAATTTCTCCGCGATCTCGACCGAACTGATCGACGAGCTCAATGAGGCCCTGCAATCGGCCGCGCTCGACGGCAAGACCAAGGCGGAGGTCGACGAGCTGACCGGGATGTTGAGGGGCAATCTCGAGAAGGTCGTGCAGCACGGCAAGCGGGCCGATTCCATCGTCAGAAACATGCTCTTGCACTCGCGCGAAGGATCTGGCGAGCATCGCCCCAGCGATATCAACGCCGTCGTGGAGGAAAGCCTCAATCTGGCCTATCACGGCGCGCGTGCCGAAAGGCCCGCCTTCAACGTGACGCTCGAACGCGATTTCGACCCAGCTGCCGGCATGGTCGATATCTATCCGCAGGAGATCACGCGCGTCTTCCTCAATCTGATCTCGAACGGCTTCTATGCCACCGCCAAGCGCAAGGACAGTGCCGCAGGCGCCTTCGAGCCCACCTTGAGCGCCGCAACGAAAAATCTCGGCGGCAGGGTCGAGATCCGCATTCGCGACAACGGCACCGGGATTCCACCCGAGGTGAAGGAGAAGATGTTCAATCCCTTTTTCACCACCAAGCCGGCCGGCGAGGGCACCGGGCTCGGCCTGTCCATGAGCCATGACATCGTCGTGAAACAGCACGGCGGCACGATCGACGTGAACACCACACTCGGAGCGTTCACCGAATTCATCATCACGCTGCCGCGCATGATGGCGGCAGGCGGCACTTCCGGAGGCAAGTCTTGAACGTTTACATCCTGGTCGTCGATGACGAGCCCGACGTCGAGGCCCTGTTCCGGCAGCAGTTCCGGCGCGACCTGCGCGCCGGCCGCTTCCAGATGGAATTCGCGCCCTCCGCGCCCGATGCGCTCAAGCGCGCCGCCGAGGTTCGCGATCCCTCGTTGATCCTGATCCTGTCGGACATCAACATGCCTGGCATGAGCGGGCTGGACATGCTGCCGAAGGTCCGTGCCGCGCATCCGGAGGTTCCGGTGATCATGATCACGGCCTATGGCGATGCCGAGACGCGCCGCAAGGCGATCGAGCGCGGCGCCGTCGGGCTCCTCACCAAGCCGATCGACTTCGCGCTGCTGCGGCAGGAAATCGACACGAGGCTCGAGCAAGCCGCATGACCGCGACCATCCTCTTCGTTGACGACGAGCCGGACCTCGAGGCGCTGGTCCTGCAGAAATTCCGCAGGCAGATCCGCGACGGACAGGTCACGATCATGTTCGCCCGCGACGGCCTCGAGGCTCTGGAATCGCTCGAGCAGAATCCGCAGGTCGACATGGTGGTCTCCGACATCAACATGCCCCGGATGGACGGGCTGTCGCTGCTCGCGAAGCTCCAGGAGGCCGAGGACAAGAAGTCGACCATCATCGTCTCGGCCTATGGCGACATGAACAACATCCGTACCGCCATGAACCGTGGCGCGTTCGACTTCCTGACCAAGCCGATCGACTTCGTCGATCTGGAGACCACGATCCAGAAGACGATCCGCCATATCGATATGCTGCGCGAGGTGCGGCGCCGTCAGATGGAGGCGGAGCGGGCCCATGCCGCGCTGTCGCGCCATTTCTCGCCGGAGCTTGCCAAGCGTCTTGCGGCCAGCGGCGAGGGTGAAGGGATCGAGGTGCAGTGGCGCGATGTCGCGACGATCTTCACCGACATCACCGGCTTCACGTCACTGGTCGAGACTGCACCGCCCGAGACGCTTGGTGCGCTCCTCAACGAATATGTCGGCGGGATGACCGAGATCGTCTTCGCGCATGAGGGGACGGTCGCGAAAATCATCGGCGACGCGCTCCAGGTGCTGTTCAACGCGCCCGGCGATCAGCCGGACTATGCGACGCGTGCGGTCGCCTGTGCCCACGATCTGGATGCCTGGGCGCAGGATTTTTGCGCGCGCCAGCGGGCGAAGGGTGTGAATTTCGGCGCCACCCGCATCGGCATTCACGCCGGGCCGGCACTGGTCGGCAATTTCGGCGGCAACCGCTTCTTCGACTACACCGCCTATGGCGACTCCATCAACATCGCGGCTCGGCTGGAGGCAGCCAACAAGCACCTGGGAACGCGCATCTGCGTCAGTGCCAGCGTCGCCAAGGCGGCCGAGAATTTCCAGGGCCGCCCCGTCGGCGAGCTGATGCTGCGCGGACGCAGCGAGCCGTTGCGCGCATTCGAGCCGCTGCCGCCGGAAAAATTTCAAGCGCCGGAGACCGCGCTTTATTCCGAGGCTTTCGCCAAGATGGAGGCCGGCGATGCGGCGGCCATGCCGGCCTTTGCCGCGCTGGTGGGGATGCACGCCGACGATTCCCTGGCCGGATTCCACCTGAAGCGCCTCCTCAACGGCGCCAAGGGCATTCGCATGCAACTGGAATAGGAGCTCGTCATGACGCGTGAATTCTCCGCCGGCAACTATCGCTTCATCCCCTCCGTGTTCCAGTATTCGGCCGGCGCGGCAGCGGACGACGGCTATGAAATCGAGCGGGTCCGGTTCGACCGCCTGGTGCCGCTCGCGGAGGGCTTCGCGCTTGCGGCGAAATTCATCCAGGAGGCGGGGCGGCCGCTGACGGCGTTCTGTGCCTGCGAGCTGCGCTCACCGGCCGCCTTCAGCGAGGAAGGCTTTCGCGCGTTCAACCTGCACTACGTGAAGACGCTGTCAGAATGGGGCATCTTCGACGGCACCACCAACCCGGTGGCCCGCAGCAATGTCTGCCCCGAGATCGATCCGCCGTCCGAGCCGTCGTTCTATGCGTTTTCGTTCACCCGTCCGACGCGGTCGAGCACGCCGACCTTCGTGATATCAGGCGGCGCCGAGGCGCGCGAGGGCAGCGGCAGCTATGTCGAGCGCACCGTGCGCTACCGCGATCTCAGTCCGGAGGGCATCACGGAGAAGGTTCGCTTCACCACCTCTCAGATGGAGAGCCGCCTTTCGGCATTCGGCTTCGGCTGGAACGAGACAACGGCGGTGCAAGCCTATTCGATTCGCGATTTCCACCACGCCCTGGCCGACGAGTTGGTGCGCCGCGGCGCGCTGCGCTCCGGCCTCATTTGGTACTTCGCCCGTCCGCCGGTGGTCGATCTCGAATTCGAGATGGATTGCCGGCGCGTGGTGCGGGAAGTCGTGATCTAGCGCTGCCTTGGGTCCAGCGCATCGCGCAGGCCGTCACCGAGCAGGTTCAGCGAGAGCACCACGAGGAAGATCGCAAGCCCCGGCCAGATCGCCATCCATGGCGCCTGGGTCAGGAAGCGTTGCGCCGCGTTGAGCATGCTGCCCCAGGACGGTGCGGGCGGCTGCTGGCCAAGGCCAAGGAAGGATAGCGCGGCCTCGGCGATGATGGCGGCGGCGATCGACAGCGTCGCCTGTACCAGAAGCGCCGGCAGGATGTTCGGCAGGATGTGCGAGAACGCGATCCGCCAGGGCGGATTGCCGAGCGCGCGCGCGGCCTCGACATAGTCTTCGGCCTTGACGACCAGCACCTGGCCGCGGGTCAGGCGGATGAAGATCGGCGTTGCCGAGATGCCGATCGCGATCATGGCATTGCCGAGGCTCGGGCCGAGGAACGCGGCGAGTGCGATCGCCAGGATCAGGAACGGGCAGGCCAGCATCGCGTCGGTAATGCGGCTGATCAGGGCGTCGGTGAACCCGCCGCGATAGCCGGCGAGGAGACCGAGCGGCACGCCGATGCCGAGCGCGATCGCGACCGAGATCAGGCCCGCGAGCAGAGAGGCCCGCGCGCCGTAGACGACACGGCTGAGGATGTCGCGGCCGAGTTCGTCGGTGCCGAACCAGTGCGCCACGGTGGGCGGCTTGCGCACCAGGCTCCAGCTCGTCGCGATGGGATCGTAGGGCACGACGAGCGGGGCGAGCAGGGCGAGCGCGATGAACAGCGTGATCACGGCGAGCCCGAACACGGCGGCCTTGCGCTTGAACAGGCGGCGCCGCGCGCGGCGGGCCGGGCTGTCGAGCTCGTAGCTTTGCGTAGCGGGGCTGGCAGGAAGTGCGGCGTCGGTCATCGCCTAGCCCCTCAGCCGCGGATTGACGAGGATATAGGCGATGTCGGCCACGAGATTCAGCGTGATGTAGACCGTGGCCGTCACCAGCACCACGCCCTGCACAACGGCGTAGTCGCGGTTGAAGACGGCGTCGACGATCAGCTTGCCGAAGCCGGGAATGGAGAAGATCTGCTCGGTCAGCACGGCGCCGGACAGCAGTGTGCCGAGTTCTAGAGCGCCCAGCGTGATGATAGGCGTGAGCGCGTTGCGCATGGCGTGCTTGAGGATGACGGAACGTTCCGCCAGGCCCTTGGCGCGTGCCGTGCGGACGTAATCGCTTTCCAGCACCTGCAGCATGGCGCTACGGGTATGCCGCATCAGGACCGCGGCAATGGCATTGCCGAGCACGAAGGCCGGCATGATGGTGGCGGCGAGGCTCGCGCGCCAGTTCTCGGTGAGCGGCACGTAGCCCGAGGCCGGCAGCCAGCCGAGTTCGATCGAAAACAGGAAGATCAGCATGATGCCGAGCCAGAAGTTCGGCGTCGAGATGCCCCACAGCGCAAACAGGTTCGCGCCGTAGTCCCAGGCGGTGCCCTTCTTCACCGCCGCGACGATGCCGGCGGGAATGCCGATGAAGAACGCGATGATGATCGCCATCGAGCCGAGCTGCAGCGTCACCGGCAGCTTCTGCGCGATCAGTTCGCGCACCGGCATCTTGTTGCGCAGGGACTCGCCGAAATTGCCTGATAGGACCCCCTTGAGCCAGTAGACGTATTGTACCGGGATCGGCTGATCGAGCTTGTATTGCTGGCGGATCTGCTCGATGACGACGGGGTCGCGCTCCTCGCCGGCCATCACCAGCGCGGGATCGCCCGGCAGCAATTGCTGGAGCGAGAAGATCAGCACCGACACGAAGAACAGTGTCGGCACGATCTGCGCGATGCGGCGGGCGAGGAAGTTCAGCATGATGCCGGTCGCTTCGTGGGCGCTGTCGCGGTCACTTGAACTTCAGCCCGACCACGCGCACGAGTCCGTCGGGCATTTGCCGGTAGCCGTCGAGCTTCTTCGTGTGCGCGATCAGGAGCGTGCGATGGTAGATGTAGATGATCGGCAAATCGTCGAGCAGGATCTTGGCCAGCTTCTGGTAGATCGCCTTGCGCTCCTCGACGTTGGAGGTCGCCCGCCCGTCTTCCAAGAGCTTGTCGGCCTCGGGGTTGGAATAGACCCCGTCGTTCTGCGGCGCCTTGCTGCGCATGAAGATGTAGGAGTTGCCGTCGGGATCGATGCGGCCGCTCCAGTTGATCTGGAAGATCTGGAACTCGCCCGCCTGGGCCTGCTTGAAGGTGGTCGCGAACTCGACGGCGCGGATCTTGATGTCGAAGCCAGCTTCCGCGGCCATCGACTGGACGACCTGGGCGACGGCTTCGTTCTCTGCGCCCTTGGGGATCATGTAGTCGACGGTCACAGGCAGACTGACGCCGGCCTCCTTCAACAGCGCCTTCGCCTTCGCAATGTCGCGGCCGCGGACCGGGAAGGCCTTCTGGTAATAGGGGTGCTTCGGGCTCACCCATTGATTGCCGGGCGTGAACTCGCCGTTGAAGACGACCTGGTTGAGGGCGTCGCGATCGATCGACAAATCGAGCGCCTGACGGACCTTCGCCGACTGGCTCAGCGGTCCCTTGGTCTTGTCGTTGCCGATATTGACGGTCAGGCCGAGATAGCCGAGCTCCGGCGCGGTCGACAGGACGAGGCGGGAATCGGAGCGGACGTCCTTGATGTCGGTGGCGAGCACGCGCTCGATCAGATCGAGCCCACCGGACTTCAAATTGGCGAGGCGCACGGTGGCGTCGACGATCGGCAGGAACACGACGCGATCGATATGGATGTTGTCCTTGTTCCAGTAGTCCGAGAATTTCTCGAACACCATGCGGTCCTGCTGGACGCGCTCGACGAATTTATAGGGGCCGGCGCAGACCGGTTGCAGGCCGAACTTGTCTCCGGCCTCTTTCGCCGCCTTCGGCGACACCATCATGCCGGAGCGGTCGGTGAGCTGGGCGATCAGTGGCGAGTAGGGCGTCTTCAGCACCAGCTTGATGGTCAGGGGATCGACGATTTCGACGTGGTCGACGCTGGCGAGCTCGGATTTGCGGAACGAGCCCGGCAATGTCATGTGCCGCTCGATCGAGAACTTTGCGGCCTCCGCGTCCAGCGGCTCGCCGTCGTGGAATTTGACGCCCGGCCGCAGCTTGATCGTCATCTCCTTGCCGTCGGCCGACGTCTCGTGCGACAGCGCCAGCTGCGGCACGATGTTGAGCTTCTCGTCGATGTCGAACAGCTTGTCGCAGAAGGCGGAGAACACGATGCGGCCGACATAGGTGCGGCCGATGCTGGGATCGAGGATGTCGGGGTCCTCGGCGATGCCGATGCGAAGCGTGGTCTGGGCCTGGACGGCGCCCGCGAGCGACGTCAGCAATGCCGACGCCAGGATTGCCAAACGCATAGGACTCATCGCTCTCAACTCCGTTTGACGGCCATGCCGGGTCCGTTCCTAGGAACTAACCCCGCCGCCGCGCACTGCTTCCGGGCTGCCGCAGAAGGCGGCGACCAATTTTTCCAGGACCGGCGAAAAGCCGCCGTCCGAGGGCACGATCGCTGCCGACGACGGCAATTCCGACGTTCGGTGGCAGGCCGTTGCATGTCCGATGCCATCCGGCAGCAGCTGCGGTATTTCACTGCGGCAGCGTTCGATCACATAGGGGCAGCGGGTGTGGAAGCGGCATCCGGCGGGCGGATTGAGCGCGCTGGGAATCTCGCCTTGCAGCACAATCCGGCTGCGTTTTGCCCGCGGCTTAGGCACGGGGATCGCCGACAGCAGCGCCCGGCTATAGGGGTGGCGCGGCGAAGCGAATAGCGCATCTGCCTCCGCCGTCTCGACGATCTGGCCGAGATTCATCACCGCCACATGGTCGGCGATGTGCTTGACCACGGCGAGGTCATGCGAGACGAAAATGTAGGCGAGGCCCAGCCGGTCCTGGAGCTCGCGCAGGAGATTGAGGATCTGTGCGCGGATCGAGACGTCGAGCGCCGAGACCGGCTCGTCGCAGATGATGAGTTTCGGCTCGACCGCGAGTGCACGGGCGATCGCAATGCGCTGGCGCTGGCCACCGGAGAATTCGTGCGGATAGCGTCGGGCGAGCCGCGGTTCCAGCCCGACCAGTCGCAACAGTTCCGCGACACGCTCGGGCCGCTGCGCCGGCGGCACGAGATCGTGCAGCGCCAGCGGCTCGGTCAGGATCTGGCCGACGGTCATGCGCGGATTGAGCGAGGCGTAAGGATCCTGGAAGATGATCTGTGCCTCACGGCGGAATTTGCGGAGCGTATCTGCGTCGAGGGAGAGCAGATCGTGTCCGTTGAACCGGATCTTGCCCGCGTCCGGTTCGATCAGCCGCAGCACCAGGCGGCTGACGGTGGACTTGCCGCAACCGGATTCGCCGACCAGCGCCAGCGTCTTGCCGGTTTCGAGAGTGAAGCTGACGCCATCGACCGCCCTGACATGCGCCAGCGCCCGGCCGAACAGCGAGCGCTCGGCGACGAAATGCTTGACGAGACCTTCGACCTCGAGCAGCGCCATCACGACACCAGGCGTTCGAGCGGCGCGCGAATGCAGCGCGAGAGGTGGCCGGGACCGACTTCGACAAGTGGCGGCGGCGCACTGGTGCAGGCGTCCAGCACGAACGGGCAGCGCGCGGCGAAGCGGCAGCCGGCGGGCGGCTGCGCCATGTTCGGCACCATGCCCTCGATCGTGGCCAGCTGCTCGGCGCGATGGTCGAGCCGCGGGATCGAGCCGAGCAGGCCGACGGTGTAGGGATGCTGCGGTGCAGAGAACACTTCGTCCACCGGCGCGCGCTCGACGATCTCGCCGGCATACATCACCGCGACCTCGTCGCAGACTTCGGCAACCACGCCGAGATCGTGGGTGATCAGGATGATCGCGGCGCCGCTCGCCGCCTTCAACTCGCGCATCAGCTCCAGGATCTGCGCCTGCAAGGTGACGTCGAGCGCCGTGGTCGGCTCGTCCGCGATCAGGAGCCGCGGATCGCAGGCGAGCGCCATCGCGATCATGACGCGCTGGCGCATGCCGCCGGAGAGCTTGTGCGGATATTCGTCGATGCGTCGCTCGGGCGAGGGGATGTGGACGCGGCGCAAGAGCTCGATCGCCCGCTCGCGCGCGCTCTTCCGCGAGCCGCCGCGGTGGCGCAAAATGGTCTCGATGATCTGGTCGCCGATGGTGAAGCTCGGGTTGAGCGAGGTCATCGGCTCCTGGAAGATCATCGCCAGCCGGTTGCCGCGCAGATCACGCAGGGTCTGGTCTGGAGCCTTCAGCAGATCAAAACCGTCGAAGCGGATCGCGCCCGATATTTCCGCGCTCTGCTTCGGCAACAGGCCCATGATCGCCAGCGAGGTCACGCTCTTGCCGCAGCCGGATTCCCCGACGAGGCCGAGCGTCGCGCCATTGGCGACGCTGAGATCGACGCTGTCGACCGCGTGGGTGATGCGGCCATCGTCACCGTGGAAGCGGATGTGGAGATCGCTGATCTCGATGAGGGGGCTTGCGCTCATGATTGCCTTGCGCGCGCCGCGGCGATGCTGGCGTCGATGACGCTGCGGTCGGTGTTGCCGGACGGGTTCTGCCGCGTCGGCATGGAGGGGCGGAAGTGCACCCAGAGCTCGTGGCTGACCCGCTCGAGCCGTTCGAGCTCGCCCAGCGGATCGGGATGGTCGTCGGCGCGAATGTCCAGCGCCGGCCATTCCTCCTCGCCGTGGATCAGGAGCGCGGCCGACTGCTTGCCGCGCTTGTCGCCGCCGGCGGCTTCGCCCGCCCGCATCGCCGCGAGCAGGCGGCGCGGGAAGGGCAGGCTGTCATTGGCGATGTAGGTCTTCGCCGTCTCGTCGAGCACGTCGGCGCCGGCGAGCATGTTGCCGGCGATCGAGAAGCCGCTGCCGGCAATGTGTCCGCACCAGTCGACGCAGTCGCGCCCGGTATGCGCGGCGATCTCACCGCTGGCGTCCATGATGTGGATCTGGCGGCTTTCGCGGCCGTCATCGGTCGCGAGCAAGGTGGCGAGGACGTCATGGACGTTCAGGCCTTCACGCAGCAGCTTGACGCCGTCGATGCCGTAATAGGGATTGACGAAGGCCTGCGTCGCGATGGCGCCGAGGCCGGCCGCGATGTAGGGCACGCGCGCGCCGACGGCGAAGAAGCGGGTCGCTACCGCAATGCCGAACTGGCCGGTGGCTGGGTCTCGCGCGATGATCGACCAGGTCATGTGCTGCCTTCAGCGTCCCGCGGCGTAGCCCTGCATGCCGCGCGGATTGGCGGCAGCGCGGCGGCGCACCCCGACGCGCGAGGCCGCGGTGAGGCGGCCTTCGGACCAGTCGGGGCCGACTTCGACGATATGCCCGCGCTCGCGAAGGTTCTCGATCGTCGCCTTCGGCACGCGGTTCTCGACTACGAGCACGCCCGGGCGCGCGGTGCGCGGCCAGAACGAGATCGGGAAATGCTCGGAGTGCCAGGCCGGCGCGTCGATTGACTCCTGGAGATTGAGATTGCAATGGACGTGGCGCAGGAAGAACTGCGTGATCCACTGGTCCTGCTGATCGCCGCCGGGCGAGCCCCAGGCCAGATACGGCTCGCCGTCGCGCAGCGCCATGGTCGGCGACAGCGTCGTGCGCGGCCGCTTGCCCGGCGCGAGCGCCGCGGGGTGGTCTTCCTCCAGCCAGAACATCTGGGCGCGGCTGCCGAGACAGAAGCCGAGCTCCGGAATGATCGGCGAAGATTGGAGCCAGCCGCCCGATGGCGTCGAGGACACCATGTTGCCGGCCTTGTCGATGATGTCGAAATGCACGGTGTCGCCGCGCACTTCGCCGAAGCGCCCCACCGTCGGCTCGCCGGCGCCGAGCGCGCCAACCGCCTCGCGCTGGCCCTCGGCGCGGCGCAGCTTGACGATGCCGCCAAAGCCCTCGACGGAGCCGGGGATGAAGTCGAGCGACGCCTTGTCGGTGACGAGCTTGCGCCGCTCGTCGTTGTAGGCATCCGAGAGCAGGGTCGCGATCGGGATCTCGCTGAACTTCGGATCGCCGTAGAATTTTTCGCGGTCGGCGAAGGCGAGTTTTGCGCATTCGATCTGGAGATGGATGAACTCCGGGCCGGTCGGATCGAGCCCGTCGAGCGCAAAGCCCTTCAGCAGCGCGAGCTGCTGCAGCGTCACCGGACCCTGGCTCCAGACCCCGGCCTTGCAGACGGTATAGCGGCCATAGTCGTAGGTGAGCGGCGCCTCGATGGTCGGCTGCCAGCGCGCCATGTCGTCGGCCGAGAGCACACCGCGATGCGGGGAGCCGCTGACGTCCATCACCTCCTGGGTCCGGCAGAACTTGTCGATGGCCTCTGCAACGAAGCCTTGCGACCACGACTTGCGCGCACGCTCGATCTCGGCGTCTCGGCCGCCGCCTCCGCTCTCGGCTTCGTTGAGGATCCGGGTGTAGGTCGCGGCCAGCGTTTTGTTGGTGAACAGCGTGCCGGGCCTAGGCACCTCGCCGTTCGGAAGATAGACCGCAGCCGAGGTCGGCCAGTGCTTGCGGAACAGTTGCTCGACGGTCTGGATCGTCGCGCAGGCGCGCTCGACCAGCGGATAGCCGTCGCGGGCGTAGGAGATCGCGGGCTCCAGCACGTCGCGCACGCGCATGGTGCCGTAGTCGCGCAGCAGCATCATCCAGGATTCGAAAGTGCCGGGCACGCAGGCCGCGAGCAGACCGGTGCCGGGCACCATGTCGAGGCCTTCGCTCTTGTAATGCGCGATGGTGGCGCGCGCCGGGGCCGGACCCTGGCCGCAGATCACTTCGGTGCGGCCGCGCTTCACGTCATGGACGATGATGGGCACGTCGCCGCCGGGGCCGTTCAGATGCGGCTCGACCACCTGGAGCGTGAAGGCGGTGGCGACGCCGGCATCGAAGGCGTTGCCGCCTTTTTCGAGGATGGCCATGCCAACGGCGGTCGCGATCCAGTGTGTGGTGGCGACGACGCCGAACGTGCCCTCGATCTCGGGACGCGTCGTGAAGGGATCGGGATTGACGTTGCTGGCCATCGGATTTCGCTACCTCAGTTGTGGCGCGCGCAATTGATCACAGTCGATGCAGGGATGCCAAATGCACAGACCGCATGGCACGCGCGCGTCACGCCGGGACCGGCGCGGTGTTGACTGCGTGGCAGGCGACGCCGTCGATCAGTTCCGGGGCCTCCTTGCGGCAGAGATCGAACGCCAGCGGACAGCGCGGGTTGAAGGCGCAGCCGGGCGGCGGATTGATCGGGTTAGGGATCTCGCCTTTGACAGGAATGCGCTGGCGGCCGCTCATGGCGAGATCAGGCACGGCGCCCAATAACATCTTGGTGTAGGGCATGCGCGGGCGGGCGAACAATTCGCGCCCCTCCGCGATCTCGACAATGCGGCCGAGATACATCACGCCGACGCGGCTCGCCATGTGGCGGACCACGGCGAGGTTGTGGCTGATGAACATGTAGGTCAGGCCGAACTTGTCCTGGAGATCGCGCATCAGGTTGAGGATCTGCGCCTGCACGGAGACGTCGAGCGCCGAGGTCGGCTCGTCGCAGACGATGAATTCGGCGTCGGAGGCCAGCGCTCGCGCAATCGCAATGCGCTGGCGCTGGCCGCCGGAGAATTCGTGCGGAAACTTCAGGCGGTCGTCGGGATGCAGGCCGACGAGGCTGAGCAACTCGCCGACGCGCGCCTGGATGTCGCGCTCACCCTGGATCAGGTCGAAGGCGCGGATCGGCTCGGAAATGATGGCATCGACGCGGAAACGCGGGTTCAGGCTCGCATAGGGGTCCTGGAAGATCATCTGGATGCGGCGGCGCAACTTCCGGCGCGCCGGCGCCTGCCGCGGGTCCGTCATCGAGACGCCGTCGATCAGCACATCGCCGGAGCTTGGCGGCAACAGGCCGACGACCATGCGTGCCACCGTGGTCTTGCCCGAGCCGGACTCGCCGACCAGCGCAAACGTCTCGCCCTTCCTGATGTCGAAGGTGACGTGATCGACGGCCTTGAGATATTCGAGGTGCCCGCCCTCGAGCACGCGGTTGAGCCAGGGTTTTGAGACGTCGAAAACGCGACGCAGATTTGTCGCCTGGACGAAGGGGGCGCTCATGCCGCGCTCTCCGCCGGCACGTCGTCATAGAGATGGCAGGCGACCGATTGCGCGCCGCGCGCCAGCGGCTCCGGCCGATCGACGCGACAGCGGTCGAACGCGAACGCGCAGCGCGGATTGAACGAGCAGCCGGGCGGGATCGCCGACAGCCGCGGCATCGAGCCCGGGATCTGCACCAGCCGCTTGTCGTCGCCGGCCAGCGTTGGGATCGCGCCCATCAGGCCCTTGGCGTAGGGATGCAGCGGATTCTTCACGACGTCCTGCACCGGGCCGATCTCGGCGACACGGCCGGCATACATCACGGCTACGCGGTCCGAGGTCTCGGCGATCACGCCCATGTCGTGGGTCACCAGCATCACGGCGGTGCCGTGGTCGCGGCCGAGCCGCTTGATCAACGAGATGATCTGCGCCTGCACGGAAACGTCGAGCGCGGTGGTCGGTTCATCCGCGATGATCAGCTCAGGCTCGGCGCAGATCGCCAGCGCAATCACCACGCGCTGGCGCATGCCGCCGGAGAATTCGTGGGGATAGCCGTCGATGCGTTTTTCGGGCGCAGGAATGCCGACCTCGGCGAGCAGGTCGATGGCGCGGCGGCGCGCGGCTGTCTCGGACAGATTGAGATGGGTCCGGATCGTCTCGACGATCTGGTCGCCGACCTTGTAGAGCGGATTGAGCGAGGTGAGGGGATCCTGGAAGATCATGCCGATGCGCTTGCCGCGGATGCGGCGCATCTCCTCCGGCGGCAGGTTGTCGATGCGCAGGCCCGCAAGACGGATCTCGCCGCCGGCGATGCGGCCGGGTGGATCAATCAGGCCGATCACCGAGAGCCCGGTGACGGATTTGCCGGCACCGGATTCGCCAACGACGCCCAGCACCTCGCCCTTGGCGATATCGAAGGAGACGCCGTCGATGGCGCGCAGCGTGCCGCGACGTGAGGCGAACTCCACCTGAAGATTGCGCACGGAGAGAACTGGTTCGGTCATGGGCGGCGCGTTTTCATCGAAGTTTTGCTCATCGAAGTTTCGGGTTGAGCGCATCGCGCAGCCAGTCGCCGAGCAGGTTGATCGACAAGATCAGTGCCGCCAGTGCTATTCCGGGGAAGGCGACGATCCACCATTCGCCTGCGAACAGATAGCCGTTGCCGATGCGGATCAGCGTGCCAAGCGATGGCATGGTCTCGGGCATGCCCGAGCCCAGGAAGGACAGCGTTGCCTCGGTGATGATGGCGAGCGCGAGGTTGATGGTGGCGATCACGAGAATCGGCCCCGTGGTGTTCGGCAGAACGTGGCGCAGCATGATCACGGGAGCAGGCAGGCCAATCAATTGCGCGGCCGCGACATAATCCTTGTTCTTCTCGACCAGGACCGAGCCGCGTACCGTGCGCGCGTACTGCACCCAGAAACTCAGGCCGATCGCGAAGACCAGGACCGCCAACATGCTCATCTCGTCGAGCTTGTTGCCAAAGACCGATTTGGCGATGCCGTTGATCAGCAGCGCGATCAGGATGGCCGGAAAGGAAAGCTGCACGTCGGCGATGCGCATGATCAGCCCGTCGACGGCGCCGCCGAAATAGCCGGCCGTCAATCCGAGCAGGATGCCGATTGCGCCGGACAGCACCACGCCCAGCACGCCGACGAGCAGCGAGATTCGCAGGCCATAGAGGATTGCGGACAGCACGTCGCGGCCTTGCTCGTCGGTGCCGAGCAGGAACGGGCTCTGGCCGTCGGCGGTCCAGAGCGGCGAGATGCGCGAATTCATCAGTTGGAGCTGTGCCGGGTCGAACGGATTTTGTACCGACAGCACCGAGGCGAAGATCGCGACCAGGAAGAACAGCAACGTTACGCCCGCCGCGATCATCGTGATCTTGGAGCGGCGGAACGAATAGAACAGGTCGCTGTCGAGTGCGCGCTTGAACCAGCCGGGTGAGATGGCGGCGCGCTTCTCGGTTGCGTGGGGAACGACGGCCTCGCTCATGTCAGTGCGCCCGGCTGACCGTCGAGCGCAGCCGCGGATCGACGATGGTGTAGAGGATATCAACCACGAGATTGATGGTGACGAAGATCAGGGACACCATCATCAGGTAGGCCGCCATGATCGGGATATCGACGTTCTGGACGGCCTGCACGAACAGGAGCCCCATGCCCGGCCACTGGAACACGGTCTCGGTGATGATCGCGAAAGCAATGACCGAGCCAAACTGCAAGCCCGCCACGGTGATTACGGGAACCAGCGTGTTGCGCAACGCGTGACCGAAATGGATCGCCCGCGTGGTCAGGCCGCGTGCGCGGGCAAAGCGGATGTAGTCGGTGCGCATGACCTCGAGCATTTCGGCCCGCACCAGCCGCATGATCAGCGTCATCTGGAACAGGCCGAGCGTGATCGAGGGCATGATCAGCGCCTTCAGGCCTGACAGCGTCAGGAGCCCCGTTGTCCACCAGCCGATATGCACGACGTCGCCGCGGCCGAACGAGGGCAGCCAGCCAAGCGTCACCGAGAACAGGTAGATCATGAGAACGCCGATCAGGAAGGTCGGCAGCGAGATGCCGATCAGCGAGACCGCCTGGAAGACATGCGCGAGCCAGCTGTCACGGCGCAGCGCCGAATAGACACCCATCAGGATGCCGCTGACCATCGCGAAGATGGTGGCGCAGATCGCGAGCTCCAGGGTCGCGGGCATACGCTCGATCAGCAGATTGGTGACGGGCAAGCGGAACTGGTAGGACACGCCGAACTTGAATTGCGCGGCATTGCCGACATAGCGGCCGAACTGGACGATCACGGGATCGTCGAGGCCGAGGGATTTGCGGATCGCGGCGCGCTCGGCGCCCGACGTGTCCATCCCGACCATCTGGTTCACGGGATCGCCGGCGAAGCGAAACATCGAGAACGCGATGACGCCGACGGCGATCATAACGCCGATGGCCTGGATGGCCCGGCGCAGTGTGAAAGCGAGCATCTGTTCCTTTCACATCTCTTCAGCAGCACGCATCATCGCGTTAGCCCGAAACGGCAAGTCCCGGAAGTCATGGCTTCCGGGACTTCACAACTTGTCGATACCTACTCGTCCTGCTTGGTCGCCCAATACAGCAGGACCTGGTTGTCCGCGCGCTGGGTCAGCTTCACCTTCTTTGACACGCCCCAGGCGAGGGCCTGCTGGTGCAGCGGGACATAGGCCCAATCCTTCATCGACACCTCGAAAGCCTGCTTGATCAGTTGATCGCGCTTGGCCGTATCGGACTCAAGGAGAACCTTGTCGGCGAGATCGTCGAACTGCTTGCTGCAATAGCCGGCGAGATTGGCTTCGCCGCGGTTGGGATCCTTGGGATCATCCCGGCAGCCCATGATGTCGTGCAGCACGTTCTGGGAGTCGAGCGTATCCGGGGTCCAGCCCAGCATGAACAGCGAGGTTTTGTAGCCGCCGGGCTTCAACACCTTGGCGAAATACTGGGCCTTGGGTTGCGCCAGCAAATCCACCTTGATGTTGATGCGGGCGAGCATACCGACGATGGCCTGGCAGATCGCGGCGTCATTGACGTAACGATCGTTCGGGCAGTCCATCGTCACCTCGAAGCCGTCCGCATAGCCAGCATCCGCCAGAAGCTTCTTGGCGGCGTCGGGATCGAATTTCGGTCGGGTGAAGTCCTTCGCGGTAAAGATCTCTGGTGCGACCATCAAAGCGGACGGCGTGGAGAGACCGCGCATCACGCGATTCTTGATCAGGTCGACGTCGATCGCCCGGTAGATGGCTTCGCGGACGCGAACGTCCTTGAACGGGTTCTTGCCCTTGATGTTGGAATAGAGGAGCTCGTCGCGCGCCTGATCCATGCCGACGAAGATTGTGCGGAGCTCGGGTCCCGTCAGCACGGTGGCGTTGGGGCTCGCTTTGACGCGCTCGATGTCCTGGACCGGAACCGGCTCGATCACGTCGACCTCGCCCGACAACAGCGCCGCGACACGCGTGGCCGGGTTTGCGATCGGTGTGAAGACGATCTCCTTCAGATTATGTTCCGGCTTGCGCCACCAGTTCGGGTTGGCCTTGTAGACGGTCTTCACGCCCGGCTGATGGCTCTCGATGGTGAAGGCGCCGGTGCCGTTTTCATGCAGCGAGGCGTAGCTCGGGGTCGTCGCGGCTGCGGGCGTCGGTGCCACCGCATCGTTCGCCTCTGCCCATTTCTTGTCCATGATGTACCAGGTCGCCCAAAGCGCCGTCAGGATGGGATTGGGCGAGGTCAGGACGAAATCGACGGTGTAATCGTCGATCTTGACGACCTTGGCATCGGCGGGAACGCGACTCTGGAAATTCGAGCCTTTCGCTCGCACGCGCTCGGCCGAGAACACCACGTCGTCAGCGGTGAAGGGGTCGCCGTTGTGGAACTTCACGCCTTTGCGCAGGTGGAAGCGCCAGCGTGTCGGCTCCGGCGTCTCCCAGCTTTCGGCGAGCGCCGGGATGATCTTCAGGTCCTTGCCGCGGGCGACCAAGCCCTCATAGACATGGCCGAGATGGGCGCTGGTGGTCGACTCGTTCAGTGTGTAGGGGTCGAGCGACTTCAACTCACCCTGATTGGCGTAGCGCAGCGTCTGGCTCGACGCCGGCGAGACCGCCAACGCAAGCGCACCGGCGAGCGTCGCCGCAAACAGACTTCGTCCGACTGACATTCTTGACCCTCTCCACTCGCCCGCACCGTGATTTTTGATTGTTCGGCGGGGCTGATCGATCCATGTTGCCCAGAGTTCTCGACCCGTGCAAGCGCCATTCCAGCAAGGAACGCGCCAAGTTGCACTGCTGTGCAGCAATGCTGACCAACAATTTGAGGGCGGAAGGTCCGCGGGCGATATTCGACTTTCGACCGGCGTCGGGAATAAACGTCGAAAGGCCTCGCAGGCGACCCGGCGAGACCTTTTGGTTGACCATACCTGCCGATCGTGGAAACCGGGGCCCGGCCGCTAGCCTCAGGTCGCTTGCGTTGCACGCCGTGTCGCGGCGATACTGTGTGGCGCCGCTCGAATCTCATCCGGAGGGGACATGAAAGTTAACATCGAAATCGACTGTACCCCCCTCGAGGCCCGCCAGTTCTTCGGGTTGCCCGACGTGATGCCGATGCAGAACGCCGTGATGGACAAGCTGCAGCAGCAGATGATGTCCAACATCGAGAAGGTCTCGCCGGAATCGCTGATCCAGAGCTGGTTCACCTTCGATCCGAAGATAGCCGAGCGGTTTCAGGACATGTTCGTCACGATGGCCGGCCTTGGCGGCACGCGCAGCAGCGACAAGAAGAAATAATGTCGCCCGGGCCGGACGGGCGGCAGGCGTCAGGCGGGCTTCGTCCGCCTGGCCTCGGCCTGCTGCTCGCCGAAGCCCGCGGCCTATTCGAGTTCAATGCCAGCCTCCTGCTGTCGTCGTTGCTGATGCGCGCCCCCAGGGGCGACGGCCATCCGGTGCTGGCGCTGCCGGGCTTCCTCGCCAGCGACCTCTCGATGGCGCCGATGCGGCGCTATCTCAGCGAGCTCGGCTATGAGGCTCATGCCTGGCGAATGGGCCGCAATCTCGGCGGCCTCGGACGGATGCGGGAATCCCTGCGCGCCCGCCTCGCCGAGATCCATGCCGCGAGCGGACGCAAGGTCAGCCTGGTCGGATGGAGTCTCGGCGGCGTCTATGCCCGCGACCTCGCGCTCCAGGCGCCGGAGATGGTCCGTTATGTCATTACGCTCGGCAGCCCCTTTGCCAACGACATACGGGCGACCAACGCGACGCGGCTCTACGAAGCGCTGTCCGGTGAGCGTGTCGAGGATTTCGCGGAAGCGCGCGAGGCGATTGCCGGCGATCTTCCGGTGCCGGCGACGTCGATCTATTCGCGTGCCGACGGTGTCGTGAACTGGCGGACCTGTCTGCTCCGTCCCTCCGACCGCGCCGAGAACATCGAGGTGCACCTGGCGAGCCATATCGGGCTTGGCGTTAACCCTGCGGCGCTGTGGGCGGTGGCCGACCGCCTGGCGCAACCGGAGGGGGAATTCTGGCCATTTGACCGGGCAGGGCCGTTTGCCATTGCATATGCCCCGCCGGAACAGGCAGTATCGGCCTGACGAGAAGCGCCGCCCAAGGCGCCCGTCAAATACTCGGGAGGGAACTATGGCTGACGGTAAGAAGCTGTCGTCGCTGGACGCATCGTTTTTGTATCTGGAAACGCCGGAAATGCCGATGCATGTCGGGAGCATGGCGATCTTTCGCCTGCCCGACGACTACAAGGGCGACTTCTTCGAAGACTTCAAGGCGATGATCGTCTCGCGCCTGCACATCGCGCCGATCCTGAAGGCGCGGTTGGAAAAGGCGCCGCTCGACATCGATCATCCCTCCTGGGTCGAGGACGATCAGTTCGACATCGACCGTCACATCTTCCGCGCCAGCCTGCCGCAGCCGCGCGACCGCGCCACGCTCGAGCGCATCGTCGGCTGGATGCATGCCAAGCTGTTGAACCGCGCCCGCCCGCTCTGGGAGTTCTACGTGTTCGAGGGCATGAAGGACAACGAGGTTGGCCTTTACTCCAAGATGCATCATGCCGCCATCGACGGCGGCGCCGGTGCGGCGCTGACCAACATGATCTACGATATCTCGCCGATCCCGCGGCAGGTCGATCCGCCGGCGGCAGGAGCCAAGCCCGGACAGGAGCCGCGCGACATCGCAGCGAACCTGCTGGATTCCTATCAGCAGCTCTTCAGCCAGCCGCTCGACGCGTCGGCCGCCGCGAAGAATTTGCAACTGCCGCGCACCGGCAAGAGCGACATCGGCTCGATCCTGTTCGACAATGCGATGTACCAGATCGAGAGCGCAGTGCGCTTTGCCGGCAACATCCCGACCGTGCTCAAGAGCGTGTCCGACGTGCTCGGCAAGGTCGCAGATCCCAAATCGCGCGAGAGCCTTGCCAGCATGGTGTCGCCGCCGACCATGCTCAACAAGACGATCTCGTCCGAACGTAGTTTTGCCGGCGTGTCGATTTCGCTGTCGCGATCCAAGGCGTTGGCCAAGCAGGCCGGCGGCAAGCTCAACGACGTGGTGCTCGCGCTCGCCTCCGGCGTGGTCCGCCGCTACCTGCAGCAATACAGCACGCTGCCGGCAAAATCCTTGACCGCCGCCGTGCCGATCTCGCTGCGCGAGGAGGGCAACACCGAGGCGAACAACCAGGTGTTCGGCATGATCTGCGCGATCGCGACCAATATCGACGATCCCAAGGCGCGGCTGGAGGCGATCATCGCGCAGTCGACCAAGTCCAAGGAGATGTCGCACCCGCTGCGCGCCCTGATGCCGCAGGTCTCCAACATCTCGATGCTGGGCGCGCCGATCATGGTGCAGATCCTGGCGCTGCTCTACAGCCGCTCCAACCTGTCCGACGTGCTGCCGCCGGCCGCCAACATCACCGTGTCCAATGTGCCGGGACCGCGGCAGACGCTCTACGCCGCCGGCGCCGAGCTGCTGCACATCTTCCCGGTGTCGATCTCGACGCACGGGCAGGCGCTCAACATCACCGTGCAGAGCTATCGCGACCAGCTCGATTTCGGTTTCATCGTCGGCGCCAACATCATTCCGCACGTGCAGGTGATGTGCGACATGCTGCCGGAGGAGTTTGCCGCGCTGGAGGCGGCCTATGCGCCGCCGGCGGCCGACATCAAGGGCGCCGCGGAATAGGAATCCCGTGATGATTGAAATGCCGCCGCTCAAGTTCGCGCAGACGAACGGAATCCGCATGGGCTATTACGAGGCGGGCCCGGTCGATGACAAGCCGCCAATCGTGCTGTGCCACGGCTGGCCCGAGCTCGCCTTCTCGTGGCGCCACCAGATCAAGGCACTGAGCGAGGCCGGCATCCGTGTGATCGCGCCGGACCAGCGCGGCTATGGCGCGACCGACCGGCCCGAGCCGGTCGAGGATTATGACATGGAGCATCTGACCGGCGATCTCGTCGGTCTGCTCGATCACCTCAACATCGAGAAGGCGATCTTCGTCGGCCATGACTGGGGCGGCTTCGTCGTCTGGCAGATGCCGCTGCGACACCCTTCGCGCGTGGCCGGCGTCGTCGGCGTCAACACGCCGCATTGGGACCGCGCGCCGATCGATCCCATTGCGCTGTTCCGCCAGCGCTTCGGCGACCAGATGTACATCGTCCAGTTCCAGGATCCCGCGCGCGAACCGGACAAGATTTTTGGCAGCCGCGTCGAGCAGACGTTCGACGCCTTCATGCGCAAGCCGTTGGCGCGGCCGGCGGCGAAACCGGACGAGCCGCCCATCGCGGGTGTCGGCGCCTCGTCAAAGACCAATCTGGCCTTCCCGCAGATGATCGCGGCCTACGACGCCAAGGTCGATCCGCGCACGCCAATCCTGTCGGCCGAGGAGAAGAAGGTGTTCGTCGACACCTTCACGAACACCGGCTTCACCGGCGGCATCAACTGGTATCGCAATTTCACCCGCAATTGGGAGCGGTCGAAAGGGCTGGATCATCACGTCCACGTGCCGTCACTGATGATCATGGCGGAGAACGATGCCGTGCTGCCGCCCTCGGCTGCCGACGGCATGGAGAAGCTGATCGCCGATCTCGAGAAATATCTCGTGAAGGACAGCGGCCATTGGACGCAGCAGGAGAAGCCGGAGGAGGTCAGCGCCAAGCTGATCGAATGGCGTAGAAGGCGGTTTGGCTAGCTCGTCATGGCGAGTTCGCGCGATGACGAACCGACTGACCGAAGCAGGGGGATACGCATTTAATGTCAGCCAAGAACCGTCTGGACCCGATCCCGCACCCGCCGACCAAGCCGGTGGTCGGCAACATGCTGTCGCTGGACTCGGCCGCCCCCGTTCAGCATCTGACGCGGCTTGCGAAGGAGCTGGGCCCGATCTTCTGGCTCGACATGATGGGCTCGCCCATCGTCGTCGTCTCCGGCCACGATCTCGTCGACGAGCTCTCCGACGAGAAACGCTTCGACAAGACGGTGCGCGGCGCCTTGCGACGCGTGCGTGCGGTCGGCGGTGACGGCCTGTTCACGGCGGATACCCGCGAGCCGAACTGGAGCAAGGCGCACAACATCCTGCTCCAGCCGTTCGGCAACCGCGCCATGCAATCCTATCACCCGAGCATGGTCGACATCGCCGAGCAGCTCGTCAACAAATGGGAGCGGCTCAACGCCGACGACGAGATCGACGTCGTCCACGACATGACCGCGCTGACGCTTGATACGATCGGCCTGTGCGGCTTCGAGTACCGTTTCAATTCGTTCTACCGGCGCGACTACCATCCCTTCGTCGAGTCGCTGGTGCGCTCGCTCGAAACCATCATGATGACGCGCGGCCTGCCGCTCGAGCAGCTCTGGATGCAGAAGCGGCGCAAGACGCTGGCCGAAGACGTCGCCTTCATGAACAAGATGGTCGACGAGATCATCGCCGAACGCCGCAAGAGCGCGGAGGGGACCGACGACAAGAAGGACATGCTGGCCGCGATGATGACCGGCGTTGACCGCTCGACCGGCGAGCAGCTCGACGACGTCAACATCCGCTACCAGATCAACACGTTCCTGATCGCAGGCCACGAGACCACCAGCGGCCTGCTCTCCTACACGCTCTATGCGCTGCTCAAGCACCCGGATATCCTCAAGAAAGCCTATGACGAGGTCGACCGCGTCTTCGGCCCCGATGTCAATGCGAAGCCGACCTACCAGCAGGTGACGCAGCTCACCTACATCACGCAGATCCTGAAAGAGGCGCTGCGGCTGTGGCCGCCGGCGCCGGCCTATGGCATCTCGCCACTGAACGACGAGACCCTCGGGGGCGGCAAGTACAAGCTCAGGAAGGGCACGTTCACTACCATCCTGGTGACGGCGCTACATCGCGATCCCAGCGTCTGGGGTCCCAACCCCGACGCTTTCGACCCCGAGAATTTCAGCCGCGAGGCGGAGGCAAAACGGCCGATCAATGCCTGGAAGCCATTCGGCAACGGCCAGCGCGCCTGTATCGGCCGGGGCTTTGCCATGCACGAGGCCGCACTCGCGCTCGGCATGATCCTCCAGCGTTTCAAGCTGATCGATCACCAACGCTACCAGATGCATCTGAAGGAAACGCTGACGATGAAGCCGGAAGGCTTCAAGATCAAGGTGCGTCCACGCGCCGATCGCGAGCGCAGTGAGTATGGCGGGCCTGTCGCGGTTGCGGCTTCCGCTCCGAAGGCGCCGCGCCAGCCAACCGCGCGGCCCGGCCACAACACGCCGATGCTGGTGCTTTACGGCTCCAATCTCGGCACCGCCGAGGAGCTGGCGACGCGCATGGCGGACCTCGCCGAGATCAACGGCTTTGCCGTGCATCTCGGGCCGCTCGACGATTACGTCGGAAAGCTGCCGCAGGAGGGTGGCGTGCTGATCATCTGCGCCTCCTATAACGGCGCGCCGCCGGACAATGCGACGCAGTTCGTCAAATGGCTCGGGGATGACCTGCCGAAGGACGCCTTTTCCGGCGTGCGCTACGCCGTGTTCGGCTGCGGCAATAGCGACTGGGCCGCGACCTATCAGTCGGTGCCGCGGTTCATCGACGAGCAATTGTCCAAGCACGGCGCGCGGGCAGTGTATCCGCGCGGCGAAGGCGACGCGCGCAGCGACCTCGACGGCCAGTTCCAGAAATGGTTCCCGGCGGCCGCCCAGGTCGCAACCAAGGAATTCGGCATCGACTGGAATTTCACCCGCACGGCAGAGGACGATCCGCTCTACGCGATCGAGCCGGTGGCGGTGACCGCCGTCAACACCATCGTCACGCAGGGCGGCGCAGTGGCGATGAAGGTGCTGGCCAATGACGAGCTTCAGAACAAGTCCGGCGCCAATCCATCGGAACGTTCGACGCGCCATATCGAGGTGCAGCTGCCGTCCAACATCACGTACCGTGTTGGCGATCATCTGAGCGTGGTCCCGCGCAACGATCCGACGCTGGTGGATTCGGTTGCCCGCCGCTTCGGCTTCCTGCCGGCCGACCAGATCAGGCTTCAGGTCGCAGAGGGCCGCCGGGCGCAATTGCCGGTCGGCAATGCCGTGTCGGTCGGACGCCTGCTCAGCGAGTTCGTCGAACTGCAGCAGGTCGCGACGCGGAAGCAGATCCAGATCATGGCCGAGCACACCCGTTGCCCGGTGACCAAGCCGAAGCTGCTGGCCTTTGTCGGCGAGGAGCCTGAAACGCTCGAGCGTTACCGCAGCGAGATATTGGCCCGGCGCAAATCGGTGTTCGATCTGCTGCTCGAACATCCGGCCTGCGAATTACCGTTCCACGTCTATCTCGAGACGCTCTCGCTGCTGGCGCCGCGCTATTACTCGATCTCCTCCTCGCCGTCGGTCGACCCCGCGCGTTGCAGCGTCACGGTCGGCGTGGTCGAAGGGCCGGCGGCTTCCGGGCGCGGCACGTACAAGGGCATCTGCTCGAACTATCTCGCCAACCGGCGTGCAGGCGATACGGTCTACGCCACCGTGCGTGAGACCAAGGCCGGCTTCCGCCTCCCGGACGATTCATCTGTGCCGATCATCATGATCGGCCCGGGCACGGGATTGGCGCCGTTCCGCGGCTTCCTCCAGGAGCGCGCCGCGCGCAAGGCCAAGGGCGCTGCGCTCGGCCCGGCCATGCTGTTCTTCGGTTGCCGTCATCCCGACCAGGATTTTCTCTACGCGGACGAGCTGAAGGCGCTTGCCGCAGGCGGCGTCACGGAGTTCTTCACTGCGTTCTCGCGCGCCGATGGCCCGAAGACCTATGTGCAGCATGTGCTCGCCGCGCAGAAGGACAAGGTGTGGCCGCTGATCGAGCAGGGCGCGATCATCTATGTTTGCGGCGACGGTGGCAAGATGGAGCCCGACGTGAAGGCGGCGCTGGTTGCAATTCATCGCGAGAAGAGCGGTAGCGATGCCGCGGCCAGTGCGCGGTGGATCGAGGAGATGGGGACGAAGAACCGGTATGTGCTGGACGTCTGGGCGGGCGGGTGACCGCCGGCCCAATCGTGCTAAAGCACTTCCATGATTCCCTGGGAAAAGATCGACACCGCCAAAATCCCCGGCTCCGACGAAGAGCTCCGCCTGATGCGGCGGGGCAAGGAGTTCTCCATCAAGCTCGGCACCAACGAGCTGATGAACAATCGCCTGTCGGGCTCGGAAGCCGCGCTCGCGACGCTTGCGGCGAAGCAGATCGAGACGGTCGCAAAGCCGGTCGTCCTCATCGGCGGACTCGGCATGGGCTTTACGCTGCGCGCGGCGCTTGCCGTGCTCGGAGCCAAGGCGAAGATCGTCGTCTCCGAGCTCGTGCCGGCGGTCGTCGTCTGGGCGCGGGGCCCGATGACGGAGGTCTTTGGCGATAGCCTCGATGATTCCAGGGTGAGCATCCGGGAGACCGACGTCGGTGAAACCATCCGGGCGCAGCGGTCGGCCTTTGACGCCATTCTTCTCGACGTCGACAACGGGCCGGAGGGGCTGACCCGGAAGGGCAATGATGCCCTCTACAATGCAAGCGGATTGCAGGCGGCGAAGACTGCGCTGCGGCCGGGAGGGGTGCTTGCCGTCTGGTCGTCGGGACCGAACCCGGCATTTACCAGGCGCCTTCGGACCGCCGGCTTCGCGGTCAACGAGGTCAACGTTCGCGCCACCGGCCGAGGCGGTGGCGCGCGCCACGTGATCTGGATGGCGAAGAAGCCGTAGGGCGGGCAAAGCGACTTGTCCGCCGTAGCTCGAAGAGCGAAGGCGGAAGCGTGCCCACCATTTTCATCCTCATTGCGAATGGATGGTGGGCACGGCGCGCGAAGAGCGCGCGCCTTTGCCCACCCTACGCAGCTGTGAGATCAGAACATCGTGTTGCCGTTCGCCGGATTTTCGGGGATCTCCTGAACGACGTCCCAGTGTTCGACGATCTTGCCGTTTTCCAGCTTGAAGATATCCACGATCGCGCGGCCCTTGCTGCCGGGCTCGCGAACGGAGTGAACGTGCAGGATGACAAAGTCGCCGTCCGCGAAGCTGCGCTTGATCTCGCTATGCGAGTTCGGAAACTTTTCACGGAGGAAGCCGATGAACTTCCGGAAGCCGTCCGGACCATCGGCGGCATTTGGATTGTGCTGGACGTAGCGGTCGCCGAAATAGGCGATGGCCGCATCGGCGTCCTTCTGATTGAGACCCTTCTCGTAGAAGGCAAGCACCGTCTTGCGATTGGCTTCTTCCTGCGCGGTGCCGGCCATCGCGGCGCCGGTGGCGAGGGACAACGTGAGAACCGAAGCGGCGATCATTGCGACCGACCGGACGATGAGATGCATGTGAGCTCCGAGAGGCCGCAGCCTCTTTTTGTGATCGAGGGAGGCCTGTATAGCTTTCGCGCCGGCCCGCGTTAAGACAGTAACCGGCGGCTCACATGGTCACCGCGAGGAGACTGGCTGCGTCGGTCTAGGCCGCCTGCGCCGCCGCCCCATGCGCGTGCTTGTCGATGGCGCCGATGATCTCGGGCCAGAAGCGCATCGGCAGCGCGTGGCCCATGCCCTCGATCATCAACAGCCTGGCGCCGGGAATCGACGCTGCCGTGTCCTTGCCGCCTTCGAGATGGACCAGCGGATCGACGGTGCCGTGAACGACGAGCGTCGGCGTCTTCACGCCATGCAGCCGCTCCTTGCGGCTGCCGGAGGCGAGCACGGCGCGGAGCTGCCGGCCGACGCCGGCCGGATTGAGGCCGCGCGCGAACACGCGCTCGGCACGATCAGGGTCGAGCGCTTCCTCTTCCGGAAAGGATCCGGCGCGCAGCACCTTCCAGGTCTGGCCGAAGCGGACGATGAACTCCTCCTTGCTGCGTGGCGGCGGCGCCATCAGCATCGCGGCGGCCTCGCGGGTCGGCGGCGGCACGCGTGGATTGCCCGTCGTCGACATGATCGAGGTCAACGAGCGCACGCGCTGCGGGAACGACAGCGTCACCTCCTGCGCGATCATTCCGCCCATGGAGGCGCCGACCAGATGCGCCGACTTGATGCCGAGCGCATCCATCAGCCCGATTGTATCCCTGGCCATGTCGATCAGCTTGTAGGTTGCGGCCACGGGAATCTTGAGGAAGCGCAGCTTCAGCAGCTCGAGCGGCGTCAGCCGCTTGCCCCCCGTCAGATGGCTCGACCTGCCGATGTCGCGATTGTCGAAGCGGATCACGCGAAAGCCGCGCGCGGCAAGCTGCTCGCAGAACGCATCGTCCCAGTGAATCATCTGCGCCCCGAGTCCCATGATCAGCAGCAGCGGCTCGGCGTTGTCGTTGCCGAAGATCTCGTAGCAGATGTCGATGCCATTGGCGTGGACGGTCTGGGGCGGCTGATGGGCGTTCACGGGCGCGTTCCCTCATGCGTTTGACCAATGCTGTATCGCACGGTTTCCCGTCGCAATGAAGTCGCGCGCGAAACTGCACCGCTGCTTGCCGGTTGACCGGCACGGCGCAACGGTGTGGTATGGCGAAAAAAGAAGGGCATCGAAGCTCTCGATTTCAGGAGGACGCCGATGACCGACAAGACCAATGACCCGGTCGCCATGTGGCAGAAGATGATGGGCGAGATGGAGAAGGGGTTCAATTCCTTCGCCAACCAGGCCATGTCGTCGCCCGAGTTTTCACAGGCGATCAACCGTGCGGGGGGAGTTGCTGCAGGTGCTCAGAAGCAGCTCGGCGAGCTCATGGAGAAATACCTGGTTTCGATGAACCTGCCGAGCCGCGAGCAGGTCACCAGCCTTGCCGAGAGGCTGCAAGCGATCGAGGGCCAGATCGGTGAGATCAAGTCGATGCTGGGCCAGATGGCAGCCAATGCCGGCGTGTCTCAGGGGACCGATTCCGCATTGCGGCCGCCGCGCACCAAGCGTCCGCCGTCCGAGGGCGGAGGGCAGCCATGAACGCGCCGACCGGACTCGATTTCGCATCCATCCCGGAGCGCATCCAGAGCGAGGTGCAGCGCGCCATCCAGCGCAGCATCAAGGGCGTCGAATATTTCTCGACCTCCGGTCCGACCCTTGGATCGACGCCCAAGGACGTGCTGCATTCGCGCGGCACGATGAGCCTCTATCACTACCGGCCGATGTCGGACGAGATCTACCGCGTGCCGGTGCTGATCGTGATGGCGACCACCAACCGCGGCTACATCCTCGACCTCGTCCCGGGGCAGAGCTTCATCGAGTTCCTCCTGAAACGTGGTTACGACGTCTACATGCTCGACTGGAGCGCGCCGCGGCCGGAGGAGAAGAGCTTGCGGATGGAGGACTATGTCCTCGATTTCATCCCGGACTGCGTTCGCCGGGTGCAGCAGGATTCCGGCGAACAGGACGTCTCCGTCATCGGCTATTGCTTCGGCGGCGTGCTGTCGCTGCTCTACGGCTCGATCCACAAGGACGGGCCGATGAAGAATTTGATCTGCTTTACGACGCCGATCGATTTCCGCGAGATGAAGCTGTTCTCGAATTTCTCCGACCGCCGCTATTTCGACGTCGACCGTCTCGTCGACAGCGTGGGGAACGTGCCGCCGGAGATGATCCTGTCCTCGTTCGAGATGCTGCGTCCGGCCTCGCGCACGGTGAGCCAGATCCAGCTCTGGGAAAACATCTGGAACGACGAGTTCGTGAAGTCCTATCGCATGTTCGACCGCTGGGCGACCGACACGCTGCCGCTGGCGGGCGAGTATTTCCGCGCCATCACCAAGGACCTGATGTGGGACAACAAGCTGTTCAACGACACCATGTCGGTCGGCGGCCGCGCCGCGAAGCTCGAAGACATCAAGGTGCCGATCCTGCACGCGGTCGCGGAGCACGATCACATCGTTCCATATGAAGCCGCAAAACACCTGATCACGAAGATCGGGTCCGAAGACAAGGAAGAGGTGATGCTGAAGGGCGGTCACGTCTCCCTCGTCGCCGGCGCCAACGCGGTGAAGCGGCTGTGGCCGAAACTGGATTCCTGGCTTGGGAAGAGATCGACATGAGCGAGCAGCGTTCCTATCCGCGTCACGTCAAGACCGACGCCGGCGATATCGAGATCCGCTTGATGTCGCCTGCGGACGAAGCCGCGGTGCTGGCGTTCGGCAAGGGCCTGCCGACCCACGATCTGTTGTTCCTGCCGCGCAACATCAGTGAGCCGAAGGTGCTCTCCGCCTGGGTCAAGGAGATCGAGCGCGGCGCGATCACGAGCCTGCTCGCCGTCGGGGACGGCAAGGTCGTCGGCTGCGGCACGCTGGTGCGCGATCCGCATTCCTGGTCGCCCCATGTCGGCGAGATCCGCATGGTGGTCTCGCCCGACGTCCGCGGGAAGGGGGTAGGTAAGGCGCTGTCGCAGGAGACCTTTGCTCTTGCGCTCGGCGCCGGCCTGGAAAAGCTGTCGGTCCAGATGACGGTCGACCAGCAGGCGGCGATTGCCCTGTTCGAGAGCCTCGGCTTCAAGGCCGAGGCGCTGCTGCGCGACCATGTCCGGGACGTCGAGGGCAAGACTCACGACATTGTCGTGCTTGGGCACAACATCGCGCAGGTCCAGGCCCAGATGGAGGCCTACGGGCTGCCAGGCGCCGTCCAGCATTAGGGCGCGCCGTCCAGCATTAGGGCGCGCCGTCCAGCATTAGGGCGCGCCGTCCAGCATTAAGAAGCGCCATCCAGCACGCGAGAGGGCCCGTTAGACCGCTCTCGGGAACCGGCTTGGCCAAGGAGGCACCATATTGCCTCCTGTTAAGGCTGTTCACAGTTTCGTGATGTCGCGGTGCAACAAGGATATTGCACCGCACAATTAACTATGCCATATAAGCCGTGCCTCGGGCCAATGCGGACGGGGTGAGCCCATAGCTCAAACAATGAGGATGGAGAGAACCCCATGACCACTGAGACCAACACCGCTTTCGAGGGCTTCAAGGACGCTTTCAAGAACATCCAGAACCTGGAAGTTCCCGAGGCCGCCCGTGAGTTCGTCAAGAAGACTGCCAGCACCGCCAAGGACCGTGCTGCCGAGGTGTTCGCCGGTTCCGAGCGCGTGACCGCCGCCGTCGAGAACGCGGTGACCGAGTCCGTCACTGAAGCCGGCAAGATCAGCCGCAACATCCAGCAGGCGATTTACGAGGACGCCGAGGCATTCTTCTCGGGCATCTACAATCTCGCTTCCGCCAAGTCGGTCAGCGAAGCCGTCGAGATCCAGTCGAGCCTGCTCCGCGCTCGCGGTGAAGTGTTCGTGTCGCGCGCCAAGGCGACCGCCGACTATGTCGGCAAGCTCGCCACCAACGGTGCGAAGTCCGCTCAGGACAACTTTGCCAAGGTCTACAACAAGACCGCCTGATCCGGCGCCCTGAGTAGAAACTGGATTTGAGGCCCGCTTCGGCGGGCCTTTTGTTTTTGTCTCTTGCGTTCCCCGGACGCAGTGCAGCGCGCCCCTGGCGATGCGAAGCATCGACCAGGGGTGTGGTGCACTGCTGATCCGGGGGCCATTCTGGGTCCCGGCTCTGCGGCGCATCGCTCCGCGCTGCACCGCGTCCGGGACACGCGGAGATCGACACGCTAAGTATCTACAATGACCCCACCCGCCACCTTCTCCTTCGACACCCCGGGCGACGCCGAACGCGCGGCCGAGCTTCGCCGCGTGAAAGCGCTGGCAACGCTGGTGCTGGCGTCGACATTTCTGCTTTTCATCGCTGCGAAGTGGCTGCTGCCCGTGCATCCGGCGTTCGGCTTCGTCGCGGCCTTCGCGGAGGCTGCGACCATCGGCGGGCTTGCCGACTGGTATGCCGTGGTCGCGCTGTTCAAGCGGCCGCTCGGCCTGCCGATCCCGCATACCGCGATCATCCAGAGCAACCAGGCCCGCATCGCCGACAAGCTCGGCGAGTTCATCCAGGTGCACTTCCTCGAGGCCGGTCCCGTCGAGGCCAAGCTGAATGAGATCGATTTCGGCTCCTTCGTTGCCGACTGGCTGCGCGACCGCAAGCGCAGCGATGATCTCGCGCGCTTCGCGTTGCGTCTGTTGCCGGAGGCCGTGTCTGCGACGGAAAGCTCCGGCCTGATGACCTTCATCATCCGCCGTATGTCCTCGCAACTCCAGGCGATCGACCTTGCACCGCTCGCCGCCGGCACGCTGCGCGGCTTCGTGGCGGAGGGGCGGCACCAGATCCTGTTCGACGATCTCCTGCGCGTGATGCACGAGACGATGAACCAGAAAGAGACGATGGCGATGATCCGCGAGAAGGTGCGCGCGGAGTTGCCGACCCTGCTCCGGCTCTATCGTGCCGACAAGTTTCTGGTGAACAAGATCGTGGCGTCCGCCACCGCTTTCTTCAACGAGGTGCGGAGCGATCCCAAGCATCCGTTCCGGGGCGAGTTCGATCGCATGGTGTTGAGCTTCGTCGACCGGCTCGGCACCGACCAGGCCTATATCGACCGCATCGACGGGCTGAAGCGCGATCTGCTCGCGCGGCCCGAGCTCGCCGATCTCGCCCGCACCGTCTGGGCCAACACGCGCTCCTTCATCGAGCGTAGCGCGAGCGGCGAGACGCAGGTGCTGCAGCATCATCTCGCCGGCATGTGCGTCGCTGCGGGTGAAGCCCTTGCCGGTGATGCCGAGCTGCGCGGCGAGATCAACAAGGGCCTGGTAGCGGTGCTGCGCAGCTTCGTCGCCGACCAGAAGAGCGGCGTCTCGATCTTCATCTCCGACCAGGTCAAGGCGTGGGACATGGCGCAGCTGATCTCGCTGATCGAAATCAACATCGGGCGCGACCTGCAATACATCCGCTTCAACGGTTCGCTGATCGGCGGCCTCGCCGGACTTGCTCTCTACTCCGTAGAATTCCTGCTTCGAATGTTGTGACTTTTGCGTCACTCCCGTTAGCATTAACGCGTGGGCCTATTGTCGCGCCGCATCACTCCCGCTTGAATGTCGGAAACCGGCCGCCTAGCTGATTCATGTTGCGCTGCGGAACGTTCAAGAAGCCGGCGTATTGGAATTCATGCCCATTTGCCGGCATCGCGGCCGGCGAGCTCTTCAGGAATTCTTGCCCAGGGGAAACATTGATGACCGCTACTGCCCAGACGCTGCGTCCGCCGTCCCGAACTCTGATGTTCCTGGAAGGACGCGCGATCCACGAGTTCGGCGCATTCCTCGGCGCGCTGCCGCTGCTGAGTCTTGCGCCGCGTGGCGACGGGCATCCGGTGCTGGTGCTGCCGGGCCTGGTGGCCTCCGACGCCTCCACGCGCGCGCTACGCTCGTTCCTGGCCAGCAAGGGCTATGCGGCGAGCGGCTGGCGCCAGGGCCGCAATTACGGCCTGAGGCCGGGCGTGCAGCATGCGATGGTCGATCTGGTGCAGGAACTCAGCGACACGCACGGCCGCAAGATCAGCCTGGTCGGCTGGAGCCTTGGTGGCCTCTACGCGCGCCAGCTCGCCAAGATGATGCCCGAGCGCGTGCGCCAGGTAATCACGCTCGGCAGCCCCTTTGCGGGCGATCCCAAATCGACCAATGCCTGGCGCGTTTACGAATGGGCGAGCGGGCGCAAGTCCGACGAGGTCGATCCGCGATTCGGCGGCGAGCTCGCCGTCCCGCCGCCGGTGCCGACCACCGCCATCTTCAGCCGCACCGACGGCGTTTGCGCCTGGCAGGGCTGCATGGAGAAGTCGGGCGGACAGACCGAGAGCATCGAGATCGAGAGCAGCCATTGCGGCATGGGCCATCATCCGGCCGCCGTCTATGCCGTGGCCGACAGGCTTGCGCAGAAGGAAGGCCAGTGGCGCCCGTTCGACCGCGGCGGCTGGCGCAGCCTGGCTTATCCCGATCCGCATCGGTGATCTCTTGCTGCTCCCCATAAGACCGGGGAGAGGAAGAGCAACGGCGTCGCTCCCGTCCATTGTCGCGCCTGCACCAAACGCGCTATGCCTCGCGCATGGCGCATCCGCTCTCTCGCATCATCGACCAGCTCAAGCGTGAGCCGTCACGCACGGGCTCCATCGTCATCACAATGTTCGGCGACGCCATCGTGCCGCGCGGCGGTTCGGTGTGGCTCGGCACGCTGCTGGAGTTCTTCGAAAGCCTGGATATCGACAGCGGCGTGGTCCGGACCGCGATGTCGCGCCTTGCCGCCGATGGCTGGCTCACCCGCGAAAAGGTGGGCCGCAACAGCTTCTATCGTCTCGCTGAGAAGGGCCGCGAGACCTTCGAGGCCGCGACGCGCCACATCTACGATCCGCCACCATCCGAGTGGACCGGGCGCTTCGAGCTGCTGCTGATCGGCAATGGCGAAGATCGCGACGCCTCGCGCGAAGCTCTCCGCAACGCCGGTTTCGGCAGTCCGCTGCCCGGCGTCTGGGTCGCGCCGTCGGGCGTGCCGGTGCCCGATGAGGCTGCAGGCGCGATCCGTCTCGAAGTCTCGGCCGAGGGTAACAGCGGCCGCCGTCTGCTCAGTGCGAGCTGGCCGCTGGAGCGGACCGCGGACGCCTATCTGAAGTTCATGAAGACGTTCGAGCCGCTCTGCGCCGCGATCGCGCGCGGTACGGATCTGTCCGAGCCTGACGCCTTCACCGCGCGCATCCTGCTGATCCACTACTATCGCCGTGTCGTGCTGCGCGATCCGCTGCTGCCTGAGAGCCTCTTGCCGGCGGATTGGCCGGGCAGGGCGGCGCGTTCGCTTTGCGGCGAGATCTATCGCGCGCTGCTCGCTCCGTCCGAACAATGGCTTGATGGCCATGGAACCAATGAAAAGGGGCCGTTGCCGCCCGCGCGAAAGCTCCTCGAAAGGAGGTTCGGGGGCTGATCGTTATGTTACAGAAATATCTTGCATGACGTAATTTTTGTTATATATTGCCTCCCAATAAAGCGGGAGGACGCGCATGTACACCCAGGCGCTGAACACGGCCGAGGCCGATGATCGCGGTCTCGAGGACGCGGGCAGGGCCGCGCAGTTCCAGGCCCGCATCGATGCCGAGGAGCGCATCGAGCCGAACGACTGGATGCCGGCGGCCTATCGCAAGACGCTGACGCGCCAGATCTCACAGCACGCCCATTCCGAAATCGTCGGCATGCTGCCCGAAGGCAACTGGATCACGCGCGCGCCGACCCTGCGCCGCAAGGCCGCGCTGCTCGCCAAGGTGCAGGACGAGTGCGGCCACGGGCTCTATCTCTATGCCGCCGCCGAGACGCTCGGCGCCTCGCGCGAAGAGCTGGTCGATGCCATGCTCGCGGGCAAAGCCAAATACTCCTCGATCTTCAACTATCCGACGCTGACCTGGGCCGATATCGGCACCATCGGCTGGCTGGTCGACGGCGCCGCGATCATGAACCAGATCCCGCTGTGCCGCTGCTCCTATGGCCCCTATGCGCGCGCGATGATCCGGGTCTGCAAGGAGGAGTCGTTCCATCAGCGTCAGGGCTACGAGATCATGCTGACGCTGTGCCGCGGCTCCGACGAGCAGAAGGCGATGGCGCAGGATGCGCTGAACCGCTGGTGGTGGCCGGTGCTGATGATGTTCGGCCCGCCGGACGCCACAAGCCAGCACAGCGACACCTCGACGAAGTGGAAGATCAAGCGCTTCTCCAATGACGAGCTGCGTCAGAAGTTCGTCGATGCCACGGTGCCGCAGGCCCAATATCTCGGCCTCACCATTCCCGATCCCGGCATGATTCAGGATGCGGGAGGCCACTGGCGCTACAGCGAGATCGACTGGACCGAGTTCAAGCAGGTGCTCGCCGGCAACGGCCCCTGCAACCGCGACCGCATGGCCGCGCGCCGCAAGGCGCATGAGGACGGCGCCTGGGTGCGCGAAGCCGCAGCCGCCTATGCCGCCAAGCGCGCGCAGCGCCAGACCGCGCAAGCCGCCGAATAGGGAGATCACTATGGCCACGCCAAACACGCCGCTGTGGGAGGTTTTCATTCGCAGCCGCAATGGGCTCGCGCACAAGCACGTCGGCTCGCTGCATGCGAGCGACGCGACGATGGCGCTGCAAGCCGCCCGCGACATCTACACCCGTCGGGGAGAGGGGCTGTCGATCTGGGTCGTGCCGTCGACCGCGATCACGGCGAGCGATCCAGCCGAGAAAGGCATGATGTTCGAGCCGGCGGAGTCGAAGATCTACCGGCACCCGACGTTTTACGAGGTGCCGGAAGAAGTGGGGCACATGTGATGGCGACTGCCAACATCCAGGTCTCCGAAACGCCGCTGGTGCTCTACGCGCTGCGCCGCGCCGACGATGCGTTGATCCTCGGCCATCGGCTGTCGGAATGGTGCGGGCACGCGCCGATGCTGGAAGAGGACATGGCGCTGTCCAACATTGCGCTCGACCTGATCGGCCAGGCCCGCGAGCTCTACAGCTACGCCGCCAAGGCCGAGGGCAAGGACAACGACGAGGATAAGCTCGCGTACCTTCGCGATGTCAGGCAGTACCGCAATCTGCTGCTGGTCGAGCAGCCGAATGGCGACTTCGCCCAGACGCTGGTGCGGCAGTTCTTCTATTCCGCCTTCGCCGATCTCTATTGGCGGGCGATGATGAATTCGCGCGATGCGACGCTTGCGGCCATCGCCGCCAAGTCGGAGAAGGAGAGCGCTTATCATCTGCGCCATGCCTCGGAATGGATCATCCGGCTCGGCGACGGCACGGACGAAAGCCACGCCCGTGCGCAAGGAGCGATCGATCATCTCTGGGCATTTACCGGCGAGTTGTTCGCGGTCGACGACGGCGAGCGCGCCCTGATCCATGCCGGTATCGCCATCGATCCCGGAAGCTTGCGTGGCCGCTGGCTGACGACGCTCGCCGATGTCGCCAGGGAAGCGACACTTGAGCTGCCGCAGAACGACTGGATGCAGCAGGGTGGCCGCGCGGGCCGGCACAGCGAGCATCTCGGCCATCTCCTGTCCGAGCTGCAATCGATGCAGCGAACGTTTCCGGGGCAGACATGGTGACGGTGCTCGATCGCGATAGCGAGCTGCGCCGGCGGGCCTGGGACGCCGCGGCGAGCGTGGTCGATCCCGAGATTCCGGTGCTGACCATCGCCGATCTCGGCGTGCTCCGTGATATCGTTCTCGATGGCGATCATGTCGAGGTCGCGATCACGCCGACCTATTCGGGCTGTCCGGCGATGAACATGATCGCACTCGAAATCGAGGTCGCTTTGGAGCGCGCCGGCTTCAATCGTCCGAAGGTCCACACGGTGCTGTCACCGGCCTGGACGACCGATTGGATGAGCGAGGAGGGGCGCCGTAAGCTGCACGCCTACGGCATCGCGCCGCCGCAGGCCTCAAGCTCGCGTCGCGCGCTGTTCGGCGGGCAGGCCATTGCGTGTCCGCAATGCGACTCGGAAAATACCGAGCTCCTATCCGAGTTCGGCTCGACATCCTGCAAGGCGCTGTGGCGCTGCAGGGCCTGCCGCGAACCCTTCGATTACTTCAAGTGTCATTGACCATGTCCGCAGCCGCACCGCGCTTCCATCGCCTGGCCGTCAGCGATCTCCGTCGCGAGGCGTCTGACGCCATCTCGATGACTTTCGCCATCCCCCGCGAACTCGCTCGCGACTACGCCTTTACGCCCGGCCAATACCTCACGCTCCGCACCACGCTGGACGGAGAGGAGGTGCGCCGCTCCTATTCCATCTGCTCCGGCCCCGATGACGGCGAGATCCGCATCGCCGTGAAGAAGATCGATGGCGGCGCATTTTCGAGCTGGGCAGCCGAAGATCTCAAATGCGGCGACGAGCTCGACGTGATGACGCCGACAGGCCGCTTCGGCGTGGTTCCCCCCGACGATGCCGGGCGCATCCATGTCGGCTTTGCCGCAGGCTCCGGCATCACGCCGATCCTCTCGATCGTCAAGGGCACGCTGGCACGCGAGCCCGACAGTCGCTTCTTCCTGTTCTACGGCAACCGCGCGACCGACAACATCATGTTCCTCGAAGCGCTCGAAGAGCTCAAGGACCGCTTCATCGATCGCTTCTCGATCTTCCACGTCATCTCCGGCGAGGAGCAGGACATTCCGATCCTGCACGGCCGGCTCGACGGCGACAAGGTGAGGGTGCTGCTGCGCTCGCTGGTGCCGGCGGCCAGCGTCGATCACGTCTTCATCTGCGGTCCGTCCGGCATGAGCGAGGACATCGAGACGACCTGCCGTGATCTCGGCATCGCGGAAGAACGCATTCACGTCGAGCGCTTCGTCTCCGAGTTCGGTGGCAAGCCGCGGCCGAAGAAAGTCGTTGCGCCCGATGCACCGCCAAAGGCCATGGCGTCGCTGATCATCGACGGCAAGCGTCGCGATGTTCCGGTCGCCGAAGACGAAGCCATCCTCGATGCCGCACTGCGCGCCGGCGTCGATCTGCCGTTCGCCTGCAAGGGCGGCATGTGCTCGACTTGTCGCGCAAAATTGGTCGAGGGCGAAGCGCCGATGGACATCAACTATTCGCTGGAGCCCTGGGAGCTGAAGGCCGGGTTCGTCCTGACCTGCCAGGCCAAGCCATCATCGGAGCGGGTCGTGGTCGATTACGATCATGTCTGATCGGGCGCATCAGACCCCGACAATGCAAATGCGTCGCATTATTTGACAGTTTTGGCCAACCAGCAGAACATCATGTGCAAACATCTGGCCGGGAGAAGCGCGTGAACGTCAAGGCCGCCCTGTTGCCTGAAGATATTGCCCGCGCCTGCGCTGACGCGATGTGGGCGGAGGATGATGCCTCTAAAGGTCTCGGCATGGAGATCGTCGAGATCGGCCCGGGCTTTGCGACGCTGGCGATGATGGTGCGGCCGGACATGGTCAACGGCCAGCGCATCGCCCATGGCGGCTTCATCTTCACGCTCGCCGATTCCGCCTTTGCGTTCGCCTGCAATTCGCACAATGAGCGCGTGGTCGCGGCGCAGGGGCAGATTACCTTCATCAAGCCGGGCAAGCTCGGCGACCGCCTCGTCGCCAAGGCATGGGAGGTCACCCGCGGCGGTCGCTCCGGCATCTACGATGTGCGCGTCACCGCAGGCGACACCGTCATCGCCGAATTCCGCGGGCATTCGCGCGTCATTCCCGGCACGTGGCTGCCGGCGCAAGACAAATAAAAGAACCAATCAATGTGGGGAAACGAGGATGGCTTCGACGAAGCTGAAGGAAGGCGGCCACACCTATAGGGCCGAGATGGATAAGCATGAACGCGCCTCGCGCGACGAGATCATGGCGTTGCAGACGCAGCGCCTGGCCTGGTCGCTGAAGCACGCCTACGACAACGTCGCGCATTATCGCAAGGCCTTCGACAAGGCCGGCGTGCATCCGTCCGACTTTCGCGAGCTCTCCGATCTCGCGAAATTCCCGTTCACGGTGAAGACGGACCTGCGCGACAACTACCCCTTCAACATGTTCGCCGTGCCGCGCGAGAAGCTGGTGCGCGTGCACGCCTCGTCGGGCACGACGGGCAAGCCGATCGTCGTGGGCTATACGCAACGCGATATCGACACCTGGTCGGAGGTGATGGCGCGCTCGATCCGTGCCGCCGGCGGCCGCACCGGCATGATCATCCACAATGCCTACGGCTATGGCCTCTTCACGGGCGGCCTCGGCGTGCACTACGGCGCCGAAAAACTCGGCTGCACCGTGGTGCCGATCTCCGGCGGCATGACCGAGCGGCAGGTGCAGCTCATCAACGATTTCCGGCCCGACATCATCACGGTGACGCCGAGCTACATGCTGGCGATCCTCGACGAGTTCAAGCGGCAGAAGCTCGATCCGCGCCAATGCTCGCTCAAGGTCGGCATCTTCGGCGCCGAGCCCTGGACCAATGCGATGCGTGGCGAGATCGAGGAAGCATTCGACATGGATGCGACCGACATCTATGGCCTGTCGGAGGTGATCGGCCCCGGCGTCGCGCAGGAATGCATCGAGACCAAGGACGGCCTGCACATCTGGGAAGACCATTTCTATCCAGAGGTGATCGATCCCGAGACTGGCGAAGTGCTGCCGGACGGTGAGAAGGGCGAGTTGGTCTTTACCTCACTGACCAAGGAAGCCTTCCCGGTGATCCGCTATCGCACGCGCGACCTGACGCGGCTGCTGCCGGGCACGGCGCGTCCGGGCATGCGGCGGATGGAGAAGGTCACGGGCCGGTCCGACGACATGATCATCCTGCGCGGGGTCAACCTGTTCCCGACCCAGATCGAGGAGGTGCTGCTCGCCACCGACTGGTGCGGCGGCCACTTCATCCTGGAGCTGACCCGTGAAGGCCGGATGGACGAACTGACCATCATAGCCGAGGCGCGTCCCGAAAGCTGGGACGGCAGGGGGCTTGTCGATCATGCCGACCGGATCTCGACCCACATCAAGAACACCATCGGCATCAGCTCCAGGGTGCAGGTCGTCGCGCCGGCCACGCTGGAGCGCTCGCTCGGCAAGGCCAAACGCCTCTACGACAAGCGGCCCAAGGATTGACTTGAAGGATTGACCTGACGGATTGACTTGACCGACCCCAGAGGCGACAAGGCCCGCGAGAAATCGCGGGTCTTTTCATGTCGCCAGCCGATCCCAAATCCGTCGAAGCGCGCTGCGTGCGCCTCAAGGCCAAGGCCGAGGACGCTGCTGCACTTGCACCGGTGGTCGAGCGTCACACCCTCACGCGCGGCCCCAACGATCTCCTGATCGAGGTGAAGGCCGCCGCCGTCAACCCCTCCGACGTCAAGGCCGCGACCGGGTTGATGCCCTATGCCGTGTTCCCGCGCACACCGGGCCGCGATTACGCCGGCGTTGTCATCGATGGGCCTGCCGGCACGGTCGGCCGCGAAGTGTTCGGCTCCTCCGGCGATCTCGGCATCCGCCGCGACGGCACCCACGCAACCCATCTCGTCGTCGAGGCCGATGCGGTCGTCGAGAAGCCCAAGACGGTGTCCTGGGAGGAGGCCGCCGGCATCGGCGTGCCCTTCGTCACCGCGATGGAAGGCTTTCGCCGCGCGGGTGTGCCGAAGAGCGGTGACACCGTTTTGGTGTTCGGCGTCAATGGCAAGGTCGGCCAGGCCGCGGTGCAGATCGCGACCTGGCAGGGTGCGCGCGTCATCGGCGTGGTGCGCAAGGCGGAAGCGTATGAGGGCCACAGCAACGCGCCGATCGAGGTGATCGACGCGTCCGTCACCGATGTCGCCACGCGGGTCCGCGAGTTGACCGGCGGCAAGGGCGCCGACATCGTCTTCAATACCGTCGGCGATCCCTATTTCCAGGCCGCGCACAAGTCGCTCGCGCTGCGCGGCCGTCAGATCCTGATCGCCGCGATCGATCGCATCGTGCAGTTCAACATCCTCGAATTCTATCGCGGCCAGCACACTTATGTCGGCATCGATACGCTCGGCCTGTCGTCGGCCGCGACAGGCGCGGTGCTGCGCGATCTCAGCCCCGGCTTTGCAAGCGGTCACCTGAAGCCGTTCCCGATCAAGGCGAATGCTGTCTATCCGCTGGAGCGCGCGAAGGAGGCGTATGCCGCGGTCGCCGGCTCCTCGCGGGATCGCGTGATCCTGAAGCCGTGACGATGGAATCCTCTGCGCAACTCGTCATCCTCGCCGGCCTCGTCATCGGTCTCATTTACGGCGCCGTCGGCCTGCTCAGCGGCTTCTGCCTAATGAGCAGCATGCGCGGATTTCTCGCGGAAGGAGACGGGCGGTTGGTGCGCAGCTATGCGCTGGCGATCGCGGTTGCGATCGGTGTCAGCCAGCTCCTCGCCGGCAACGGCATGGTCGATCTCGGCAAGTCGATCTATCTGCAACAGACCTTCTCGGTGCCGGTGCTGTTCCTCGGCGGCCTGCTGTTCGGCTACGGCATGGTGCTGTCGAACGGTTGTGGCTCGCGCGCGCTGGTGCTGCTCGGCCGCGGCAATCTGCGCTCCTTCGTCGTCGTGATCGTGCTGGCCATCGCCGCGCAGATGACACTCAAGGGCCTGATCGCACCGGCGCGCATCGCGCTGGTCCAGGCCTCGCAAACCACCGTCAACGTCAATTCGCTGCCGTCGCTGCTGGCGGCATTCGGGCCGGCTGAAGCGTTCTCGCGCGCGTTGGCCGCGGCTGTCATCGTCGTCGCGCTGATCCTGTTCGCCTTCGCGCATCCGGCGTTCCGTCGCTCGCCGGGCCAGATCTCCGCGGGTGTCGTCGTCGGCCTGCTTGTCGCTGCCGGCTGGTTCGTTACAGGCCATCTCGGCGCCGACGACTTCAATCCCGTGCCGGTGACCTCGCTGACCTTCATCGCGCCGATCGCGGACGCGCTGCAATACGCCATGCTCTCGACCGGCCTGACCCTCAATTTTGGCATTGCGACGGTTGCCGGCGTCTTCGCCGGTAGCCTGGCGACGTCGCTCGCGACGGGACGCTTCAAGCTCGAGGGCTATTCCTCGCCGCGCCACATGCTGCGCTCAGGCAGCGGCGCAGCGCTGATGGGCATCGGCGGCGTGATGGCGTTCGGCTGTTCGATCGGGCAGGGGCTCACGGGCGTGTCGACGCTCGCGCTGGGCTCCTTCGTCGCGGTCGCCGGCATTCTGCTCGGCACGACGGCCGGTTTGCGCGGCGTGCTGCGGGTTCAACCGCTCGCGGTCGCCTGACCGCGCAACAGCCGGTCGCCGAGCGTCGCAAGCCCGATGCCGGTGATGATCAATCCGGCCGCAACAGTCAGGCTCATGTCGATGGGCTCGCCCAGCAGGATCGCCGCACTGGCGATGCCGACGAGCGGCGTCCCGGTGGTGCCGAGCGAGGTCGTCAGAGCCGAGATGCTCTTGTTGACCATCGACATCGCCCAATAAGCCAACGCCGTTCCGATCAGCCCCGAATACAGGAACAGCAGCACGAGCTTCCACGACCATTCCGCGTGCGGCAGACCGTCCGCGACCGTCGCGCTGACTGACAGCACAATCGTCGCGACGAGCACCTGCCAGATCAGGAGTTGGAGCGGCGAGGCGATCCAACGATGCGCGCGGATATAGATGATATTCGCGGCCCAGCAGATCGCAGCCAGGATGACCATGCCGGCGCCGAGCACGACGTTCGCATTGGTCCAGTCAATGGACGCCGGGTTCAGGATCACGGCAAGGCCGATCAATCCGAGGAGGGCGCCGGCGAGCTTTGGCGCGGTCGGCGTATCCTTCCCCAGCAAAGGCGCGGCGATCGCGACCCAGAGCGGCGTGGTGTAGCCGAGCACGATGGCCTTGCTCGCGGGCAGGAAGCGCACACCGGCCGCAACCAGGACCGAGAACAGCGTCATGTGCAGCAGCGCCACGCTCAGGACCACGGGAATGTCGCGCCGCTCCGGGATCACCAGATTTCTGCTCAGTCCGAGGATCACGAACAATCCGGCCAGCGCGATCCAGCTCCGGATCGCTGAAGTCCAAAGTGGTGGAAGGAACTGGACGAGCTGCTTTGTCACCGACCAGTTCACGCCCCAGGCCAGCACGACGATGAGGAACAGGCCGACGGCCGCGCGGGGAGACAGGGAGTTCATCACGGAGGTCCTTGAAGCTGTCCAGACCGGCGGATAGCATCCCGCGTGGCACCTGAAAAAGGGCCAGATCACGGAGAAATAAGGTGCCAGTTTCTGAAGTGACGATCTCGGCCCTGATCGACCTGAAGCGGGCCGACGACGAGGGGCTGGTGGCCCAGCTGACGAGCCAGCTCCGAAACCTGATCGCGACCGGCCGTCTCGGTAAAGGTCGCGCGTTGCCGTCGAGCCGCCGGCTCGCGAGTGAGCTCGGCGTTTCGCGTAACACCGTCACCTATGCTTTCGAGCAGCTCGCCTCGGAGGGATATATCGAGGCGTCGCACGGACGCCGTCCGGTGGTCACGGTCGATGGCGACGAACCTATCGAACGGACGGGCGCCGTCGCGCCCGGCGTGCGCACCGCCAGGCCGCGGCTCTCACACTGGGCTTCGAGGCTCAAGCAGACCGACTGGCCGATGTCCTATCAGGCTCCGCTAAGACCGTTGCGCCCTGGGCACGGAGATTTCAGGGAGTTTCCGAACGAGGTGTGGGCCCGCTGCCTGCGCCGCAGCGCCGTGCGTGCGGCCAAGCGTGAGCTCGGACCTGTGAACCGAGCGCGCCTTCGCGAGGCGCTCGCGCATTATCTGGCCACCAGCAGAGGCGTTCGCGCCGAGGCAGGGCAGATCATGATCTTGCCGAGCGCGCAGGCCGCGTTGACCTTGATCGCTGCTTCCGTCATCGCGCAAGGCGACGAGGTGTGGGTGGAGGATCCCGGCTATCCCGGTGCGGCTGCCGCGTTCCGTGCCTCCGGCGCGCGCGTGACCGGCATCAGGCTGGACGAGCAGGGCATGCAGCGAATACCGACACTGACGGCCCCGAAATTGATCTTCATGACGCCATCGCACCAGCACCCAACCGGACGGCTGATGTCGCTGGCGCGCCGCACCGATTTTCTCAGGGCAAGCAGGCCCGGCAAGACCTGGATCGTGGAGGACGATTACGACGGCGAATTCCACTATGACAGCCGGCCGGTGCCGGCCTTGCAGGGGTTGGACGCACATGGCCGCGTGCTCTATGTCGGCACGTTCTCGAAGGCGATGACGTCGGACATCCGGCTCGGTTATCTCGTCGTGCCGCCGGCGCTGGTCGGCACGCTGGAGATCGCGCAGCGGCACATCGGGCTGATCGCTTCCAGCCACGTTCAGGAAGCGCTTGCCGAGTTCATCGCCGACGGACATTTCCTCGCGCATCTGCGGCGGATGCGCCGGCTCTATCACGCGCGCCGCGATCACCTCGTCGCGGGATTGCAGCGCCATCTGGACGAGATGCTCTCGGTCGAAGTCCCCCCGGGCGGCATCCAGCTCGTCGCCCGCCTCAAGCGCGGCACCGCCGATCAGGCGGCAGCGAAACGGCTGGCCGCCGCAGGGGTCGAGACGCGCGCCTTGTCCAGCCTGTCGCTGGACCGGCCCCGCGATCACGGCCTGCTGCTCGGCTTTGCGGCCTGGCGCGAGAGCGAGATCAGCGCAGCGGTGCGGACGATGGCATCGTGCTTCTAGACCAGTGCGAGCGCGCTACTCCGCAGCCTTCGTCACGATGCGGATCTCCGAGGTCAACGTTCGGTGCACCGGGCACTTGTCGGCGATCTCCATCAGCTTCTTGCGCTGCTCGGCATCGAGCGCGCCGTCGATTGCGATGTCGCGTTCGATCTGGTCGAGCATGCCGTCCCGCGTTTCGCATTCCTCGCAGTCCTTGGCGTAGATCTTCGAATGCTTCAGCGTGACGGTGACGCGGTCGAGCGGCAGCGACTTGCGGTCGGCATAGAGGCGCATGGTCATGGAGGTGCAGGCGCCGAGGCCGGCGAGCAGGAAATCATAGGGCCCGGGGCCGGCGTCCTCGCCGCCCGCGGCGACCGGCTCGTCCGCCACCAGTCGATGCGGTCCGACCGTGATGATCTGGTTGAACTTGCTCTTGCGGGTTTCCTGCACCACGACCCGGCGCGGCGCTTCGGGGAGATCCATCGCTTTCGCAGGTTTTGCGGTGTCGATGTAGCGGCTCGCCCAGGCCGTGATCACGTCGGCCGCATAGAGCGCGTCGGCGGGCCTGGTCAGCAGGTGATCGGAATGGTCGAGCGAGACGAAGCTCTTGGGATGTCTGGCCGCAACGAAGATCTTGGTCGCATTGTCGATGCCGACGGTATCGTCGACCGGCGAGTGCATCACCAGCAGCGCCTTGTGCAGTCCCGTGATGTCCTTCATCAGTTCGTGCTCGGCGATGTCGTCGAGGAATTCGCGTCTGATCCGGAACGGACGGCCCCCGAGCGAAACTTCCACCTCGCCCTGGGCGCGGATGGCGTCGACGTGCTCCCTGAACAAGCCGGTAACGTGGGCAGGGTCGGATGGCGCGGCGATCGTCACAACCGCCGTAGCTTCGGGGATATGTCCGGCTGCTGCAAGGATCGCAGCCCCACCGAGGCTGTGGCCGATCAGCATCGAGGGCGCCTTGCGCGTGTTCCGCAGATGGTCGGCCGCGCGAACGAGATCGGCGACATTGGACGAGAACGTCGAATTGGCGAAATCGCCTTCGCTGGAGCCGAGCCCGGTGAAGTCGAAACGCAGCACGGCGATGCCCCTGGCGGCGAGTGCGACCGAGATGCGTTTTGCTGCCAGCGTGTCCTTGCCGCAGGTGAAGCAATGCGCGAACAGCGCGTAGGCCGCGACCTCGCCGTCCGGGATTTCGAGCGCGGCCGAAAGCTGATGGCCGCCTTCGCCGGTGAATTGAAAGCGTTCCGTCGGCATCGGCTTTCCCCGTTCTTGCTTGAATCTAATCGTCTGAATAGCGCTGCTCAGCCCAGGGATCGCCGCGGTTATGGTAGCCGCGGACTTCCCAGAAACCTGGCGCATCCTCAGTCAGGAACTCGATCGCCTGGAGCCATTTGGCGCTCTTCCAGAAATAAAGATGCGGCACGACCAGCCGCACCGGGCCGCCGTGCTCTTCCGTGAGCGGTTTGCCCGACCAGCTGTGGGCAAGCAGCGCGTCCTCGGCGGCGAAGTCTTCCAGCGCGAGGTTGGTGGTGTAGCCGTCGTAGGAATGCAGCACCACGAAGCGCGCATCCTCGCGCGGTTGGCAGGCCGCGAGCAGCTCGCGGGTTGCTAGCCCCTCCCACTGATTGTCGTAGCGCGACCAGGTCGTCACGCAATGAATGTCGGAGACGACATGGTCCTGCTTCTGCGCGGCGAACTCGGCAAAGGTCCAGAACACGGGGGTCTCGATCGCGCCGTAGACATCGAGCCGCCAGCGTTCGCGCGACACCGGCGGCAGGACGCCGAGATCGAGCACCGGCCAGTCCTTGGTGAGGTGCTGGCCGGGCGGCAGGCGCTGGTCCTCCGGCCGCGTGATCCTGCCGGTGAGGAAGCGGCCTTCACGCGCCCATTTCTCCTTGGTGCGCGTCAGCTTGCTGTCGGATGGCGTCTCGTCGGCCATGGCCTACTCGTGGCGGTGCATTGCGGAGGCGTGCTTGGTGTCGCGCATGGTGGAATAGATGATCAGCGACAGGCAGATGATGCCGCTGAGGTAGAAGTAAAACCAGTCCTCGTGGCCGATGCTCTTGAAATAGAGCGCGATCGCCGGCGCCGTGCCGCCGAAGATCGAGACCGTGATCGCGTAGGGCAGGCCGACGCCGAGCGCGCGAACGTTGGTCGGGAACAGCTCGGCCTTCACGACTGCGTTGATCGAGGTATAGCCGGCGACGAACAGCCAGGCACAGCAGATCAGGATAAACGCCATGAAAGGCGACTTGGTCTCCTTCAACGTCATCAGCAGCGGTACGGTCGCGAGAGTGCCGGCGACGCCGAAGAAGATCAGCAGCGGTTTGCGCCCGATCTTGTCGGAGATGGCGCCGTAGATCGGCTGCAGGATGGTCGCGAAGATCAGCGTGCCGAAGATCACGAAGGTGGTCTGGTCCTCGGTCAAGCCGACCGACAGCTTGACGAAGGTCTGCATGTAGGTGGTGAAGGTGTAGAACGCGGCGGTGCCGCCGGCGGTGAGACCGACCACCAGCAGCAGCTCGCGCGGATAGCGCAGCAAATTGGTGATCGAGCCGGTCGGCTTCACCACCTTCTTGGCCTCCTCGAACGCTTCGGTCTCGTGCAGGCCACGCCGCATCACCGCGGCGAAGACTGCGAGCATCGCGCCGATCGCGAACGGGATGCGCCAGCCCCAGGCTTTCAGCTCCTCCGGCGTGAGGAAGACCTTTTGCAGGAGCAACAACACGATGATCGCGGTGAGCTGGCCGCCGATCAGTGTGACGTACTGGAAGCTGGAATAGAAGCCGCGGTGCCTGGGATCGGCGACCTCACTCAGGTACGTGGCGCTGGCGCCGTATTCGCCGCCGAGGCTCAGGCCCTCGATGACGCGGGCGAGCGCCAGGATCACAGGCGCGGCGAAGCCGATCGTGGCATAGGTCGGCGTCAGCGCGATGATCAGCGAGCCGAAGCACATGAAGACGACGGAGAGCGTGAGCGAGATGCGGCGGCCGAAATGGTCGGCGAGATAGCCGAAGAACCAGCCGCCCAGGGGCCGCATCAGGAACGTCGCCGCGAAGACGACGGCGACATTCAATTGCTGAACGACGGGGTCGTTTCCGGGGAAGAAGGCGGGAGCGAAATAGAGCGCGAACGCCGTATAGGCGTAGAAATCGTACCACTCGACGAGATTGCCGATGGAGCCGATGAAGATCGCCTTGATCCGCCGTTGGGCGTCGGCGATGTCAATGTGGTCGGAGGCCGGTTGGATCGCTTGCTCTGTCACGGCCGGCCTCTCCGTATCGCTGTCCGGAAAGGTCTACATCGCCTTTCCCAGCAGAAATGGCAACTGGCGGGGGCCTCTCACCGTGCCCTGCGACCAGGTCACCGTGCCTGCCGGATCGAGCCCGAAGTCCGGAATCCGCTTCAGCCATTCCTCCAGCGCAACCTGCATCTCCATTCGCGCCAGGTTGGAACCGACGCAGCGGTGGATGCCGAGGCCGAACGCGGCGTGGCGGTTCTCGCGGCGGTCGATCACGACTTTGTCAGCGTCCGGAAACATTTTTGGATCGCGGTTGGCGGCCGGGAAGGACAGCAGCACCATGTTGCCTGTCTTGACCGGGCAGCCCGAGATCGTCGTCTCCTTGACCACCTCGCGGGCCATCGTGACCGGCGAATAGGCGCGTAGCAGTTCCTCCACGGCGGTGGGGATTAGCTCGGGTTCGGCGATCAGCCGCTCACGGTCGGCCGGCGTCCTCGCGAGATGCCAGAGCGAGGAGCCGATCGCGCTCCAGGTGGTATCTATGCCGGCGATCAGGAGCAGCCGCAGCGAACCCAGCACATGCGAATCCTCGAGCGGATTACCCTCCTTGTCCTTGGCGTTCATCAAATAGGAGATCAGGTCGTCGGTCGGCTTTTTCTTCCGCTCTTCGATATGGGCGCTGAAATAGGCGCTCATCTCGTGCACGGCCTGGAGCAGCATGGTCTCGTCCTTGATGCCGAGCTCGAGGATCATGTGAATCCAGTTGACGAAGAGATCGCTGTCGCTCTCGGGAATGCCGAGCATGTGGGCGATCGCGCGCACCGGAATGTGTTTTGTGTAGCGTGCCGCCGCGTCGACGCTGCCTTCAGCGATGAAATCGTCAATCAGCTCGTTGCAGATGGCGCGGACCCGGGGCTCGAGCTTCTTCATCGCGTCCGGCGTGAATGGCGGCAGCAGCAATTGTTTGGCCGGCTTGTGCACGGGTGGATCGGAGGTGATCGGCGGGGCCGCGTTCCTGGCGACCTCGGGCCGGACGTCGCGCACGATGATGCGGCGCGACGAGAAATGCTCGCTGTCGTTGGCGATCTCGCGCACCGCTTCATAGGTCGTCGGCAGGTAACAGCCGAGGAAACGCTCGGTGTGCACCACCGGGCTCGCGGCGCGCAGCTCGTCCCAGATCGGGAAGGGATCCTCCGTCCATTGCGGATCGGTGTGGTCGAAATCATGGACCCAGTCGGTGACGGGCGGATGGGCGGCGGGCTGGCTGACGTCGGACATCTCGAATCCCTCGGGGTTCGTGGTCGCTGAAGGCACGCGAGCAGGCGGGGAGTGCGCTACTCTTCGATCACATCGATCGCGATTTCGGGGCAATTGGATTTGGCAAGCCACGCCTTGTCCTCGAGGCCCGGAGGGACCGTACCGTCGCCGGCTTCGTGGGCGTTGCCGTATTCGTCGAGCTCGAACAGTTCCGGCGCGAGCGCCTTGCAGCGCGCGTGGCCCTGGCATTTGTCGGGATCGACGTGAACCCTCAGTCGCTCTGCCATTGCGGCTTCCTCGGTCGTATGCGCGGAGCGCCAAAGGCGGCGCGCGTTCCTCATGTCAAATTTATCCGCAGCGTTTGCCGCTGCATTAAGTTATATCCTATTACATTCGCGATAGGCTTCCCCTGTCAAGCGCAAACTTGTAGGTTCGGCTGCAACATGCGCTCAAAACTCACCCGCAAGCCCGAAAACACCTACCATCATGGCGATCTCCGCGATGCCTTGATCAAGGCGGCTCTGCGCGAGGCGGAGCAGGGCGGTGCCGAGGCGATCAGCATCAAGGCGCTGGCCAAGCAACTCGGCGTCTCGCAGCCGGCGCCGTACCGGCATTTCGCCGACCGCGAGGCGCTGCTCGCGGCGGTGACGGCGGAAGCGTTCCGGCAGCTCAGCGCAATCTTCCGGGAGGCGATGGCGAAACCGTCAAAGCAGCCGAAGCTGTCGCGGCTGGCGCAGGCAATGCTCGATTTCGGCCTGCGCCGCAACGGGATCTATCGCTTGATGTTCGCGTCCCGCACCGTGTCATGCGCCGTCAAGGGCAGCGAGCTGCATGAGGCGACGCGCGAGACCTTTTCGCTCGTGATCGAGGCGCTGGAAGTGCCTGCGGTCGGCTATTTGCGCGAACGGCAAGCGCTCAAGATCTGGGCGGCGCTGCACGGCGTGGTGATGCTGGCCGAGCAGGGCCTGTTCACCGGTGAGGCCGCACATGCCACGCGCGAGGACCTCGTCGAGGATTTTGTCAGTGAAACGAAGGCCGCGCTCGCGGTCGCGATCAAGGACGCGGGGCGCCGGAAGAAGGCGGGCGCTTAGGCTTTCGCCCTCAGCAGCTTCATCAGCTTGTCGACCGCACTGTCGGGCGTCGTCACGACGGGACGGCCGGTGGCCTCCGCGACCAGCGGTGCGGTCGCCGCGATGCTGAACTGCGCGAGCGCAATCACGTCGCAATCGCGCAAATCCTTTGACGCTTCGACGATCAGCCGATCGTGCGTGGCGCGATCGCCGCGGTCGAGTGCGGCCAGCGCGCCCTCGGCAAGTTTCGGCACGATCTGGACCGAGGCGGGAAACTCCGGCGGCATCGAGGCCAGCGTCGGTGGAAAGGTCGAGAGCAGGCCGATCCGTTGGCCCATCGTCACCGCCCGTTCGATCATCGCTTCGTTCGGCTTTAGTACCGGCATCGGCGCATGGGCACGCGCGACGGCCTCGATGCAGGGGCCGAAGGCCGAGCAGGTGAACAGGATGCCATCAGCTCCGGTCGCCGCCGCATAATCGCCGAGTGCGAGGAAGCGCTCGGTCATGGTATCGTTGAGCGCGCCGTCGCGCGCCAGGTCCGCCGACAGGCTGTCATCCAGCAGGTTCATCAGCCGGGCCTCGGGCCATGCCGTCGCGAACGCCGCCTCGATCGGGGCGATGGAATGCTTGAGGGCGTGGATGAGGGCGATGCGAGGGGGCGTTGTCATTGAAGGTGACTACCTGATGGGTCCCGTGCCCCGGACGCAGCGCAATGCGAAGTATTGCGCTGCGGAGCCGGGGCCCATTAGCTGTTGGGTCCCGGCTCTGCGCAGCAGCGTTGCACGCTGCAGCGCGTCCGGGACACGAGAGATGTTCACTTGAACGGTACCGCGTACATCAAGCCGCCCTTGCTCCAGAGGCCGTTGAGACCACGGTCGAGCTTGAGCGGGCTCGCCTTGCCGACATTGCGCTCGTAGATCTCGCCGTAATTGCCGGTGGCCTTGATCGCGGTGACCAGCCATTTGTTGTCGAGCCCGAGCCGCGAGCCGAGGTCGCCGGAGGCGCCCAGCAGGCGCTGGATCGCTGGCGTCTGGGACTTCGCCATCTCATCGACATTGGCTTGCGTCACGCCGAGCTCCTCGGCCTCGATCAGGCCGTAATGCAGCCAGGTGATGATGTCGCTCCAGACTTCGTCGCCGTTGCGGGTAAAGGGGCCGAGCGGCTCCTTGCTGATGGTCTGCGGCAGCACGACGTAGTCCGCAGGGTTCGGCGCCGCGGTCGTCACGGCACCCGCGAGCGCGGAGGCGTCCTGGGTCATGGCATCGCAGCGGCCGCCGAAGAAGGTCTGGTACATGGTGTCGACGCGGTCGAACACCAGCGGCTTCCAGTCGATGCCGTTGGCGCGACCATAGTCGCCGAGCGTGACTTCGTGCGTGGTGCCCTGAGCGACGCAGACGGTGGCGCCCTTGAGGTCCTTGATGTCTTTCACGCCGAGGTCCTTCTTCACGACAAAACCCTGGCCGTCGTAGAAGTTGATCGGGCCCTGCCGCAGGCCGAGCGTGACGCCGCGCAAATAGGTCTGCGTCGAGTTGCGATAGAGCACGTCGATCTCGCCCGATTGCAGCGCGGTGAAGCGGTTCTGCGCGGTCAGCGAGACGTAGCGCACCTTGCTGGCGTCACCCAGCACGCCGGCCGCGAGCGCGCGGCAGTAATCGACGTCGAGGCCCTTGTAGTTGCCCTGCGAATCCGGCGCGGAGAAGCCGGCAAAGCCGGCGCTGACGCCGCACACCAGCGTGCCGCGGCTCTTCACCGTGTCGAGCGTCGCGGCCGACACGACAACCGTCGATGCCGCGAGCACGCTCGCTGCGATGACCATTTTCCTCATGTTACTCTCCCCTCAGTGATTGACACTACGCAATACGTTGTCGACGGCCGTGCCGAGCTTGTCGACGATCAGGTCGATCTCCTCCGCGGAGGCGATGTAGGGCGGCGCCAGCAGCACATGGTCGCCGCGGACGCCGTCCACGGTGCCGCCGCCGGGATAGCAGCCGAGCCCGTTGGCGAAGGCTTCAGCCTTGATCTTCTGGTTGAGCTTGAGCGAGGGATCGAACGAGGTGCGGCCGGCGCGATCTGCGACGAGCTCGATTGCCCAGAACAGCCCGCGTCCCCTGATGTCGCCGACATGGCGGTGATTGCCAAAGCGCTCGGTCAGTCGCTGCTCCAGCTGTCGGCCCCGCTCCTTGATACGGTCGAGCAGGCCGTCCTCGCGGATCACGTTTTGTACGGCGAACGCGGCGGCGCAGGCGAGGGGATGCGCCAGGTAGGTATGGCCGTGCTGGAATGCGCCCGAGCCGGAGCGGATGGTCTCGATGATCTTGCCACTTGCAAGCATCGCGCCGATCGGCTGATAGCCGCCGCCGAGGCCCTTTGCGATCGCCTGGATGTCAGGCGCGACGCCTTCCTGCTCCCAGGCGTGCGTGGTGCCGGTGCGGCCCATGCCGCACATGACTTCGTCGAGGATGAGCAGCGCGCCGTGGCGGTCACAGATTTCGCGCATGGCCTTGAAATAACCGTCCGGTGCCGTCACCGCGCCGGCGGTGGCGCCAACGACGGGCTCGGCGAGGAATGCCGCGACCGTGTCAGGGCCAAGCCGCTGGAACTCGGCCTCGAGCTCCGCGGCCAGCCGCGCCACGAACTGCGCATCGGGTTCGCCTTCGTGCTTCTCGTGATAGGCAAACGCCGGCATCACATGGCTGAACGCTGCGGATAGCAATGGCGCATAGGGTGCGCGCCGCCAGGCATTGCCGCCGGCAGCGAGCGCGCCGAGCGTATTGCCGTGATAGCTCTGCCGCCGCGCGATGAAATGCTGCCGCTGCGGCTCGCCGCGCTCGATGAAATATTGTCGGGCGATCTTGATGCTGGCTTCGATCGCCTCCGACCCGCCGCTGACGAAATAGGCATAAGCGAGGCCGCCGGGCTCGTGCCCGACCAGCATTTCGGCTAGCGCCTCGGCCGGCTCGGAGGAGAAGAAGGCGGTGTGCGCATAGGCCAGCGTCGAGGCCTGCTTTGCCATCGCCGCGATCACCCGCGGATGCTGGTGGCCGAGGCAGGAGACCGCTGCGCCGCCGGAGGCGTCGATCACGCGCCGTCCATCCTCGGCGAAGAGATAGACGCCTTCGCCGCCGATCGCCTTCGGCGGCGTTTCGCGCAACGAGCGGTGCAGCACGCGGCTGGGGCGAGCGGCCATGGGTCAACCTTTCTCCGAGACATAAATGGAGGCTGCGGCGAGGCGCGCCTCGGTGTTCTCCAGACGCTTCTTTGCGGCCGTGCCGCCGAGCGAGAACGTCACCGCCGCGAGTGACTGCGCGATCGCGATCGCGCCTGTGAGGCTCGGAAAGAAGCCGGGAGACGAGGCTGCTTCGAACAGCAGCACGTGGTCGGCACCCTCGGCCATCGGTGCCGCGGCGCTGTCGGCAATCGCGATCAGGGTTGCGCCGGCGCGATAGGCAGCCTGCGCGACACGGACGCTTGCATGAGTATAGGGCAGGAAGCCGATGACAATGACGGCTTCGCCGGGACGGAACGCGCCGAGATCGAGATCGTCGGGACCGGATGCGCCGACGAGCTGCACTTGTTCGGGACGGAACAGCCGCAGCTCGTAATTCAGAAGTTCCGCGACGCTGCGGCAGCTTCGATAGCCCGCGATCCATATCCGCTTGGCGTCATGCAGTGCGCGGGCCGCCTCCGCAATTGGGCGAGCCGGGATGCGTGGAAGGCCCGCGGCTTCGGCCTCGAGCTTGTCGGAGACGAGCGCGACATCGGCATTCGGCCCGGGGCGGCTTTTGGCTCGGCCGGAGAAGGGCGAAGTCTGCGACGGCCGCCGTGCTTCCGTCAGGGCCGCGCGCAATTCCTCCCAACCGGAGTAGCCGATTGCTTTGGCAAGGCGCGTGAATGCAGTAGGATCGGCACCGGCTTCCGCCGCCAGATCGCGCATGGAACGGGTGGTGGCGTCGTAATCATTGGCCGCTACGAAGCGTCCGACCTCCTGCAAGCGCATCGGGAGCGACGGCAGCGCAATGCGCAGTTCGCTCAGCGGCGAGGATTTTGCGGGCTCGGCCATGAAACATTTGTTGCATGAATTGGAGATTGGTGCAACAGTTGACGTGCGCTGCCGGAAATCGTTGCTTTTTGAGAAGGATTTTTGTGCCGTGACATCAGACGCGCCGAGAGCGCCGCCGCGACGCCGCTTGTTCGGCGCCTTCGGGCGACGCGAGCTGAAAGGCCTGTTCTGGCAAGCGCTGGTGGTCGGGATCGCGCTCGCAGTCATCGCCTTCCTCTGGTCCAACACCGTCACCAATCTCTCGGCCCGCCGCATCACGACCGGCTTTGCCTTCCTCGGCCGTGAAGCCGGCATGCCGATCGCCGACAGCCTGCTCGCCTATAATCCGAGGGACAGCTATCTCTGGGCCTTCGTCGTCGGCGTTGCCAACACCTTGCGTGTCGCGGTGATCGGTATCGTTCTCGCGACCATCCTCGGCACGCTGGTTGGTATCTCCAGGCTGTCGGCCAACTGGCTGTTGTCGCGGCTTGCCGCCGTCTATGTCGAAACGCTCCGCGACATCCCGCTGCTGCTCCAGCTTCTGTTCTGGTACGTGCTGATGCAGGCACTGCCGGCGGCGCGCGCGGCATGGCGGCCCGTTGAGGGCGTGTTCCTCTCCAATCGCGGCCTGATCCTGCCGGCGATCCCGTTCGGACCGACGCAGCTCTGGGTGCTCGGCGCGGCGGTGCTCGGGCTTGTCCTGTTCTATCTCATCCGGCGATCGCTGATCGCCCAGCAGATGCGCGACGGCAAGCCGCGACCGGCGTGGCCGTTTGCACTCGGCCTCATCGTCGTGGTGCCGGCGGCCGTCTCGCTGGTGCTCGGCGTGTCCTGGACGATCGAGTGGCCGGAGCTCCGCGGTTTCAACTTCGTCGGCGGATTGACACTCGCCCCGGAATACTTCGCGCTGCTGATCGCGCTCGTCACCTACACCTCGGCCTTCATCGCCGAGATCGTGCGCAGCGGCATCCAGTCGGTGCCGCGCGGGCAGTGGGATGCCGCCAATGCGCTTGGCCTGCGCCGCAGCTTCATGCTGCGGCAGATCATTCTGCCGCAGGCGCTGCGCGTGATCGTGCCGCCGATGACGAGCCAGTATCTCAACCTGACCAAGAATTCCTCGCTCGCGGTCGCGATCGGCTACCAGGACGTGGTTTCGGTCGCCAACACCACGCTGAACCAGACCGGGCAGGCGATCGAGGCGATCGCGCTAATCATGGCGGTGTTCTTGACCATCAGCCTCGGCATCAGCTTCTTCATGAACTGGTACAATGCGCGCATCGCGCTGGTGGAGCGCTGAGCATGACCGCGATCACCGATATTCCGGAAGTGCCGCGCGCAGCCCGTCGCCCGCAGATGGGCAATCCGGTGCTGCGCTGGCTGCGCACCAATCTGTTCTCGTCGATTCCGAACGGCATCCTCTCGGTCGTGCTACTCGCGGTGCTCGCCAAGGGCATCTTCAGCTTCGCGCAGTGGGGCATCGCCAATGCGGTCTGGCTCACGCCGGCGAACGATTCCAGCGCCTGCCGCGCCGCGCGCGGCATTGGCGCCTGCTGGGCGATCATCCCCGAGAAGTACCGCTTCATCCTGTTCGGCACCTATCCGTTCGACGAGCAGTGGAGGCCGGCGCTGTCGGTCGTGCTGTTCATCGCCCTGTACTACCTCTCGACCCGCCGCGCGCTATGGCGACGCGAGCTGGTCTATCTCTGGATCGGGGCGCTGGCGCTGATCAGCGTGCTGATGTGGGGCGGCGTGCTCGGCCTTTCCTTCGTCTCGCAGGATCGTTGGGGCGGCTTGCCGGTGACGTTGATCCTGGCGACGTTCGGTCTCGCCTTCGGCTTTCCGCTCGGCATCCTCGTCGCGCTTGGCCGGCGTTCAAAGCTGCCGGCGATCCGCTCGCTCAGCGTGCTTTATGTCGAGCTGATCCGCGGCGTGCCGCTGGTCAGTCTGCTGTTCATGGCGAGCGTGATGTTTCCATTGTTCATGCCCAGTGGCTTCAACATCGACAAGCTGCTGCGCGCGCAGATCGCGATCATCCTGTTCGCGGGCGCCTATCTCGCAGAGGTTATTCGTGGCGGCCTCCAGGCCGTGCCGCGCGGGCAATATGAAGCCGCCGATGCGCTGGGGCTGTCCTATTGGCGCAAGCACCGGCTGATCGTCCTGCCGCAGGCGATCCGTCACGTCATCCCGCCGCTGGTCAATACCTTCATCGCGTTCTTCAAGGACACCAGCCTCGTCCTCATCATCGGCATCTTCGACCTGCTCACGACGGCGAAGACCGCGATCATCGATCCCGCCTGGCAGCAATTTTCGGTCGAGGTCTACATCTTCGTCGCGGCGATCTATTTCATCTTCTGCTTTGCGATGTCGCGCTATAGCCGCAGCCTCGAGGCGCATTCGACCCTCGCAAGGTGAACCCGGCGCGGGGAGGGCCCCGCCGGCCTTGCCCCGGGATTGATGAGCTACGCTTATAACTCCATGCAAGATTGGACCGCTAATGCGCGTGCCGCGCGTGCGCTAGATGTCGCCGCTTGTCAGGTGCTTTACCTGGCGATTTGGGCATGCGGCTGTCCGCCGCACCGCCAGGCAAGCGAGGAGCAGCTTTCCATGGACCTCATCATCAACGGCAAGACCCATCAGGTGCAGACGGAGGACGATACGCCGCTGCTGTGGGTGATCCGGGACGAACTCGGCATGACCGGCACCAAATATGGCTGCGGCATTGCCCAGTGCGGCGCCTGCACCGTGCTGATCGACGGCCAGCCGACACGCTCCTGCGTCACGCCCGCCAGCAGTATCGCCGGTCAGAAGATCACCACGATCGAGGCCGTTACCGAAGATGCCGTCGGCCGTCGCGTGGTGGAGGCCTGGGTCGCGCATCAGGTGCCGCAATGCGGCTACTGCCAGTCCGGTCAGGTGATGGCGGCGACCGCGCTCTTGAAGCAGAACCCGAAGCCCAGCGAACAGGACATCGCGTCCGCGATGGTCAATCTCTGCCGTTGCGGCACCTATAACGCGATTGCCGCGGCGGTGCGGCAGGTTGCGCAGGGTTGAGGAGCGTCGGTCATGAACAGCATGAATCATGAATTCGCTTCCGCGGATGATCTGCCGGAGGGCAAGCCCGCCAACCTGTCGCGCCGCAGCTTCCTGGGTGCCTCGCTCGGCGCGCTGGTGCTTGGCGTGGCCCTGCCCGGCACAGGCGCGCAGGCGCAGAACGCCGCCGCGGCGGCGAAGGCAGCACCGCGCGTCTCCGCCTTTCTGGAGATCCGTGCCGACGGCAGCGTGCTATTGCGCAGCCCCTTCGTCGAGGGCGGGCAGGGCGTCTCCACCGCGATGGCACAGATCGTAGGCGAAGAGCTTGATGTCGACCCCATGAAGTTCACGGTGGAATGCGCGCCGCCCGGATCCGACTATCAGGTGGTCGGCGGCCGCCGCTTCACCGGCGGCAGCTTTTCGGTGCGATCGAGCTACCAGACCATGCGTCGCGTCGGCGCGTCCGCGCGACAGATGCTGCTCCAGGCGGCCGCCTCCCGCCTGAAAGTGCCGGTGGCAAGCCTGTCGACGGAGCCTGGCCGCGTGCGCCATGCCGCGTCGGGTCGCACACTCGACTATGGCGTGCTTGCCGCGGATGCTGCCGCCCTGCCGGTGCCCGAGGACGTCGCGTTGCGCGCGGAGAAGGATTTCCGCTGGATCGGCAAGCCGGTGGCGCGTCTCGACGTGCGCGACAAATCGATCGGCAAGGCCGCCTATGCGATCGACATGCAGGTCGATGGCATGCTGCGCGCCGCCGTTCAGCACGCACCGCGCCTCGATCTGGAGCCCGGCGCCTTCGCCAACGAGACGGAGGTGACGGCGATGCCGGGCGTGCATTCGATCCATCGTCTGCCCGGCGCCGTCGCTGTCGTCGCCGACCGCTGGTGGCGCGCGCGCCGCGCGGTGGAGACGTTGCAGGTGACGTGGACCGACGCGGCGCCGGGGACGCGCCGCGCGATGTCCTCGGACTTCTCGTCGGAGGGACGAAAGACGCAACTCGCGGCCACGCCGGGGCCGGGCATTGCCGCGGAGACGGTCGGCGATGCCGCCGCCACGCTGAAGAGCGCTGCGAAGACCGTCACCGCGACCTACGACGCGCCCTATCTCGCTCATGGCCAGCTCGAGCCACCCTCGGCGCTGGCGCGCTGGAACGAGGACGGAACGCTCGATCTCTGGGTGCCCAACCAGGCCCCCGAAATGTTCCAGGTGCTCGCCGCCAAGGCCGCCGGCATTGCGCCGGAGAAGGTCAAAATCCATTCGCCGATGCTCGGCGGCTTCTTCGGCCGCCACTTCATCTACGAGACCGCCAACCCGTTCCCGCAGGCGATCCTGCTGTCCAAGGCGGTCGGGCGGCCGGTCAAGCTGATCTGGAGCCGCGAGGAAGAGTTCCTGCGCGACGCGCTGCGGCCGATGGGCTTTGTCCGCTTCCGCGCCGGCCTCGACGCCAGGGGATTGCCGGTGGCGCTGGAGGCTGAGGCCGTCGGTGAAGGTCCCCGCGATCGCTGGTTCGGCCGCATGCCGGATGTGGCTGATGGCTCGGCGGTCGAGGGCATCTCCGGAAAGCCCTACGCCATCCCCAATCGCCACGTTGCCCATGTGCTTGTCGATGATCCCGCCATCATCGGCTTCTGGCGCTCGGTCGGCCACTCCATGAACGACTTCTTCTACGAGACGTTCTTCGACGAGGTCGCCGACGCCGGTCAACAGGATCCCTATGATCTGCGGCTGCGTCTGCTGGCGGACAAGCCGCGCCACAAGGCGCTGCTTCAGGCGGTCGCCGATCTCTCGGGCGGCTGGAAGCGCGGTCCGTTCACGGCGGCCGACGGCGGCAAGCGTGCGCGCGGCGTCGCCATGGCCTCACCGTTCGGCAGCGAGGTCGCGACCATCGCGGAGGTGTCGCTGAAGAGCGGCATGGTCACCGTGCACGACGTCTGGGTTGCGATCGATCCGGGTCGCATCGTCAATCCCGGCATCATCGAGGCGCAGGTCAATTCGGCCGTCGCGCTCGGCCTGTCCTCGGCGCTGCTGGAGGAAGTCGTCTATGCCAAGGGCATGCCGCAGGCACGCAACTTCGACGGCTATCCGATCCTGCCGCCGGACCGCATGCCGCGCGTTCATGTGCGTATCGTCGAAAGCGGCGCGCCGATGGGCGGCATCGGTGAGCCGGGCCTGCCCGGCGTGCCGCCGGCGGTCGCGAATGCCGTGTCTGCCTTGACCGGCCAGCGTGTCCGCAGCTTGCCGCTGTCGAAGATGAAATTCGGGGCTACCTAAAGCAGATGTTTCGGAGCGCAGCAGCGCATGCCGCTGCTGCGCTCCGTCCGGGCACGGAGTCCTACTTCTTCACCTTCGGATCGATCGGCGTCGTGCCGCGCAGGTCCAGAATGTCCTCCAGCATCTTCGCGCCCGCGAGCACCTGCGCATCGCTTCGCGGTGCGCCGACGACCTGCACGCCGACCGGCAGGCCAGACGCCGTGAATCCGCAGGGCAGCGACAGCGACGGGCAGCAGGCCAGCGTGATGGCGTAGACGATGCCGAGCCATTCGACGTAGTTGTCCAATCTCTTGCCCGCGCATTCGGCGACATAGCGGTTTTCGATCGGGAAGGGCGGTACGATCGTGGTCGGCGTCAGCAACAGATCGTAGTTCTTGAAGAACTCGACCGCGCGCGCTGTCATGCCGACGCGCTGCGCCTCGGCGCGTTCGAGCTGCTCGACGGTGAGCTTGAGGCCCTCCTCGATGTTCCAGATCACTTCGGGCTTGAGCAGGTCGCGCTTGGTGCGTAGCAGATTGGCCTTGGTGATCGCGAAATCGAAGGCGCGCAGAACGTGGAAGCACTCATGGGCCTCGCGCCAATCGGGATGCGCCTCCTCGACGACGGCTCCGGCCTCGGCAAAACGTTCCGCCGCCCTGCGCGTGATCGCCTTCACCTCGGGATCAACAGGCGTGATGCCGAGATCGGGTGAATAGGCGATGCGCTTCGGCTTCCTGCCCGACTGTGCCGCCGACAGGAACGAGGTCGCCGGTGCCGGCAGCGACAGCGGATCGTCCGCATAGTCGCCGCTCATGGCGTCCAGCAGCAGCGCGAGATCCTCGACGTTGCGCGCCATCGGGCCGACGACGCCGAGATTGCGATCGATACCCGATTTGGGGGTATGCGCGACACGGCCGATGCTCGGCCGCATGCCGACGACGCCGCAGAAAGCCGCGGGGCTGCGCAAGCTGCCACCCATGTCGGAGCCTTGCGCAAGCCACGCCATGCCGGTGGCGAGCGCCACGGCCGCGCCGCCGGACGAGCCCGCCGCCGATTTCGTCGTGTCCCACGGATTGAGCGTGGCGCCGAATACCTCGTTGAAGGTGTTGGCGCCGGCGCCGAATTCCGGCGTGTTGGATTTGGCGTAGACGACCGCGCCATTGGCCTCGAGGTTCTCGACCATGAGGTCGGACTTCGCGGGGATGTTATCCCTGAAGATCGGCGAGCCCTGTGTGTTCAGGACGCCCGCGACGTCGGTCAGGTCCTTGATCGGCACCGGCAGGCCTGCGAGCAGTCCGCGCGCACCGGCCGGCTTCTGCATCATTGCTTTCGCATTGGTCCGCGCGCGATCGAAGCACAGCGTCGGCAGCGCGTTCACCTTGCCGTCGACCTCGCTGACGCGCTTCTCCAGCACGTCCAGCAGTTCGAGCGGCGAGACGTCGCCGGAGCGCAGCTTGTCGACGACGGCGCAGGCCGTTTCGCGGATCAGGTCTTGAGACAAGTATTCTACTCCTACCTCTGGATTGTCATTCCGGGCCGCCCGAAGGGCGAACCCGGAATCTCGAGATTCTCAAGTGCGCAATTGCGCACCGTAGTTCGATGCTTTGCATCGCCCCGGAACGACTGTGCCTAAAATTCCGGGGCAGTTAGCCCCAGCCAGCGCTGATGCCGCCATCGACCGTGTAGATCACCCCCGACGTGTAGCCGGCGCGATCCGACGCCAGGAACGCCATGAGGTCGCCGATTTCCCGCGCATGCGCGGGGCGGCCGAGCGGCAGGCTCTTCTGGAATTCCTTGTAGCGGCCCTCGTCGCCGAACTGGTCCTTTGCCCGCGTCTTGAGCAGGGTGACGTGTCGATCGGTGCCGACAGGGCCGGGATTGATGCCGACCACGCGGATGTTGTCGGCCAGGCTCTTGCCGCCGAGCGCGCGGGTGAAGGCCATCAGCGCGGCATTGCCCGCGCTGCCGCAGATGTAGTTGGCGTCGAATTTCTCGCCGGCCGCGCCGATGTCGTTGACGATGACGCCGCCGCCTTTCGCCTTCATCTGCGCGTAGATCTGCCGCGTCAGGTTGATGTAGCCGAACACTTTCAATTCCCAGGCGTGCCGCCAGGCCGCTTCGTCGATCTTGTCGATGGAGCCGCCGGGGATGTCGCCGGCATTGTTGACGAGCACGTCGATGTCGGCGGCTTCCTTGGCGAGCCGCGCCAAATCCGCAGGATTGCGCAGATCGACAATGCTCGTCGCGGCATCGATCTGGTGCGCGGATCGCAGGCGTTCGGCCAGCGCCTTGAGCTGGTCGCCGCTGCGGGCTGCGAGCAGGAGATGCGCACCTTCCTCGGCAAACGCCTCGGCGGCGGCTGCTCCAATGCCTTTGGACGCACCCGTGATCAGGACGCGCTTGCCACGCAGATGCAGATCCATGGGAGTTACTCGCTCGGTGGGAACAGGATGAAATCAGTAGGCGGTCGGCGGCGCCATGGTCAACATTGCAGTGCAGCGTTGCACTGCCGCCGCGTTTGGTCCATTGCAGTGCGATCGAAAGGCGGCAGCTGCCGGACCAACCAAGGACGTTCTCGATGAGCAAGAAACAATACCGGATTGCGGTCATTCCCGGCGACGGCATCGGCAAGGAAGTGATGCCCGAGGGCCTGCGCGTTCTGGAGACGGCGGCGAAGAAGCACGGCGTGTCCCTGCATTTCGATCATTTCGACTTCTCGTCCTGGGACTATTACGAGAAGCACGGCCAGATGATGCCTGATGACTGGAAGGACAAGATCGGCAAGCACGATGCCATCTATTTCGGCGCGGTCGGCTGGCCGGCGAAGATTCCGGATCACGTCTCGCTGTGGGGCTCGCTGATCAAGTTTCGCCGTGAGTTCGACCAGTATGTGAATTTGCGCCCGGTGCGGCTGATGCCCGGCGTGCCGTCGCCGCTGGCGAACCGCAAGCCCGGCGATATCGATTTCTGGGTGGTGCGCGAGAACACGGAAGGCGAGTACTCCTCCGTCGGCGGCCGCATGTTCCCCGACACCGACCGCGAGTTCGTGACACAGCAGACGGTGATGACCCGTACCGGCGTCGATCGCATCCTGAAATTCGCTTTCGAGCTCGCCCAGTCGCGGCCGAAGAAACACCTGACCTCCGCGACCAAGTCCAACGGCATCTCCATCACGATGCCCTATTGGGACGAGCGCGTGGAGGCGATGGCAAAGAAGTTTCCGGGTGTGAAGTGGGACAAGTACCACATCGACATTTTGACCGCGAACTTCGTGCTGCATCCGGACTGGTTCGACGTCGTGGTCGGCTCCAATCTGTTCGGCGACATCCTGTCCGACCTCGGCCCCGCCTGCACCGGCACGATCGGCATCGCGCCGTCAGGCAACATCAATCCCGACGGCGATTTTCCCTCGGTGTTCGAGCCGGTGCATGGCTCGGCGCCTGATATCGCAGGGCAGGGAATTGCGAACCCCATCGGCGCGATCTGGTCAGGTGCGATGATGCTCGAGCATCTCGGCGAGAAGGTCGCCGGCAAGTCGATCGTCGATGCGATCGAGCGCACGCTGGCCGAACGCACGCTGCGCACCAAGGACCTCGGCGGCAACGCCGACACGACCGCCTGCGGCAAGGCGGTCGCGGATATGGTGGATTAGGGCGGTCGATCTTCCCCTCTCCCCTTGTGGGAGAGGGTGGCTCGCCGCGTAGCGGCGAGACGGGTGAGGGGTCTCTGCGGATCCCAGACCTATCAGTCGCAAAATTGCTTGCGGAGAGAACCCCTCATCCGGCGCTTCGCGCCACCTTCTCCCACAGGGGGAGAAGGAAAGGGCAGCGGTTTTTTGGCCCGCCCTATACGTAAGACTTCCGCGCCGGATCGAAGATCGGCGGATAGTCGTTCTCGTCGAGCAGATCGAGAAGCGGGTCTAGCCCCCTGGACTTGATCAGCGCGAGCTCCTGATGCGAGATCAGGTTCACGGTCAAAATCTCCACGGGATCGCCCGCAATCTCCAGCGCTTCGGCGACGCACTTGTCCGGGCCGATGATCGGCGTGAGAAACAGAAAAGTCTGGAAGTCCGTTCCTGCGACCGGCGGTCTCGGCAACGCCACCCGGTGGCCGAAGCCGAACCAGGTGGTGTCGATGAACGGCAGATTGGCCAGCCAGCGCAGATTGGCGCAAACCTCCTCTGTCGGTTCGCGGACATACCACATCAGCTCGGCACGCGGCTTTGCGTCCCCATGCACCCCCGGCATCCGTTGCTCGCTCATGCCGTTGGTCAGAAGCACGTAGCCTTCGTCGGATCCTTCTTCGCACACCGGCACGAAATCGCGGCCAAAGGCGTGGATGTCGATGCGGCGCTCCGCACTGTCCGTGAAGCTGTGCTCAGGCTCGCCAAGCTCGCTCTCATAGATGGCGAGCCGTTGCCGGTAGAGGTCGGCTGCGGGTGACGGCTGACTCGAACCGGACATGAACTTTGCGAGACGGGAGAGCATGTGAACCTCGGGGGCGGATGTGAGCCGGGATATCCGCGTTGTCGCAAGGCGGCCCGGGCTGGTTCAAATCCGCCTTACAGACTCGGCAACTCTTCGCTGCTGTCCAGTCTCCCGTGCGCGAGCGTCCATGAGGTCAGAACGACGCGAAGAGCCGCGCCTCGTTCTCGATCAGCCCACGATCTTCTCGATCGCTGTCTGATCCAGCCCGAACTTCTTCCCGGCCTCAAGAATCTCCTGCCAGGTGGTCGGATCGACAGGAATGCCTTCGGCGAGCCGCTTCTTCTTGGTCTCGCGCTCGGGCTCGCCGGCGATCTTGACCTTGTCGACGCCGGGGGCAGGCGGTGAGCCGGTGTGCCAGGCGACGAAGCTCTCGACTTCGCGCGCGAGGTTTTCGCCGGTGCCGAGCTTGTTCGGATCGATGATGATCGAGAGCATGCCGTTGAGGACGTTGTACTTGCCGTCAGACGGGCCCTTGACCACTTGCCCGCCGGAGAGCGCGCCGCCGAGGATTTCGCACACCAGCGCGAGCCCCGAGCCCTTGTGCTCGCCGAACGGCAGGATGGCGCCATGCGGCGGGATCACGGTGTAGCGCGGGTTGGTGGTCGGCTTGCCTTCATTGTCGATGATGGTGCCGGGCTCCAGTTCGACGCCCTTGTTGTGGGCGACGCGGGTCTTGCCCTGCGCGATCCTGCTGGTGGCGAAGTCGAGCACGATCGGCTCCTTGCCCTTGCGCGGGATGCCGACGCAGAACGGGTTGGTGCCATGGCGCGCATCGCTGCCGCCCCAGGGCGCCACGATCGGGCGCGAGATCACGTTGACGAAGTGGATCGAGACCAGCCCGTGGTCGATGCACTGCTCGGCCCAGTGGCCGATGCGGCCGATATGGTGCGAGTTGGAAAGTCCGACGAGGCAAACGCCGTTGCGCTTGGCGCGCTCTGCCGCCAGCTCCATCGCCTCATGGCCGATGACCTGGCCGTAGCCGGTGAGGCCGTCGAGGGTGAGGAGCGGACCAGTGTCGAGCACGATCTTGACGTGCTGGTTCACGGCGAGGCCGCCGTTGGTGACGCTCTGGACATAACGCGGGATCATGCCGACGCCGTGCGAGTCGTGGCCCTTGAGATTAGCCTCGACGAGATTGGTGGACACGAGCTCGGCTTCGCGGTCCGTAGACCCGCCCGCCTTGACGATGGCACGGATGGCGTTGGTGAGCGGCTCTGCCTTGATGGTGCGATAGTCGGCCATTGTTGTTGCTCTTATCCTTTCACGATCCGGCGGCAGTGGACCCACGCCGCTTCAATCAGGTTTTCACTCGCTTCCGGCGTGCGGAAGGCGGAATGCGCCGACAGCGTCACGTTCGGAATCTTTGTCAGCGGGTGGTCCGCCGGCAGGGGCTCGATGTTGAAAACGTCAAGGCCGGCATGGCGGATATGACCCGACTTCAGGGCGTCGATCATGGCGGCCTCGTCGACAACGGCGGCGCGGGCGGTGTTGATGAGGATGACACCGGGCTTCATCGCAAAGATCTTCTCGCGCGTGATCATGCCGCGCGTCTCGTCGTTGAGCAGCAGATGCAGCGACACGACGTCGCTTCTCGCCAGAACGCTGTCGAGATCGGTGAACTCGACGCCCGGATAGCTCTTCGGCGAGCGGTTCCAGGCGATCACCTTCATGCCCGAGCCGGACGCAATGCGCGCGACCTCGGCGGCGATGCCGCCGAAGCCGATCAGGCCGAGGGTCTTGCCGGTGAGCTGCATGCCGTCCTCGCGCAGCCAGCTTCCGGCGCGCATCTCGCGGTCCATCATCGCGATGACGCGGGCCGAGGCCCACATCAGCGCGATCGCGGATTCCGCGACCGCCGTGTCGCCGTAGCCCTTGATCAGGTGCACGGAGATGCCGAGCTCGGCGAGCTCTTCCGGATTCATGTAGCTGCGCGCGCCGGTGCCGAGGAACACGACGTGCCTGAGGCCTGCGCACTTCTTCGCAACCTCGGTCGGCAGCGCCGTGTGATCGACGATCGCGATCTCGGCGCCATCAAGGATTTCCGGGTATTGCTCCGGCTTGATGTCGGGATCCCGGTGGATCCGCACCTCCGGGTCATCAGGCTTCTCCAGCCGCTCCATGATCACGGCGAGGGCTTCGTTGGCGTCGACGAAAACTCCGCGCATGGTTCACTCCGGTCAGGACGCGACGCCGGCGATCGCCAGCACGGTATGCATCAGCACGTTGGTGCCCGCGGCGCAGTCGGGCTGCGTGGCGTCCTCCAGCTCGTTGTGGCTGATGCCGTCCTTGCAGGGCACGAACACCATTGCCGCCGGCATGACGGTGTTGAGGTTGCAGGCGTCGTGGCCGGCGCCGGAGGTGATGCGGCGGGAGGAGTAGCCGAGCGTCTTCGCGGCGTTCTCGACTGCTGCGATGAGCTTGGGATCGAAATGCGTCGGCGGCTTGCGCCAGACCAGATCGATCTTGACCTCGACCTTGCGGCGCGCGGCGATCTCCGTAATCGCGGCGCGCAGGTCGCGGTCGAGCGCGTCCATGATGGCACCGTCCGCGCTGCGGCAATCCATGGTGAAGGCGATCTCGCCGGGGATGACGTTGCGCGAGGGATTGGCGATCACGGCCTCGCCGATGGTGCCGACCGCGTTCGGGCCATGCTTCCTGGCGATCGCCTCCATCGCCAGCACGATCTCCGACAGCGTCGCCAGCGCATCGCGCCGCAGCGGCATCGGGGTGGAGCCCGCATGGCTCTCGAAGCCGGAAATCTTGCCGTCGTACCAGAGCACGCCCTGGCCGGAATCGACCACGCCGATGGTCTTGCCTTCGGCTTCCAGGATCGGTCCTTGCTCGATGTGCAATTCGACGAAGCAGCCGAGCTTCTGGAATCCGACGGGCTTGTCGCCGCGATAGCCGATGCTGTCGAGCGCCTGGCCGACGGTCGTGCCTTCGATATCCTTGCGCGACAAAATGTCGTCGGTGGTGAAATCGCCGACATAGGCGGCGGAGGCCATCATCGCCGGAGCGAAGCGCGAGCCTTCCTCGTTGGTCCAGTTGACGACGCAGATCGGCGCCTCGGTCTCGATACCGGCGTCGTTCAGCGTACGGATCACCTCCAGCGCGCCGAGCGTCCCCAGGATGCCATCGTACTTGCCGCCGGTCGGCTGGGTGTCGAGATGCGAGCCGATGCCGACGGGCAGCTTCGACATGTCGCGGCCCTTGCGCAGGCCGAACTGTGAGCCAAGTGCATCGGTGTGCACTTCGAGGCCGGCGTCCTCGCATGCCCTACGGAACCAGTCCCGCACCTGCTTGTCTTCGCTGCTCAGTGTCAGCCGTCGCACTCCGCCTTTGGCCGTCGCGCCGAATTGCGCGGTCTCGTGGATGGAGCCCCAGAGGCGGGCGGAATCGATTTGCAGATTGGTGGCGGCTCGGCTCATGCGGTCAGTCTCTCAGTTGTCATTCCGGGTTCGGCTCTTCGAGCCGCCCCGGAATGACGTTGAAGGTTGTCCGGCTCTTTTTCAATGACGCGCCAGCGCGGGCGCGTCAACCGCGAGGCTGCTCTGCGCAATCTGCCGTGCAAGCTCGGCGACGCGCTCCACCGCGATGACGTCCGGCGAGGCGAGCCAGCTCGCGGTGAACGTCAGTGGCGCGATAGCAATATCGGTGTCGAGCAATTGCAGTCGCCCATCGGCAAGCTCGTTCTCGACGATCGCGTCGGGGATTACGGCGATGCCGAGCCCCTCGACCGCCATGTGGATCACGGTCGCGAGCGAGGCGGAGGCATGCAGCCGGATCGGCGGCAGCTCTGGCCGGTCGAACACCTCGCGCACGACCTCGTAGGGCTTGGTCTTGCGCGGGAACGTGATGATCGGAAACCGCGCGAGCTCCGCCGGCGTCACCGGGCCGTTACCGAGCCCGAGCGAGGGGCTTGCGAGGAAGCCGATCGGATAATCGGCGAGCACGCGATTGTGCACGCCGGAGGCCGACAGCGGTCCCACCACGAAGGCAAGCTCGATCTCCTGCGCGAGCAGGCGCGCGGTGAGGTTCGGCGTGATGTCGACCTCGATCTCCAGCGAGAGGTTCGGATAGACCTCGTTCATGCTCTTCACGAGCCGCGGCAGCCAGGTGTGCACGATGGTCTCGGCGACGCCGAGCCGCATCACGCCGCGCATCGCCGAACGGTCGCCGATCTCCGCCATCATCTGAGCGCGGAGGCCGATCAGCTTCTCCGCATAGACCATCATCTGGCGGCCGCTCGGTGTCGGCGAGGCCACGCGATGATCGCGGTTGAGAAGCTTGACGCCCATCTCGCGCTCGAGCTGCGCGATGCGCTGGGAGATCGCCGGCTGGGTGGTGTTGAGCCGTGCGGCGGCGCCGCGGAAGCTGCCGAGTTTCACAACCCAGAGGAATGTCTCGATCGACCTGAAGTCCAGCATTGGAAGGATTTTCCTCGTCGATAAAATAAATTTATCGATATCGATTAGAAAGGACGATTAGACTTTATAGCACGCTTGGTGTTGGCTGTCTTTGTCGAGTTTATAGGCAGGTCGATTACATGACTGTTTTGGTGGCAGTGCAGCAAACTGAAACGCCCGACGCCCTCCCGAGCCGCAAGGCGCGGCTCGCCTACCGTGATGGACTGGTTGCTTCCACCGCCGGCGTCGCGCCCGGCTTCGTCCAGGGCAATCTGGCGATCCTGCCGGCCGAATATGCCGGCGCCTTCCACCGCTTCTGCCAGCTCAATCCGAAGCCGTGCCCGATCATCGGCATGTCCGATGTCGGCAGCCCGCATATCCCGGCGCTCGGCGCCGATCTCGACATCCGCACCGACGTGCCACGCTACCGCGTCTGGCGTGACGGCGAGGTGGTCGACGAGCCGACCGACGTCACGAAATACTGGCGCGACGATCTCGTGACCTTCGTGCTCGGCTGCTCCTTCTCGTTCGAGGAAGCCCTGCTCGACGAGGGCATGCCGATCCGCCACATCGAGCACAATGTGCGCGTGCCGATGTATCGCACCAACATCGCCTGCGGCGAGGCAGGTCCGTTCGCCGGCCCCATGGTGGTGTCGATGCGTCCGTTCAAGCCGGCGGACGCGATCCGCGCGGTGCAGATCACCTCGCGCTATCCCGCGGTGCACGGTGCGCCGGTGCATCTCGGCCATCCGCATCTGATCGGCATCAAGGACATCGCCAAGCCGGATTACGGCGATCCGGTGCCGGTCGCCGCCGACGAGATTCCGGTGTTCTGGGCCTGCGGCGTGACGCCGCAATCGGTCATCAACGCCGCGAAGCTCCCGTTCGCGATCACGCATTCGCCTGGCCTGATGCTGGTGACGGATCTCAAGAACAGGACCATGGCCGTGATTTAGTGGGCAGCGTATGCTGCTTCTTCGGGCTTTACCGCATCCATCAATCGCTTCATTCGATCAGCCGAAATTCAGTAACAGGGGACTTTGCCATGACGATCACTCGCCGCGACGTGTTGTTGGGAGCCACCGCGACTGCTGCGCTTGTGCCGCTGGCAGCGCGCGCGCAGACGTCGGAAGTCGTGATCGGCGTCATCTATCCGTTCTCCGGCGGCAGCGCCCAGCAGGGCGTCGACGCGCAGAAGGCTTATGAGACCGCGCTCGAGGTCATCAACAAGGACACCGATTTCGACCTGCCGCTGGCGAAGGGCGAGGGCCTGCCGGGCCTCGGCGGCGCCAAGGTGCGCCTCGTGTTCGCCGATCACCAGGCCGATCCGCAGAAGGGCCGCGCCGAGGCCGAGCGCCTGATCACGCAGGAGAAGGTTGCCGCCATCATCGGCACCTATCAGAGCGCCGTGGCCGTCACCGTCAGCCAGATCTGCGAACGCTACCAGATCCCGTTCGTGTCCGCCGACAACTCCTCGCCGAGCCTGCATCGCCGCGGCCTGAAGTATTATTTCCGCGCCGCGCCGCATGACGAGATGTATTCGGCCGCGATGTTCGACTTCTTCGACGCGTTGAAGAAGAAGGGCACCAAGATCGAGACGCTGTCGCTGTTCCACGAGGACACCATCTTCGGCACCGATTCCGGCAACGCCCAGGCCAAGATCGCCGGCGAGCGCGGCTACAAGATCGTCACCGACATCAAGTATCGCGCCAACTCGCCCTCGCTCTCGGCCGAGGTGCAGCAGCTCAAGACCGCCAACGCCGACGTGCTGATGCCCTCGAGCTACACCACCGACGGCATCCTGCTGGTCAAGACCATGGCCGAACTCGGCTACAAGCCGAACGCGATCGTGGCGCAGGACGCCGGCTTCTCCGAGAAGGCGCTCTACGACGCCGTCGGCGACAAGCTCGAAGGCGTGATCTCGCGCGGCACCTTCTCGCTCGACCTCGCGCAGAAGCGCCCGATGGTCGGCAAGATCAACGAGATGTTCAAGGCGCGGTCGGGCAAGGACTTCAACGACCTCACCTCGCGCCAGTTCATGGGACTGATCATTCTCGCGGATGCGATCAGCCGCGCCAAGTCGACCGACGGCGAGAAGATCCGCGACGCGCTGGCCGCGACCGACATCCCGGGCGAGCAGACCATCATGCCCTGGAAGCGCGTCAAGTTCGACGAGATGGGCCAGAACAACGACGCCGATCCGGTGCTGTTGCAATATATCGGCGGCAAGTTCGTCACCATCTTCCCACCGCAGGCCGCGATCGCCGAAGCGATCTGGCCGATGAAGTAAGCGCTGCTGCGGTTGGGACCAAGCGCCGTGAGGGGCGGGAGAATCAAGCTCCCGCACCGTCATTGCGAGGAGCCCGCGACAAGATTGCGAAGCAATCTTGCGCTGGCGACGAAGCAATCCAGACTGCTTCCTTGGAAACATTTCTGGATTGCTTCGCTTCGCTCGCAATGACGGCGTAACGATGACGTTTCGTACGGGGGACTAGAGGTGACAGCCCAAGCCATTATCCAGAGTCTCGCGAGCGGCCTTCTCATGGGCCTGCTCTATGGGCTGATCGCGGTCGGCCTTGCGCTGATCTTCGGCCTGATGGACGTCACGAACTTCGCCCATGGCGAGTTCCTGATGATCGCGATGTATCTGTCTTTCTTCCTGTTCGCCTTCTTCGCCATTGACCCCTTGCTGTCAGCGCCGCTGGTCGCAGCGGCGATGTTCGTGTTCGGAGCTGTGGTCTATCTGCTGCTCGTACGCTTCGCCATGCGGGCCAAGGCCAACGCCGGCATGGTGCAGATCTTCACCACCTTCGGCCTTGCGATCGTGATGCGCGGCCTCGCGCAATACTTCTTCACGCCGGACTATCGCAGCATTCCGCAGTCCTGGGCCGGCGGCAAAACCATCTCGATCGCCGGCATCTTCTTGCCGGAGCCGCAGCTGATCGGCGCGGCGGTCTCGATCGCCGCTTTCGGGGGCCTCTACTTTTTCATCCACCGCACCGACTTCGGCCGCGCGCTGGAAGCCACGCGTGAAGATCCCGGTGCCGTCGCGCTCGTCGGCATCGACAAGAACCGCGTGTTCGCATTCGGTTGGGGTCTTGGCGCCGGGCTAGTCGGCCTTGCCGGCGCAATCATGGCGGTGTTCTTCTACATCTATCCCGACGTCGGTGCCTCCTTTGCGCTGATCGCCTATGTCACGGTGGCGCTCGGCGGCTTCGGCAGCGTGTTCGGCGCCTTCGCCGGCGGCATCATCGTCGGCCTGGTCGAGGCGGTGACCGCCCTGGTGCTGCCGCCGTCGCTGAAATCGGTCGGCATCTACGCCGTCTACCTGCTCGTGGTCTTCATCCGGCCGCGTGGCCTGTTCGGGTCGATGTGATGGACAAGACTTTTGCCGCGCGGCGCCGCCGCGACCTCATCATCGCCGCCGTCCTGGCCGGGCTCGCAGCGCTTGCGCCGCTGTTCATCAAGGACGTCTACGTCCAGAACATCCTGATCCTGACCCTGATGTATGCGGCGCTGTCGCAGAGCTGGAACATCCTCTCCGGCTATTGCGGACAGATATCGCTTGGACACGCGCTCTATTTCGGCATCGGCGCCTATACCACTGAGCTTCTGTTCACGAAGTTCGGCGTGCTGCCCTGGTTCGGCATGCTCGCCGGCGGCGTGATCGCGGCCGTCATCGCGATGGGGCTCGGCTATCCCTTCTTCCGCCTGCGCGGCCATTACTTCGTGATCGCGACCATCGTCATCGCGGAAATTGGTCTGCTGCTGTTCCAGAACTGGGAATGGGCAGGGGCTGCGATGGGCATCACCATTCCGGTGCGCGGCGACAGCTGGCTGAAATTCCAGTTCATGCGCAGCAAGCTGCCTTACTTCTATTTCGCGCTGGTGCTGTGCAGCCTCGCCTGGTTCGTCACCTGGTGGTTGGAGGACTCCAAATGGGGCTTCTGGTGGCGCGCGGTGAAGGACAATCCGGAAGCGGCCGAGAGCCTCGGTGTGGTCGTGTTCAACTCCAAGATGGGCGCTGCCGCCGTCTCCGCCTTCCTCGTCGCGATCGGCGGCGCCTTCTACGCGCAGTTTCTCGCCTATATCGATCCTGAGAGCGTCATGGGCTTCCAGTTCTCGCTGCTGATGGCGCTGCCGGCCGTGCTCGGCGGCATCGGTACCCTCTGGGGCCCGGTGCTTGGCGCGGCCATCCTGATCCCGATGACGGAACTGACACGCTCCTATATCGGCGGCTCCGGCCGCGGCGTCGACCTCATCGTCTATGGCGGGCTGATCGTGGCGATCTCGCTGGCCCTGCCGCAAGGTTTGGTGAGCCTGTTCTCACGCACAAAGGCAAAGGGGTCCTCGCGATGACCGCGCTCCTCGAAACCCGCGGCGTCTGGCAACGTTTCGGCGGCCTCGTCGCCAACAGCGACGTCTCGATCTCCGTCGGGCGCGGCGAGATCGTCGGCCTGATCGGTCCGAACGGCGCCGGCAAGTCGACGCTGTTCAATCTCATCGCCGGCGTGCTGCCGCCGACGCAAGGCTCGATCTGGTTCGACGGCGAGGATGTCACCCGCATGCCAGCGGCCGAACGCTGCCAGCGCGGCGTCGGTCGCACTTTCCAGGTGGTCAAGAGTTTCGAGACGATGACGGTCATCGACAACGTCATCGTCGGCGCGCTCGTGCGCAACACGGTGATGCGCGAGGCACGCCGCAAGGCGCATGAGGTACTGGAGTTCACCGGCCTTGCCGCACGTGCGGACGTGCTCGCGAGTGACCTCGTGCCGGCCGAGAAGCGGCGCCTCGAAGTCGCCCGTGCGCTTGCGACCGAACCGAAACTGCTGCTGCTCGACGAAGTCCTCACCGGCCTGACGCCGACCGAGGCGCAGACCGGTGTGGCCCTGGTACGCAAGGTGCGCGATGCCGGCATCACCGTGTTGATGGTCGAGCATGTCATGGAGATCGTGATGCCGCTGGTGGATCGCGCCATCGTGCTCGATCTCGGCAAGGTGCTGGTCGAGGGCAAGCCTGCCGACGTCGTCCGCGATCCCAAGGTGATCAAGGCATATCTGGGAGATCGTCATGCTGTCGGTGCATGAAGTCACGACCGCATATCAGGGCCTGGTCGCGATCTCCGCGGTCTCGATCGAGGTCCAGAAGGGCGAGATCGTCTGCGTCGCCGGCGCCAACGGCGCGGGCAAGTCGACGCTGCTCAAGTCCATCGCCGGCGCCGAGCGCCCGCGTTCCGGCACGGTGACGTTCGACGGCAAGCGGCTCGACGGCATGGCGCAACACCACATCACCGCCACCGGCATCGCCTATGTGCCGGAGAACCGCCGCCTGTTCCCGCGTTTGTCCGTGCGCGACAATCTCCGCCTCGGCAGCTATCTCTACCGCGGTGAGGCGAACCGCGAAGGACCGCTCGATCTCGTCTTCCAGCTGTTCCCTCGCCTGTCCGAGCGTCTGGAGCAACGCGCCGAAACGCTCTCCGGCGGCGAGCAGCAGATGCTCGCGATCGGCCGCGCGCTGATGACGCGCCCGCGACTCTTGATGCTGGACGAGCCCTCGCAGGGCATCATGCCGAAACTGGTCGACGAGATCTTCCAGGCGGTGAAACGCATCCGCGACGCCGGCATGACCGTCCTGATTGTCGAGCAGCGCATGGCCGAGTGCCTGGAGATCGCCGACCGCGCCTACATCCTGCAAACCGGCCGCGTGCTGATGCAGGGGCCGGCAGCCGAGATCAGGGGCAATCCGGATGTGAGGAAAGCGTATCTGGGGCTGTAGCCGCTCGCTACGATCCCTATCCTGATTGCTTCTTGTTCCGGTTCTTGCTTGCGCCGCGCAGCGTTGACGCGGGTGCCGAGGGTTGCCCGAAGCCATTCATCTGGATGCAAGCGAGCAGGTCGACATAGCTTTCGATGCCACCGGCGGAGGCCTCGGTGTAGCATTGGGTGCGGATTGTCTCCGGCGTTGTCGTCCAGATGGACCCGAGCTGTTGCTGTGCGGTTTGCTCGTCGCGCATGCAGGCCTCGTAGGACTGCGGCTCGGTCAGCGACTTGTCGATCTCCTGAGTTGCCTTGCAGTTGGCTTCGACCTTGAGATCGGGGACGCCGCCGCGCGCGGACGTCTGGGCGTGTGCGGAAGGCGGCAGGGCAATAAAGCAGGCGGCAGAGAGGAGGGCGCAGGATACTTTGAAATCCATGACAGTTCTCCTAGCGATCGATGAAATAACTCCTTCAGTCAATTACAGGGGGATCATGTGCTCGCGATCCCGGTGATGCAAATCAATTCCGGTCCGCTGGTCCCGCATGTAGCCGGGTCGCGGGGAATGACGGCGGTGAGTGAGGCGGCGTTAGTCCGGCCATGACGGCAAGACGCTAATGCCCATGCCCATGCTCCGGCAGCGTCACCCCGAACACCTTCACCAGATCCGTCACCTGTTCCGGCGACAGATAGCGCGGGTTCAGCCCCCGCAGCAGCAGATACAGCTTCGCCGTCTCCTCCAGCTCTTCCGTCGCGAACACCGCGGCCTCCAGCGTGTCGCCGGCGACGACCGGGCCGTGATTGGCGAGCAGCACGGACGAATATTTCCCGGCCAGTCCCTTGATCGCATCCGCCACTGCGGGATCGCCGGGGCGGTAATAGGGCACGAGCGCGGTGGCGCCGCATTTCATCAGATAATAGGCCGTCATCGGCGGCAACGCCGCGCGCGGGTCGATCTCCGGCAGCATCGAGAGCGCCACCGAATGGGTGGAGTGCAGATGCACGATCGCCTTTGCGCTGCCGCGCGTGTCGTAGAGCGCGGTGTGCAGCGGAACTTCCTTGGTCGGGGCATCCCCCGAAACCAGACGGCCCTGATCGTCCAGCCGCGACAGCTTTGCCGGGTCGAGAAAGCCGAGCGAGGCATTGGTCGGCGTCACCAGCCAGCCGCCGCCGTCCAGCCTGACGCTGATATTGCCGGAGGAGCCCGGCGTCAGCCCGCGCTCGAACAGGGACCGTCCGAAGCGGCAGATATCCTCGCGCAGCCGTGTCTCATTGCTCATGGCCGTCATGCCCGCTTGTCTCACGCTTTGGCAGCGCGGCCAAGCCGTGTTATTCGGTTGCCGAGCCGCCGAAACGGGCGGTCATCCGGGAAACGTTCGCAAGGATCAGTTGCATGTCCGCCTCCACGTCACAGAATCAGCGCGTCGCCGTCATCGGGCTCGGCTCGATGGGCTTTGGCATGGCGACCTCGCTGAAGCGCGCCGGTCATGCCGTTACCGGCTGTGACGTCTCGGCTGACGCCGTGGCCCGTTTCGTGAAGGACGGCGGCGCCGGCGCCAAGACGCCGGCCGAAGGCGCCAGGGATGCCGACATCGTCGTCAGTGTCGTCGTCAATGCGGCGCAGACCGAGGCAATTCTGTTCGGCAAGGACGGCGTTGCCGAGACCCTGCCGAAGGACAGCGTCTTCCTGTCCTCGGCCACCATGGATCCCGATGTGGCGCGCCGCCTCGCAAAACAGCTGGAGGCGACTGGTCGGCACTATCTGGATGCACCGATCTCCGGTGGCGCGCAGCGCGCCGCGCAAGGCGAACTGACGATCCTGGCCTCCGGCAGTCCGGCTGCATTTGCGAAGGCGCGGCCCGCGCTCGATGCCATGGCCGCGAAGCTCTACGAGCTTGGCGATGCCGCCGGCCAAGGCGCGGCCTTCAAGATGATCAACCAATTGCTCGCAGGCGTGCACATCGCCGCCGCCAGCGAAGCCATGGCCTTCGCGGCCAAGCAGGGCCTAGACATCCGCAAGGTCTATGAAGTCATCACGGCGTCCGCCGGCAATTCATGGATGTTCGAGAATCGCATGCCGCATGTGCTCGATGGCGACTACACGCCGAGGAGCGCGGTCGAGATCTTCGTCAAGGACCTCGGCATCATCCAGGACATGGCGCGCAGCGCCAGATTCCCGGTGCCGGTCTCCGCGGCAGCCCTCCAGATGTTCTTGATGACATCAGCCGCCGGCATGGGCCGCGACGACGACGCCTCGGTGGCGCGCATGTATGCGCAGGTCACCGGCGTCAAGCTGCCCGGCGACAAGTAGAGCCAAGAGGACTCCGATGCCCCGTTTTGCTGCCAACCTCTCGATGATGTTCACCGAGGTGCCGTTTCTCGATCGCTTCGATGCCGCTGCTTCAGCCGGCTTCACCGCGGTCGAGTTTCTCTTTCCCTATGAGCATCCGGCCGAGGCGGTCGGCGAACGGCTCAAGCGCAACGGCCTGACGCAGGCGCTGTTCAACTTGCCGCCGGGCGACTGGAATGCCGGCGAGAAGGGGTTTGCGGCACTGCCGGCGCGGTTCAATGATCTCAAGGCGAGCCTGGAGACGGCGCTGCCTTATGCCAAGGCGACCGGCGTCAAGCGCCTGCACCTGATGGCCGGCATCGCCAACCGCGGCGAGCGCGTCGCGATCGAGGCGTTCTACAAGTCGGTGGCGTGGGCTGCGGAGTTCTTCGCACCCCATGGCATCGACATCGTGCTCGAGCCGATCAATGCGCGCAACGTGCCCGGCTACTTCCTCAACGATTTCGGCTTCGCGCGCGACCTGATCCAGGAGTTGAGGTTGCCGAACCTGAAGCTTCAGTTCGACATCTATCACTGCCAGATCATCCATGGCGACGTCACGATGCGGCTGCGCGAGATGATGCCGATCGTCGGCCACATCCAGATCGCCAGCATTCCATCGCGCAACGAGCCTGACGGCGAGGAGCTGAACTATCCGTTCCTGTTCGAGGAGCTCGACCGGCTCGGCTATGCCGGCTTCGTCGGCTGCGAATACAATCCGCGCGGCAAGACCACCGACGGCCTTGCCTGGTTCAAGCCTTACGCGGGAGTGAAGCAGTGACCCTTGCAGCGAAAATCTCTCTCGGCTGCATCGCCGACGACTACACCGGCGCCTCCGACCTCGCCAACACGCTGACGCGCGCGGGCCTGCGCACCGTGCAGACCATCGGCATACCTGCCGATGATCTTGCTTTGCCCGAGGTAGATGCTGTCGTGGTGTCGCTGAAGAGCCGCTCGATCGAGGCTGGCCTCGCTGTGACCCGCTCGCGTGCGGCGGAGAAGTGGCTGCGCGGCCGCGGTGCGAGCCACGTCCTGTTCAAGATCTGCTCGACCTTCGATTCGACAGATGCCGGCAATATCGGTCCGGTGATGGACGCGCTGCGCGCCGATAGCGGTGAAGGCGCCGTTCTGGTGACGCCGGCCTTCCCGGAGACCGGCCGCACCGTCTACCAGGGCAATTTGTTCGTCGGCGCCGTGCCGCTGAACGAGAGCCCGCTGAAGGACCATCCGCTCAACCCGATGCACGATTCCAACCTGGTGCGGGTGCTGACACGCCAGAGCAGGACGCAGATCGGCCTCGTCGATCTCGCGACCGTCACGCGCGGCGCGGACGCCGTGCGGGCGCGGCTGACCGAACTCGCGGGCAAGGGCATCGGCGCCGCGATCATCGATGCCGTTTTCGACCGCGACCTCGAGACCATCGGTCTCGTCGCCGCCGAACATCGGCTCTCGGTCGGCGCCTCCGGCATCGGCCTTGGCCTCGCGCGTGCGCTGGTGTCGACCGGAAAGGTGCGGTCGACCAAGGCGGGCGGCGACGCGGGTACGGTGGTCGGCGGACCGGCGGCCTGCCTTGCCGGGAGCTGCTCGCAGGCGACGCTTCAGCAGATCGTCAACGCAGAACGTGTCATGCCCGTGCTTCATCTCGATCCGGACCGTATTATTACGGGAGCTGGCGAAGCGCAGCGCGCGCTGGATTGGGCAAGGCCGCGACTGGCCGAAGGTCCGGTGCTGATTGCATCGAGCTCGACACCGGATCAGGTCGCCGCGCTCCAGGCACGTCATGGCCGCGACGCGGCCGGGCATGCCATCGAGCAGGTCATGGCCGACATCGCCGAGAGCCTCGTGAAGTCGGGTGTGCGGCGTTTGGTCGTCGCCGGAGGCGAGACGTCCGGCGCGGTGGTCGACCGGTTGAGGATTCCCGGATTTCTCGTAGGAGTGGAAATCGCGGCGGGCGTCCCGGTGCTGCGCGCGGTCGGTGCCGAAAAAGGCGACATGCTGCTTGCTCTGAAGTCCGGAAATTTCGGCGGCGCGGAGTTTTTCTCCGATGCGCTTGGGCTCATGCGCTGAGCGCAGGGCATTCTTAGCTGCCTGTTCATTTGTTTCGGGCTTCCGTACTCGTACGGAGTCGTAGTTAACATCTGCGCAGGTGCTCTGGTGTCGGATGTCGGTGCTGCTCCCTTTGGTTGATTCGTAATTCCCGGACGCGCGCCCGCGCCAGCACAAAGAGACCTTTTACTATGCTCGCCACCATTTCCATCCGCGCCAAGATCATCAGTGTCGTGGCGTTCCTGCTGGTCGCGATGGCCGGCATGGGCCTGCTCGCCGTCATGAAAATGCGGTCGATGAATGCCAACACGGTCGAGATCACCACGAGCTGGATGCCGAGCGTGCGGGTGCTGGGCGAGCTCCGGGCCTCCGTCATCACCTACCGCAACGTGGTCCGCCAGCACATGCTGTCCGAGACCCTGGAGGACAAGCTGGCCAACGAAAAGACGGCGGCGACCGTCATCGAAGCTCTCGCGAAGGCGCGCAGGACCTACGAGCCGATGATCAGCTCTCCTGAGGAGCGGAGGCTCTACAACGAATGGGCCAAGCTCTGGGACGACTACAAGAAGGGCACCGAAGAGGTCATGGCGCTGTCGCGCAAGGAGGCCGGCAAGTTCCCGCACGAGGCGCGGGAACTGAACACCAAGACGGTCAACAAGATCGGCCTTGCATCGGACGAAGTTCTGACCAAGGACATCGAGCTCAATACCAAGGGCGGCGACCAGGCTGCGCAGGATGCCGCTGAGAGCTATTTCTTCGCCTTCATGCTGGTCTCGATCATCCTCGCAGCCGCCGTCATCGCCGGTATCGCCGTTAGCTTCTACCTCGTCCGGGACGTCTCGAAGGGCATCAACTCGATCATCGAGCCGATGCAGGCGCTGGGCAAGGGCGACCTCTCCGCCGAAGTCCCGCATCGCGGTGAGAAGACCGAAATCGGCGCCATGGCCGACGTGCTCCAGATCTTCAAGGAGGCGCTGGTCGCCAAGAAGGCCGCCGACGAAGCCGCCGCGGCCGATGCGGAAGCCAAGATCGAGCGCGGGCGCCGCGTCGACAACATCACCCGCGAATTCGAAACGATGATCGGCGAGATCGTCCAGACCGTGTCGTCGGCCTCGACCCAGCTCGAAGCCTCCGCCTCGACGCTGACCTCGACCGCCGACCGTTCCCAGCGGCTGGCGACCACGGTTGCCGGCGCTTCGGAGGAAGCCTCGACCAACGTGCAGTCGGTTGCGTCGGCTACCGAGGAGATGGCTTCGTCAGTCGGCGAGATCAGCCGTCAGGTGCAGGAATCGGCGCGGATGGCGGGCGATGCCGTCGGTCAGGCGCGCGCCACCACCGAGCGCGTCAGCGAGCTGTCCAAGGCGGCCTCCCGCATCGGCGACGTCGTCGAACTCATCAACACCATTGCCGGTCAAACCAACCTCCTGGCGTTGAATGCGACCATCGAAGCCGCGCGTGCCGGCGAAGCCGGCCGCGGCTTCGCCGTGGTGGCCTCCGAGGTGAAGGCGCTTGCCGAGCAGACCGCGAAGGCGACCGGCGAAATCGGCCAGCAGATCTCCGGCATCCAGGCGGCGACCAACGATTCGGTCGGCGCCATCAAGGAGATCTCCTCGACCATCGAGCGCCTCTCGGAGATTTCTTCGGCGATTGCGGCGGCGGTGGAAGAGCAGGGCGCGGCGACCCAGGAGATCGCCCGCAACGTGCAGCAGGCCGCGCAAGGCACCCAGCAGGTCTCCTCCAACATCACCGACGTGCAGCGCGGTGCGACCGAGACCGGCACGGCCTCCTCGCAGGTGCTGTCGGCGGCGCAGATGCTGTCGAACGACTCGAGCCGGCTCAAGACAGAAGTCAGCAAGTTCCTGACCAACGTCCGCGCGGCGTAAACCGTCGCAGGACCATCGGTCAAAAAAGAGAGCGGCGCCAAAAGCGCCGCTCTTTTTCTTTTTGGTCGCCGGTAGCATGATGTCGTCTACAGGTAGTATCGTGTGGAAGTACCCGTAAACGTACGGGTGTTCCATTTCATCGATAGTTAAATTTGCTTTAGGAACATTGCAAAAGACGCCTCGAATAGCGGCAGTCCGATTGGAATGAACGCATATTGAATTCGTTTGGGGGCTCCGATGCGAAAGAATTTTCCTGTTACCGATGTCGAATATCCGGTCAGCGACGAGACGCTGATCGTCTCGCGCACCGATCTCAAGGGCAAGCTCACCTACTTCAACGAGGACTTTCTCGCCGCCGCCGGCTTCACGTCGGCCGAACTGATGGGCCAGCCGCACAACATCGTCCGTCATCCCGACATGCCGCCGGAGGCGTTCGACAATCTGTGGGACACGCTGAAGGCCGGCAAGCCGTGGCTCGGCGCGGTGAAGAACCGCCGCAAGAATGGTGACTTCTACTGGGTGCTGGCGACGGCCTCCCCGATCCGCGAAAACGGCCAGGTCACCGGTTACACCTCGATCCGCACCAGGCTGCCGGCCGACCAGCGCAAGCTCGCCGAAGAAGTTTACGCCGCGATCCGCGAGAAGAAGCCGCATGGCTATCGCGTCGATGCCGGCATCATCCGCCGCCGCTCGCTGCTCGATCGCTTTGCGATCTTCACGAGGACGCTGAAAGCGCGCCTCGTCACGATGATGGTGCTCCAGGCGCTGCTCTTGCTCGCGCTCGGCGTCGGTGGCGCGCTCGCCACGGCCGGTTCCGCCAGTCTGATCCTGTCGCTGCTGGCCGCCGCCGGCGCCGCCATCGTCGGCTTCGCCGGGCTTGCGACCATGCGCGCACTCCAGGGGCCGATGCAGCATCTCAACGACACCCTGGTCAACCTCGTGCAGGACAAGCTGGACAACCGCATCGTGATCGAGCGCGACGACGAGATCGGCGAGGCGCTGCGCAATCTTCAGACGGTGCAGACCATCATCCGTTTCAGCCGCGACGAGGTGCAGGCGGTGCAGCGCCGGGCCGAGGGGCAGCGCAAGGCCGACATGACCAGGCTCGCCGACGGCTTCGAGGCCGCGATCGGCGAGATCGTCGAGACCGTCTCGTCGGCTGCGACCGAGCTCGAGGCTTCGGCCTCGACGCTGTCCTCGACCGCTGGCCGTGCGCAGGAATTGGCGACGGTGGTCGCATCCGGCTCGGAGGCAGCCTCCAGCAATGTTCATTCGGTCGCTTCGGCCGCCGAAGAGATGTCCTCCTCGGTGCGCGAGATCGGCCGTCAGGTGCAGGATTCCACCCGCATCGCGAGCGAGGCGGTCAGCCAGGCGCACGCGACCACCGAACGCGTCAGCGAACTGTCGCGGGCCGCGTCGCGGATCGGCGATGTCGTCGAGCTCATCAATGCCATCGCGGGGCAAACCAACCTGCTGGCACTCAACGCGACGATCGAAGCGGCACGCGCGGGCGAGGCCGGCCGCGGCTTCGCCGTCGTGGCTTCCGAGGTCAAGGCGCTTGCCGAGCAGACGGCGAAGGCCACCGGCGAGATCGGCCAGCAGGTCGGCGGCATTCAGGCGGCAACGCAAGATTCAGTCAGCGCGATCGGCGAGATCAGCGGCACCATCGCGCGTCTTTCGGAAATCGCTTCGGCCATCGCGGCGGCGGTGGAGCAGCAGGGCGCTGCAACCCGAGAGATCGCCCGCAACGTGCAGCAGGCCGCCCAGGGCACCCAGCAGGTCTCGTCCAATGTCGGCGACGTCCAGCGCGGCGCCTCCGAAACCGGTTCGGCGTCCTCGCAGGTGCTGTCGGCGGCGCAGATGCTGTCGCGCGATTCCAACCGCCTCAAGTTCGAGGTCGGCAAGTTCCTGAACTCCGTCCGCGCGGCGTGAGACGCCGGCCGCATAGCTGCGATGTCGATTTCGCAGTGCGGTAGCAGGGAAGTGAATGCAGGATAGTTCTGGTTATTAGCCTTTCCGGCGGTGCTCGGGTAAAGGGGAAACAGGATCCCCGTGGGGGCGGATTCCGTATCCCTGCTTGACCTGGAATTGCCTGGCGCATGATTGCTCTGGTCCGTATTGCCCTGAGCCGGCCCTACACGTTTGTCGTGCTCGCGATCTTGCTGCTGATCATCGGACCGCTCGCGGCGCTGCGGACGCCGACGGACATCTTCCCGGACATTCGCATTCCCGTGATCGGCGTGGTCTGGCAGTACACCGGGCTGCCGCCGGACCAGATGTCCGGCCGCATCACCACCCCGTTCCAGCGCGCGCTGACGACGACGGTCAATGACATCGAGCACATCACGGCCAACTCCTATAACGGCTTTGGCATCATCAAGATCTTCTTCCAGCCGAACGTCGACATCCGCACCGCCAACGCCCAGGTCACCGCGATCTCGCAGACGCTGCTCAAGCAGATGCCGCCTGGCGCGACGCCGCCTCTGATCCTGAACTATTCCGCCTCCACCGTGCCGATCATCCAGGTCGCGCTGTCGGGTGACGGCCTCACCGAGCAGAACCTCGCCGATATCGGCATCAACAATTTGCGCACGCCGCTGGTCACGGTGCCCGGCGCGGCGATCCCCTATCCGTTCGGCGGCAAGCAGCGCCAGGTCCAGATCGACCTCGACCCCACCGCGCTTCAGGCCCGCGGCCTGTCCGGCCAGGACGTCGCCAATGCGCTCGCAGCCCAGAACCTGATCACGCCGGTCGGCACCCAGAAGATCGGCCAGTTCGAGTACAACATCCAGCTCAACAACTCGCCGCTGAAGATCGACGAGCTCGGCAACCTCCCGATCAAGACCGTCAACGGCGCCATGGTTTACGTGCGCGACGTCGCGACCGTGCGCGACGGCAATCCGCCGCAGACCAACATCGTCCATGTCGACGGCAACCGCTCGGTGCTGATGATGGTGCTGAAGGCGGGAGCGACCTCGACGCTCGATATCATCGCCGGCATCAAGCAGAAGGTGATCGAGGTCAAGGACCAGCTGCCGGACGCGCTGAAGATCGGCTTCATCGGCGACCAGTCGGTGTTCGTCCGCGGCGCGATTCAAGGCGTCGCCGTCGAGGGCGTGATTGCGGCGCTGCTCACCAGCGTCATGATCCTGCTGTTCCTCGGCAGCTGGCGCTCGACCATCATCATCGCCGTCTCGATCCCGCTGTCGGTGCTGGGCGCCATCATCATGCTGTCGGCAATCGGCGAGACGCTCAACATCATGACGCTCGGCGGCCTTGCGCTCGCTGTCGGCATTCTCGTCGACGACGCCACCGTCACCATCGAGAACATCAACTACCATCTGGAGCAGGGCAAGCCGGTCGAGCAGTCGATCCTCGACGGCGCCAACCAGATCGTGACGCCGGCCTTCGTGTCGCTGCTCTGCATCTGCATCGTGTTCGTGCCGATGTTCTTCCTCACCGGCGTCGCGCGCTTCCTGTTCGTGCCGATGGCCGAAGCCGTGATGTTCGCGATGATCTGGTCGTTCATCCTGTCGCGCACGCTGGTGCCGACCATGGCGAACTACCTGCTGCAGGCGCATGTCCATCACCAGGGCGAGCCGCCGAAGTCGCGCAATCCGCTGGTCTGGTTCCAGCGCGGCTTCGAGGCGCGGTTCGAGCGGATTCGCGGCGGCTACCACAATTTCCTCGGTCTCGCACTGGCGCACCGCGCGGTGTTCGTGGTCGGCTTCCTCTGCGTGGTCGGCGCGTCCTTCGCGCTGGTGCCGTTCCTGGGACGCAACTTCTTTCCCGCGGTCGATGCCGGCAACATCCTGATGCATGTGCGCACCCAGGTCGGCACCCGCGTCGAGGAGACCGCCAACCAGCTCGCCGACGTGCAGAAGGCGGTGCGCAAGCTGATCCCCGGCGAGATCGAGACCATGACCGACAACATCGGCATGCCGATCTCCGGCATCAACATGACCTACAACAACACCGGCGTGATCGGCCCGCAGGACGGCGACATCCAGATCAAGTTGAAGGAGGGCCACAAGCCGACCGAGGAGCACGTGAAGGCCCTGCGCGAGCAATTGCCGCGGCTGTTCCCCGGCGTCAGCTTCGCGTTCCTCCCCGCGGACATCGTCAGCCAGATCCTGAATTTCGGCGCGCCGGCGCCGATCGACCTGCAGATCCGCGGCGCCAATCTCGGCGCCAACTTTGCCTACGCCAACAATCTGCTGGCCAAGGTCCGCAAGATTCCCGGCGTCGCGGATGCGCGCATCCAGCAATCGCCCAACAACCCGACCTTCAACATCGATGTCGACCGCACCCGCGCGCAATATGTCGGCCTGACCGAGCGCGACGTCACCAACAGCCTCGTGGTCAATCTCGCCGGCTCCTCGCAGGTGGCGCCGACCTACTATCTCAATCCCGACAACGGCGTGTCCTACTCGATCGTGATGCAGACGCCGCAATACCAGATCGACTCGCTCAGCGCGCTGCAGACGCTGCCGATCACTGCGGTCGGCAATTCGCAGTCGCCGATCCTCGGCGGCATTGCCGACATCAAGCGCTCGACCTCGAGCGCAGTGGTCTCGCAATACGACATCCAGTCAATGGTGCAGATCTTTGCCACGACCTCGGGCCGCGATCTCGGCGCGGTCGCCGCCGATATCCGCCAGGTGATTGCCGACACCGCCAAGGAGGTGCCGAAGGGCTCGTCCGTGGTGCTGCTCGGCCAGGTGCAGACCATGAACAGCGCGTTCACCGGTCTGTTGTTCGGCCTGCTCGGGGCCGTGGTGCTGATCTACTTCCTGATCGTCGTGAACTTCCAGTCCTGGTCCGATCCGTTCGTGATCATCACCGCGCTGCCGGCCGCGCTCGCCGGCATCGTCTGGATGCTGTTCGCGACCGAAACGACGCTGTCGGTGCCGGCGCTCACGGGCGCCATCATGTGCATGGGTGTTGCCACGGCCAACAGCGTGCTTGTGATCTCCTTCGCACGTGAGCGCTACGAGGAGCTCGGCGATCCCATCGCTGCCGCGCTCGAAGCTGGCTTCGTCCGGTTCCGCCCGGTGCTGATGACCGCGCTCGCCATGATCATCGGCATGGCGCCGATGGCGCTGGGGCTCGGCGAAGGCGGCGAGCAGAATGCGCCGCTCGGCCGCGCCGTGATCGGCGGCCTGATCTTCGCAACCTTCGCCACGCTGATGTTTGTTCCCGTGGTGTTTAGCATGGTACACAAGAAACAGGGCGCCAAGGCCGCCGCCCCATTGGAGACTCCGCATGTCGCCCACTGACTCCCGCTCGCCGGTGTCGTACCGGAAACTGGGCATCTTCAGCGTGGTGGCGCTGGTTGCGGCTGGCCTCGTCGTGGGCACCGGCATCCGTGCCCGCGAGGAGCAGGGCTCCAAGCTGAAGGAATGGACCGACGACCAGGCCGTTCCCAGCGTCGCGGTGACACAGCCCAGCGCCAAGGCTCTCAACGCCACCATCGATCTGCCGGGGCGGCTGGAAGCCTATTACCGTGCGCCGATCTTTGCCCGCGTCTCCGGTTATCTCAAGAGCTGGAGCGCCGACATCGGCGCGCGCGTCAAGGCCGGGCAGGTGATCGCCGAGATCGAGGCGCCGGACCTCGATCAGCAACTGCTGCAGGCCCGCGCCGACCTCGCCAGTCAGCAGGCCAGCGCCAGGCTGTCGGAAGCAACGCTGAACCGGCGCAAGACGCTGGTCGCCTCCAACTTCGTTTCCGCGCAGGAGATCGACGAGCGCACCGCCGACCTCTCCAACAAGAACGCCGCCGTCCACTCCGGGCAGGCCAATGTCGAGCGGCTGGAAGCGCTGGCCGGCTACAAGAAGATCACCGCGCCGTTCGACGGCGTCGTCACCGCGCGCGATACCGACGTCGGCGCGCTGATCAATGCCGGCGGCGGCTCGGGACCTGCGATGTTCGTGGTCTCGGACATCACCAAGCTGCGCGTCTACGTGAACGTGCCGCAGAACTATGTGCCCGCGATCAAGATCGGCGCCAAGGCCATCATCACGCTGCCGGAGTATCCGAACCGGACGTTTCAGGCGACGGTGGAGGCCTCCTCGCAGGCCGTCGACGTCGCCTCCGGCACCACGCGCATGCAGCTTGGCCTCGACAATTCCTCAGGCGAGTTGATGCCCGGCGGCTATGCCAGCGTGAAGCTCAGCCTCCAGCGCGACTCCGCGCCGCTCAGCATCCCCGCCAGCGCCCTGATCTTCAACGGCAGCGGCCTGCGCGTCGCCACCGTCGGCGCGGACGACAAGGTGCTGTTCAAGCCCGTGACCATCGCCCGCGATCTCGGCCGCGAGATCGAGCTCGCCTCTGGGATTGCGCCGGACGACCGCGTCATCACCGCGCCGCCGGACGGCCTGTCCGATGGCGACCAGGTGCGCGTGACCGGCGCCAGCGCCAAGGGCAAGCCGGCGACCGCGTCGGAGAAGCAGGCGCCGAAGAGCTGAGGCGGTTTCCTGCCCCGGACGCAGCGCAGCACGAAGTGGTGCGCTGCTGAGCCGGGGCCCATCTCTCCTCGCTGTGCCGTGTTGCCTTCTGGGTCCCGGCTCTGCGGGGCGTCATTGCATGCCGCGCCGCGTCCGGGACACAAGATCAAGCCACCTGCCATTCGGGCACGCCATCGGCGGCCATCGCGATTTCGCCGAGCGAGCCCACCGGCGTCCGATCCATGTTGAGCAAATGTCCCAGCGTCGCGCTATCGCCCGCCGGGATCCGCGCCAGCGTGCGGCGATCGTCCGCCGTCCGCAGCATCACCACGCCATGCTCGGCATCGCCGCCACGGCCGTAGAGCACCGTAAAGCTCTCGACCTTGCCCTTGCCTGAGACCTCAGCGACGAACTCCGGCACCGCGCGCTTGTTGCGGTCGGCCTCGCCTTGCACGCTGGTCTCCTGCGCCAGCGCCTCGCGCGGCGGCGTCTTCGCCACCACCAGCGCGTGGTGCTTGGTGACGAAGCCGCCCTGGCCGTAGAGCAGGCCCAGCTTTGCGCCATCGCGCACCCGGCGGACCATCGCGCAGGCCGCGTGCGTCATGTAGGTGTTGAGCGGCGCGCCGAAGAAGGTGAGGCCGCCGGTCACGGTCGGCTGCACGTCGGCGGAAAGGCCGAGCGTCCGCCGCGCCATCTTGGGCACGCAGGGGAAGCAGCTATAGAGCTCGATCGCATCGAACTTCCTGCCGTCGCCACCGGCGAGATGCATCGCGCTCTTGAGCACGGCGTTCTGCGGATGGCTCTCGTAAAACTGGTCGCGCAAGAGATAGTCGCGCGGCTCTTCCGCCGAGGCGCCGCCGAGCGGATAAACCAGTCTGTCCTCGGCGATGCCGGCCGCGCGCGCCTTGGCAAGGCTGGTGAGCAGCAGCGCGCCACCCATGTTGACGCTGGGATTGGCGACCATGAGCTTGTTATACGGCCAGGCGATCAGCCGGTTGTCCGCGGTCGGCGTCGTGATCTCGTCCGGCGCATAGCGACGCTTCAGCCAGGCGTTGGGGTTCTGCGCGGCGGCCTCCGAATAGCGCGACCACAGCGTCCCCGATTCCGCCATCGCCTCGCGCGGCGTCTGGCCCCAATGGGCGGAGGAGGCCGCCTCATAGAACGGATAGACGGTGACGGGGCGGAAGACACCAAGCTTCACCGCCAGCGGCTTCTGGAATGCCGCGCCGCGCTTGGGCTCCTCGACATCATGGGCAAACGGTGTCCATGGCAGCTTTGCCCCGGCGCGCTCCGCCTTGGTTGCGGTCGACTGCGCTTCGGCGCCGCAGATCGCGGCGACCGTGCATTCGCCGCGCGCGATGCGCTTGGCGGCTTCATGAATGTAGCGGATCGGGCTCTCGCCGCCGACCGGGCCGTAATAGCAATGCGCCGGCGCAATCCCGAGCCGTTGTGCCAACAGCTTCTCCGGATCGCGGTAGCGCCAGCTCAGGAAGTTGACGATATCGAGCGACTGCACCTCGCCGAGCAGCTTTGCGCCGGCGTCCGCCTCGGCGCGCCGCAGCGCCTGTTCGAGCAGATCGAGCGGTTCGAGACCGTCGGTGATCTCCTTGGGACGGTCGACGATTTCGCCGATGCCGACGATGACGGGGATGCGGTCTTCAGGGAGTTTGGTCATTTCTTCTTTAATTCACTTTCTAGGTCTTCGACACGCCGTCGCCCTTCGAGGGCCGCCGAAGAGGCGGCCACTTCAGGGTGATGGCTACGGGGACGGCGTCATCCCGAGGTGCGAGCCGAGCGGCGCATCGCGCCGCTGGGCGAGCCTCGAAGGATGGGCCACAGGCAACTACTCCGCCACCAGCGCGTTCATGTGCTCGACGGCTTCGGCAAAATCTTCCTTGAACTCCTGCACCACCGCGCCCGCCGACTTCACGCTGTCGATCAGCCCGACGCCCTGGCCGACGAAGTAGCTGACGAGATCGCGCGCCTTGGCGTTGCCGCTTGCGGCCGCGCGGTCGATCGCGTTGAAGGCGTCGCGGCTGACGATGCTTTGCAGCGGCATCGGCAGCGCGCCGGGGCTGTCCGGCGCGCGGTCCCAGGCATCGGTCCAGACCGAGCGGAGCTGCCGGGCCGGCTTGCCGGTGCGTCCCTTCGAGCGCACTGCGTCGCGCGAGGACGCCGCGATCATCTTCTCGCGAAAGATCTCCGTGGTCTCGGCCTCGACGGTGGCCAGCCATACCGAGCCGGTCCAGGCGCCGGCCGCGCCCATCGCCATGCAGGCGGCCATCTGCCGGCCCGTCATGATGCCGCCGGCCGCCAGCACCGGCACGTCGCGGATGGGCTTGATGGCCTTGATCACCTCCGGCACCAGCACCATGGTCGAGACCTCGCCGCAATGGCCACCCGCCTCGGTGCCCTGCACGACGAGGATATCGACGCCGGCCGCGACCTGGCGCAGCGCGTGCTCCTTGGCGCCGACGAGAGCCGCAACGGGCACGCCGTGCGTCTTGCCCATCTCGATCATCGCCTTCGGCGGCACGCCTAGCGCATTGGCAATCAGCCGGATCGGATGATTGAAGGAGACTTCGAGCAGTTGCAGCGCCGTCTTCGGGTCGAACGGCTGCGGCTGATTGTCGGCCACGCTGGTCGTCGTCAGTTCGATATCGTATTTCTTCAGAAGATCGCGCGTGTAGTTGCGGTGCTCCTGCGGAACGCGCGCTTCCAGGCTCTTCCAGGTGACGTCCTTCTCGCCCGCGGTCGAGAAGTTTTCGGGGATCAGCACGTCGATGCCGTAAGGCTTGCCATCGACGTGCTCGTCGATCCATTTCAGCTCGCGTTCGAGCGTATCAGGCGTATGGACGGTGGCGCCGAGCACACCAAATCCGCCGGCACGGCTGACGGCGGCAACGACATCGCGGCAATGGCTGAAGGCGAACAGCGGGAACTCGATGCCCAGCATGTCGCAGATCGGCGATTTCATGGCTCCCTCCCGGCGGCGTTAGCGCTCTCGTTGCTTTCGCTCGCGAAGCAAAGTGACGCTAGCCGATCGTCACGCACGATGACATGCTGGATTTGGCGAAGCATCTTGTGTGTAGACGTCGCGCTCTACCCACAGACCAATCCCGGTACATGGGCGCCAACATCCCGGGCAAGCCGCGCATCTTCTGCCTGTATCGGCGGCGTCTGCCGGCGGATCTGCAGCGATGTTGCGGCGAACGGATATGAGGGATTCGTGATGGGCCGTCGTTCCGGAGCTCGCGTCAGCGAGAACCCGGAATCCATTTTTCAAAGTAATCCTGGCGGGACCATGGATTCCGCGCTCGCCCTTCGGGCGCCCCGGAATGACGGGGGAAGGGGCTGCCATGACGAAAAGTAGCGTTGCCCCGCCGGGTAATGCATTGGGCACCCTTGTCATCGGCCATTCCCGGGCTAATTAATGCAGGCGCATCTTTCCGCCGGAGCCCCCGCATGACCGACACCCCCTACGTGCCGCCGAAAGTCTGGACCTGGAACAAGGAGAATGGCGGTCAGTTCGCCAGCATCAACCGTCCGATTGCCGGTCCCACCCACGACAAGGAGCTGCCGATCGGCCGCCATCCCTTCCAGCTCTATTCGTTGGCGACGCCGAACGGCGTGAAGGTCACGGTGATGCTGGAGGAGCTTCTGGCGCTCGGCCACAAGGGCGCCGAATACGATGCCTGGCTGATCAGGATCGGCAACGGCGACCAGTTCGGCAGCGGCTTTGTCGACATCAACCCGAACTCGAAGATTCCGGCGCTGATGGATCGCTCCGGCCCCGAGCCCGTCAGGATCTTCGAATCCGGCTCGATCCTGTTCTACCTCGCCGAGAAGTTCGGGGCCTTCCTGCCGAAGGACATCAAGACCCGCACCGAGGCGATGTCGTGGCTGTTCTGGCAGATGGGCAGCGCGCCCTATCTCGGCGGAGGCTTTGGCCACTTCTACGCTTACGCGCCGACCAAGATCGAATACGCCATCGATCGTTTTGCGATGGAGACCAAGCGCCAGCTCGACGTGCTCGACCGTCGCCTCGCCGACAACGAATATCTTGCGGGCAGCGAGTACACCATCGCCGACATCGCGGTGTGGCCCTGGTACGGCGCGCTCGCCAAGGGGCTGGTCTACGGTGCCGGTGAATTCCTGTCGGTGCAGGACTACAAGCACGTGCAACGCTGGACCGACCAGATCGCCAAACGCCCGGCCGTGAAGCGCGGCCGCATGGTCAACCGCGTCTCCGGCGATCCCGCCAGCCAGCTTCACGAACGCCACGACGCGAGTGATTTCGAAACGAAGACGCAGGACAAGGTCGAGGTCGCGACGTAGTTCGAACTGCGTAGGGTGGGCAAAGCGAAAGCGTGCCCACCACTCCTTGCGAAGACCGCGATGGTGGGCACGGCGCGCGAAGAGCGCGCCTTTGCCCACCCTACGGCATCTGATTACGCCATGCTCAGCTCGTGGCGGCCGACCACCATCCAGTGCACCTCGTCCGGGCCGTCCGCGAAGCGCAGATGGCGGACGTCCTGGTACATCTCGGCGAGCGGGGTCCAGTGCGAGATGCCGGTGGCGCCGTGCATCTGGATCGCCTGGTCGATGATCTTGCAGGCGCGCTCCGGCACCATGGCCTTGACCATGGAGACCCAGACGCGGGCCTCCTTGTTGCCGAGCACGTCCATCGCCTTGGCGGCCTTGAGCACCATCAGCCGCATCGCCTCGATCTCGCAGCGCGCCTGCGCGATGATCTGCATGTTGCCGCCGAGATGGGCGATCTTCTTGCCGAAGGCTTCGCGGGTGAGGCCACGCTGCACCATCAGGTCGAGTGCCTTCTCGGCCTTGCCGATGGTCCGCATGCAGTGATGGATACGGCCCGGCCCGAGCCGGAGCTGCGAGATCTCGAAGCCGCGGCCTTCGCCGAGCAGCATGTTCTCCTTCGGCACGCGCACATTGTTGAAGCGCATGTGCATGTGGCCGCGCGGCGCGTGGTCCTGACCGAACACGTACATGGGGCCGAGCACCTCGACGCCGGGCGTGTCGCGCGGCACCAGGATCTGCGACTGCTGCTTGCTCGGGGCCGCGTCCGGATTGGTCTTGACCATCACGATGAGGATCTTGCAGCGGGGATCGCCGACACCGGAGATGTAATACTTCTCGCCGTTGATGACCCATTCGTCGCCGACGAGCTTTGCCGTCGTCGAGATGTTCTTGGCGTCGGAGGAGGCAACATTCGGCTCGGTCATGACATAGGCCGAGCGAATCTCGCCGTTGAGCAGCGGCTTCAGCCACTTCTCCTTCTGCTCCTTGGTGCCCACGCGCTCGAGCACCTCCATGTTGCCGGTGTCGGGCGCCGAGCAGTTCATGCTCTCGGACGCCAGCGGGCTCTTGCCGAGCTCGGAGGCGATATAGGCGTAGTCGAGGTTCTTCAGGCCCTGGCCGGTCTCGTCATCGGGTAGGAAGAAGTTCCAGAGGCCTTCCTGCTTGGCCTTGTTCTTCGCCTTCTCCAGCACCTCGAGCTGCTTCGGCGTGAAGCTCCAGCGATCCTCTTTGCCCTCGCCGGCCTTGGCGAACTCGATCGACATCGGCTCGACGGTGTCGCGGATGAACTTCTTGACGTGATCGTAGAGCGGCCGGACCTGGTCCGACATACGGAGATCGTTAAGCTCGTCGCCGGGATTGAGGGTGTAGTTGGTGATGCGGGGAATGTAGGTGTGTTTTGTCATTGTTCCTCCCGGGGACGCTGAGATCGTTCTGGGCGGGAGAATAGTCGCAGCGCGGCCAAAGTGCGAGCGCGCATTTTTCACGCGGGGCCATGCCACGCGATGGAATATCGCAAGGGCGTTTGAAATGTTGTTTGAATGGTGTTGCCCAACTCGCCGCTGTCATTCCCCGCGAAGGCGGGGAATCCAGTATTCCAGAGACGGCGGTGGTTGAATCGAGAAGCTGCGGCGTACTGGATGCCCCGGTCAAGCCGGGGCATGACAGCGGTGATCGTCGCCAGCTCAGTTCGGCATCCGATGCATCGCGCAGATCTTGTTGCCGTCGAGATCGCGCAAATAGGCGAGATACATCTTGCCGGCCGCGCCGCCATCGCGGATGCCGGGCGGATTCTCACAGGTCTTGCCGCCGGCCGCGAGGCCGGCTGCGTGCCACGCCTCGACCTGCTCCGGCGAGTTGCAGGCAAAGCCGATGGTGCCGCCATTCGCGCAGGTCGCCGGCTCGCCGTTGATCGGCTTCGACACCGAGAACACGCCGGTCTTGGTGATGTAGAAGATGCGATGGCCGTCGACCCTGGCCGGCCGCACCTCGAGCGTGCCGAGCAGCTTGTCGTAGAACGTCTTGGCCTTGTCCAGATCGTTGGTGCCGATCATCACGTGAGAAAACATCTTGCCCATTCCCCTCTGCGCCACAAAACGAGAAGCCGTAAGGTGGGCAAAGCGCAGCGTGCCCACCACGACATTCGCAAATGCCTATGGTGGGCACGGCGCAAGCGCGCCTTTGCCCACCCTACGAAATCTCAAAATGCCGTATAGCCGCCGTCGATCACGAACGTATCCGCGGTGTGATACGACGACGCCTTGCTCATCAGGTACACCGCGATGCCGCCGAAATCGGACGCCTCGCCGAAGCGACGCATCGGAATTCGTGGCATCACGTTGGCGACGAACTTGTCGTTGGCCATCAGGCCCGCGGTCATATCGCTCTTGATCCAGCCGGGCAGGATCGCGTTCGCGGTGACGCCGTGGCGCGCCAGCTCGACGCCGAGCGCGCGGACCAGCGCGTTGATGGCGGCCTTGGTTGCGGCATAGTGCTCGTTGCGCGCGGTACCGAAGATCGAAGCGAGGCTCGATGTGGCGACCAACCGGCCGAAGGGATCGCCGGCATTGGCGCGCTCGGTCATGTGTCTTGCCGCGGCCTGAAATGCGTGGAACACGCCGTCGAGATTGGTCGCAAACATCGTGCGCCACTCCTCTTCGGTGCGCTCGATGAAGGAGCGCCGGCCGCCGCCGCCGATGCCGGCGTTGGCAAAACAGCCGTCGACCCGGCCGAAGGTGTCGAGTGTGGCCTTCATCGCGGCGTTGACCGAGGCAGGATCGGTGACGTCGCAGACGCGGCTGTCGACCTTGCCTGATAGCCCCGCCAGGCTCGCGGCAGCACTCTTGTTCTTGTCAGGATTGCGGCCCCAGATCGAGACGTTGCAGCCCTGGCCGGCCAGCGCCTGCGCGATGCCGAGTCCGATGCCGCCATTGCCGCCGGTGATCACAACCACGCGGCCGGAGAGGTCGAAAAGGTTCATGGCGCGTTTCCTGTTTTTGGCATGAGACGTCTTGGCATGACGCGCATCAGCCGCTGCGCGCAAGATTGCTTGCTATGCCCTGATCACCATGGACAAGACCGCGCCAAAAATCAAATATGCGCCCCGGCAAAACGAATTCCGGTCTGCGAAACTGACGCCGGCCGCAACCGACGAGGAAACCATGCAGTTCAAACACGTCACGCTCGATTTCGATGGTTCGGTCGCGATCCTCAAGCTCGACCATCAGGAGGTGATGAACGCGGTCTCCATGGACATGCTGGGCGGCCTTGCGGAGGCGCTCGACACGATCGAGGAGAAGAAGGACGAGGTGCGTTGTGTCGTGCTGACCGGCGCGGGGCGCGCCTTCTGCACCGGCGCCAATCTCCAGGGCCGCAACGACCAGTCGAAGAAGACCAAGGCCGGCCTGACGCTGGAGACCGGCTTTCACCCGTTCCTGCGCCGCATCCGCAATCTGCACTGCCCTGTCATCACCGCGGTGAACGGCCCGGCCGCCGGCGCCGGCATGAGCTTCGCGCTGCTCGGCGACATGATTCTATGCGCGCGTTCCTCCTACTTCCTGCAAGCCTTCCGCCGCATCGGTCTCGTGCCGGATTGCGGTTCGACCTGGCTGTTGCCGCGCCTGATCGGCAAGGCGCGCTCGATCGAATTGTCGCTGATGGGCGAGCGGCTCCCGGCCGAGAAGGCGCTGGAATGGGGCCTCGTCAACCGCGTCTACGATGACGGCGTGCTGATGGACGAAGCGATGAAGCTCGCGCGCGAGCTTGCCAGCGGCCCGACGGTGGCGCTCGCACTGATCCGCAAGCTCTATTGGGATAGCCCCGAAAACTCCTTCGAGGATCAGCTCAATCTCGAATTCCAGAGCCAGCTCCGCGCCGGCGACACCCAGGATTTCCGCGAAGGCGTCGGCGCGTTCCTGGAGAAGCGGCCCGCGCAGTTCAAAGGCAAATGATCGAGGCCGAGCTTTCGCGCAGCGTCCAGCGCTGGTGTCCGGGTGCGACCGGCGTCACCGGCGCGGCAAGGCTGTCCGGCGGCGCCAGCCAGGAAACCTGGCGCTTCGACATCGTGCATCCCGATGGGCCGATCGGCGCGATCCTGCGCCGCTCGCCGAAAGGTTATGGCGCGGCACCGACGCGCGCGGCGGGGCTTGCGGCCGAAGCGCAGCTGATGCAGCTCGCTTATGAGGCGGGCGTGCCGTCGCCGCGCGTGATGCATGTGCTGGTGCCGGCAGACGATCTCGGCACCGGATTCATCATGCAGCGGGTCGAGGGCGAGACCATCGCGCGAAAAATTCTGCGCGACGACGAGTTCGCGGCGGCGCGGCCGCGTCTCGCGCGGCAGATTGGTGGCGTGCTCGCGGGACTGCACAGGTTGCCCCAGGACAAATTGCCCGAGCTGCGCAGCCGCAATGCGACCCTGGAGATCTCCGAGTTCGATCGCGACTATCGCAGCCTGGACTGGCCAAAGCCGGTGTTCGAGCTGGCGCTGCGCTGGCTGCGCGACCACGATCCCGGCCCGTCGGCCGAGACGACGCTGGTGCACGGCGATTTCCGCAATGGCAATCTCATCATCGGCGCCGATGGCGTGCGCGCCGTGCTCGACTGGGAGCTCGCCCATCTCGGCGATCCCATGGAGGATCTCGGCTGGGTCTGCGTCAACTCCTGGCGTTTTGGTGAGATCGACAAGCCGGTGGGCGGGTTTGGCTCGCGCGAGGACCTGTTCGCGGGTTACGAGGAAGCCGGCCGCAAGGTCGATCCCGCGCGCGTCAAATTCTGGGAAGTGATGGGCACGCTGCGCTGGGGCATCATGTGCGGCGGCATGATGCAGCGGTTCCGCGAGGGGCCGGACCATTCGATGGAGCGCGCCATGATCGGCCGCCGTGCCTCGGAAACCGAGATCGATCTGTTGCGGCTGCTGGCGCCGCGCGGGAGCTGACCATGCAGGACGAACCGACACCGGTCGAGCTGACCAAATCAGTCGCCGATTTCCTCCGCAACGACATCACGCCGCTGATCTCGGGCCACCAGGCCTTCAAGCTGCGCGTCGCCATCAACATCCTCGATCTCGTCACGCGCCAGCTGACGCAGGAAGAGGGGAGCGATGCGAAGGAGGTCGAGCGGCTGCGCACGCTGCTCGGCATGGATGGCTCGGTCGCGGAGCTCAACCGCGCGCTCGCCGATCGCATCGCCAAAGGCGAGGTCGATCTCGCAACGCCCGGCCTTGCCGAGCATCTCTGGGCGACCACGATGGACAAGCTCGCGGTCGATCAGCCGAACTACGCATCGTATAAGCGGGAGCTGGGGCGGTAGGCGGCGCCGCACGCTCCGTCGTCGTCCCGGCGAAGGCCGGGACCCAGACCGCGTGATCTATCGGGTACGAATGGTCGGAGTACCGAACGACTTATCTTCGCCAAATTGCCTTCGGTGGCTATGGGTCCCGGCTTTCGCCGGGACGACGTGAGAGAGGGTTGTGGCGTACGACGCCGCCGCAGTACGCGGCGGCCGCTTTACGGAGCCCCTACTTCCCCACCCATTTCGGCGGTCGCTTCTCCGAAAACGCCTTCGGGCCCTCGATGTAATCCTGCGAAGCCGCCATGGCCTTCACCGCCGGGTATTCGCGCTGCTCGTCGATTGCCTGCTCCAGCGACACGCCGAGCCCCCTCTGGATCGCCTGCTTCGAGGCGCGGATCGACATCGGCGAGTTCTTCGTGATCATCTCGGCCCAGCGCAGCGCGGCGTTGAGCGCTTCGCCCTGCGGCACCACCTCGTTGACGAAGCCGAGCTCGAGGCCTTCCTTGGCGCTGACATGGCGCGCCGTGAGGATCATGCCCATGGCGCGTTTCAGCCCGATCTGGCGCGGCAGCCGGTGCAGGCCGCCGGCAAGGGCTGCAAGGCCGACGCGCGGCTCGGGCAGGGCGAAGGTTGCGTTCTCCGAGGCAATGATCAGGTCGCAGGCGAGCGCGATCTCGAAGCCGCCGCCCATCGCCACGCCATTCACCGCGGCGATGATCGGCTTGTCGCAGTCGAAGCGCGCGGTGAGGCCGGCAAAGCCGCCCTTGTCCCAGCCGCGTTTTCCTCCCGCTGCCTGCCACTTCAGATCGTTGCCGGCGCAGAACGCCTTGTCGCCGCTACCCGTGACGATCGCGATCCATTGCTCGGGATCGGCCGAGAAATCGTCGAACACCTTTTGCAGCTCGAAATGGGCATCGGTGTGCAGCGCGTTGTAGACCTCGGGCCGCGACAGCGTGACGATCGTGACCGGCCCCTTGCGTTCCACCTTGGAAAATTTCAGCTCCATCGCGCGCTCCCGCATTTTCTCGTGAAGGAATATTGGCGTCATACTAGCGCGCGTCGGCGCTCGAGCACCATCGAATTGCGCAAAGCGCTTTGCGCGCCTCACACGTCTGGCCTTGCTTGACTTGCGGCGGCTCTTCTCACCTTAATCGAGCGAAGCAAAGACGCGCCTAGCGCCTTAACGCAAAACGATAATCAATCCGGGAGAGAACCATGGATTTCTCATTGCCAGCCGACCTCGTAGCTTATCTCGGAGAGCTCGACCGTTTCATCGCGCGCGAGATCAAGCCGCTGGAAGAAGCCGACGACAACATCCGCTTCTTCGATCATCGCCGCGAATGGGCGCGTACCGATTTCGAGAATGGCGGCCTGCCGCGCCATGAATGGGAAGCGCTGCTGCGCAAGGCCAAGGATCTTGCGGATGCCGCCGGGCACTTGCGCTTTCCGGTGCCGAAGCAATATGGCGGGAAGGACGGCTCCAATCTCTGGATGGCCGTGATCCGCGAGCATTTTGCCGCAAAGGGCCTCGGCCTGCACAACGATCTCCAGAATGAACACTCCGTCGTCGGCAATTTCCCCGTCGTCACCATGCTCGACCGCTACGGCCGCGACGACCAGAAGGCGATGATCGACGGTTCGATCAAAGGCAAGTACCGCATCACCTTTGGCTTGACCGAGCCGCATCACGGCTCGGACGCCACCCACATGGAGACGCGCGCGGTGCCTGCGACCCGCGACAACGTCAAGGGCTGGATCATCAACGGCGAGAAGATGTGGACGACCGGCATGCACGTCGCCACGCATTGTGCGCTGTTCGCGCGCACGTCGGGCAATGACGGCGATGCCCGCGGCATCACCTGCTTCCTGGTGCCGGCCAAGAGCCATGGCGTCAAGGTCGAGGAGTACATGTGGACCTTCAACATGCCGACCGACCATCCTCGCGTCAGCTTTACCGACGTGTTCGTGGCCGAGGATGCGCTGTTCGGCGAGGTCGGCCGCGGCCTGTCGCTGGCGCAGTGCTTCGTGCACCAGAACCGCATCCGTCAGGCCGCGAGTTCGCTGGGGGCCGCGGTCTACTGCATCAACGAGAGCGTCAAATATGCGCGTGAGCGAAAACCGTTCGGCAGGGCGCTCGCCGAGAACCAGGCGATCCAGTTCCCGCTGGTCGAGCTTGCCACGCAAGCCGAGATGCTGCGCCTGTTGATTCGCAAGACCGCCTGGGAGATGGACCAGCTCACCGAGGAGCAGATCGAGCGCACGCTGTCCGACCGCGTCTCGATGTGCAACTACTGGGCAAACCGCCTGTGCTGCGAATCCGCCGACCGCGCCATGCAGGTCCACGGCGGCATGGGCTATTCACGCCACAAGCCGTTCGAGCACATCTATCGGCATCACCGCCGCTATCGAATCACCGAAGGCAGCGAGGAGATCCAGATGCGCAAGGTGGCGGGGTTCTTGTTCGGGTATATGGGGCCGGGGAAGCATTAGCTTTCCGCCGCGCTCTCTCCGAGTCGTCCTGGCCTAGTGCGCAATTGCGCACTGGGCCAGGACGACAGCATAGAGACTCATCCCCGCTTCGCCCGATCCTTCTCGTTCTGCGCCATGATGCTCTCGCGCGCGGTCTTCCAGTCGTCGTCGCTCCAGTCGCGGAGCTGGTAGAAATTGCCGCCCATGGCGAGTGCCTGCGCGCCGTCCATGGCGATGGTCTCGCCATTGATCCAGTCGCAGCCGCCGGAGATCAGGAACACGGCAACGTTCTGCAACTCCTCCATGGTACCGACGCGGCCCATCGGATTCATCGCCTTGGTGCGCGCGCCGGCTTCGTCGCCGGGCTTGATGCGCTTGCTCATGCCCTCGGTCGGGATTTCTCCGGGAGCGATGGTGTTGAGGCGGATGCCATGCCGGCCCCATTCGGTCGCGAGCGACATCGTCATCGTATGGATCGCCGACTTGCTCATCGCCGATGGCACCACGTAGGGAGAGCCGTTGCGCACCCAGGTCGTGGTGATCGAGACGACGTTGCCGGGCTGCTTCAACGCGATCCAGCGCTTGCCGACCGCATGCGTCACATAGAACGTGCCGTGCATGACGATGTTGGCGACAGCGTCGAAGCCGCGCGGCGACAGCTCCTCGGTGCGGGAGATGAAATTGCCGGCGGCGTTGTTGATGAGATCGGTGAGGGGAGCATCGCGAAAGATGGTCTCGATCATCTCCTCGACCGCGAGCGCGTTGCGGATATCGACGCCGTGGCTGGTGACGCGGCCGCCGTACTGATCCATCAGCTCGATCGCGGTCTCGTCGCACACGATCTTGCGTCGGCCGCAGATGTGCAGCTCGGCGCCGAGTTGCAGGAAGCGCGCCGCCATCGACTTGCCGAGCCCGGTGCCGCCGCCGGTCACGAGAATGCGCCGCCCGGCCAGAAGATTTTCCTTGAACATGGCTGTTTCTCCCGTACGGATTGTCAGTTAATTGGTCGATTGACTAAATCCGGCCGTCAGCTTCCTGTAAAGCGGCACCGAACAAGAACAGGGGAGAATTGATCCATGGAAGAGCGCGTCTCGATTTCGATCTCGGAAGGCGTCGCCGACGTGCGCCTGGTGCGCGCGGACAAGATGAACGCGCTGGATCAGGCGATGTTCGAGGCCCTTGTTGCCGCAACGGAGCGTCTTTCGAAGGAAAAAGGCGTACGCGTCGTCGTGCTGTCAGGCGAAGGCCGCGCCTTCTGCGCCGGTCTCGACATGGGGCGTTTTGCCGCCATGAAGGAGACGGGCGGCAACGGAATTCCGGGTGGCGAAAATCGCGACCTCACCAAGCGTACGCACGGGCAGGCGAACTTCCCGCAGCAGGCGGTATGGGGATGGCGTCAGCTTCCGGTTCCCGTGATCGCGGCCGTGCACGGCGTCGCCTTCGGCGGCGGATTCCAGCTCTCGCTCGGTGCCGATATGCGCTTCCTTTCGCCCGATGCGCGGATGTCCGTGATGGAAATCAAATGGGGCCTCGTGCCTGATATGGCGGGAACGCCGATCCTGGCCTCGCTCGTGCGCGACGACATCCTGCGCGATCTCACCTACACCGGCCGCATCTTTTCCGCGCAGGAGGCGATGACGTACGGCCTCGCCACGCGCATCTGCGACGATCCGCGGGCAGCAGCCCTCGAAGTCGCGCGCGAGATCGCCGGCAAGAGCCCAGATGCGATCCGTGCCGCCAAGCGTCTGCTCAACAATCTCTCGGTCGATCCGGGCCCGGCGTTGCTCGCCGAATCCGTCGAGCAGCAGAAGCTGATCGGCAGCGCGAACCAGACCGAGGCGGTGCGGTCGAATCTGGAGAAGCGCGCGGCGAAGTATGTGGACTGATTACCTGTCGTTCCGGGGCGATGCGCAGCATCGAACTATGGTGCGCAATTGTGCACCTGGGAACCTCGAGATTCCCCGGTGCGCAATTGCGCACCTGAGGTCTGGTCCTTCGGACCATCCCGGAATGACGGACCAACAACAAAGAAAAACAAAAATGAGCGGAACGTCCCCCTTCCTCGGCATCATCTCCGGCGACCGCCGTCGCACCCATCCCGAAGTCGCAAGCCGCGCCGACCGCATCGCGAGCGGGCTTGCGAAGATCGGCGTCAGGCAAGGCGATTGCGTCTGTATGCTGATGCGCAACGACATCGCCTTCCTAGAGGCCGCCTACGCCGCGATGCGGCTGGGGGCCTATGGCGTGCCGATCAACTGGCACTTCAAGCCGGAGGAGATCAACTACATCCTGAACGACACCGGCACGTCCGTGCTGATCGGACATGCCGACATGCTGCACGCCTTGCGCGATGCGATTCCGGAAGGCGTCACCGTGCTCAGCGTGCCGACACCGCCCGAGATACTGTCCAACTACAAGATCGATCCCGATCATCTGAAGACGCCGGACTTCGCCATCGATTTCGAATCCTGGCTCACGCAATTCTCGTCCTATGACGGCCCGGTCGTGCCGCAGCCGATGAACATGATCTACACCTCCGGTACGACCGGCCATCCCAAGGGCGTGCGTCGCAATGCACCGACGCCGGAGCAGCAGGCGGCCGGCGAGCGCATGCGCGCCATGATCTACGGGCTGAAGCCCGGCGCCCGCGCGATCCTGCCGGGGCCGCTCTATCATTCCGCGCCGAACTCGTTCGGCATCCGCGCCGGCAAGCTCGGCGGCGCGCTGGTGCTGATGCCACGCTTCGAGGCCGAGGAATTCCTGGAACTGATCGAGCGGTACAAGATCGACACCATCTTCATGGTGCCGACCATGTTCATCCGCCTGATGAAGCTGCCGGAGGATGTCCGCAAGAAGTACGACGTCTCCTCGCTGCGCCACATCATCCACGCCGCCGCACCGTGTCCGGCCGACGTCAAGCGCGCCATGATCGAATGGTGGGGGCCGGTGATCTACGAATTCTACGGCTCGACCGAGTCCGGCGCCGTCACGTTTGCGACCTCGGAGGATGCGCTGAAGAAGCCCGGCACGGTCGGTAAGATATCGCCCGGCGCCGAGCTGCGCTTCCTCGGTGAGGACGGTCGCGTGCTTGATGTCGGCGAGGTCGGCGAGATCTATTCCCGCATGGCGGGGATGGCCGATTTCACCTACCACAACAAGTCGGAGAAGCGTGCCGAGATCGACCGCGACGGCTTCATCACCTCGGGCGATGTCGGCTACATCGATGAGGACGGCTATGTCTTCATCTGCGACCGCAAGCGCGACATGGTGATATCGGGCGGCGTCAACATCTATCCGGCCGAGATCGAGTCCGTGCTTCATGCCGTACCCGGCGTGCATGATTGCGCCGTGTTCGGCATCCCCGATGCCGAGTTCGGCGAGGCACTGATGGCCGTGGTCGAGCCGCAGGCGGGCGTCACGCTCGATGCCGCCGCTGTCCGCGCCAGCCTGAAGGCGCATCTCGCCGATTACAAGGTGCCCAAGCACATCGAGATCCGCACCGGGCTGCCGCGCGAAGATTCCGGAAAGATCTTCAAGCGCCGCCTGCGCGATCCCTATTGGGAGCAGGCGGGGCGGAAGATCTGAGAAGGTGCCGTAGGGTGGGCAATGCTTGCGCCGTAGCTCGAAGAGCGAAGGCGGAAGCGTAATCCGGGGCGGTGCTCGCGTCAAAGACCCCGGATTTCGCTGCGCTCCATCCGGGCTACGAACTCAGGAATCGTAGGGTGGGCAAAGCGAAGCGTGCCCACGAGAACGGGCGCAAGGCATAGATCGTGGGCACGGCGCAAGCGCGCCTTTGCCCACCCTACGAGATCAGGGACAAGGAAACATTTGTCATGACCGACGCTGCCAACGAAGTCCTCTACACGGTAGCCGACCGCATCGCGACCATCACGCTGAACGCGCCGGATCGGATGAACACGATCTCCGGCCCGATGCTGAACGATCTGGCGCGGCTGTTGACCGAAGCCAATGAGGACAAGAACGTCCGCGTCGTCATCCTCACTGGCACGGGCAGGGCGTTCTGCGCCGGCCTTGACCTGCGCAAGGAGCGCGACGGCAACGGTCTCAGCGCCGCGTCTTCGCCGACCACGATCAATCTGCGCAACACGCCGCCGACGGTGTTGCAGGCGATGGACAAGCCGACCATCTGCGCCGTCAACGGCGGCGCGGCCGGCTATGGCATGGACACCGCGCTCGGCTGCGACATCCGCATCATGGCGCAGTCCTCAAAACTCGCCGCCGCCTTCGTCAAGCGCGGCGTCGTGCCGGAATCCGGCGGCACCTGGCTGCTGCCGCGCATGCTCGGCTGGGCCAAGGCCTCCGAGCTGATCTTTAGGGGCCGCACGCTGAGCGCCCGCGAATGCCTGGAATGGGGCCTCGCCAACGAGGTCGTGCCCGACGCCGAGCTGATGAACCGCGCCACTGCCATCGCCCGCGAGATCGCCGCCAACGCGCCGCTCGCGGTGCAGGCCTCCAAGCGCATGATGCGGATGGGCCTCAACGAAAACTTCTCCGACCACGTCCATCACGTCTATCTCCAGCTCCTGCCGCTGTTCAAAACCCAGGACATGGCCGAAGGCATGAAGGCGTTCATGGAGAAGCGGGAGCCGAAGTTCGAGGGACGGTAGACGCCTCCGCTTGGCACGCGCAGGGGTAGCAATCATGGATCGGCTCGGCTAGGTTGCCTTTTCTCTTCCTGCCGCTTGCGATCATTCATGCCTTCATACCGCGCCAACTCCGGCTTCTTCGTAGTCCCTCATGCGGCCGTTTACGCCTTGATGACGGTGACCGTCCTGGCGTCGGGGCTTTGCTTCATCCAGGCGGGCGGCCCGGAGGCGCCAGCGGAATTGCTGTATCGCTACGGCGGCATGTATGCGACCGCCATCGCGCGGCATGAATATTTTCGCCTGCTCACCTATGGCTTTCTGCATGTCAATTTCGTCCACCTCACCATGAACATGTTATGTCTGGTGCTGTGGGGTGGACATCTCGAGCGGCGGGTTGGATCGGCCTATTTCCTCATCATCTATCTCAGTGCGATGGTGTTCGGCGCCGTCATCGGCAATGGCATCCATTCAACACCTTATCTGACGGTCGGCGCGTCCGGCGCCACGTCCGGCATCCTGGGCGCGCTGCTCTGTCTGTGGATTCTCGGCAAGCTCGACGTCAGGTTCGACTTCTTCGCGATCAACATCGGATTGAACATTGCGTTCGCGCTCGGCTACTCGCGGATCGACTGGGGCGTCCATCTCGGTGGTTTTGCCGCCGGATTGATCACATGCGCGTTGCTCGACCTTGTCGAGAAGGCGAATGCCTGGACACTTCGTTGCAAGTTTCCCGAAGTCGTGAAGGTCAATCTGACCCTGCTTGCCTGCGTCACTGCGCTGTGGGCCTGGGGCGGTCCGGCCCGGACCATCGCCGCGGGAGCTTCCGCTTGGGGAGTGATGATCGTCGTCTTGGCCGCATGCTGTGCCGTCGTGAAGATGGTTGATCTCGCGCTCTCCATGAAGAAGGGTCTCGTGATCGTCGTGACGGCCCTGGCCGGAGTGAACGCTGCCGCAGTGCTGCTGTGCGGTTGGGCTCTGGCCTTTGCTTGCTGGCCGCACTTGCCAATTGGATACCTTCCGCTCGACATTTTTCTTGTCATGTTCTGCCCGAACTCCAGTCTCATCTCGGGACTCAGCGCGATTGGCGTTGCCGCGCTGACGCTTTGTCTCGGCGCGAAGGAAATCTCGCGAGGGATCGCGGATGTTGGATTCGTCGCCACCTCGCTTCGTGCGGAACGCAGCCGGCGTCATGGACTATGATCTCGTGGGGCGTGCTATAGTGAAGGGATCACCAACCTCCGGATCATCTCATGGCTCCCGTTTCCATCCTGCTCAACCTGCTCTGGATCCTCATCGGCGGCGCCTGGATGGCGTTCGGCTGGCTGATCGCCGCGGTCATCATGGCCGTCACGATCATCGGCCTGCCCTGGGCGCGGGCGGCGTTCAACATCGCCATCTACACGCTGCTGCCGTTCGGCTCGCGGGCGGTCAACCGCGACGAGGTCACGGGCATGAGCGATATCGGCACCGGCCCGCTCGGGGTGATCGGCAATGTCATCTGGTTCGTGCTCGCCGGCTGGTGGCTGGCACTCGGCCACCTCCTGACGGCCGTGCTCTTTGCAATCACCATCATCGGCCTTCCCTTCGCCTGGGCCCACCTGAAGCTGGCCGGCATCGCGCTCTGGCCGATCGGCAAGGTGATCGTGCCGGCGTGAGGCGCGTCTCACCTCAGCTTGTAGGATGGGTTGAGCCCTCGCGAAACCCATCAATCCATCCACGATGACGAAGCGGGATGGGTAGCGCGTAAGCGAAACCCATCAAACCGTCTGCCAATGATGAAGCAGGATGGGTTTCGCAAGGGCTCAACCCACCCTACGCTCCGTATTCTGGTCGATGCATGCGCGGCAGACTGATATAAGGCTTTACTTCAGTCCTCGTCCTCAGACAGCGCACGACGCCGTTCCACGGCGTCACTCATGTCGTGAAGTACAAGGACCGCGAGGGCCGCCATGCGCTGCCTCTGTTCGGTGTTGAACGTTTTGTACAGTGGCTGCCACGCCTCGGCGAGTTTATCCAAATCGGCCGATCGTTGAGCCAATGCTTCCGATCGGCGCTGCAAGAACGCGATGGGATCACGGTTGCGCATCACTTCAACGGAATTTTGGTCGGCCCGCCTACCCACTGTTTCTCCGATTTTGGCAAGACGCGCCTTCCGATCCTCCGCCTTCGCACGAATGGCGCTCTCCACAGGCGGCCAAAGCTTTTCCTGGTCAGGTGTCAGCTGCAACGCGGCCTTGACCAGATCAATCCTCATGTCCGCCAGGCTATTCCGATCTGCCGCGTTTAACCGTTCCGGTGACGCGGGAGCAGAGGTCTGCGCGTTTTGCGCGACGGCAATCGGGGATGCAGTAAGGAAAATTGCAGTTGTTCCAGCCACTACGATCTTCAACATCGGTGATCTCCCTAGGTCAGTGGCCCCCAAAAGCAAACCGCAAAATGATCACGCTCCGGTTGGTTCACTTGATTCAAATCAAGGGAACAATAGAAGTTCTGACGCGTCATCGACCCGCGCAAATCAATCTGAGCGTTTCTGGCCCGCAAGAGCGTCGGATGGGTTGAGCCCTTTGCGAAACCCATCAAGCCGTCCGCGGATGACGAAGCATGATGGGTTTCGCGAGGGCTCGATCCATCCTAAACGTGCTGGCCAGACAGAAATCCATTGGATTATGGAGCGACCAGCGCATGGCTTTGGCCATTAACATTCGGTCTGATCATTCTTCCGCGGAGCGGATCGAGGCATTGTGGGATGAAGTTGCAGCGTTTGAGAGCCAGCCTTCGATGAGGGCTCTCAACTATCGACCACATTTTACATTCGCGATCTATGATACGCCCGAGGTTACTGCGAAGACCGCGTGGGAGACCATGCTACGCGCAGTAGGAGACGAAGGTCAGCTGCCAGTCGAGTTCAGGCGAATTTGTTGGTTTGCAGGCCCGCCGCTCGTGCTCTGGGCGGAGCCCAAAGTCGATGAAACGCTCGCTAGATGGCACTCTTCGATCAACGCTGCAATCGATCCAGCCTTTTGTCGGCTCCACTATCGGCCGGGAAACTGGAGGCCTCATTGCACGCTCGGCACGCAATTGCCGATAGAAAACGCGATGATGCGATCGCTTTCGCGCAGTCATTCAGCCGGAGCATCACCGTGCTGTTCGACGTAGTGGATTGCGTTGCTTTTCCGCCTGTGCGGGTGGTTGCAGAACAGGGACTGCCGCTCCGCACTTCGTAAGGTCTGCTCGTAGTTCGTAGGATGGGTTGAGCTCTTGCGAAACCCATCATGCTTCGTAACCGGCAGATGGTTTGATGGGCTTCGCTTAGGTTTTATCCATCGAGCTTCGGCATCGCGGATGGATTGATGAGTTTCGCAAGGGCTCGACCCATCGTGCTTCAGCTTCCGCGGATAGAGCGGAGCTTGCCGAGCTTGATCCTAATTGGCGGTTCGTGGACCCATAGCTGACAAAGACGGCTCGTTCGTCGGCGGCGTCAAACCGGATCACCATGCGTATCGCACCACGCCCTTGCCAGCATAGCTTCGGGTGACGACAGAGAATTCGCCCTCGAACGTGGCGGCCGCGGACCAGCCGTTAAGCCACTTTTTCTCCGCTGACGCAGTCACAAGCGCCGAGTCCGAGGCCATCGCAGCACCATTTACGACGAAGCTGGCGCCGGGCAGCGTCTGGAAGGTCGCCCCGATCGCACGGTTCGGATTGAAGTCGTGCGCCCAGGCAAAGCGTCCGCGTACCATGAAGATACCGTCGTTGTGGGCATAAGTCTTGTCCGTGCGGAGACCAATTTCGCTGCGGCTATCCGTGACGGACTTGGCGTTGTAGGCGAGCGCAAACTGATTGCTCCCGGCGATGACCTGCTCGGCGTAGGCCGGCAGATCGAAGGCCGTGACCTGTGCCGCAGCGTACGGCGTCAGACCGATGCCTTGCGAGACAAAACGATAGCCTCCTTCGAGGCGGCCGGAATAGGCATTGGCATTGAACCCTGCGCGCAGCCGATCGACCCCGGCGACTGTGACTGTGCGGTTCGTGACGATATCCTGCCAGCCATAGGCTAGCGCGCCCGTGATGTAGGCCGGGCCAGCATTGTGACGAAAGAACGTGCCGGCCTGGAACAGGTCGGACCGTCCGCCGCCGAGATTATTGGCAACGGAGAAATTGGTGCCACCGCCGGCCAGCACGAAGCCAAGCAGCGTGTCGCGCGACAGACGATAATCTGCACCGACGGCGGTGCCGTAAAGGCTGCTTGTCGTGGTGTTCGAGCCGACAGCTGCATTGCCGTCTGTCTGCTGCGAGCCGCCGAAGCCGGCCGCCCAGACGCTCCAGCGCTGCTCGAAGGACGGTGCCAGCGGAGCCTTGGTGTAAGCCGCAAAGGCATCGCGTGCGGGCCCGCGTCTTTTCCCTGACCCGGCATAAGCAATTCCCTCCTCTGCAAACGTGTTGGGGGCGCCGCTTGCGCCGATGGAATCGCCCCGGCCGGCAATGAATGGATCCGTCATCACGCCCAAAAACTGGGCCATCGCGTTAAATGTCATCTGCTGCGGCGCGCTACCGAGTTCACCTGATAGCTGCGTCAGACCGGCTGGCGTAAGGCCGCCAAAAGCCACCGGGATGGAGCCGTTGGAATAGAAATTGCCGGTGATGCCGTTGCCTACGCTCTGTTGGTTGCCGTTCAGGTTTCCCGACGAAGGCGCAAAGTTCAGCGCGACGTTTAGATAAGCGTGAGTCGTATCGTAGCTCAGTGTGGTGCTGAAGCCGGCAGGCAGCCCGCTGTTGGCGACCACCGGGTTGAAGGTCCCACTGATGAGGCCCGCTGTCACGATCGTGTACTGCTTGGCGACGGAAGCGCCTGCCGCAAAGTTAGTGCTGGCCGTGGCGCCACCCAGAATAGCAGTGCCGGCTACGGTGGCGAAAGATGACGTCGCTGGATTGACCTGCACGAGATAAGTGGCCGCTGACGTAAAGATGAGGCTCCCGTACACCGTCATTGAGGTTCCCGGCGCACCGTTGCCTGGCGCAAACGTGCCGCCATTCACGGCCAGATTCCCGAGAGTCCCCACTCCGGAGAGTGTGCCGCCGGAAAGGGCCGTGTTGGAAGTTATGGTGCCGTTATTGGTTGTAACGCCAGCCGACTGCGTCAAGGTTCCAAACAGGATGCCCGCATTGGTGAAGGTGCCGCTGTTCGTCACCGCGCCGTTCGTTGTCCCACTGTTGATGAACGTAGCACCCGCGTTATTGGTGAGGCCGCCGACCGCCGATGTCAGCGTACCGCTGTTGACGAAGATGCCGCCCGTGACGCTCGTCGCCGTGAACGAGTTCGTCCCCGAAACCGTCAACTGTGCAGCTGTTACCGAAATCCCGGCGCCCGTCATGTCGTTGGAAATAGAATTGGTCCCGCCATTATTGACCAAGTTCGGACCAGCACCGTTGAAGTTCACGGCTAGGCCGGAAACTGTGTAGTCTTGCGACGCTCCAGTAAATATCCAGGAATCGGGCGTGATCGGGACGGCTGTGATGGTAACGGTAGCGCTCCCTGTCGCGCCAAACTGCGCAGACTGCCCCGCATTTGCGGGAGGCGCGGCAGCGGGCGGGGTCGACCAGTTGGTGCCCAGATTATAAGCGCTCGTCGTGGTCGTGCTGCCGGCCCCGCCCCATGTGTAACTCTGCGCGTGAGCCGTAGCGGAGCAGAGGCAACCCGCCAATGCTGAGGTTGCCAGAAACAGTCTTTTCATGCCCGAACCGTCAAAAAAACAAAACTCTAAAATCGCTCGACGATATCCTTCGGTGGCCTGTCACGCTGTGACGTGTGGGCAACACTCATGTGCAATTTCTAGTGGCTTGTCGTTGAAACGCGTTGCAGGAGAGGGGCTCCACCTCTGTGCCTGAAGGGCCGGGCGGTGCTGGGCACACCAATCCTCGCGTTGCCGTCAGGCAAAACACGCCAAATGCGGGTCAAGAGGCGCGGTGAGAATATTCTGATTGACCGAAATCGCGACTTCGGCTAAACCGCATTCCATCCTGGCCCGTCAAAGGGACGTTTCGCGATCGTCACGATACGTAGGCCGGGATGCGATGGACGCGGCAGCGCCGGCGCGTGACGGGATGGCAGGGCGGGCTACGCCTGTGAGCCATCGCGATCCGCGGAACGACACGGCGCGGTCTCAGCGTTTCTTTTCGGCGTTGGGGGTGAGCACGCGCGAGCCTCTGACTGTTCGGGGAGGGACGTCCGCGGACGGCAAAAGCGTGTGGTCCTGACGCCCGGGGTCTGTGCGTCAAGGCTTGCGGTGGTGTGAGCTGCCCGACCGGGCGCGCGCGCATCAGTGATCTGCAAGGCGACGGGGGCAATAGTGCATCGCTCCCCGGGGAGAGCGCGCCATAAGCCGTAAAACCATTCGCGCAGGGAAGGCCGGGATGCCCGGCGTCACCTGTGGTCACCCCGCGTGCGTTCTCTCGTGTGCGGGCCTTGGGTGCCAGCTGGCGCCCGGTCTTCCCTGCGCCCTCTGTTCTCGATGAGGGCGAAACGGACAGCAAAGCTCGGGCGCCTGCGCCGCGAGAAGGCGAAGGCATGCCTATACAGATTGAAGAGAAAGCTCTCGTGCCCCGGACGCAGCGCAGCGCTTCTTTAGCGATGCGCTGCAGAGCCGGGGCCCAGAACGCGGCAGGGGCGGTGCGGCTTTCTGGGTCCCGGCTCTGCGCAGCAACGCTTAAGGGCGTTGCAGCGCGTCCGGGACACGATTGCTGACGGCACTGTGCGCCGCCACCAAGTTCATCTTGCACTGCGGTAGAAAAATATCGCACAATCGCCGCGCCGGGGCGCCGTTGGGAGCTCTACAAGGGGAGCGAACCATGTCCCTCCAGACCGTTACATCCGACGCCACCGAGAATCGCGCCAATCGCCCTGAGGATGTCCAGGCGCTGGAGGCGGATGCGCGGCTGCGCGACGACATCCGCCTGCTCGGGCGCATCCTGGGCGACACGGTGCGCGACCAGGAAGGTGCCGATGTGTTCGACCTGGTCGAGAGTATCCGCCAGACCTCAATCCGGTTCCACCGCGACGAGGATCGGCTCGCCCGCCGCGAGCTCGAACAGATCCTCGACAGCATGTCGACCTCGGAGACGGTGCGGATCGTCCGCGCCTTCAGCTATTTCTCCCACCTCGCCAACATTGCCGAGGACCAGAACAACATCCGCCAGATGCGGGCCGGCAAGGGTGGCGGCTCCGGCGTGCTGGCGGAGACGCTGGCCCATGCCAAGGCGGCGGGCATCGGCGCCGATGCACTGCGCAATTTTTTCAAGAGCGCGCTCGTCAGCCCGGTCCTCACCGCGCACCCGACCGAGGTCCGCCGCAAGAGCACGATGGACCGCGAGATGGAGGTCGCAGGCCTGCTCGACCGCCGCGAGCGGGTCGCGCTGACCGCGGATGAGGCCGCCGCCAGCGACGAGCAGCTTCGCCGCGAGGTGCTGACGCTGTGGCAGACCAACCTCTTGCGCCGGACCAAGCTCACCGTGCTCGACGAGGTCGCCAACGGCCTGTCGTTCTACGACTACACCTTTCTCCGCGAGGTGCCGCGGCTGGTCAACGTGCTGGAGGACCGGCTGGAGGAGGGCGGCGAGCAGGCCGCCGGCGAGCTCGCCTCGTTCCTGCGCATGGGCAGCTGGATCGGCGGCGACCGCGACGGCAATCCCTTCGTCACCGCCGACGTGATGCGTGGCACGCTGCGGCTGCAGTCGAGCCGGGTGATGCAGTTCTATCTCAACGAGCTGCACGTGCTGGGCTCGGAATTGTCGATCGCGGCGCATCTCGCCGACGTCTCCGAGGAGCTGCGTAACCTGGCCGAACGCTCGCCGGACACCTCGCCGCACCGGAGCGGCGAGCCTTATCGCCTGGCGGTCTCCGGCATCTATGCGCGCCTGACCGCGACCGCGGAAAAGCTCGCGGTCGAGATCACCCGCCGGCCGGTCGGCAAGGGCGCGCCGTATGAGAGCGTGAGGGAGCTACAGGCCGATCTCGACGTGCTGCACCGCTCGCTGATCTCCAACAACGCCCGCGTCATCGCGCGCGGCCGGCTGCGGCTGCTCAGGCGCGCGGTGGATTGCTTCGGCTTCCATCTGGCCCGGCTCGACATTCGCCAGAACTCGGCGGTGCACGAACGCACGATCGCCGAGCTGATGGACGCCGCCAACCCCGGCATGTCCTATCTCGCGCTCGGCGAGGAGGCGCGCATCTCGCTGCTGACCAATGAGCTGCGCTCGACGCGCGCGCTGGTCTCGCCCTTCGTCAAGTACAGCGACGAGACGATGGGCGAGCTCAACGTCTTCCATGCCGCTGCGGAAGCGCATGCGATGTTCGGCTCGGACGCCATCCCCCAATGCATCATCTCGATGTGCAAGGGCATGTCCGACATGCTCGAGGTCGCGGTGCTGCTGAAGGAGGTCGGCCTCGTCCATCCCTCCGGCCGCAGCGCCATCAACGTCGTGCCGCTGTTCGAGACCATCGAGGACTTGCAGGCCTCCTCTGGCATCATGGACCGCATGCTCTCGCTGCACGACTACCGCCGCCTCGTCGACAGCCGCGGCAGCGTGCAGGAGGTCATGCTCGGCTATTCCGACTCGAACAAGGATGGCGGCTTCGTCACCTCGGGCTGGGAACTCTACAAGGCCGAGATCGGCCTCGTCGACGTGTTCGAGCGCCACGGCGTGCGCCTGCGCCTGTTCCACGGCCGCGGCGGTTCCGTCGGCCGCGGCGGCGGTCCGAGCTATGACGCCATCATCGCGCAGCCCGGCGGCGCGGTGAACGGCCAGATCCGCATCACCGAGCAGGGCGAGATCATCTCGTCGAAATATTCCAACGCCGAGGTCGGCCGCAACAACCTGGAGATCCTTGCCGCCGCGACGCTGGAAGCAAGCCTGCTGCATCCGCGCCAGAGCGCGCCGCGCCGCGAATACCTGACCGCGATGGACGAGCTGTCGAACCTCGCTTTCAAGGCCTATCGCGGCCTCGTCTACGAGACCGACGGTTTCGTCGACTATTTCTGGGCCTCCACCGTCATCAACGAGATCGCGACGCTGAACATCGGCAGCCGTCCGGCCTCGCGCAAAAAGACGCGCGCGATCGAAGACCTGCGCGCGATTCCCTGGGTGTTCTCCTGGGCGCAATGCCGCCTGATGCTGCCCGGCTGGTACGGTTTTGGCAGCGCGGTCGAGCAGTGGATCGCGGAGCATCCCGACAAGGGCATGCCGTTCCTGAAGGAACTCTACAAGGAATGGCCGTTCTTCCGCATGCTGCTGTCGAACATGGACATGGTGCTGGCGAAAAGCTCGATCGCGATCGCCTCGCGCTATGCCGAGCTGGTGCCGGATGAGTCCTTGCGCGAAAAAATCTTCGGCCGCATCCGCCGCGAATGGCATTCCTGCATCGAGACGCTGCTCGACATCATGGGCCAGGACCGGCTGCTGCAGGGCAACCCGCTGCTCGAACGTTCCGTGCGCCACCGCTTCCCCTATCTCGATCCGCTCAACCACGTGCAGGTCGAACTGCTGAAAGAGCACCGCGCGCAGAATCCGGATGAGCAGGTGCTGCGCGGGATTCAGCTGACGATCAACGGGATCTCGGCGGGGTTGAGGAATACGGGGTAAGGCGGCGCCGCCACCACACACTCAGCCGTCATGCCCGGGCTTGTCCCGGGCATCCACGTTCCTCGTGCGCGCGGCAACTCGTGGATGGCCGGGACAAGCCCGGCCATGACGCGTGGTAAGAGCGCAGCCTCAGCAGAAATGCGCGCCCTGCGTCTCCACATAGACCGCATACAGCGACTGGCTCGCGGTCATGAACAGGCGATTGCGCTTCCTGCCGCCGAAGCAGACATTGGCGCAGGTCTCCGGCAGCAGGATCTGCCCGATGCGCGCACCGTCGTTCGGCGCGAACACCTGCACGCCGTCATAGCCGGGGCCGACCCAGCCGGCGCCGACCCAGATATTGCCCTCGGTGTCGACCCGCAGTCCGTCGGGGAAGCCTGACTTGCCGTCGAGCTTCATGTCGATCAGCCGCTTCGGGTTCGATAGTTTCGCCCCGTCGATATCGTAGGACCACACCACGTTCTCGGCCTGCGGGTAATGCGTGATGCCGGTGTCGCAGACATAGAGCTTCTTGTAGTCGTGGCTGAAGGCGATGCCGTTCGGCTTGAACGGCTCGTCTGCGACCTTCGCGACCTGTCCAGTCTGGGTGTCCAGGCGATAGACGGCTTCCTTCTGGTGCGGCTGCAGCGAGCCGGTATTGGCGAGCTTGCCCTCATAGATGCTGATCGCGCCGTAGCCGGGATCGGTGAACCAGATGGCCTTGTCGTTGGGATGCACGACCATGTCGTTCGGGCCGTTGAGCGGCTTTCCGCCGGCCTGCTCGGCCAGCGTGGTGACTGAGCCGTCATGCTCGTAGCGGACGAGGCGGGTGCGCTCGGCGCTGATCTGGCGTCCCTCGGTGTCGAACGAATTGCCGTTGGCCTCGTTCGACGGCTTGTGAAATTGCTCGGAGATATGGCCATCGTCGTCGAGATAGCGCAGCTGCCGGTTGGCCGGGATGTCGCTCCAGACGAGATATTGTCCCTGCGCATTCCACGCTGGCCCTTCCGCCCACAGGCAGCCGGTGTAGAGCCGCTTGATCGCGGTGTTGCCGACCTTGGCCTTGAAGCGCTTGGGATCGATGGCGATGATATCGGGGTCGGGATAGCGCTGCGGCTCGGCATTGGCGCCGAAGTCGCGGGCATCGGCATTGGAGGCGAGCAGGGTCGATGCGGCCACGGCCGCCGCGCCCTTGAGGAGAGAGCGGCGGCCGAGACCGCCGCCTGCAGTCGTGTCGTCGGAGTTGGTCAGTATTCTTGTCATGGTTTCCTCCCAAAGTTGTGTTGGGAGGACACCATTCGCCTGCATTCAGGCGTAAACCGGGGCGGATCTCCGGACAAGACAACCGGAGATCGCAGGGCAGGGATGCCGGAATTGCCGCTAGACGGGCTGCTTACACGGGATCCCAGGTGAAGATATCGGCGGAACGGTCGAGCTTGTAGAACGAGCCCTTCAGCGCCGGCATGCCGTGTTCCGCGATCGATTGCGGCGTCCAGCCTTCGCTCCGCTGCACCGAGCGGATCGGACGGTTCTGGCTGAACAGGAAGATCTCGTTCATGCGCACGCCAAAGATCTGGCCGGTGACGTCCTTGGCTGAGTCGGAAATCAGATAGCCGCAGAGCGGGGCGATCTTCTCCGGTCCCATCTGCTTGATCTTCTCGACGCGCGCCTTCTCGGCTTCGGTCTCGGTCGGGATGGTGCCGATCATGCGGGTCCAGGCAAACGGCGACACGCAGTTGGAGCGGACGTTGAAGCGGCCCATGTCGAGCGCGATCGATTTCGACAGGCCGACGATGCCGAGCTTGGCAGCGGCGTAGTTGGCCTGGCCAAAATTGCCGATCAGGCCTGATGTCGAGGTGAAGTGCACGAAGGAGCCGGACTCCTGCTCGCGGAAGATGCGCGCCGCGGCGTGGCTGACGTAGAACGAGCCCATCAGATGCACCTTGATGACGGCCTCGAAGGCTTCCACGCTCATCTTGTGGAAGATCATGTCGCGCAAGATGCCGGCATTGTTGACGACGCCGTCGAGCCGGCCGAAATGATCGGTCGCGGTCTTCACGATCTTGCTGGCGGGGATCGCTTCCGCCACCGACTCGAAATTGGCGACGGCGGTGCCGCCGCGCTTCCTGATCTCCTCGACCACCTCTTCGGCGGGTGCCGCATTCGAGCCGGCGCCGTCCGAGGCCCCGCCGGGATCGTTGACGACGACCTTGGCGCCTTCCGCCGCACAGAGCAGCGCGATCTCGCGCCCGATGCCGCGGCCTGCGCCGGTGACGATGATGACCTTGTCTTGCAGTGATTTGCTCATGTGGGTTACCTCTCGTTCGTAAACACGATCGTGCCTGACGCGGCGAACATGCCGCCGACGCCATGGCACACGGAAATCTTCGCGCCAGCGACCTGCGCCGGCGCGATGCCGCGCATCTGGCGCACGCTCTCCTGCAGCGCGTACATGCCGTACATGCCGGAGTGCATGTAGGATAGTCCGCCGCCATTGGTGTTGAGCGGCAGCTTGCCCCCGGGGCGCGTGTTGCCGTCCGCGATGAACTTGCCCGTCTCCTCATGCGGCATGAAGCCGAGATCGCCGAGGCCGAACAGCGGCAGATGCGCAAACGCATCGTAGATCATGAGATGATCGACGTCCCCGTGCGCGATGCCGGCTTCCCTGAAGGCGAGGGGGCCTGCCGTCTTGAACGCGCGTGAGGAGTTGAACGTCTCCATCTGGCTGACCATCGGCGTCTCCACGCTCTCGCCGGTGCCCATGATGTAGACGGGCTTGCGCGGAAAGTCCTTGGCACGGTCGGCCGAGGTCAGGATCAGCGCGCCGCCGCCGTCGGTGACGAGACAGCACTGGAGAAGCCGGAACGGATAGGCGATCATGCGTGAGTTGAGGACGTCGGCGACCGTGATCGGGTCCTTCATCATCGCGCGCGGATTCTTCGCCGCCCATTCGCGCTGAACGACTGCCACCGAGGCGAGTTGCTCATGCGTGATGCCGTAGGTCTTCATGAAGCGCAGCACGGGGATCGGGAACATGCTGGGCGGGCCGTAGACGCCATAGGGTGCCTCGAACTGGCCGTTGAGGCTGTCCGGCGGTGTCGCGCGCGGCAGCTTGCCGATCATCGACTTGCCGCTCTCGGCATGCGTGATCAGCACGGTCTTGCACAGGCCGGCCTCGATCGCCGCAGCGGCATGGCGGACGTGCAGCATGAAGGAGCAGCCGCCGACGGAGGTGCCGTCCACCCAGGTCGGCTTGATGCCGAGATAGTGGCAGACCTGCTGCGGCGTTTCGACCGCGGTGGCGAAACCGTCGATGTCGGACAGCTTCAGCCCGGCATCGGCGATGGCATTGAGCGCCGCATCCGCGTGAAGCTGGAGCTGCGACATGGTGGGGACGACGCCGAGCTCGGTGGTCTCGGCCGCGCCGACGACGGCAACCTGGTTTCTGCGCATGGCTTACCCCTTCGCCGGACGAAACACGGGAAGGGTGATCTTGTCGTCGAGCGCCTCGAAGGCGACCTCGAGCTTCATGTCGAGCTCGAGCGCCTCCGGCGTCTGCGGGCAGTCGATGATGTTGCTCATCATCCGCGGCCCCTCTTCGAGCTCGACCACCGCGATCGCGTATGGCGGCGTGAAGCCGGGGGCGGCGGGCCGGTGGTTGATCACGTAGCTGTAGAGGAAACCCTTGCCGCTCGCCTTGAAGATGCTGACCTTGCGCGAGGCGCAGGACGGGCAGAACGGACGCGGCGGGAAATAGACATGCGCGCAGGCGTCGCAGCGCTGCAGGCGCAATTCGCCCGCTCTCGTGCCGTCCCAGAAATGCTGGGTCTCCGGCGTCGGTTTCGGTCGCGCACGCTGCGGTTCGGCCATGTCGGAACGCCCTCCCAAAGGCAACCTCAATCAGGCATGGGCTTCACGCCCGCCTGTTTCGATCTTGATGCGACAATCGACTATAGTGCGTCAACGGTCCAGCAACGCGCATGCATGCCATCATGCGCACAATGCTTGTGTCGAACAGAGGCAGCGCTATAGATTGCGCGCACCAATATTCCGTGAGACAGACATGCCCGATTTTCCGACACTGGCAAAACTCGCCGAAGACCTCGAAAGCGGCCGCACGACCTCCCGCAAGCTGGTCGAGGCCTGCATCGCCAGGATCGCCGACCCGGCCGGCGAGGGCCAGCGCGCCTTCATCCATGTCGACAAGGACGCCGCACTCGCGGCCGCGGATGCGATGGACGGCCTGCGCAAGGCGAAGGCCGCGCCCTCGCGCTATGCCGGCATTCCGATTTCGATCAAGGACCTCTTCGATATCAAGGGGCAGACGACGCGCGCCGGCTCCCGCGCGCTCGATGATTCCGATCCGGCGGAGCACGATGCGGCGGCGGTGGCGCGGCTGCGCGGGGCTGGCTTCGTCGTGATCGGGCGGACCAACATGACCGAGTTCGCCTATTCCGGCATCGGCATCAATCCGCACTATGGCACGCCGAAGGGCGCCTGGAACCGAGCCGTGGGCCATGTGCCCGGCGGGTCGTCCTCGGGCGCCGCGGTGTCCGTGCTCGACGGCATGGCGCATGGCGCGCTTGGCACCGATACCGGTGGTTCCTGCCGGATTCCGGCGGCCTTCAACGGCATCGTCGGCTACAAGCCGACGCAGCGTCGCGTGCCGCTCGACGGCTCCGTGCCGCTGTCGTTCTCGCTCGACAGCATCGGGCCGCTGGCGCGGTCGGTCAGCTGTTGTGCCATAATGGATGCGGTGCTCGCGAACGAGCCCATCGTCCCGCTGAGGCCGCGGCCGATCCAGGGCATGCGGCTCGCGGTGCCGACCACGATCGCGCTCGACGATCTCGATGCAGCAGTGGCCGAGACCTTCGAGCGCGCGCTGAAGCGGCTTTCCGATCATGGCGCCATCATCGAACGCATCGAGATGGCGGAGTTCCACGACATCGGCCCGATGAACGCCAAGGGCGGCTTTGCCGCATCCGAAAGCTATGCCTGGCATCGCTATCTCATCACCGCCAAGGGCGACGTCTATGATCCCCGGGTCTCCGTGCGCATCATGCGCGGCGAGGCGCAGAGCGCGGCCGACTACATCGACCTTCTCAACGAGCGCCGCTCGCTGATCGCCCGCGTCAATGCGCGCATTGCGCCCTATGACGCCCTGGTGCTGCCGACCACCGCCAACACGCCGCCGAAGATCGCCGATCTCGCCGACGACAAGGCTTTCACCACCCAGAACCTGCGCGCGCTGCGCAATTGCACGCTGATCAACATGATCGACGGCTGCGCCCTTTCGATCCCTGCGCATCGCGAGGGCGACGTTCCCGTCGGCCTGATGCTGGCGGGTGCGGGCGGGTCCGACCGCCGCATTTTTGAACTTGCTGCCGGCATGGAGGCTGTAATTCGTGTTTGACCTGACTTTCACCGTCGACGCCCAGGACACCACAACGCCGCTGACGCTGGCGATCGACCAGATGGTCATCGCCGGCTGGACCGGCCGTGATCCCGTCGCGCGCGACAAGCACATCGCCGAGCTGCAAGAGATGGGCATCGCCCCGCCGGCCTCGACGCCGATCTACTACCGCGGCGCGGCGCGACGGTTGACACAGGAAGACCGCATCGAATGCACCGGCGGCGATTCCTCCGGCGAGGTCGAGTTCGTGCTGATCGGCTGGCAGGGCCGTATCTTCGTCGGCTGCGGCTCCGACCATACCGACCGCAAGGTCGAGGCCTACAACGTCACGGTGTCCAAGCAGATGTGCGACAAGCCGATCGCATCCACGCTGTGGGAGCTTGAGGATGTCATCGGCCATTGGGACAAGATGATCCTGCGCTCCTACGCCACCATCAAGGGCGAGCGCGTGCTCTACCAGGAGGGCACGCTCGACGCGATGCTGCCGGTTAAAGATCTCATCGCGCGCGGTTTCGATGGCAAGAAGTTCCCCGACGGCTGCGCCATGTTCGGCGGCACGTTTGCAGCCAAGGGCGGCATCCGTCCCGCCGACCGCTTCGAGTTCGAGCTGGAAGACCCCGTGCTGAAGCGGACGATCAAGCATGGGTATGATGTGACGACGCTGCCGGTGCGGGGCTAGCGGGCTCCCCACCGTTATTGTGAGCGCAGCTCTCTCTGCCGTCATTGCGAGGAGCCCTTGCGACGAAGCAATCCAGACCGGTTCCTCGGAAAGACTCTGGATTGCTTCGCTACGCTCGCAATGACGAGGAGAAATTCATCGGAAATCGGGTGGCGGGGTGAAGGTCGGCCTGCATAGGTGATTGTTATGACAATGACCGCACGAAAATCAGCCCACCCCTCTGGACCCGACCTCGCCGCCCACGTCGACGCCCTAGACTGGTCCCAAATCACCAGCGAGCTCGACACCCAGGGCTGCGCCGTCCTCAAGGGCCTGCTCACGCCGGACCAGTGCGGCGCCGTTGCCGCGTTCTATCCCGACGACACGCACTTCCGCAGCCGCATCGTCATGGGCCGCCATGGCTTTGGCCGCGGCGAGTACAAATATTTTTCCTACCCGCTGCCCGATCTGATCGCCCAATTGCGCCCGGCGATATATGCGCATCTCCAGACCGTCGCCAATCGCTGGAACGAGGCGATGGGGATCGACATCCGCTATCCCACAGCACATGCCGCGTTCCTCAAGCGCTGCCACGAGGCGGGGCAGGCGCGGCCGACGCCGCTGCTGCTACAGTACGAGGCGGGCGACTACAATTGCCTGCATCAGGACCTCTATGGCGAGCACGTGTTCCCGCTCCAGGTCGCAATCCTCCTGTCGGAGCCCGGGCGCGATTTCACCGGCGGTGAGTTCGTGCTGACCGAGCAGCGCCCGCGCATGCAGTCCCGCGCCGAGGTCGTGCCGCTGGCGCAGGGTGACGCCGTCGCCTTCGCTGTGCATCACCGCCCGGTGCAGGGGACACGCGGCACCTATCGCGTTAATCTGCGCCACGGTGTCAGCCGTATCAGGTCCGGCCAGCGCCATACGCTGGGTGTGATCTTTCATGATGCCAAATGAGCGCTGCGATTGACGGGTGATTTGTTTGACACGGCCGCCGAGGCGCAGCCGTCGCGCGAGGAGATCGCCGACGGCGCGGTGCTGCTGCGCGGCTTCGTCAAGCCGATCGAGAGTGAGCTGATCGAAGCCGTGCGCGCCATCGTGGCGCAGTCGCCGTTCCGCCGCATGACCACGCCCGGCGGCTATCAGATGTCGGTGGCGATGACCAATTGCGGCGAGCGCGGCTGGATCACCGATCACACCGGTTATCGCTACGATCCGGTCGATCCGCGAACCGGCGCGCCGTGGCCCGTAATGCCGCCGGTGCTTCGCGATCTCGCCCGCCGCGCGGCGGAGCAGGGCGGCTTTCAAAACTTTGCGCCCGACGCCTGCCTCGTCAACCGTTACGAGCCCGGCACGCGGCTGTCCCTGCATCAGGACAAGGACGAGCTGGACTATTCGGCGCCGATCGTCTCGGTCTCGCTCGGACTGCCCGCGACCTTCCTGTTCGGCGGTCTGGCGCGCGGCGACAAGCCGCGCCGCTTCCGGCTCGTCCATGGCGACGTCGTGGTCTGGGGCGGACCGTCGCGGCTCGCCTATCACGGCGTGGCGCCGCTCGCCGATGGCGAGCACGCGCTGCTCGGGCGCAAGCGCATCAATCTGACGTTCCGCAGAACGCGGTAAGGACCTGTCATTCCGGGGCGCGCGCTAGCGCGAACTATGGTGCGCAATTGCGCACCTGAGAATCTCGAGGTTCCGGGTTCGATGCTTCCGCATCGCCCCGGAACGACATCAAGGCTTCGGCGGGTGGATGAATGCCCAGGGGCTGACTTCAGAGTCGCGCATTACCTCGACTGAAATCAGATACGGCCCGCCATGGGCGAGCGCCTTCTCCATCGCCGCCTTGAACTGATCCGGCGCGGTGACGCGCGCGGCCGCGACGCCAAAGGACTCCGCGAGCTTGACGAAGTCGGGATTGACGAGGTCGGACGCCACCACGCGGCCGTCGAAGCGTTCGCGCTGGTCGCGGCGGACATTGCCATAGGCGTTGTTGTTGAACACCAGCGTCACCACGCCGATGTTGAACTGCACGGCGGTGGCGAGCTCCTGCACGCCGAACATGAAGCCGCCATCGCCGGTGATCGCCACCACCGGCTTGTCGGGATTGGCGACCTTGGCCCCGAGCGCGGTCGGGAAGCCCGAACCGAGCGTGCCCTGATAGCCTGAGGTAATGAAGGTCCGCGGCTGGTAGATCGGGAAGCCGTACCAGGAGGCGAAGCCGAATTGCGACAATTCATCGGTCACGATCGCATTCGCCGGCAGCACCTCGCGCAGGATGTTGAGGTACGCCATCTGCGGCTGGACGCGCTGGACCTCGGCTTGCGCCGTGGCGGTCGCTTCGCGGATCGCGCCGCGGCGGCCGGCGGTCTTGCTGTAGCCCGCCTTGCTGACGGCAGCCGCGAGATCGGCCGTCGCGGTCTTGGCGTCTGCCATGATGGCCGTGTCGGAGATGAAGCGCCGCATCTCGACCGGATCGATGTCGATGCGGATGCTCTTCAAGCCATCGGGACAATACGGCCAGCGCGACATGGTGGGCAATTCGAGCCGGGTGCCGATGCCGATCATCAGGTCGGTATTCGGCCATAGCTTGTAGGCGGCGGCCATGGTGAGCCCGAGCTCATGCGCATTGGAGACGATACCGCGGCCGCTGCGGAAGGCGACGACGGGCGCGTCGATCATCTCGGCGAGCTCGAGGATCTCCTCGCGCGCCTCGATCGCGCCGCTGCCGACGAAGATCATCGGCGCCCTGCTGCTCTTGATCAGCGCGGCCGCCTGCTTGATCATGTCAGGATCGGGCCGCGGCGCGGGCAGCGGCTCCAGCACCTGCGCGGCGGCGGTGTCGGCGCGCTGGGTGAAGACATCCCAGGGCATCTCGACCGAGGCAGGACCGCGACGTCCGGACGTCATCTCCTGGAAGGCACGCGCCACCACCGTCGGCGCGTTGCCGGGATATTCGATCCGGTCCGCCCATTTCACATAGCTGCGCAGGGTGGCGAGCTGATCCGGCATCTCGTGCAGATGGCCGCGGCCCTTGCCCAGAAACTGCGTCGGCACCTGGCCGGTCACGCACAGCACCGGCTCGTTGCAGCCGAAGGCGGTGAGCAGCGCGGCGCTGGCATTGAGCACGCCGGGGCCGGGCACCACGCTGAACACGCCGGGCCTGCCGCTGGCGCGCGCATAGCCGAACGCCATGTAGCCGCAGGCCTGCTCGTGCCGCGCGCCGATCACCTTGAGCTGGGCCTGGTGGAAGGCGTCGAACAGGCCGTACACTTGCGCGCCGGGCAGGCCGAACACGGTGTCGACCCCGTGAGCAACGAGCCCGCTTACGATCGCTTCGCCGCCGGTGAGGGTGGTCATTGCATCATTCCACTTCGGTTGTTGTTCAGCGGCGCGTCGCGGTCGCGCGCTTATCCATGAACGGCCTCGACTTTCAGGGCGTCGTGGATGTTGTTGCGCTTCCAGCTGGTGTCCTTGTCGTTGATCTGCATGTCGAACGACAGAGCGAACTTGCTGGCGGCGAAGACGGGATCGAGATGCTTTGATAGCGCCTGGAAGACATGCTCGCCGGCCTTCTGGCGCGTCGGAAGATCGCGGCCCTCGCCGATGCGCAGCACCATGTCGAGAAAGCCGTAGTCCTGCCGCGCATCCGCAATCGCATAATGCTCGCACCTGACGGCGCGGACGCGGATGCCGCCGAGCGGGAAGATGCCGGTCTCGACCGCGGCCTTGCGCACCACTTCGCAGACGGCCGCGATGTCGAGGCGGCCATCGAGGTTGGCCGAATATTCGATCGTGAAATGCGGCATCGCGGTTTCACTCCCTGTCTTCTTAATTGGCCTAAGCGAAGTAGCAGCTCACAGAGCCGTAGGCGCCATAATCGGCCTGAATTGTGTCGCCCTTGCGGGTCTCGATCGGACGGATGAAGGAGCCGGCGAGCACGACCTGACCGGGCTCCAGCGCAAGTCCGAGCGGCGCGATCTTGTTGGCAAGCCAGGCGATCCCTGTCGCAGGGTGATTGAGCACACCGGCGGCAAGGCCGGTTTCCTCGAGCTGGCCGTTCTTGAAGCAGAGCGCGCCGATCCAGCGCAGATCTGCGTCCAGCGGGCGGATCGGCCGTCCGCCGAGCACGATGCCGGCATTCGCCGCATTGTCGGCGATGGTGTCGAAGATCTTTCGGGTCGCCTTGGTCGCGGGATCGACACGCTCGATCCGCGTGTCCAGGATCTCCAGCGCCGGCACGACGAAGTCGGTGGCGTTGAGCACGTCGAACATCGTGCAGTCGGGCCCCGAGAGCCGCTTGCTCATGACGAAGGCGAGCTCGGCCTCGACGCGCGTGGCGATGAAGCGCTCGGTCGGAATGATCCCGCCATCGGCGAAGAACATGTCGTCGAGCAGCACGCCGGAATCGGGCTCGTCGATATTGAGCGCGCTCTGCATCGCCTTCGAGGTCAGGCCGATCTTGTGGCCCTTGACGATGCGCCCCTCGGCGATCTTGACGTCGACCCATGCCTTCTGAATCGCGTAGGCATCGGCGATGGTGATATCAGGGAAATCCTGCGAGAGCTGCCGGATCTGCGTGCGGGTCTGCTCCGCCTGGTGCAGACGCTTCGCGCAAGCTTGGATATCGTCGTTGGAAAGCGCCATTTGTGATCTTACAAATTGGGATGCCCGGAGATACTTAACATGTTAAGTGTATGCGTCAAACACAATTTGGGTTTGCTGCACTGCAAACATTTTGGGGTTTGAAGGGGGCATCATGGTGAAAAGATCGGCTGATCCAGCGAACGGAAGCGGGGCCGGCGCGCGGCAGGTACCAATGCGCGACTTCTCGCGCTCGCTGCCGATGTCGCTGCTGCGGGCTCGCGAGGCCGTGATGCGGCAGTTCCGTCCCTCGCTGCGCGGGCATGGCTTGACCGAGCAGCAATGGCGCATCCTGCGTGCCCTGGCGGCGATTGAAGCGGTCGAGGTCACGGAACTGGCGCGCACCGCATTTCTGCTCGGACCGAGCCTGTCGCGTATCCTGCGCGATCTGGAGGCGCGCAACCTGATCGAGCGCAAGACCGCGAAGACGGACCAGCGCCGCAGCATGGTCTCGATCTCGAAGGAGGGCGTGAAGCTGATGGCCTCCGTCGCACCGTCCTCGGAAGCGATCTATGCGGAGATCACGCGGCGCTTCGGCGCGCGCAAGCTCGCCGAATTGCAGGAGATGCTCGGCGAGCTCGAACAGAGTCTCGCAGGGCTTGGCGCGGGCGAGGAGGCAAGTGCCGAGGAGTGAACGGCACGAGGACCGGAACCTGGGGACGTCGGGCGGCGCTTTGACGTCGATTCGAAGGTGGTCGATGCCTGCCATCTCGATGCAAGAAAGGCTATACTGACCCCATGCGCGCCACCAAAACGATGGTGGGGGATCGGGAGGTGCTGATTCCCGGCGATCCCGAGCGGAAATCAGCATCCAGAAGGCGATCGCATAGGTCTTGCGTCATTGCGAGCGTAGCGCGGCGAGCCGGTTCGCGGTAACAGCGGGGGCGTGCCGTCGCGGCGCTCGTCATGGTGACGAAGGGTCCAACAACAAAGAAGGAAGGCAACGTGGCGAACAAGGTCAAGGAAATCTGGAAGTCGGGCAAGGCCGTGGTCAACGCGTGGCTCGCAATTCCCTCCGGCTTCTCGGCCGAGATGATCGCGCAATGCGGCTTCGACAGCGTCACCGTCGACATGCAGCATGGCGTGCAGGACTATCTGTCGATGGTGCAGTGCTTCCAGGCGATGGACAAGCACCCGGTCACCCCGATGGTCCGCGTGCCCTGGAACGAGCCCGGCATCATCGGCAAGGTGCTCGACGGCGGCGCCTATGGCGTGATCTGTCCGATGGTCAATACGCCGCAGGAAGCCAGGAACCTCGTTTCCTATTCCAAATATCCGCCGCAGGGCGTCCGCTCCAACGGCCCGATCCGCGCCGGCATGTACGGCACCGCCGGCTCCTATCAGAAGACCGCGAATGCCGACACCATCCTGCTGCCGATGATGGAGACCAAGACCGCGGTCGAGAACATGGAAGCGATCCTCGACGTCGAGGGCATCGACGGCGTCTATATCGGACCGTCCGATCTCGGCTTCTCCTACGGCCTCGAGCCCAAGCTCGACCGCAGCGAGCCCGAGATCCTCGCGATCTACGAGAAGATCATCAAGGAATGCGGCAAGCGCGGCCTCAACCCGGGCATCCATTGCAGCGGCGCCGAAGGTGCTGCGCGCGCCATCAACATGGGCTTCAAGCTGGTGACGCTCTCGAACGAAGTCGGCCTGATGACCACCTATGCCAAGATGCAGGTCAATGCCACCCGCAAGGATTCGGGCGGCAAGGCCTAAGACCTCGCGAATGGCGAATGGGGAGTGGCGAATAGTGCTGCTCCCCTTTTTCCATTCGCTACTCACTACTCGCTATTCGCCTTCGAAGGAGATTCGTCATGACCATCAGCCCCGTCATCCGCCTGCATCCCGATGATGGCGTGGTGATCGCGCGTGCCAGCCTGCCGCCCGGCACGGTGGTGGCTGACGGCGTGACCACGGTCGATCGCATCCCCTCCGGCCACAAGGTCGCGATCAAGCCGATCGCTGTGGGCGAGCCTGTCATCCGCTACGGCCAGATCATCGGCTTCGCGACCATTCCGATTGCGCCGGGCCAGCACGTGCACGTGCAGAACATCGGCATGGGCGATTTCTCCAAGGACTATGCCTATTGCGCCGACGTCAAGCCGACGCCGAATTTCGACCTGCCGGCGACCTTCGAAGGCATCCGGCGGCCGGACGGCCGCGTCGCCACGCGCAACTATATCGGCATCCTCACCTCGGTGAATTGCAGCGCGCATGTCGCAAGCCTCGTCGCCGACGTCTTCAAGAAGAATCCGTTCACCGGCGACAATCCGCTTGCCGACTTCCCCAATGTCGACGGCGTGGTCGCGCTGACCCACAAGACCGGCTGCGGCATGACGCAGAACGAGCCATTGGCGCTGCTCCGCCGCACGCTCGGCGGTTATGCGCGGCACGTGAACTTCTCTCATGTGATCGTGCTCGGCCTCGGCTGCGAGGTGAACCAGATCGGCGGCCTGATGGAAGAGCAGAAGCTCGCCGGCCGCCTGCGCGCGATGGACATCCAGGAGGTCGGCGGCACCCGCAAGACGGTGGAGGCGGGCATCGCCTTCGTGCGCGAGGCGCTGGCCGACGCCAACAAGGTCAAGCGCGAGACGGTGCCGGCAAGCGAGCTGACCGTCGCCCTGCAATGCGGTGGCTCCGACGGTTATTCCGGCGTGTCGGCCAATCCCGCGCTCGGGGCTGCCAGCGATCTCATCGTGCGCCACGGCGGCACCGTGATTTTGTCGGAGACGCCGGAGACCTACGGCGCCGAGCATCTTCTGACGCGCCGCGCCGTCAGTCGCGAGGTCGGCGAGAAGCTGGTCGATCTCATGCGCTGGTGGGACGAATACACCGAGCGCGAGGGCGCCGAGATGAACGCCAATCCGAGCCCCGGCAACAAGGCCGGCGGCCTCACCACCATTCTGGAAAAGTCGCTCGGCGCGATGGCGAAGGCCGGCACCACCAACCTCGTCGAGGTGCTGCGCTACGCCGAGCCCATCACCAAGAAGGGTTTCGTGTTCATGGACACGCCCGGCTACGATCCGGTCGCGGCGACCGGGCAGGTCGCGGGCGGCGCCAATCTGGTCTGCTTCACCACGGGCCGCGGCAGCGTGTTCGGCTGCAAGCCGGCGCCGTCGATCAAGCTCGCCACCAACACCCCCATGTACAAGCGCATGGAAGAGGACATGGACGTCAATTGCGGCACCATCCTCGAAGGCGAGGAGAGCGTGGAGCAATGCGGCCAGCGCATCTTCGAGCTCATCCTCAAGACGGCCTCCGGACAGCCGACCAAGAGCGAGAGCTTCGATTTCGGCGGCGCCGAGTTCGCGCCCTGGGTGCTTGGCGCGACGATGTAGTCGCGCCCTGCGCGCGACGCAGCGCAAACGCAATCAAAGGCCGTCGGAAGCTGATCTCGCGAGCATGTCGGCAGCGCGTGTGGCCGTCCGAAATACAACGACCGTTCCTTACGTAATGATACGTAGGTGGTCGCCTCCTGCAACCGTTCCCCGGATTACACCTGGTTAACACTGTTGCCGTAGACAGGGGGTGATGCGGCTCCGCAACGTGGCGGACCGGCCTATATTCGAGGATCGAGCCGATGCAAGCGATACGTCCCACGGGGGTGGAAAATCTCCTCAGTGAGGAGGAGCTGATCGTATCGAAGACCGATCTCAAGGGCCGCATCACCTACGCCAATGACGTCTTTCTCCGCATGGCGAAATACTCCTGGAAGGAGCTGATGGGCGCGCCCCACAGCCTGATCCGCCATCCCGACATGCCGCGCGCAGTGTTCAAGCTGCTGTGGGATACGCTTCAGGCCAGGCAGGAGATCTTCGCCTACGTCGTCAATCTGGCGAAGGACGGCAGCCATTACTGGGTGTTCGCCCACGTCACGCCGACCTTCGACGAGCGCGGCAATATCGTCGGCTATCACTCCAATCGTCGCAAGCCCGATCCCGCGCAGATCGAGCGCATCAAGCCGATCTACAGGACGCTGTGCGCCGAAGAGGCGCGGCATGCCAATGCCAAGGACGGCATGCATGCGAGCTTCGAGGCGATGGTCGGGCTGCTCAAGCAACAGGGTGTCGGTTACGATGAATTTGTGCTCTCTCTCTAAGGCGCAGGGAGCGACCGCGCTCGCGTGTGTTCTTGCCACTGTTGCGTTCGTGCTCTCGCTCCTCGGCGTGACCGGGCTCTCCTGCGCGGCGTTGCTCGGTATGACGGTCGTTCTGCTCGGCTATGCCGTCTGGTGCCAGCATCGCACGGCCACAGCCGTCGATGAGGTCGCGGATGTGTGCCGCAAGGCCGCACGCGGCGATCTCGAAGCCCGCATCCTGAGCGATCGTCAGGCCGGGCGGATCGGGTCGATCCAGAAATCGGTCAACGACATGCTCGACATCACCGATGCCTTCCAGCGTGAAGCCTCGGCGTCGATGGACTATGCCAGCCGCGGCAAGTATTTCCGCAAGATCCTCGCGCGCGGTCTGCCCGGCTCGTTCCGCCGTTCGGCCGCCGTCATCAATTCCGGCACCGACAGTCTCGGTCGCCGCGTCGTCGAGATCGCGGACCTCGCAAAGCAGTTCGGCACGCATCTCGACGAAGTTGCAGGCACCCTCATGGGTGCCGCGACCGATCTCGAATCCGACGCCGGCCAGATGGCGGCGGCGGCCGAGAAGACCAGCCGGCAGACTTCCGGCGTGCTCAGCGCCTCCGACCGGGCTTCGCGCAACGTCGCCACCGTTGCCAGCGCGGCCGAGCAGCTTGCATCATCGATCGCCGAGATCAGCCGCCAGGTGGCCGGCTCGACCACGAGCACGGGGCGGGCGGTGAACGAAGCCAATCGTGCCGGCAGTGAGATCCGCACGCTGGCGGACGCGGCGATGCGGATCGGCGACGTCGTCAAGCTGATCAGCGAGATCGCCGAGCAGACCAATTTGCTCGCGCTCAACGCCACCATCGAGGCGGCGCGGGCGGGCGAAGCCGGTCGCGGCTTCGCGGTGGTGGCCTCCGAGGTCAAGAGCCTCGCCAATCAGACCGCGAAGGCGACCGAGGAGATCAGCGCCAAGGTCGGCGAGATGCAGCAATCGACCACCAACTCGGTTGCGGCCGTCGAGGCGATCGCGCAGACCATCGCCGAGATCGACGGCATCACCGCCTCGATCGCAGCCTCGATCGAGCAGCAGGGGTCCGCGACACGCGAGATCGCCCGCAACGTCCAGGAAGCCTCGGCCGGCACCTCGCAGGTCTCCTCCAACGTGACAGGCATCAGCGATGCCGCGGCCGATACGGGGCGTGTGGCAAGCCGCGTCAACAGCGCCTCCGAGCGCGTCCACGGCGAAGTCGAGACGCTCAGGCGCGAGGTGACGCAGTTTTTGCAGCGGCTGACGTCGGCGGCGTGAGGCTGTCTCCGAGAAGTCGCACGCTATCTTTCCTTCTCCCCTTGTGGGAGAAGGTGGCGCGAAGCGCCGGATGAGGGGTCTCTCTCCGTGCGCACCACAGAGAGACGCATTCGCGGAGACAACCCCTCACCCGTCTCGCCGCTTTGCGGCGAGCCACCCTCTCCCACAGGGGGAGAGGGTGAGAAGCGCGTTCCTTTCGCAAGGAAACGCTCGGCCCGCACTTTGCGTAGGCACCCTCTGCCCGTTGTTAGTGCTTGATCGCGCAGACATCAGGTGTTCTGCTCAAAAAAGCTGCTGGAGCACCGTACCCCGTGTCGATCTACGTCGCATTACACCACGTCACACACTACAAATACGACCGCCCGATCGACCTCGGCCCGCAGACCATCCGTCTGCGCCCGGCGCCGCACACGCGCACGCCGATCCTGAGCTATTCGCTCAAGGTCACCCCGGCCAACCATTTCGTGAACTGGCAGCAGGATCCGCAAGGCAACTGGCTCGCCCGCTACGTCTTCCCGGAGAAGACGACCGAGCTGAAATTCGAGGTCGATTTCACGGCGCAGATGACCGTGGTCAATCCGTTCGATTTCTTCGTCGAGCCCTATGCCGACAGTTTTCCGTTCGAATATCCCAAGGATCTGAAGACGGAGCTTGCGCCTTATCTCGAGACCGTCAAGCCCGATCGCCTGTTCGCAAAATTTCTCGACACGATCCCGCACGAAGCTCCGAACACCGTCAACTTCCTGGTCGACCTCAATCGCGAGCTCCAGAAGCACGTCCGTTACATCATCCGCATGGAGCCCGGCGTGCAGACGCCGGAGGAGACGCTCTCCTCTGGCGCCGGCTCGTGCCGGGATTCCGCGTGGCTGCTCATCCAGACGCTCCGGCATCTCGGCCTCGCGGCGCGTTTCGTCTCCGGCTATCTGATCCAGGTTCGTCCCGATATCGATCCGATCGAAGGGCCGCCCGAGGTCGAGAACGACTTCACCGATCTGCACGCCTGGGCCGAGGTCTACCTTCCGGGCGCGGGCTGGATCGGTTTCGACGCGACCTCCGGCATGCTCGCGGGCGAGGGGCATATCCCGGTTGCCGCCACGCCGCATTATCGCTCGGCTGCGCCGATCTCCGGCGGCGCCGGTTTTGCCGAGGTCGAATTTGCCTTCGACATGAGCGTGAAGCGCATCCGCGAGGCGCCGCGCATCACAAAGCCGTTCTCCGACGAATCCTGGGCGCGGCTCGACGATCTCGGCGAGCAGGTCGACGGCGATCTCGCCGCACAGGATGTCCGGCTCACCATGGGCGGCGAGCCGACCTTCGTCTCCGTCGACGATCTGGAGGCGGCGGAATGGAACACCGAGGCGGTCGGTCCGACCAAGCGCGCGCTCGCTGACGATCTGATCCGCCGCCTGCACACGCGCTTCGGGCCGGGTGGCCTGCTGCATTTCGGCGAGGGCAAATGGTATCCCGGTGAAAGCCTGCCGCGCTGGGCCTTTGGCCTGTACTGGCGCAAGGACGGCGTGCCGATCTGGAAGAATGCAGATCTGATCGCCAAGATCGAGAATCCGAGGCGCGCCGAAGTCAAGGACGCCCAGACCTTCGTGGAAGGCGCGGCGGCGCGGCTCGGACTTGATCCCGGCTACATCATCCCGGCCTATGAGGACACCGCATATTGGCTCCAGAAGGAAGCCGAGCTTCCCGTCAACGTCGATCCGGCCGACTCCAAACTATCCGATCCGGAAGCCCGCGCGCGCATGGCGCGCGTGTTTGACGAGGGCCTCAACACGCCGCGTGGTTTCGTGCTGCCGGTGCAACGCTGGAACGCGCCGCCGCGCTGGCGCAGTGAGCGCTGGCAACTCCGGCGCAATCATCTGTTCCTGATGCCGGGCGATTCACCGCTGGGCTTGCGCTTGCCGATCGGTTCGCTCGGCTATATCCCGCCCAACCAATATCCCTATATCGTCGAACGGGACCCGATGGAGGCTCGCGGCAAGCTGCCGGTGTTCAGCCTTCCGGCGCGTCCGGAATCGCCGCCGCAGGTCGAGCCCGAGCATCTCAACACGTCCATCCCCGTCCGTACCGCGATGTCGGTCGAAGTTCGCGCCGGCGTGCTCTGCGCCTTCATGCCGCCGGTCGAGCGGATCGAGGATTATCTCGAAATGATCGCCGCCCTCGAAGCGACGGCCGAGGAGATGCAGATTCAGGTCCATATCGAAGGCTATCCACCGCCCTTCGATCCGCGCATCGAGACGATCAAGGTGACGCCAGACCCTGGTGTCATCGAGGTCAACATCCAGCCGGCGAAGAGCTGGCGCGAGGCGGTCGACATCACCGTCGGGCTCTATGAGGATGCCGGCAAGACACGCCTCGGCGCCAACCGTTTCCTGGTCGACGGCCGCCACACCGGCACCGGCGGCGGCAATCACGTCGTGATCGGCGGCTCGAGCCCGCAGGACTCGCCGTTCCTGCGCCGGCCCGACCTGCTCAAGAGCCTCGTGCTGTACTGGCAGCGGCATCCGTCGCTGTCCTATTTCTTCTCCGGCCTGTTCATCGGCCCGACCAGCCAGGCGCCGCGCATCGACGAAGCCCGGCACGACAGCATCTACGAGCTCGAGATCGCGCTTTCGCACGTGCCGCCGCCGGGCTACCAGACGCCGCTGTGGCTGGTCGACCGGCTGTTCCGGCATCTGCTCGTCGACATCACCGGCAACACCCATCGCGCCGAGATCTGCATCGACAAGCTCTATTCGCCGGAGGGCCCGACGGGCCGGCTCGGCCTCGTCGAATTCCGCGCGCTCGAGATGCCGCCCGATCCGCGCATGTCGCTGGCGCAGCAGCTGTTGATCCGCGCGCTGATCGCAAAGTTCTGGCGCGAGCCGCAAACCGGCAAGTTCGTGCGCTGGGGCACCGCGTTGCACGACCGCTACATGCTGCCGCATTTCATCTGGGAAGATTTTCTGGACGTGCTCTCCGAGCTCAAGCAGTTCGGCTATCCGTTCGAGCCGGAATGGTATCTGGCCCAGCTCGAATTCCGCTTTCCCGCCTTCGGCCGCATCCATCATGGCGGCGTGACGCTGGAACTGCGCCAGGCGCTGGAGCCCTGGCATGTGCTGGGCGAGGAGGGTTCGGCCGGCGGCACCGTGCGCTACGTCGACTCGTCGGTCGAGCGGCTCCAGGTCAAGGCCGAGGGCTTCGTCGAGGGCCGCCACATCGTGACCTGCAACGGCCGCCGCCTGCCGATGACCTCGACCGGCCGCTCCGCGGAGGCCGTGGCCGGCGTCCGCTTCAAGGCCTGGCAGCCGGCCTCCGGCCTGCACCCGACCATCCCCGTCCACGCGCCGTTGACCTTCGACCTGATCGACACCTGGAACGGCCGCTCGCTCGGCGGCTGCGTCTACCATGTCGCTCACCCGGGCGGGCGCAGCTACGACACCAAGCCGGTCAACACCTATGAGGCCGAGGCCCGGCGGCTGGCGCGCTTCCAGGACCACGGTCATACGCCGGGTCCGATGCAGCCGCCGCCCGAGGAACGCACAAATGAGTTTCCGCTGACCCTCGACTTGCGGACCCCGCTCCTGCAATGAGTATGAGGGTGGGGCAGGGAGAGGCGCATGGGCGAGGGCGCAGCCGAACAGGACAAGGCAGGTAAGGGGCAAGGCCAGCGCGAAGCCCAGCGCCGCCTCGCGCAATGGGTCCGCGACTATAGCCGCCTGCCCGGCATTCCCGACGAGTTCCTGGGGCCCGACGGCGCCCCGCGCGCGGTCTGGAGCCGCTTCTTCGATGCCTTCGGTGCACTGGCGCCCGACGAGATCGAGCGTCGCTTCGGCATGGCCGACCGTCACCTCCGCGAGGCCGGCGTCACCTACCGCGCGCCCGGCGACAGCGCCGACCGGCCCTGGTCGATCAGCCATCTGCCCTTGCTGATCGACGAGGCCGACTGGAAGCAGCTGTCCGCCGGCATCACCCAGCGCGCCGAGCTGCTCGAGCTCGTGCTGCGCGACATCTATGGCGAGGGCCGGCTGGTCGCGGAAGGCGCGCTGCCGGCGGCCGCGATCGCCGGCAGCCCCGAATATCTCCGCGCCGTCTGCGGCATGCCGCCGCCCGGCGGGCGCTATCTCTCGATCTATGCCGCCGATGTCGGCCGCGGCCCCGACGGCCGCTGGTGGGTGCTCGGCGACCGCACGCAGGCGCCGTCAGGGGCGGGCTACGCGCTGGAGAACCGCCTGGTGCTCTCGCGCGCCCTCTCCGATCTCTACAAGTCGATGAACGTGCCGCGCGTCGCGCCGTTCTTCGAGTCGTTTCGCGACAGTCTTCGCGCGCGCGCCGACCGTGATGAACCACGCATTGGCGTACTCACGCCCGGCAGTTTCAGCGAGACCTATTTCGAGCATGCGACGCTGGCGCGCTATCTCGGCTTCCTGCTGGTCGAGGGCGACGATCTCGCGGTCAGCGACAACCGCATCCATATCCGCACCGTCGCCGGCCTGAAGCGGCTCGACGTGCTCTTGCGCCGCGTCGATTCCAATTCGCTCGATCCGCTCGAGCTCGATGCGTCCTCGCGGCTGGGTGTGCCCGGCCTGATCGACGTGCTGCGCAAGGACGGCGTCGTCGTCGCCAACATGCCGGGCTCCGGCGTCCTGGAGGCGCGGGCGCTGCTCGGCTTCCTGCCGGCCCTCAGCCGCCGCCTGCTCGGCGAAGAGCTGAAGATGCCGCATATCGCGACCTGGTGGTGCGGTCAGCGCAACGCGCGCGACGAGGTGCTGTCGCGGCTCGACGAGGTCGCGATCGAAGGCGCCTACCGGCGCGGCGTGCCCGGCTTCGAGCGCAGCGGGCCGGTGCTCGCGAGCGAGCTCGATGCATCCGGACGTCAACGCCTGATCGATGCGATCAGCGCGCGCGGCATGGACTATGTCGGCCAGGAGGTGGTGCGGCTCTCGACCATGCCGGTGTGGGAGCAGGGCCAGATCACCCCGCGGCCCTTCGTGCTGCGCGTGTTTGCTGCCGCCACGCCCGACGGCTGGGCCATCATGCCCGGCGGCTTTTGCCGGATCGCCGAGCAGGCGGATGCGCGCGCGGTCTCGATGGGCGATGGCGCCCGCGCCGCCGACGTCTGGGTCGTCTCTGGCAAGCAGGTCTCGACTGCGACGCTGCTGCCGGCGACCGACAAGGTCCGCATCCGCCGCATCGCCGGTGTGCTGCCGAGCCGTGCCGCCGACAATCTGTTCTGGCTCGGCCGCTATCTCGAACGCGCCGAAGCCACGCTGCGCCTGGTGCGCGCGCTGGGTTCGCCGAGCGGGCCGAACAAGGGCACCGCGGCCTCGCTGCAATCGGCCGAACGCATCCAGCGCCTGCTGGTGGCCTGGGGCGCGATCTCGCAGACCTCGCGTGCGGCGCCCGGGCGCATCGTCGCCGAAGCGTTGCAGAGCCCGGAGCGTTTCGGCTCAGCCTTGTCGCTGGTGCGTGCCGCGCAGCGCACGGCGACCTCCTTGCGCGAGCGGCTGTCGCCCGACGCCTGGCAGGTCATCACCGAGATGGCCGACCGCCTCGCCTGGGAGGTTGAGGGCGACGACAGCGTGCTGAGCGCGGCCGAACTGACGTTGCAGGAACTCGCGAGCTTTGCGGGCCTCGCGCAGGAGAACATGAACCGTGCCGCCGGCTGGCGCTTCCTCGACATCGGCCGCCGCACCGAGCGCGCCATCAACACCACGCGCTTTGCCCGCCAGTTCGCCTATGACGAGGCCGGCGACGAGGATCTCGACATCCTGCTGACGCTGGTGGATTGCCAGATCACCTACCGCTCGCGCTACCTGCTGGCCCCGATCCTCGCCCCGGTGCGCGACCTCGCCGTGCTCGACAGCTACAATCCGCGTTCGGTGGCGTTCCAGGTGATGACGCTGAACGAGCACATTGCGGCGCTGCCGAGCCTGAAAGAGCACGGCCTGATCGAGAAGCCGCAGCGCCTTGCGGTCGCGATGCAGGCGATGCTTGCGACCGCGGAGGCCGAGCGGCTCGAGGTGAAGACCCTGTTCGCGCTGGAACAGGATCTGCTCAGCCTCGCCGAGGCGATCGGGCTGCACTACTTCCCGCACGGCCCCAACGCCAGCCGGCCGGAGAAGCTGACGGGGCTGGCGTGATCTACGACATCCGTCACGTCACCACCTACGAATACGAGAGTCCGGTCAGCTTCGCCCGCTGCACGCTGCGGCTCGAGCCGAAGAACGGTAATGGCCAGGAGCTGATCTCGCACAATGTCGAGATCCGCCCGCGCCCGGCCGAACGCAACGTCCGCCGCGATTTCTTCGGCACGCTGACCGAGAGCGTCGTGATCGAGGCCGCGCATCGCAATTTGCGCATCGACTCGCGATCGCGCGTGTCCGTATCGCGTCAGCCGCCGGCGCGCGACGCCCTCAGCCCGTCCTGGGAGAGCATCCGCGACATCGCGTTTGAAGCAACAAGCCTCGGGCCGGCCTCGCCGGTCGGCTATGTCTTTGCCAGCCCGCTGGTGCCTGTGCTGCGTCCGGTCAGCGCCTATGCGGCTTTGAGTTTTGCGCCTGGCGCGGGCATCCTCGCCGGCACGGTCGATCTCATGCATCGCATCCGCACCGAATTTCGCTATGACCCCAAGGCGACCGTGATCTCGACGCCGCTCAACGAGGTCTTCGACAAGCGCCACGGCGTCTGTCAGGATTTTGCCCATGTGATGATCGCGGGGCTGCGCGGGCTCGGCCTGCCGGCGGCCTATGTCAGCGGCTATCTGCGTACCATTCCGCCGCCGGGCCAGCCACGCCTGCAGGGCGCCGACGCCACCCATGCCTGGGTTTCGCTGTGGTGCGGCGCAGAACTCGGCTGGGTCGATTTCGACCCGACCAACGATCTCCTGGTCGCCAATGACCATATCGTGCTCGCGGTCGGGCGCGACTTTTCCGACGTCTCGCCGGTCGACGGCATCATCGTGGGCTCGCCGAAGCAGAAGCTCGGCGTCGCCGTGGACGTGCTGCTGGTGGAGTGAGCGCTGGTGGAGTGACCACGGTTCATCGTCCCGGCGCAGCCCGCGCGCAGGGTGTATCGATCCGTTAACGCAACCGCGATGTCGCGGGGCCCAACTGCAACATTTTTTCTTAATCTGGTCGCGGAGTTTGGTCAGTCGGCCCAGGATAAGCTATGCTAGCCTCGCGTCGAGAACAAGAGCGAGACGTCGGGAGTTGGCGTGGGACACCACCGACTAGCGGGGCTGCATCCATGATGACGTTACCGAGACTGGCGGCTGAATCCCTGGAGAAGTTGCTGGGCTCGTTCATGCGTCGCAGGTACGACGAGGACTCTGCAAGGATTGTAGAGGGGGCGACGCGTACGGCACTTGAGTGCATTGGCAACAGTGACGCACTCTACCACAATATCGAGCATACCATGCTGGTGACGCTGGCGGGCCAGGCGATCCTCCAGGGCCGCCATCTGCATGCGCACCTCTCGGCGGAGGATTACACCCACATCCTGGTCGCCTGCCTCGCCCATGACATCGGCTATGTCCGAGGCCTGTTCGAGGAGGATGACGAGGACGGCTTCGTGATCGATGCGGCCGGGACCAAGGTCTCGTTGCCGCGCGGTGCATCGGATGCCAGTCTCATGATGTATCACGTTGATCGGTCGAAGCTTTACGTAGAGCAGCGGCTCCAGCCGGTCGCCGGTCTCGACAGCAAGCGCATTGCCCGCGCCATCGAGGGGACGCGTTTTCCGGCACGCGAGGGCCAGGACTACGACGAGGACGCCTCGATCCTGCGCGCCGCCGACTTCATCGGCCAGCTCGGCGATCCCAATTATCTGCGCAAGGCCAACGCGCTCTACTACGAGTTCGAGGAAGTGGGCATGAATCGGCAGCTCGGCTACGACTCGCCCGCCGACATCGTGAACCGCTATCCACAATTCTACTGGAACAGCGTCGCCCCGCATATCCACACCGAGATCAGCTATCTCAACAAGACCGAGATCGGCCGGCAGTGGATTGCCAACCTCTACAGCAACGTCTTCCGCGCCGAGCGCGAAATCTCGCTGTCGGGGCCGCAGAAATAGCGGCACCCTTGTAGCCCGGATGAGCGCAGCGATATCCGGGGCCGGTACCGCCATATCCCCGGATATCGCTTCGCTCATCCGGGCTACGACCTCCCAAATCCGTGAGCAATCCATGCAACAAAAAACCGTCACCACGGATGTCCTCGACATCGCCTATCTCGAATATGGCGCGCCGGACGGCTGGCCCTGCATCATGGGCCACGGCTTTCCCTATGACGTGAGCGCCTATGCCGAGACCGCGCCGATCCTTGCGGAGGCGGGCGCGCGGGTGCTGGTGCCCTGGCTGCGCGGCTACGGGCCGACGCGATTTCGTTTCGCGCAGACGCTGCGATCCGGCGAACAGGCGGCGCTCGGCGCAGATCTGCTCGGCTTCATGGACGCCCTCGGCATCAGGCGTGCCGTCGTCGGCGGCTATGACTGGGGCGGCCGCGCCGCCTGCGTGGTCTCCGCGCTGTATCCGGAGCGCGTGATCGGGCTGGTCTCCGGCAATTCCTACAACGTCCAGAACATCGCCCGCGCCATGGAGCCGGCCTCGCCGCCGGAAGAGGCCGCGCTCTGGTATCAATATCTCTTCCACAACGAGCGCGGCCGCCGGGCGCTCGAGCGCAACCGGCGCGGCTTTGCGCGCCAGCTCTGGGCGATGTGGTCGCCGACATGGGCTTTTGACGATGCGACGTTCGAGATGAGCGCGGCATCCTTCGACAATCCTGATTTCGTCGATGTCGTGATCCACTCCTACCGCCACCGCTATGCGCTGGTCGCGGGCGATCCGGCCTATGCCGCGATCGAGGCGCAGCTCGCCGCGCAGCCTCCGATCCGCGTCCCGACGATCGCGATCGACGGCGACAGCGACGGCGTCAATCCCGGCACCGCGCATCACGCGCGCAAGTTCGAGGGCTTCTTCGAGCGGCGCGTGTTCGCGGGCGCCGGTCACAATCTGCCGCAGGAGCGTCCGGCCGAATGGGCGCAGGCGGTGTGCGATGTGCGCGCAGCCGGGTCCTGATTTTCTCAATCGCTGGAACCTTTCGCGCGTCCCGCCGTCCAATTCCTGAGTTGCGCGTCAAGCTGTCAGGAGGCGACCATGGGCGAGGACAAGACGCCGAGCGGGCCCGATCTGGCCAAGGGTGTATCGCTGGCCGACTTCAAGGACGGCAAGCTGCTCGGACATGTCGGGAGCGAGGAGGTCCTGCTGGTGCAGGCCGGCGGCGAAATCTTCGCGATCGAGCCCGCTTGCAGCCACTATCACGGTCCGCTCGCCGAGGGCCTCGTGGTCGGCGACACCATCCGCTGCCCCTGGCATCACGCCTGCTTCTCCCTGCGGTCGGGCGAGGCTACCCGTCCGCCGGCGTTGAATGCGCTGGCGGTGTGGGAGATCACGCAGGACCAGGACAGGATTCTGGTTCAGCGCAAGCGCGAGGCGTCGACGCCCTCGGCGTCGCACCGCAGCGCGCCGGCGCCCGAGAGATTCGTCATCGTCGGCGGCGGCGCCGCCGGCTTCGCTGCGGCCGAGACGCTCCGGCGCGAAGGCTTTGCCGGTGCCATCACCATGCTGAGCAATGACGGCGCGATGCCGGTTGACCGGCCGAATCTCTCCAAGGATTACCTTGCCGGCAACGCGCCGGAGGATTGGCTGCCGCTGCGGGGCGAGGACTACTATCAGAGCGCCGGCATCGATCTCAGGCTCAACACGAATGTTGCGGGGATCGATCCGAGGGCCCGCAGCGTGACCCTCGGCAATGGCGACAGCCTGCCGTTCGACCGGCTGCTGCTCGCGACCGGCGCCGAGCCCGTCAAGCTGCAGATCCCGGGTGCGGAGCAGCCGCACGTTCACACCTTGCGTTCCGTCGCCGACAGCCGCGCCATCATCAAGGCCGCCGGCAGCGCGAAGCGCGCGCTGGTGATCGGTGCCAGCTTCATCGGCCTGGAAGTTGCGGCGTCCTTGCGGGCGCGCAAGCTCGATGTGCACGTGGTTGCGCCGGAGGAGCGGCCGATGCAGAAGGTGCTCGGCTCCGAGATGGGCGACTTCATTCGCGCGCTGCACGAAGAGAACGGCGTCAACTTCCACCTCGAGGACACGGTGGAGAGGCTCGATGGCACCCGCGCCACGCTGAAGAGCGGCGCCGTCGTCGAGGCGGACCTGGTCGTGGTCGGCATCGGCGTCAGACCGCGCATTGCGCTGGCCGAGCAGGCGGGCCTTGCCGCCGATCGCGGCGTCAGCGTGACTGAATATCTCGAAACCAGCATCGCCGGCATCTTCGCCGCCGGCGACATCGCGCGCTGGCCCGATCCGCATTCGCGGCATACCATCCGCGTCGAGCATTGGGTGGTGGCGGAGCGCCAGGGCCAGACTGCGGCGCGTAACATGCTCGGCCGGCGCGAACGCTTCGACGCCGTGCCGTTCTTCTGGTCCCAGCATTACGACGTCCCGATCAACTATGTCGGCCACGCCGAGAGCTTCGACGACGTCGCCATCGATGGCAGCATTTCCGGCAAGGACTGCCTGCTGAAGTACCGCAAGGGCGGGCGCGTGCTCGCGGTCGCTTCAATTTATCGCGATCTCGACAATCTCAAGGCCGAGCTCGAGATGGAGCGCTCGCGCGGATGATGCGCCGCATTCGAGCTTGATTTGCGTCAATGTTGCTGCCGGTACGGGTGCTCTGCTGGCTGTCATCCCGGCGTGCGTGCTATTCTGGCGCGTGCCCCCGGGCTTCGCAAGCAGGAGTGGCCGTCATGACCAGTGCTTCGGACACGTCTCATCATTCCAGCCTCGGCTCGGGTATTGCGACGCTTCATGCCAAATGGGGCTGGATCGTCGCGCTCGGTGTCGTCTACCTCATCGCCGGCTTTGTCGCGCTCGGCAGCATGGTGATGGCGACGGTGGCGAGCGTGATCGTGGTCGGCGCGATGATGATCGTCGCCGGCGTCACCGAGATCATCGGCGCGTTCCAGATGAAGAGCTGGGGCAAGTTCCTGATCTGGGCGCTGCTCGGCGTGCTCTACGTGATCGCGGGCTTCCTGACCTTCGAGAATCCGCTGTTTGCGGCCGTCCTGCTGACGCTGTTCCTCGGCGCCTCGCTGATCGCCTCGGGCGCCGTCCGGCTGTTTCTCGCCTTCAGCATGAAGCGCGAGAGTCCCTGGGTTTGGGTGGCGCTGTCGGCCGTCATCACGCTGCTGCTCGGGCTGTTGATCGTGGCGCGTTGGCCGGTGAACAGCGTCTATATCCTCGGCCTGTTCCTCGGCATCGACCTGATCATGGCGGGTGCCGGCTGGATCAGCCTCGGCTTCAGCCTGAAGCGGCGCGGCTAGGCGGACAGAGCGCGTAGACCTCGGACCACCTCTCCCCGTTGGGGGGCGGTGAAGCACGGACTCATGTGCGAGCGCATCAGCAACTCGACGCAAGACCGCCTTGCGGAACTCCGCTGATCTGACGCGCTGACAAAAAAGCAGCACGCCGCGCGTTCGTCCCGCGCCGACGATGATCACCGGGGAGAAACCATGAAAGTCGCTTTGGTCCTGGCCGCAGCGTTGGCTGCCGCCCTGTCCACGCCTGCCTCCGCGCAAAAATCCTATGGTCCCGGCGTCAGCGACACCGAGATCAAGATCGGCAACACCATGCCCTATAGCGGGCCGGCTTCGCCTCTCAGCATCACCGGCCGGGTGATCTTGGCCTATTTCGACGAGGTCAACGAGAAGGGCGGCATTGGCGGCCGCAAGCTCAACCTGCTCTCGCTGGACGATGCGTTCTCGCCGCCGAAGACCATGGAAGCGGCGCGGCGGCTGGTCGAAGGCGACGGCGTCGCCTTCATCTTCGCGACCATGGGCACCGCGCCGAGCTCGGCGATCGCCAAATATCTCAACAGCAACAAGGTGCCGCAGCTCTTCTTGATCAGCTCGGCCTCGAAGTGGAACGACCCCGCGAACATGCCTTGGTCGATGGCGTTGCCCTGGGCGCCGAACTACACCAGCGAGGCCGCGATCGACGTCGCCTATGCCCGCGCCAAGAATCCGAATGCGCGCTTTGCGGTGCTCTACCAGAACGACGACGCCGGCAAGGAATATCTGCGCGGTGTCCGGGAGGCGCTCGGCGCCGATGCCGACAAGGCGATCGCGATGGCCTCGAGTTTCGAGGTTGCCGATCCCACGGTCGATTCCCAGGTGCTGACGCTCGCCAACACCAAGGCCGACGTCTTCATGATCTACTCGGTGACGCCGCGCGCCTGCGCGCAGGCGATCCGGAAAGCCCACGAGGTCGGCTGGCAGCCGACGCGCTTCCTCGCCTCCGGCTGCGCCAACAAGGCGACGGTGATGGTCCCGGCCGGGCTCGACGCCGGCAAGGGCGTGCTGTCGCTCGGTGCGCTCAAGCCGTTTGTCGAGCAGCCGAAGGACGATCCGGCGATGTCGGCCTATATCGACTTCATGAAGCGCCGCCTGCCCAATGCCGACATCAACAACGTCGCGGGCCTCTACGGCTACACCGTCGCCGAGGCGCTGGTCGTCCTGCTGAGGCAATGCAAGGACAATCTGACGCGCGAGAACATCATGGCGCAGGCGGCGAACCTGAAGAACGTGCCGCTGTCGCTCCTGATGCCCGGCATCACCCTCAACACCACGCCGCAGGATTTCCGCCCGATCAAGGACGGCTATATGCTCCAGTTCGACGGCAACGACTGGATCGTGGCGAGCGAGCTCTTGCGCGGGACGTGAGGCGTGAAATAGCGACCACGGAGACGGTTGCACCCTCTCCCCTTGCGGGAGAGGGGGGATGCGCGAAGCGCAGCCGGGTGAGGGGTATCTCTCCGCGAGTCGTCTCGACATTTGAACTCGCGGATACAACCCCTCATCCGGCGCTTCGCGCCACCTTCTCCCACAAGGGGAGAAGGAAAGAGGAGACCACCATGGACTTTCAACACTCCGCTCGTTCGCTGGAGCTGCAGGAGCGCGTTCGTCAGTTCATGCGGGTGCATGTGGAGCCGGTCGAGGAGCTCTATTACGACCAGGTCAAGCCGGAAGCGGTGCGTTACAGGACGCCGGCCGTCTTGCAGGACCTGAAGCGGCTGGCGCGCGAGCAGGGGCTCTGGAACCTGTTCCTGTCGGGCGAACACGGTCCGGGCCTCACCAATCTCGAATACGCCCCCGTGAAGGAGATCATGGGTCGCATCCTCTGGGCGCCGGAAGTCTTCAACTGCTCGGCGCCCGATGTCGGCAACATGGAGGTGCTGGCCAATTACGGCACGAAGGCGCAGCAGGAACGCTGGCTGAAGCCGCTGCTGGAAGGGCGCATCCGCTCGGGTTTCTCGATGACCGAGCCGCAGGTCGCCTCCAGCGATGCCACCAACATCCAGTGCGAGATCAGGCGCGACGGCAGCGACTACGTCGTCAACGGGCGGAAGTGGTTCACGTCAGGCGCGATGAACGAGGATTGCGAGATCCTGATCGTGATGGGCAAGACCGCGCCCGACGATCCCGACCGCCATCGCCAGCAATCCATGATCCTGGTGCCGAGAAATACGTCCGGCGTGCGCATCGTCCGCGACATGCTCACTTACGGCTATGACGACGCCCCGGTCGGCCATCCCGAGATCGTCTACGAGAACGTCCGCGTGCCCGCGGAGAACATCCTGCTCGGCGAGGGCCGCGGCTTCGAGATCGCGCAGGGCCGGCTCGGCCCCGGCCGCATCCATCACTGCATGCGGCTGATCGGTTGCGCCCAGCGCGCGCTGGAATTGATGTGCCAGCGCGCGGTCTCGCGCACGGCGTTCGGCAAGCCGCTCGCCGAGCAGGGCTCGGTGCGCGAGGACATCGCGCACTCCTTCTGCGAGATCGGGCAGGCGCGCCTGCTCACGCTGCAAGCCGCCGACAGGATGGACCGCGAAGGCAACAAGGCCGCGCGCGACCTGATCGCCGCCGCCAAGATCGTGGTGCCCAGCATGGCCGCGCGCGTCATCGACCGCGCCATCCAGATCCACGGTGCTGCCGGCGTCTCGCAGGATACGTTCCTCGCCCGCGCCTATGTCTATGCCCGCTTCATCCGCATCGGCGACGGCCCGGACCAGGTGCATCTGGCCGCGGTCGGCAAGGAGCTGATCAAGCGCGGCGGCGTGATGGGGTGACGGCCCGCGCGTTGAGACAGTTACCCCAACCCGTTCCCGATTTCGACGTGATCGGCCGATGGCTGCGAGGCGCCAGCCGATGGCCGCGCGGCCTCGTCGAGGAATTTCGCCGGAGCAAGGCGGGTCCGGTCGACGGACAGGTCGAAAATATCGAACCGGTTGTAGTAGCCGACGACATCGTGGAATTGCTTCGGTTCGACGCATTTGTTGAGGTCGATGTCTGCGTAGGCGATGCCTTCTTCGTCCTGGAGTGCGTTGCCGAAGACGTCACCGGTCGGATCGACGAAGAAGCTCGCCGCGCGCGGGGTCTGATCGATCACCTCGGCCACCTTGGGGTCCCGCGCGATCAGGAACGCGCGCATCGGCGCGTCCATGTATCCCGCGGTCACGATCCCGAATGCCTTGGCCTCGAACGAATGCGCGCTGGCGCGGATGCGGTTGGCTGCGACGTTGTTGAAATTGCCACCGCCGCTTGGCCTGCGCGTCGGCCACATCGGCGGCCAGCTCGAGATGTGCACCTGCTCGCCCTGGGCCATCAGCGAAAACCGGGCCAGCGGATTGGTGTTCTCGCCGCAGATCAGGCATCCGATCCGGCCGAGCCGTCCTTCCGCCACCTTGAGGCCGGCGCCGTCACCCGACGCCCACACCAGCTTTTCGTAGAACGTCGGCACCAGCTTGCGGTGATGGACCAGGATCTCGCCGTCGTCGCCGATCAGGAGGTTCGAATTCCATAGCCCGCCCGTGCTGACCGGAGAGCGTTCGCTGATGCCGATCGAGACAACGACCCCCAGCGCTCGCGCTTCAGCGCGCAGCCGCGTGACCTCCGGACCGTCGATCAGGACCGATTGCTCGGCCATGCGAACGAACAAATCATGGTTGTCGATCGGCGCCCATAGCGCGGCCCAGACCGGAAAGGCGGGGATGAAAGTCTCCGGAAAGGCGATCAGCTCCGCGCCGGCCTTGGCGGCCTCGCGGATGATCGAGATGGCCTTCTCCGTGGTTGCATTGCGGTCGAGAAAGATGGGCGCGGCGTGAACGGCGGCAGCCTTGAAACGGGGGAGCATGGGATCTTCCTGGCGTCCTGATCGACCGGTCCGGTATCATTGTCTGATCCGTCCTGCGCATAGGAATTATCGCAAGCCCGGTTGCAGAGGATCGGTCGCTGCGACTGGAACAGGAATTGCAAACCCCTCCCGTAAATTCACGAGATGCTGGAGCCCGCAATGTTCGAAACGCTCAACTGGGATGACCTGCGCGTCTTCCTGCACGCCGCCCGCGCGGGCAATCTCAGCCAGACCGCCAAACGCTTGCGGCTCGACCATTCCACGGTGAGCCGGCGCATCGCCCAGATGGAAGCATCGCTCGGCGTTGCCGTGTTCGAGCGCCACCGCACCGGCCTGAAGCTGAACGAGATCGGAGAGCGGCTGTTGCGTCACGCCGAGAAGGTCGAAAGCGCCGTGATTGCCATCCATGAGGAGGCCAGCATCGGCGATACCGAAGGGCTTGCCGGAACGGTCCGGCTTGCGACGATGGAGGGGATCGCCTCGCTGTACCTGGCGCAACGCTTCAGCAATCTGCGCAAGGCCATGCCGCAACTGACGGTCGAGCTCGTAACCTCGGCGCAGACGGTCTACGTCCACAAGCGTGAGGCCGATTTGTTCGTGTCGTTCTTCCAACCTCCCGGGCCGGGGCTGATATCGGAACGGATCGGAAAGTTCGGGCTCGGACTCTACGCCAGTCGTGGCTATCTCGATGATCACGGCACGCCTGAAAGCCTGCGCGATCTTCAGAAGCACTGGTTCGTGTCCTATATCGAGGACCTGATCCAGGTGGATTCGGTCCGCTGGCTCGACGACGTCATCGAGGAGCCTCGCATCGCCTTCCACTCCAACAGCATGATCGCGCAGATGAATGCTGCTGCCGGCGGTCTCGGCATCGTGTTGTTGCCGAGCTTCGCGATCGCCGGCATGCCGAACCTCGTTCCCGTCTTGCCCGGGCTCGCTTCCACCAGCCGCGAGGTTTGGCTGAATGTGCACAGCGATCTTCAGTTCGCCCCTCGCATTCGCGCTGTCCGCGCGTTCCTCCGCAGCACGCTGAAGAACGACCCGGATATGCAGGTGGGGCTTGCCGCCATGCCGCAGACGCGCACGGCAGATTGCAAAAATCCATAATTCCCTTTGCCGCGGGCACGCCGGAAGCTGCCTCCAACGGCTGGCGGCTGCGTTGGGCGGCCAATTTGGCGATATCGGGACGATCATGGACGCACGGACTGACACGGCGACCGCGGCAGGGGCGCAAGCCGAAGCGCTGGCGAAGCGAAGGCTCCGGGTCGCGCTCGGCCTGAGCGCTGCAATGATGAGCATCTACTTCACGTTCATGGGGATGTTTGCGTTCGACAAGCCGCTCCTGGGTCTGCTGCTGGCGCCGGGATTGTCGCTCTGTATCCTGCTCGGCCCGCTCGTGATCGTCAGTTCGTTCCTGCTGTGCCTCGTCTACGTGCTGTGGGCCAATCGGGTGTTCGACCCGGCCTTGCGCGATCTCGATCGATAGGGGAACGACATGAGCAGCAACGCGATCTCGATCGGCTTTTTCTTCGCCTTCATGGCACTCACGCTGCTGATCACCTACTGGGCGGCGCGGCGCACGCGCACCACGGACCATTTCTTCACGGCGGGCGGCGAGGTGACGCCGTGGCAGAACGGCTGGGCGCTGGCAGGCGACTTCCTCAGCGCCGGCGCGCTGCTCGGCATCGCCGGCATCGTGACGTCGAACGGTTTCGACGGCATGATCTACTCGATCGGGTGGCTGGTCGGCTGGCCGATCATCCTGTTTCTGATCGTCGAGCCGTTGCGCAATGTCGGCCGTTTCACCTTCGCGGACGTGGTGGCCTATCGTTTGCGTCAGAGGCCGGTGCGGGTCGCGGCCGCGGTCGGAACGCTGGCGGTGATCCTGTTCTATCTGATCGCGCAGATGGTCGCGACCGGATCGCTGATCAAGCTGCTGTTCGGCCTGTCCTATTCATGGTCGGTGGTGCTCGTGGGCAGCGTCATGCTGGTCTACGTGCTGTTCGGCGGAATGCTCGCCACCACCTGGGTGCAGGTGGTCAAGGCGGCGCTCCTGATGGCGGGCGGCGTGCTGCTCGCCTTTCTCGTGCTCACCCATTTCGACATGAACCCGCTGAAGCTGTTTGCTGCGGCATCGGAGAAATACGGAGCCAGGGTGCTCCAGCCCGGCTCGCGGGTGGTCTCGGGGCAATGGGACGCCATTTCGCTCGGCCTCGGCCTGATGTTCGGAACCGCGGCCATGCCGCATGTGCTGATGCGGGCCTACACGGTGCCGGACTTCAAGGCCGCGCGCCTGTCAATCCTCTATGCGACGGGGCTGATCGGCTTCTTCCACCTCATGGTGTTCATCATCGGTTTCGGCGCGATGGTGTTGGTCGGCCCCGAGGCCGTGACCAAGGCGGGCGGTGGCGGCAATATGGCGGCCCCGTTGCTCGCGCTCGCCGTTGGTGGCAACGCCTTCTTCGGCTTCATCTGCGCGGTGGCGTTCGCGACCATGCTTGCGGTTGTCGCGGGCCTGACGCTGTCCGGCGTCGCGACGTTGTGCCATGACGTCTGGACCAACGTCGTCCGCAACGGCACTGCATCGGAGGCCGAACAGCTCAAGGTCGCGCGCATCGCAACCGTGGTGATCTCCGTGCTCGCGGTCGTCCTCGGTGTCGCGTTCGAAGGTCAGAACGTGGCGTTCATGGCCGGGCTTGCCTTCTCGGTGGCTTGTGCGGCCAACTTTCCCTCGCTCGTTCTCGCGATCACCTGGCGCCGCTTCACGACACAGGCCGCAGTGGCCAGCATCCTGGTGGGAACGCTGAGCTCGCTGCTTCTGATCGTGCTGTCGCCGACCATTCAGGTCGACGTCCTCGGCAAGGCGCTGACGCAGGTCGAAGGCGCCTGGTGGTTCGTGTCGCTGCGCAATCCGGCCATCATCTGCATGCCGCTATCGTTCTGTGTCGCGATCATCGTCTCGCTGATGACGACCGAGACGAATGCGGATGCGACCTTCGCGGCGATGCAGGAGCGCATCTTGTTTGGACGCGTGCAGCCGCTCCCGGCGCGGCACGACTAGGTCGGAGGGCGGGCCGAGACCATCTGGTGCTCGATACCGCCGATGATTCGATTGATCGCCTGCTCGATCGGGTGGAGACCTATGCTCGCGACGGGATCGGGTGATGGTTCCGACCCGCAGCGGCATTTTGTCAGCGCCACCCCTGTCATCATCCGTTCAGAATTCGTTGCTAGCTTTCCGTCTGACGATCGGTTCGCCGGATGTACGCGGACTGTATCGCAAGCCTCGGCCCACGCGCCGGGGCTTTTCGTTTTCGAGGCCCAGTCCTGCGAGACGCCGGCGGCGCCATGGATCCGGACGGGCCGCGCACAATGGTCTTGACGGAATCAGCCGGTAGCGGATTGCCTCTAGCTCGCTGCTTCCATGGCGCACACCCAGAACGCTGTGCTCCTGGCGGATTGTCTTCGTGAGCCAAGCTGCGGCTCCGAGTGTTTCGGCAACTTGCCACTTTTCGGAGGACTTGCCGCGCCGGTCCCGTTCGGCGACACTGATCGGATTTCAAGTAGTTGTTTTAAAGGGGGCCTTCATGCCCGAAACATTGGAAATCCTGTTGTGGTGTGCCGCGCTCGCGACGTGGCTGATGCTCTTCTTCGGAGTCGTCGGTGAGTTCCTGAAGCCTCTCTTGAAGCGCGTCGGCCATCTGCTCGATGTTGCTTTCAGGCACAGGGCGAAGTGATGCCGTAGCGGCCTGCAAGGCGCGGCTTGTCGGCTGCGCAGCTGGCGGAGCTGTGCGTCGCGATGACGCGTCAAGACGAACGGACCAGGCAGGCACATCGTGCGGCCGCAATCTCTCGCCGCTGTGCGGGGCAAGGGACGCGCGCGCTACGAGGCCAGGCCGAGACGAACGATGCCGCTAGCCTGCCAGCCTCCGATCGAGGGAAAACCGGCCTCCTCCGGTGACCAGGATCAACAGCGCGCCTCCCATGATCGAGATGTTCTTCAGGAAATGATTGTACTGCCCGATCTGTTGCGCTCCGGCGGGATATTCCCAGTAACGATGTCCGATTGCGGTCGCCGAGAACACGAACAGAAAAACCAGAATTGCGCAGTAGCGCGTGCCGATGCCGAATATCAAGCTGGCCGACATCAGCACTTCCAGCGCGACGGTGACCGCGGTGAACAGCTGGGGCGCCGGAACGTTCAGCGATCTGAAATAGCCCACCGAGCCGCCGAAGTTGGCAAGTGCGCCGTACGCGCTTCCAACGAAGATCCATGCAAGCAGGATGCGGCCGACCAGGATCAGCAGGTCAGCATTCTTGGTGACGAACTTGTCGATCCCGGATGTGGACCAGGGAGAGCGGAATGACATGGTCACTGCCTTATCGCCTTGTTGTCCGACGACGGCACTTCAATATCGGTGATCGTATCATGATCGGCGAGCCTGCCAATCCCGAGTTTACCCGCGGCAGACTTGACCGACCGAGTGCGCACTGTGCTGTTGAGCCGATGTGACCTCGGTGCTATCCTTCGATTCCATCATTCTGTTAGGTTTGATGAGGCGGGTGATCGGCTTACGGACCGCCGCCTGCCATTTGGAAATTGCAGTATTTGAATACCTCGAGCCCGGCTCCAGACGCATGTCAGTGTCGGCCGGGAGATGTTGATGGACGTCGTTTCCCTCCGTGCTTTCGATTGACCCGGAGGTGGGCTTTTTTGCCAAGCGCTGTCGAAAAGCGATTTCGCCATGTTGATTCCGACAAGCCGAGCCAATTGCAGGGCAGGCAAGGATCATTCGAATGCAAGACTGCTCAGCCGCTGCTCCGTGGTTTCCCTGCTATGTGCAGCCTGCCTCGTTCAATTCGCAAGCACCGCGTCGGCCCAATGTGCCGCCCGCGATGTTCTGCAGAACCAGGCGACGTTCAAGACACATTCCGCGCTAGCGTCCCTTCAGCCCATCAAATCGGTCAGCGATGTCGCGACATGGAAGACGATTGCAATCGGCAGCTTCGCCGACCCGATCAAGCTGCGCAACGAGCTGCATGGAATGGGCTGCAATGTCGGTGGGCAGGCCGCTGAAATCCTGGCTCGACCGGCATTCACCGTCAGCTCTCGAAAAACCGACGTGGAGCTCGTGGTCGTATCGCCAGCCCAGCTTGGGTTCACCTCCGACACCGTGACCCTGGCCGACGTTTACGCGCGCGCGCGGCAGTTCGGCCTTGAACTCGTTGCGGCCGAGGTCGGCGCGCAATTGCGTATTCAGTATCTCGACCAGCCGATGGGTGAATTTCTCATCATCGGAATGGAGCCGATCAAGACATGGGGTGGCGAACCGGTCATTCTGAACGTGGCAAATGGCGGAGCCGGATTGATCCTGATCGGGCAGGACGGCAGAGCGGAAGCGGACATACCGGCGACATCCCGTTTCGTTTTCGCGCGGTCCCGTCGATCCCTATCCAGTACCGAGCTCGTCGAGCAGGCAGCAGCCCGGCTGCCGCCGTGAACGGGACCATCCTTTTGCTGGAGCGCTCCCACCGCCGGCTCCGCAGCGGTGGACGCGGGCCGTCACCCCGCCTTGGCGATACGGCCGTCCGCAGCCCCTGATCGCAGGTTCTGGAAGAACTTCTCCACCTCGCGCGACAGCGTATCCGCCGTCGCGGTCAGGCTGCTCGCTGCCGTCAGGACCGAAGTCGCCGCCGTGTCGGTCTCGCCGATGGCGTCGCGCAGCGAGGTGATGTTGGCGACGAGTGTCTCGTTGCCCTGCGCGGCCGATTGCGCATTGGAGGAGATTTCGCGGGTGGCCTGGTCCTGCTGGCCGACGGCGCCGGCGATGGCCGAGGTAACCTCGTTGATCTCGCGCACCGCGCCGCCGATCTCCCGGACGGCATCGACCGCGTTGCGCGTGGACGCCTGGATCATCGAGACGTTCTCGCCGATCTCGGCGGTGGCCTTGGCGGTCTGGCCCGCGAGCGCCTTCACTTCGTGCGCCACCACGGCAAAGCCGCGGCCGGCATCGCCGGCGCGGGCGGCTTCGATGGTGGCGTTGAGCGCGAGCAGATTGGTCTGCTCGGCGACCGCCTGGATCAGATTGAGCACGCCGTCGATGCGCTGTGTGGCGGCAGCAAGGCTTTCGATCTCGGAGATCGATTTCTCGGTGCGCTGTCCGGTCTGCTCGACCGCGCTGGCGGATTGCCGCACCTGGCGGCCAATCTCCACCACCGACGCCGACAATTCCTCGGCCGCGCCTGCGACCGCCGTGACGTTGTGGGAGGCCTGCTCGGTGGCGTTCGCCGCCGTGCCGGCGCGGCTGCTCGCATCCGCGGTGACGCGCGTGATGGTCTGGGCTGTCTCGCGCATGACGGTGGCGTTGTCGCTGAGGCCGCGCATGATCGCGCCGATCGCCTCGCGGAATTGCTCGACCGATTGTTCGATGTGGCGGGCGCGTTCCTCGCGTGCTGCGGAGTCCTGCGAGACCTGCGTGGCGAGATTGCGGTTGCGGCCCATCGCGTCCTGGAAGATCTGGATGGCGCGGGCCAGCGCGCCGATCTCGTCGGCGCGGTCACTGTGCGGTACCACGACGTCTTCAGTGCCGTCGGCCACCTGCTTGATGGTCGCGGTGATGGCCGAGAGCGGCCGGGCGATCGAGCGGGCGATGATGACGATGCCGATCACGACGAGGGCCAGCGCCATGCCGCCGAGGCAGGTGAGCACGAAGGAGAGGGTCCGATTGGTCTCGGTCTCGCGTGCGATCTGCCTGGCGCGCTCGGCATAGACCTTGGACAGCGCCTCGAGATCCTTGTTCAGCGCCGAGCGCACGGCGCGGTTGGCGTCGTTGTCGCCCCATTCGCGGCCCGCGGCCGCATTGATCTCGACGCCGCGGCGAACCAGCTCCTTGCGGAAGTCGACGAACTGCTCGATGCGCTTCTTGAAGGTCGCGAACTGCTCGGCATCGTCGGCCTTGACGATGGTCTCCCAGCGCTTCACGACGTCGAGGATCTGGGCGTTGAACTTGAGCAGGCCCTCGCCGTATTTCTTCACCACGGCGGGTTCGGTCGACATGTAGACGCCGCGCGATTCCATCACCACCGCATAGACCAGCGAGTTGACCCGCTCGACGTTCAGCGCGGCGGCGTTCGCCGTCTCGATCGCACTCGTCAGCTCGGCGCCGCGGCGGCTGTTGTAGTCGGACAGCATCGCGATCGCCGCCGTGAGCAGCGCGAACAGCGCGAAGATCGCATAGAGCTTGGTCGCAAGTGAGAAACGGCCAGCCAGTTTGGCGGCATTCCCGGATCGGTCTGATGTCATGGTGTTCAGGGGCCTGGAACGGCCTGCGGCGGCCGGTGAGCACGGTCGTATAGAATTGATGCAAAACTATGCAGAACGAAGATGGATGGGGCGTTAACGCGCCCGTTTGACCGCCTTGGTCCTTGGTCGAAGGAAAGGTAGATATTTCAGCGTCTTGATCCGAAGGTATAGTTTCAGGATAGTCTTGCAGTCGGCCGTTGGCCGACGCACCCCGGAGACACCCTTGGTCTACCGCCACACCATCGACGCCACGACCTACACCTTCCCCGACCTGCGCGACCTCCTGGCCAAGGCCACGCCGCCGCGTTCCGGCGACCGGCTGGCCGGAATTGCCGCTGCCAGCGCCGAGCAGATGATTGCGGCGCGGATGGCGCTGGCCGATGTGCCGCTCGCCCAGTTCCTGCAGGAAGCCGTCATCCCCTATGAGGCCGACGAGGTGACCCGCCTCGTCATCGACAGTCACGACGCGACGTCCTTCGCGCCGGTGGCCTCGCTCACGGTCGGCGCCTTTCGCGACTGGCTGCTGTCGGATGCCGCCACGCCCGAAATCTTGCGCAGGCTGGCAGCCGGCATCACTCCGGAGATGGCGGCCGCGGTGTCAAAGCTGATGCGCAACCAGGATTTGATCCTGGCGGGGCGGAAATGCGAGGTCACCACCGCCTTCCGCAACACCATCGGCTTGAGGGGGCGGATGAGCACGCGGCTCCAGCCCAACCATCCGTTCGACGACGCCAGGGGCATCACCGCTTCGATCCTCGACGGCCTTCTGCTCGGTGCCGGTGACGCCTGCATCGGCATCAATCCGGCGAGCGACGATCCGGCCGTGATCGGGCAGTTGCTGCGGCTGCTCGACGAGATCATCGCGCGACTGAAGATTCCGACGCAAGCTTGCGTGCTCTCCCATGTCACGACGACGCTGTCGCTGATCGGGCAGGGCGTGCCGGTCGATCTCGTCTTCCAGTCGGTCGCCGGCACCGAGGCTGCCAACCGCAGTTTTGGCATCGACCTTTCGCTTCTGAAGGAGGCGCAGGAGGCCGGGTTGTCGCAGAAGCGCGGCACGGTCGGCGAGAATGTGATGTATTTCGAGACCGGGCAGGGCTCGGCTCTGTCGGCGGGCGCCCACCACGGCGTCGACCAGCAGACCTGCGAGGCGCGCGCCTATGCGGTGGCCCGCGCCTTTGCGCCCTTGCTGGTCAACAGCGTGGTCGGCTTCATCGGTCCGGAATATCTGTACGACGGCAAGGAGATCATCCGGGCGGGGCTGGAGGATCACTTTTGCGGCAAGCTGCTCGGCCTGCCGCTGGGGATCGACATCTGCTACACCAACCATGCCGAGGCGGACCAGGACGACATGGACAATCTCCTGACGCTCCTCGCCGCCGCCGGCGTTACCTTCATCATGGGCGTCCCCGGCGCCGACGACGTCATGCTGAACTACCAGTCGACGTCCTTTCACGACGCGCTCTATGTCCGTGACGTCTTCTCGCTGCGCCGCGCGCCGGAATTCGACGACTGGCTGGTGCAGTCGGGCCTTGCGGGCGCCGATTTCCGTCTTGCCGGCGACGCAGGCCTGCTGCCCGATTTTGCCTCGCGGCTGATCGCGTGACGCCACGGGGCCTCCGGCCCCCTGGGAAACCATTGGTCTCCCTCGGAATTATGCTCAGGCCACAATATTGAGAAATTCCGGCGACAGCATTACGCTATGTGTCTGGCTGGCAATTTCCGCAACCAGGTCGAGCGTGGCGGGGGAGCTTTGATGCGAGCTGAAAGCAACGGGACGGCCCGGCGGATTCTCTGCGTGTTTCCGCGTTACACATCCTCGTTCGGGACCTTCGAGCACTCCTATCCCCTGACCGATGGCGTCCGCGCCTTCATGCCACCGCAGGGATTGCTGTTGCTCGCGGCCTATCTGCCGGAAGACTGGCAGGTCAAATTCGTCGACGAGAACCTGCGCCGCACGACGACAGAGGAATTCGAATGGGCGGAGGCGGTGTTCGTCAGCGGCATGCACATCCAGCGCCAGCAGATGAACGACATCTGCCGCCGCGCCCATGAGCTCGATCTGCCTGTTGCGCTCGGCGGTCCCTCGGTCAGCGCCTGTCCGGACTACTATCCCTCGTTCGACTATCTCCATGTCGGCGAACTTGGCGATGCCACCAATCAGCTCCTCGAGATACTGTCGCGCGACACCTCGCGTCCCGAGGCCCAGGTGGTGCTGACCACCAAGGACCGCGTGCCGATGACGGAGTTTCCGATCCCGGCCTACGAGCTTGCCGACGTGAAGAAATACTTCCTCGGCAGCATCCAGTATTCCAGCGGCTGTCCGTATGAGTGCGAGTTCTGCGACATCCCCGGCCTCTATGGCCGCAATCCGCGCATCAAGACGCCGGAACAGATCATCGCGGAGCTCGACCGCCTGCGCGAATGCGGCATGACCGACACGGTCTATTTCGTCGACGACAATTTCATCGGCAACCGCAAGGCGGCGCTGGATTTGCTGCCGCATCTGATCGAATGGCAGAAGAAGACCGGCTACGTGGTGCGGCTCGCCTGCGAGGCGACACTCAACATCGCCAAGCGTCCCGAGATCCTCAAGAAGATGCGTGAGGCCTATTTCATCACCATCTTCTGCGGCATCGAGACGCCCGACCCCGATGCGCTGAAGGCGATGCACAAGGACCACAACATGATGGTCCCGATCCTCGAGGGCGTGCAAACCATCAACTCCTACGGCATGGAGGTCGTGTCCGGCATCATCATGGGGCTCGACACCGACAAGCCGAACACCTCGGAGGCGCTGCTCGCCTTCGTCGAGGAATCCCGGATTCCGCTGCTCACCATCAACCTGCTTCAGGCGCTGCCGAAGACGCCGCTGTGGGACCGGCTGGAGCGGGAAGGGCGCCTGATCGAGGACGAGGGGCGCGATTCCAACGTCGACTTCCTGCTGCCCTATGACGACGTCGTCGCCTCCTGGAAGCACGCCATGGGCGTCGCCTACGAGCCCGAGAAGGTCTACGCGCGCTTCCAGTATCAATGCGACGAGGTTTATGTGCATCGCCTCAAGATGCCGACGCCGGACGAGATGAAGACCTGGCCCAACATCAGGCGCGGTCTCGTCATGCTGCGCAACATTTTCTGGAAGGTCGGCGTGCTCGGCGATTACAAGCGCGTGTTCTGGAAGTTTGCCCTCGGTCGCATCAAGCGCGGCGACCTCGAAGGCCTGATCGGCTGCACCCTGATCGCGCACCATCTCATCACCTTTGCGCGCGCGGCCTCCAGCGGCAAGCAGAACGCCTCGAACTATTCGCTGCGGCTGCGCGAGGCCTCCGTTCCCGCCGAATGATGCGACATGTCTGATTCGGCCGTCCCGCGCCGCCCGACCCTCGATCTGCGGTCGCTCACGCCTGCGCGCGTCGCGCTGGGACGCAGCGGCGCGAGCGTGCCGACAAGAGCGCTGCTGGATTTCACGCTGGACCATGCCCGCGCGCGCGATGCCGTGCATGCCGCCTTCGATGCGCCGCGGCTCCTCGCCGATCTCCGCGCACTCGGGCTCGTCGTCACCGAGGCGAGGAGCCAGGCGGTCGACCGCCGCGACTATCTGCGGCGTCCCGATCTGGGACGGCAGCTCGATGCCGGCTCGGCGGAGCTTCTGGCACGAGGTGCCCCGGGGCCGTGCCGGCTCGCGGTCGTGATTGGCGACGGCCTGTCGGCGGCGGCGGTCCACGCCCATGCAGTGGCGGTGGTGAAGTGTCTGCTGCCGTTGCTCGCGGCTGACGATGGCGTCGCGATCGACCATGTCATCGTCGCCTCAGGCGCGCGCGTCGCCCTCGGCGACGAGATCGGGGCCATTCTCGGCGCGCGCATGATCGTGATGCTGATCGGCGAGCGGCCGGGCCTGTCGGCGCCCGACAGTCTCGGCGCCTATCTGACCTTCGCGCCCAAGCCCGGCCGCACCGATGCAGAACGAAATTGCGTGTCGAACATCCACCACGCTGGGTTGAGCTATGACGAGGCCGCCTTCAAGATCGCCTGGCTGGTCCGCGAGGGACTGGCCCGGGAGGCCACGGGCGTGGCGCTAAAGGACGAGAGCGCGGACCGGGCTCCGCGTCGAATTGGCACGGCTTTGCCCGAATGACGGGCATTCCCGTAAAATCGCCACATCTTGATCGATTCGGCCACACTTGCCCTGCTTGCGAGAAGGGTGATGGACCTGCTAAACCGCTGCCGGCGATTTTCCGCGCATTTTCAACGGGCAAGCCTCCCATTGGTATGGCGTTTTCAAGCCGTTCGCGGGGCGCAATAAGCTCACAAACCGAGCCGATTTAGGAACTGGACAAGGCATGCTCGAAAAGCACCGCGAGAATGAGGTTCATGTCGACAAGGTCGAGCAGGGGCCCGCGTCCTCGATCGCCTTCGGGCTGGAGCGCATCGGCCTGATCGCCGTCCGGGCGCCGATCCTGTCCTGCATCGTCCTGCTGGCGCTGATCGTCGGCGCGGTGTTCGGCATCTACCGGATCAAGATCGACGATTCGCTCTCGCAGCTGTTCCGCTCCGACAGCCGCGAATTCCACCAGTATGAAGAGGTGACCAAGAAGTTCCCGGCCGAGGAATTTGACGTCCTCGTCGTGGTCGAGGGCAAGACCCTGCTGGCACGCAACAACCTCGAGAAGCTGCGCGACTTCATCACCGACGTGCAGCTGGTCGAAGGCACGCGCGGCCTGGTCTCGCTGTTCTCCGCGCGCCAGGCGCCCGCGCCGGGCAAGCTTCCGGCGGCGCTGTTCCCGGCCGAGCTGCCCGAGGGCGCGGCCTATGACAAGTTCATCGAGACCGTCAAAAACAACGAGATCATCCGCGGCAAGCTGCTGTCGGAGGACGGCACGCTCGCGCTGATCGTGCTGTCGCTCGATCCGGAGGTGGTCGCCTCCAACAAGCTGACCAAGACCGTCGGCGACATCCGCGCGCTAATGAAGGAGGATCTCGCCGACACCGGGCTCAACGTGCAGCTCTCAGGCGTGCCGGTGATGCAGCTCGAGATCCGCAACGCCGTCGAGCGCGACGGGCTGACCTACAACATCCTCGGCATCCTCGCCGGCTGCATCATCGCCATCATCTTCTTCCGCAAGATCTCGTTCATGGTGGCGGCGGCGTTCCCGCCGATGATCGCGATCCTGCTGGCGCTCGGCGCGCTCGGCTGGGCCAATTTCAATCTCAACATGTTCCTGAACGTGATGACGCCGCTCATCATGGTCATCAGCTTCTCTGACTCGATGCAGCTCACCTTCGCCGCGCGTGACCGGCTGATCGCGGGCCAGGACAAGTTCACCGCCTTCAAGAACGCCGTGCTGGTGGTGGGGCCGGCCTGCGTGCTGACGCACGGCACCGCCGGCATTTCCTTCATCGCGCTCCAGTTCTCCAACTCCGACCTGATCCGCAAGTTCGGCGAGGCGGGGCTTGCCGCCACCATCATCGCGCTGGTCGCGGTGCTGTCGCTGGTGCCGGTGTTCGGCGTGCTGCTGGTCCGTAACGAGAAGACGTTCGCGGTCAAGTTCCAGAGCGCGGATGCCGGCGTGCAGGCGCTGCGCAATTTCTGCTACTGGATCGCGGTCCGCATGGTGGGCCGGCCCGGCCTGTTCAGCCTGATCGCGGTGCTGTTCGTCGGTGGCCTCGGCGTCATCTACGCCAATCTGGAGCCGCGCTATCGCCTCGCCGACCAGGTGCCGGACAAGCGCCAGGCGGTCGCCGCCAGCGACCGGCTCGACGCCAAGCTCACCGGCGCCAATCCGGTCAACGTGCTGGTCCAGTTCCCCAAGGGTGAAACGCTCTATTCGCCGGAGACGCTCCAGACCATCGCCGACGTGCATGCGACGGTGGAGAAGGCGGCCGGTGTCGGCAACGTCTGGTCGGTCGAGACCCTGCGCCGCTGGCTCGCGGAAAAGGCCGGCAGCGCCGACGTGGCCACGCTGAAGGAATATGTCAGCGTCATTCCCGAGCATCTGGTGCGGCGCTTCATCGACGCCGAGCAGGACGCCGTCGTGGTCGCCGGCCGCGTGCCGGACAAGGATTCCAGTCAGCTCCTGCCGATCGTCGACAAGCTCGATGCCGAGCTCGACGCCGTCCGCAAGAAGCATCCCGGCTACGAGGTCGCAGTGACCGGTCTTGCCGCGATCGCCGCGCGCAACTCGGCCAGCATGATCGAGAAGCTGAACCGCGGCCTCACCGTCGAATTCGCGCTGGTCGCGATCTTCATCGGCCTCGCCTTCCGCTCCTGGGTGGTGATGTTCGCCTGCATCCTGCCGGGCATCTTCCCGGTGGTGATGTCGGGAACGGTGCTGTGGGCGATGGGCGAAGGCTTGCAATTTGCCAGCGTCGTCGCGCTCACCGTCTCGTTCGGCCTGGGTTTAAGCGCCACCATCCACTTCCTCAATCGCCTCAGGCTCGAGAGCAAGCCGGGCGTCGGCTCGGCGCTCGCGGTGGAGCGCGCGACCGTGCTGGTCGGCCCGGCTCTGATCCTGACCACGGTGGTGCTGGCCTGCGGCCTCGTCGTCACCGTGTTCTCCGACCTGCCCTCGCTCAGGCTGTTCGGCTGGCTCAGCGCCTTCTCGATGGTGATGGCACTCGTCGCCGACCTCTTCATCCTGCGGCCGACGGCGATGTGGCTGATCAACCTGCACGCCAAGCTGCAGGGCGCGGACAAGCGGGCGATCTGAGCGGTGGGGCCGCGAAAGCGGCCCCACACTCACGCCTCGACGCGGATGATTCCGTACGGATTGAACTTGAAGTCGTCCTCGGCGTAGTCCTGCTCGCGCGAGAGCGAGAGCTTGCGGTCGCGCAGCGTTGCATCGATCCCACGCTCGACCATCGCGTTGGCGATCTCCTCCATCAGCATCACCGCGGTCCATTCGTTGCCGCGCGATTTCGCGACATAGACCTCCGGCAGGCCGACGAGGTGATAGCCGACGGTCTCGTAGTAGCTGTTACCGCCGAGCGGACGCTTGGCGAAAGCGAGGCGACACGCCTTGGCGAGGGCCGGGGTCACGGCGAGATCCTGACCGGTGCTCGCGCCCTTGCGCGCCTGATCGGCGAGGCTGCGCCATCGCGCGAGGCCATGGGCGACGCCCGCGCTTTCGCCCTTCACGGCGGTGGCGCCGGCCTCGATCATCTCCTCGGCGATGCGCAAGGCCGCCGCCGAATACGCCACCGACTTCTGCTGCTCCAGCGGCGGGCTCAGCACGTAGAGCACCGCCTTGTGGTTGGCCACGGCGGCTTCGTCCGCCGCTGACCACGCCTTCGGAAAGACGCGGTCCCAGCACACGCCGAACGACCGCTCCATGTGCGGATCGGGCCTCGCTTGCGAATAGGTGCGGTCGATCTCGAAGTTGAAATCGGCGATCGCCCGCGCCGCCGCCTTCGGCGGCTGCAGCAGGCTTTCGTCCTTGCCGAGAAAGCAGAGCACGTGACGCGGTTTTACGGACGACGGTTGCATGTTCGCCCCTCGCTGGATTGACGGTTGATCTTCGGCGAAGGCGCGACTGGCCGCGAACAGGCCGACGGCCTTGAGCAGATGTCTGCGAATTGGGTCCATGTCACCAAACGATGTCAGCAACGATGTCAGCAAAAAGCCCCCGGCTCGCGAGAACCGGGGGCGTGTTCCGTCCGACGTGGGAAGAGCGTTAGCCCTTCGTCATCGTGATGTTGACGCCGCGGATCTCGCCCTTCGAAGAGATCTGCACCGTCTGCTTGGTGCCGTTGGTGCGCAGCGACAGATTGGCGGCAAAGCCGTTGGCCTCGACGAACACCTCGATCTGGCCGCCGCCGGCGGTGCCCTGCAGATTGCCGAAGATGTTGCGGCTGGCCTCGCTCCAGTTGCCGGAGATGCGGTCGCCCTGGCTCGTCACGTCGCTGGTGAGGTCGAATTTGTAGCTGTCGGAGGCGCAGTGCAGCGCCTGCTTCAGGTTGAGACCGCTGCCCGCGACCTTGTAGTCGGCCTTGCAGCGGATGCGCTCGGTGGAGCCGTCGGACAGCGACACCGTGCCGGTGCCGGTCCACGCGCCGTCGAAACCGGCAAACGGTCCGGACGACTGAGCCTGACTTGCCGAAACCGAGAAGAACAGCGCCGCCCCGATGCCGGCCGCCTTGATTGCCAGTCCAGATCGCCCAAAGAATTTCATCTCAAAATATCCCGTTTTGGAACGACGTTCGCTTCCGATGAAGAACGTCTCGCCACATCGAAGGTTTAGTGCTCCGAGCCGGTGTCAGGTTCAAAGCCCGGCCGCCAGAGATGGCGGTTCACGGCGCCTCGCGCCATGGTCAAACACGGCAATTTGCCGTGTTTCGATATGTTTCTGACGACAAAGTCAGGTGGGACAGATGCAGCTCTGCAACAGGTCTGCAGTAAAACGCAGGTCTCCTGAATTATGACGTAGTATCAACCTCTTACATCTGCCAAGGAAGATGCAGGGAAGACCTGATCTGGCGGTGCGGCGCCAATTTGGCCGCATTTGCCAGTGCTTGTGCCTTCTCCGAGGCCGCCACTTTCGCGGCGCCTTGCCATCAGAACAATCCGTTCCGGTCGTCCGCCCTGTGCTGTCCGGGATCGGTGCGATTCTGCCGTCAGAATGAAGGAATACAATGCGTAAGCTTCTCGTCGCTCTCACCCTGCTGTCGGCATCCCTTTCGACCGCGGCATTCGCCCAGGCAGGACGCGGCACGGATTCCGAGCAGAAGGCCTGCACGCGCGATGTGCAGAAGTTCTGCCGTCCGGTCATCGACCAGGGCGATTTCACCATCCTGGCCTGCCTCAAGGAGAACCGGGCCAAGATTTCGCAGGCCTGCGACCAGGTCCTGAAGAACCACAACCAGTAAGCTCGGCCACTGGCCCACGAAGGCGGCCACGGGGCCGCCTTTTCTCGGGCCGGATCCGGCAGGGCTGCCATCGAGAGACAGGATTGGTTTTGCGGCCGTATTCCCCTATATGGGGGCCGCGGCGGGCATCGCCGGCATGAGCCCGCGCGAGCGAAAAAGCCCTTCCTGTCCAAACGATTGTAGACCAGCCCTCGATGACCTCTGCGAGCGAATTGCGATCCGGCAAGGGTGACCGCGACGAGAATTTTCCCGTCGCGTCCTGGATCATTCATCCGCGTCATCGCGCCCTGATCCTGGCGTACTACAATTTCGTCCGCACCGCCGACGACATCGCCGACCACGCGACCCTGCCCCCCGACCAGAAGCTCGCCTATCTCGACCTGCTCGAGGCGGAGCTGCTCGGCAAGGGCGACACCCAGGCTGAGGCCGTCACCTTGCGGCGCGCGCTGGCCGAGCGCGGCATGGCGCCGCGCCATGCCCTGGACGTGCTCATCGCCTTCCGCATGGACGTGACCAAGCTGCGCTACGAGAACTGGGACGAGGTCATCCATTATTGCCGCTATTCGGCGATGCCGGTCGGCCGCTTCATGCTCGACGTCCATGGCGAGAGCACCGCGACCTGGGCCGCATCGGATGCGCTCTGCGCCGCGCTTCAGATCAACAACCACCTTCAGGATTGCGGCAAGGATTTCCGCGAGCTCAACCGCGCCTATCTGCCGCGCGATGCGCTGGCAGCACACGGCGCCTCGGTCGAGCAATTGGGGTTGACGCAATCGCCGCCGGCGATGCTGGCCTGCCTGCAGGCGCTTGCCGTTCGCAACGAAGCGCTGCTCGACGAGGGCAGGTCGCTGGCTGCGGAGATCCGGGATGTCCGCCTCGGCATCGACGTCGCGGTGATCCAGGCCTATGCCGACCGCATCGTGCGCCTGTTGAAGATGCGCGATCCCCTGCGCGAGCGCGTGCACCTGAACAAGTTCGAGCTTCTCACCTTCAGCCTCGCCGGCATGATCGGCGAAGTCGGCCGCCGCGCGATCGGACGCAAGGCCATTTCCAGACCGGGGACTGCACATGACGCTTGAGGCGGCCTCGCCCGGCGCCAATTATGGCTCGACCGCATCCGGCAGCTCCTTCTATGCCGCGATGCGCATCCTGCCGCATGACCAGCGCGAAGCGATGTTTCAGATCTACAGCTTCTGCCGCCAGGTCGACGACATCGCCGATTCCGACGGTCCGCGCGACGAGCGGCTCGCCGCGCTGCAGGAATGGCGCAACGACATCGACGCGCTCTACCAGGGCAATCCGCCGCCGCGGCTGAAGGACTACGTCGCCTCGGTGAAGACCTTCGGCCTGAAGCGCGAGGATTTTCTTGCCATCGTCGACGGCATGGAGATGGACGTGCCGCAGGACATCCGCGCGCCCGACATGGCGACGCTGGATCTGTACTGCGATCGCGTCGCCAGCGCCGTGGGTCGTTTGTCGGTGCGGGTGTTCGGCCTGCCCGAAGAGGACGGCATCCAGCTCGCCTATCATCTGGGCCGCGCGCTTCAGCTCACCAACATCCTGCGCGACATCGACGAGGACGCCGGCCTCGGCCGGCTCTATCTGCCGCGCGAGGCGCTGCTGCATGCCGGCATCACCTCCAACGATCCGAACCGCGTGATCACCGAGCGCGCGCTGCCGAAGGTCTGCCTGCCGCTGACGCAGCGTGCGAAAGCGCATTTCGAGAAGTCGGACGAGATCATGAACCGCAACAAGCGCCGCGCGGTGCGCGCGCCGCGGATCATGTCGAAATACTACCACTCCATTCTGGACCTCCTGATCGCCCGCGGGTTCAACGCGCCGCGCGAGCCGGTGCGTGTGTCGAAGATCACACGCATCGCCATCCTGCTCCGTTACGCTTTCATCTGATGCAAAACACAGCTCACATCATCGGCGCCGGGATTTCCGGCCTCTCCGCCGCCGTGCGGCTCGCCAATGCCGGCTTCAAGGTCGCCGTGCACGAGGCGACGCACCAGGCCGGCGGTCGCTGCCGTTCCTATTTCGACGGCGCCACCAATCTCACCATCGACAATGGCAATCATCTGCTGCTGTCGGGCAACAGCCATGCGCGCGCCTATGCGCGTTCGATCGGCACCGAGGCGGGTCTCGTCGGCCCCGAGAGCGCGCAGTTTCCCTTCGTCGACATCAAGACCGGACAGCGCTGGCAGATCGATCTCGGCAATGGTCGTCTGCCGACCTGGGTGCTCGACGAAGGCCGCCGCGTGCCCGACACCGGCCTCACTGACTATCTCAAGCTGGCGCCGCTGATCTGGGCGTCGGAGGAGACGCTGGTCGGCAAATCCATTCCGTGCGAAGGCGTGCTCTATCAGCGCCTGGTGCAGCCGCTGCTGCTCGCAGCGCTCAACGTCGATCCGCCCGAGGGCTCGGCGGGGCTCGCCGGCGCCATCGTGCGCGAGACGCTGCTCGCCGGCGGGCAGGCCTGCCGTCCCCTGATCGCGCGCGACGGTCTCAGCGCGGTGCTGATCGAGCCGGCCGTGAAGTTTCTGCAGGAGCGCGGCCACAGCGTTCAGCTCGGCCACGAGCTGCGTTCGTTCGTCAGCACTGACGGCAAGGCGAGCGCGCTGAATTTCGGCGGCGAGGATGTGATCCAGCTGGGTGCGGGCGACGTCGTCGTGATGGCGGTGCCGCCGCGCGCGGCCGCGAGCCTGCTGCCGGGGGTGAAGACGCCGACCGAATTCCGCGCCATCGTGAACGCGCATTTCCGCATCACACCGCCGCCGGGTTCGCCGCCGATCCTCGGCGTGATCGGCGGCGTCGTGGAATGGCTGTTTGCGTTCCCGAACCGGCTGTCCGTCACCATCAGCAACGGCGACCGCCTGGTCGAGATGCCGCGCGAGGAACTCGCGCAGGCGATCTGGAGCGACGTCTGCAAGGCGGGCGGCGTGTCCGGCGAGCTGCCCCCTTGGCAGATCGTGCGCGAGCGCCGTGCCACATTTGCGGCAACGCCTGCGCAGAATGCCCTGCGTCCGGAGCCGGTCACCGCGCTGAAAAACCTGTTCCTCGCCGGTGACTGGACTGCTACGGGATTGCCTGCAACCATCGAGGGATCGGTTCGATCAGGCGATCGCGCCGCCGATCTGGTTTTGGCCGCCAAGAGATCTTGAAATGCGGCCCTGACGGGCAAAGTCCCGGTCAATTCAAATCAACTATCGGAGCAATCGAGCGTGATGGATTCCGTGAACGCGACCAGCCGCGAAGTCCTGGAATCGAGCATCCTGGACTCGAGCATTGCGTCGGCCACGCAAGGCGTCATCGGCTTCCAGCAAGCCGACGGCCATTGGGTGTTCGAGCTCGAGGCCGACTGCACGATTCCGGCCGAATACGTTCTCTTGCGCCACTATCTCGCCGAGCCCGTCGACACCGCGCTCGAAGCCAAGATCGCCAATTATCTGCGCCGCGTGCAGGGCGCCCATGGCGGCTGGCCGCTGGTGCATGACGGCGAGTTCGACATGAGCGCCAGCGTGAAGGCCTATTTCGCGCTGAAGATGATCGGCGATTCCACAGATAGCCCGCACATGGTGCGCGCGCGCGAGGCGATCCATGCCCGCGGCGGCGCCATCAACAGCAACGTCTTCACGCGCTTCCTGCTCGCGATGTACGGCGTCGTGACCTGGCGCGCGGTGCCGGTGCTGCCGATCGAGATCGTGCTGCTGCCGTTCTGGTCGCCGTTCCACCTCAACAAGATCTCCTATTGGGCGCGCACCACCATGGTGCCGCTGATGGTGCTCGCCGCGCTGAAGCCGCTCGCGAAAAATCCCAAGGGCGTCGGCATCGACGAATTGTTCCTGCAGGACCCGCGCTCGATCGGCATGACCGCCAAGGCGCCGCACCAGAGCATGGCCTGGTTCCTGCTGTTCAGGTCGCTCGATGCGATCCTGCGCGTCATCGAGCCGATGTTTCCGAAGAGCCTGCGCAAGCGCGCGATCGACGCCGCGCTCGCCTTCACCGAGGAGCGGCTCAACGGCGAAGACGGCATGGGCGCGATCTATCCGCCCATGGCCAACATCGTCATGATGTACGACGCGCTCGGCAAGGACGAGAGCTTCCCGCCGCGCGCGATCACGCGCCGGGGCATCGACAAGCTGCTCGTGATCCACGACGACGAGGCCTATTGCCAGCCCTGCGTCTCGCCGGTGTGGGACACGACCTTGACGGCGCATGCGCTGCTGGAAGCCGGCGGCGACAAGGCGGTGCCGGCGGCCAAGCAGGGCCTCGACTGGCTGATCCCGAAGCAGGAGCTCGAGGTGAAGGGCGACTGGGCCGCGAAGCGGCCCGACGTGCGCCCGGGCGGCTGGGCCTTCCAGTACAACAACGCGCATTATCCTGACCTCGACGACACCGCCGTGGTGGTGATGTCGATGGACCGCATGCGCCGGGAGCACGGTGCGACCGGCTATGATGCGGCGATCGACCGCGGCCGGGAGTGGATCGAGGGCATGCAGAGCGACGACGGCGGCTGGGCCGCCTTCGACGTCAACAATCTCGAATATTACCTCAACAACATCCCGTTCTCGGACCACGGCGCGTTGCTGGATCCGCCGACCGAGGACGTCACGGCCCGCTGCATCTCGATGCTGGCTCAGCTCGGCGAGACCGAGAAGACGAGCAAGCACGTTGCCGACGGGGTCGCCTACCTCAGGAAGACCCAGCACCCCGAGGGCTCCTGGTACGGCCGCTGGGGCATGAACTTCATCTATGGAACCTGGTCGGTGCTCTGCGCCCTGAACATGGCCGGTGTTCGCCACGACGACCCCATGATCCGGAAGGCCGCCGCCTGGCTGGCGTCGATCCAGAACAAGGACGGCGGCTGGGGCGAGGACGCCGTCAGCTACCGGCTGGACTACCGGGGCTGGGAGGCCGCCCCCTCGACCGCCTCGCAAACGGCATGGGCCTTGCTTGCCCTGATGGCGGCAGGCGAGGTTGATCACCCGGCCGTCGCCCGCGGGGTGGAGTACCTGATTGCAACACAGAACGAAAAAGGACTGTGGGACGAGCAGCGGTACACCGCCACAGGCTTCCCCCGTGTATTCTATCTACGGTATCATGGTTACCCGAAGTTCTTCCCGCTGTGGGCGCTGGCGCGGTATCGGAACTTGCGGAACACCAACAGCAGGGTGGTAGGGGTCGGAATGTGACTTTGGGGACGGGGGGCTATCTTACCGCGGGCAATGCCATTGATCCGCGGCCGATCTTGATCGTGACTGGACTGGTTCAGGAGGCCCGTATCGCGGCCGGCCCCGGCATGGCCGTCATCTGCTCGTCCAGCAGCCCGACCCAGTTGCGGGCGCTGCTGACGGTGGTGGATCCTGAGACGATTCGCGGCGTGATCTCGTTCGGCGTGGCCGGCGGGCTCGACCCGACGCTGCGCTCCGGCGACGTCGTGCTGGCGACCGAGGTGCTGTCCGGCGATGCCCGCTGGGCCGCCGGCCTGTCGCTCGGCGACGACCTCATCGACCGCCTGACCTCGGGCCGCCGCCGCGTGGTGCGCGGCAGCCTCGCCGGTGCCGAGGAAGTGGTCACCAAGAGCTCCTGCAAGGCGGCGCTGCACTCGGAGACGGGCGCTGCCGCCGTCGACATGGAAAGCCACATCGCGGCCGCCTACGCCGCCGAGGCCGGGCTGCCCTTCGCCGCGGTCCGCGTCATCAGCGACCCCGCCCACCGTGCGCTGCCGGCGATCGCCCGCGCCGCCATCAAGCCGAACGGCCAGATTGACCTCGCCGCCGTGCTGCGCGGCATCGTGCGCAATCCGGCAACCCTGCATGCGCTGGTCTCGACCGGCATCGACTTCAACCGCGCGCTGCGGTCGCTGCGCGGCTGCCGGGACTATCTGATCGGGACGGAGCTCATCGAGAGCGAGGCGCTGGTTTCGAAGGCGGCTTGAGCGGGGGCGCAGAGCTGACGAAGACAAGGCCCGGTCGTGCGACCGGGCCTTTTTCGTTGGGGCGGAGCGATCTTCGTAGGATGGGTTGAGCTCTTGCGAAACCCATCTCTTCCCGGTCGCCGCTCTCCGCAGTCGCGGTCATCATCTGACCGATTGCCCGCCAAATCGGCTGGATGGTTTGATGGGAAGAGCGGAAGCGAAACGATTGATTTGGCCGCGGTGGTGATGGGTTTCGCGAAGAGCTCAACCCATCCTACAGGCTGGGCTCCATCCGGGCCACGAGCTGAGTAGGGCAGGGATCGCTTTCTCCCGTCATTGCGAGGAGCCCTTGCGACGAAGCAATCCAGAATCTTTCCGCCGAAACAGTCTGGATTGCTTCCCTTCGCTCGCAATGATGTTGTGGACGGCCCCACCTGAACGGCATCAAGTGCCAAAACGTGGTCGCCGGAGCGCCACAAAGAGGGGAGCCGTCCATGGCGAAGTTTATCAGAGCGGCGATTGATCTGGGCAAGAACTATTTTCAGGTTCATGGGCTCGAGAGCGAGGGCGGCCGGTCAATCTCGCGCAAGGTCAAGCGTTCGAAAATGCATGAGGTCTTTTCGCAGATCGAGCCCTG
>NZ_JAVAYM010000087.1:0-581 GCF_054185205.1 Bradyrhizobium sp. 14AA | reverse complement strand
TCGGACCTGCGGAAGCTGCCCGTGCTCGCGGCGGTGCCGAACGCGCCCAGGATATGGCCGACATGCGCGTCGTCGAGCTGCGCGCGGTGACGACGCGATACGTGCCTGGAGATTCATTACACCGACTCCCGCACCGGCGTCGGCCGGCGCTCGGGCGACGACACATCGGCAGCGCGGCGGCGATCGTCCCAGAGGCAGCGCAGCGATCCGTCCGCCGCGCGGACCCAGCGCGCGATCGGCCGCTTGCGGGGAATGGGCGGCACCGCCCGGGTATCATGATTGTTGAGGCGCACGAGGCGCAGTAGCAGTCGGGTCATCGCGACCTCCTTTCCTTCCGGGTTCATCAAGATCGAGCCCGGAAGAGGTCGCGCCGGATCAGCGGTATCGCTGCTCCCGACGAATCCATCCGGACCCGCGCAATCCACCGATCGACGACAACGCCGCTACGCGACTGTCGCTCTCGCTGGACAAGGGGCTAGATCGGGTCTTCATCATCGTCCTGTCTCAGGTTCCGCAAAGCGGCTGCCACGCAGACCGAGCCGCGCTTGGCGACTCGATGGGCACGCCCTATACCTACCGGG
>NZ_JAVAYM010000010.1:0-274682 GCF_054185205.1 Bradyrhizobium sp. 14AA | reverse complement strand
TACTGTATTGTGGTGCGGCATGGCGCTGATCTCCATTCGTGTCCCGGAACGCTTGCAGACGTCCAGGATCGAGTAGAATCAACGCCATGCGCTCTGTCCAATAATTTTGAACCGGACAGCCGTGGGCTTGTCCCGGGCATCCACGTTCTTCGTGCCGCCGAGTAAGACGTGGATGGCCGGGACAAGCCCGGCCATGACGCTCGTGGAAAGTGTTGGCGCCCTACGCTGCGTAGGTTGCCCGCTTCTTCGTGTCGAGCAGCGCCAGCACGCCGTCCGCCGACACCGGCCGGCTGATCAGATAACCCTGCACTTCGTCGCAACTGATCTGGCGCAGATATTCGAGCTGATCGGCGGTCTCGACGCCTTCGGCGACCACGCCGATGTTGAGGTCGCGCGCGAGCGAGATCACCGACTTCACGATCGCGGCGCAGTCCGGCTGCACCAGCATGTCGCGAATGAAGGACTGGTCGATCTTGATCCGGCTGAACGGCAGCTTGCGCAGATAGGTGAGCGAGGAGAAGCCGGTGCCGAAATCGTCGAGCGCCACGGTGACGCCGAGCTCCAGCAGCGCGTTCAGCACTGACTCCGCCGAGCCGTATTTCGACAGCAGCATCGATTCCGTGATCTCGATCTCGAGCCGGTGCGGGGCGATCTTGGCGTCGGCAAGCGCCTGCACGATGATCTGGAGAATGCCGGTGTTGTGAAACTGCGCCGCGGAGAAATTCACCGCGACCCTGATCCCGTCCGGCCACTGCGCAACCGTCGCGCAGGCGCGGCGGATGACCCATTCGCCGATCTCGTGGATCAGCCCGGTTTCCTCGGCGATCGGAATGAACTCGCTCGGCGGCACCAGTCCGCGCGAGGGATGCTGCCAGCGCAACAGCGCCTCGAAGCCGGTGATGCGATTGTTGCCGAGGTCGAAGAACGGCTGGAACACCAGAAACAGCTCGTCTCGCCCGACCGCACCTTCCAGATCCGCTTGCAGCGCCTTGCGGTCGCGGGAGACCCTGTCGTCGGCTTCCTCGAAGAAGCGGACCGTGCCGGGTCCCGCCTTCTTGGCGCGATAGAGCGCGGCATCCGCGTTCTTCATGACGTCGAGCGGCGTGTTGCCGTCGCGCGGCGCCAGCACGATGCCGACGCTGGTCGCGCCGACGATCTGGCGCCCCTCGATCCGGAACGGCTCGTCGAAGGCTGTGACGAAGCGCTCGGCGATCTCGAGCGCATCCTCGGGCCGCGCCAGGTTGGCCATCACCAGCGCGAACTCGTCGCCGCCGATGCGCGCGACATGCTCGGCCGCGCGCGTGCAGCGCTGCAGGCGGCTCGCGACCTGGACCAGGAATTCGTCGCCGGCGGGGTGGCCGAATTTGTCGTTGACCTCCTTGAAGCGATCGAGGTCGAGCAGCAGCACGGCGAATTCCTCGCCGGACAAGGCCAGCCGCTTCAAGGCGGCGTCGAGCGTCTCGTTGAAGGCGAAGCGGTTGGGCAGCTGCGTCAGCGAATCCTGCCGCACCGTGCGCTCGGCCTCGATCTGCCGCATCACCCGGCGCGCGAACGAGAACGAGTTGACGAACACGCCGCGCAGCAGCACGCTTCCGTAGACCACGACGAGGAAGGCAATCAGCAGAAAGGCCAGATCGCCGTTCCTGCCGAGGCAGATGGCGATCCCGATGAAGATCGGCGCCGTGAAGGCAATGGCCGCGATCGGGATCGTGGCGAAGGCAAGCGCGCCGCCCGCCAGCATTCCCGAGCACAGACAGGTGATGACGAGCTGGCCGCCGGTCGAGGCGTTGGCGAAGAAGGCGACCGGGACGATGCCCCATGCCGCGCCGAGCAGAAAGGCATTGCGCACCAGCCGGTGCATGGCGCGGCGGGAGACGAATTGCGGCTTGGTGATGCGGCGCGCGGCGTGGGATTGCAGGCCGAATGCGATCGCGCCGCCGGCCACGGCAACCGCCCAGATCAGGGCGAACATCCCGTCCGGCGACTGCCACAGCGCGATCGCCAGCACGATGGCGTTGCAGGCATTGGCAAGCATGATGCCGACCGAATAGCCGAGCACCAGGGACATCTGCTCGGCCCGGATATGGCCGGCGACGGCCTCGTCGGTTGCGGGACCGCCAAAGGCCGACAGATCACCGGCGAACAGCCGCGCGACATAGCTGGTCGTTTGAGTCCGCATTCGAGAGCCTGGCAGCATCGGACGTTGGTCCGGCTAGGCCTGGACAATTCGCCGCAAACCTTTGAGGAACTATGAATTATCGCCGCTTGCGGCGATCGGCTCGACCACTTCTGCGTGTTCCAGTCCTCGTATCGATAACAAATCGATACAAATGCGCGGTGTTGGAAAAGGGAGGGGCCGCAAAAAACTCCGCCGTCATGCCCCGCGAAGGCGGGGCATCCAGTACGCCGCGGCGTCTCGATTGAGCCTCAACTGTCTCGGCGTACTGGATCGCCCGGTCAAGCCGGGCGATGACAGCAGTGTCTAGGCTCGCAGTCACCGCCCCATCTGCTTCGGATCGTAATAGAACCGCTCCTCGACCAGCTGATCGCCCCGCCAGGTTTGCCACGCGATCTCGTCCAGCGTCCGCGTCACTCCTTCCGCATTGGTGAAGGTGAAAACCCAGCGGGTCGCGACATGATCGCCTTCGATCAGGCTCGGCCCGATGCGCACGGCCTTGACCTCCTTGGTCGCGGCCAGCACGCCGCGCTCCTTCGCGACCAGCTTGTCGCGCCCGACCGTCGGCGCGGCGTTGTTCTCATAGGTCGCGGCGTCGGGCGTATAGAATTGTTCTATCGCGCCGACGAAATCCCCGTCCTCCAGGCGCTTGGCAAACGCTTCGACGACATCAAGGCTGGGCATGATCCACCTCACGATAAAACCGACCACTGGTCGGTAAATACCGACCGGTAGTCGAAAAGTCAACTGGCCGCGTCCGCCGAATTGGACTAGAACGGAACAGCATGGCAAAGCAGGCGGAGCGGCGCGCGGCGACGATCGAGGCGATCCTGACGGTGGCGCGCCGGCTGTTCGGCACGCAAGGCTTTGCCGCCACCACCATGGACGAGATCGCGGAAGACGCGCGCATCGCCAAGGGCGCGGTCTATCATCACTTCAAGACCAAGGAGGCGGTATTCGAAGCCGTGTTCGATCTGGTCTCGCGCGATCTTGTCGTCGAGATCGACAGCGCCGCCCGCGCCGAGAAGGACGTGCTCGCCGCGATGGTCGCCGGCACCCAGCATTACTTCGCCGCGACCGCCAAGGGCCCGACCGGCCAGATCATCCTGCGCGACGGCCCCGCCGTGCTCGGCTGGGAGCGCTGGCGCGCGATCGACGCGCAGCATTTTGGCGGCAAGCTGCCGCGTGCGATTGCGACTGCCATGGAAGCCGGCCTGATCGCAAAGCAGCCGGTCGAGCCGCTGGCGCGGCTGCTGCTCGGCGCGGTGACGGAGGCCGCGGTCGCCTGCGCCGGACGCGCCGATATCGCAAGGGCGGGCGCGGAATATGCCCGTGCGTTCAAGTCGCTGGTCGAGGCGCTGCGCGTCGCTGCATGATTGTGCTAGTGACGAACCGGAAACGCCCACACAACAAGAAGACTAGCGCATGAACGCAAATTCCTCTCTCGCATCCACTGATCCCGAATTCGACTATGTCATCGTCGGCGCCGGCTCGGCCGGCTGCGTGCTCGCCAACCGGTTGTCGGCGAACGGCAAGCACAGCGTGCTGCTGCTCGAGGCCGGCCCGAAGGATTCCAACATCTGGATCCACGTGCCGCTCGGCTATGGCAAGCTGTTCAAGGAGAAGACGGTCAACTGGATGTACCAGACCGAGCCGGAGCCCGAATTGAAGGGACGGCAAGTGTTCCAGCCGCGCGGAAAAACGCTGGGCGGATCGAGCTCGATCAACGGCCTGCTTTACGTGCGCGGCCAGCACGAGGATTACGACCGCTGGCGCCAGCACGGCAATGCCGGCTGGGGCTATGACGACGTGCTGCCATATTTCAAGAAGGCCGAGAACCAGACGCGCGGCGCCGATCAATATCACGGCAGCGGCGGTCCGCTGCCGGTCTCCAACATGGTCGTGACCGATCCGCTGTCGAAGGCGTTCATGGACGCTGCGGTCGAGACCGGTCTGCCCTACAATCCCGATTTCAACGGCGCCACGCAGGAGGGCGTCGGCCTGTTCCAGACCACGACGCGCAATGGCCGCCGCGCCTCGACGGCGGTGGCCTATCTCGGCCCCGCGAAGACCCGCGGCAATCTCAAGGTCGAAACCTCCGCGCTCGGCCAGCGCGTGCTGTTCGAGGGACGCCGTGCGGTCGGCGTTGAATATCGCCAAGGCGCAAATGTGCGCCGCGCCCGCGCGCGCAAGGAGGTCGTGCTGTCGAGCGGCGCCTACAACTCGCCGCAGCTCTTGCAGCTCTCCGGCGTCGGCCCTGCGGATCTCCTGCGCAAGCATGGCATCGACGTCGTGCTCGACGCGCAAGGCGTCGGCCACGATCTCCAGGACCACATGCAGGTCCGCATCGTGATGCGCTGCTCGCAGAAGATCACGCTCAACGACACCGTCAACAATCCGCTCCGCCGCACGCTCGCCGGCGCGCGCTATGCGCTGTTCCGCAAGGGCTGGCTGACGATCGCGGCCGGCACGGCGGGCGCGTTCTTCAAGACCAGCCCGCGGCTGGCTTCGCCCGACATCCAGGTCCACTTCCTGCCGTTCTCGACCGACAAGATGGGCGAGAAGCTGCACGATTTCTCCGGCTTCACCGCGTCGGTGTGCCAGCTCCGTCCCGAAAGCCGCGGCTCCCTGCGCATCAGAAGCGCGGACCCGACCGTGCCGCCGGAGATCCGCATCAACTACATGTCGACCGAGACCGACCGCACTACCAACGTCGAAGGCCTGAAGATCCTGCGCAGGATATTGAGCGCGCCGGCGCTGAAGCCGTTCGTGGCTGGTGAGTACGATCCCGGCGCGAAGGTATCCACGGACGCCGAGCTGCTCGATTATTGCCGCGAGCGCGGCAGCACCATCTACCATCCGACCTCGACCTGTCGTATGGGCAATGACGCGCTCGCGGTGGTCGACCAGCGGCTGAAGGTGAGGGGGCTCGAAGGCCTTCGCGTCGTCGACGGCTCGGTCATGCCGGACCTCGTGTCGGGGAACACCAACGCGCCGATCATCATGATCGCCGAAAAGGCCTCCGACATGATATTGGAGGATGCGCGCTAACCCGCGCGACTGATGGAGAACGGCTTGGCTACGCGACTGAAGATCGGCACCCGCAAGAGCGCGATGGCGCTGGCACAGACGGAAGAGATCGCGCGCCGCCTGACCGCCGCCGTGCCGGGTCTCGACGTCGAGATCGTCAAGTTCGACACCACGGGCGATCTCGACCAGACCAGCAAGCTGCTGCCGCATGGCGGCAAGGGCGGCGCCTTCGTCGCGCAGATCCGCGCCGCCGTACTCTCGGGCGAGTTGCAGGCGGCGATGCACTCGCTGAAGGACATGCCGGGCAACGAGGACACGCCCGGCCTCGTCATCGGCGCGACGCTGTCGCGCGATCCGCCGAACGACGCGCTGGTGCTGCGCGAGGGCGTAACGATCGAGGCGCTGCGCCAGTCCCGCGGCAAGGGCTTTAAAATCGGCACCAATGCGGTGCGCCGGGCGGCCTATGCGCGGCGGCTGTTTCCGGACGTGGAAGTCATCCACTTCCGCGGCGCCGCCGACACGCGTGTGCGCAAGCTCGACAATGGCGAGAAGCAGCGCCTGCCGGATGGCGGCGCCGTGGGCCCGGCCGATGCGCTGATCATGGCGCGTTCCGGCCTCGACCGCGTCGGTCTCGCCGGCCGTATCGCCTACGAATTCACCGCGGCTGAGATGCTGCCGGCGGCAGGGCAGGGCATTGTCGCGGTCGAATGCGCAGCGCAGGACTGGCAGACGCGGCGCATCCTCGCATCGATCGACGATCCCTCAGCGCATGCTTGTGCCGATGCCGAACGCGAAGTGCTGTGGGTGCTGAACGGCCACTGCAATTCGCCGGTGGCCGGCTTCTCGACCATCACAGGCGATCGGATGTCGCTCACCGCGTCCGTGCTCGACCTCTCCGGCAACACCATCATCGAAGCCTCGCGCGAAGGCCCCGCCAACCGGCCGCGTGAACTCGGCCGTGCGGTGGGTCTCGATTTGCTTGGTAAGGGCGCCGCTGAAATCATCGAGCGCAGCCGGCCGCGGTAGAAAAGCTTTCTTCCAGACGACGGACATTTGTACCTGACGAGCACTTGTGCGCCAGTGCGAGACGAGTGTCTGGAAGATCGCCCCTTTACTGGCTTTCCTTGTAAGCCTACTTCGAGCGGAGCTTGTTGGCAGCATTGACGAGATGTTGCCGCCCGTCGCGCTCAGCGAGATCCAGATGCGACTGGAGCAATGGCGAGCGACAGGCGAAAAGTGCTTCGAGCGCGGCCATGCGCTGATATTCGTGCTCGGTGCTCCACGCGCGAAGCGCAAGCGCCTCTGCCTCACTTGTCTGTCTGCGAGCGAGAGCAAGAAGCGCCCGCCGGCTTACGTACTCATCCCGATCGTGAAAAAGTTGCACCAGCAGCGGTTCAACTTCATTGGCGGGAAGCTCAATGCTCCCAAGGGCATCTGCAAGCTGCCATCGGGCGTCTTGTTCCGTTGAACGGAGGGCGGCCCTCGCCAAAACCACGAGATGAGCAGGCCTGGTGATCAGCTCTTCCTTGAGCATCTCCATTTCATTGTCGCGGGCAAGGATGTAAAGCAGCATCTCGATGACCGAAGCGTTCCAACGCTGCGGGACGCCTGAATCCAAAAATGCGGTGAAGGCACTCGTGATCGATGGCCATTGATCGTAGTCGCATTCCCACTCACCAGATCGCTCGCCAACCGGGTAGCAATCAGCCCAATTCCGGAATGCCGACACTGCCTCAGCCAATCTGGCCTCAGCAGTGCCAGAGTGCTCGCTCGGTTCGTCGATCATGGGTATGCACGTCCGATCTGCTCTCGGCAAAATGGCGTTGGGGCGATGATGGCAGTATGCCCTGTTTTGCCCGACGGGTCAAATCATATTCTGAAAAAGCGAATGAGTGCGTCGCGCGAAATTCTTCAATGATTTGTACTGTGCATGGGGTTGTTTTCGCGTTTTTTTTGTTGAGCCGGCCATAAGAGGTCGTCATGCCCGGGCTTGTCCCGGGCATCCACGTTCTTCGTGCTGCGTGGTTAGGCGTGGATGGCCGGGACGAGCCCGGCCATGACGATGTGGAGAGGCCGGTCGCCATTCACCCCCGCACGCGCTTCAGCATCTGCTCGACATGGGCGATCGGAGTCTCCGGCTGGATGCCGTGGCCGAGGTTGAAGATCAGCCGGCCCTGCGCAAAATTCGCCAGCACGTTGTCGACCGCGCGGTCGAGGGCTGCGCCACCGGTAATCAGCGCCAGCGGATCGAGATTGCCCTGCACGGCGACCTTGCTTTGGACGCGCTCGCGGATGAAGGCGGGCTCCGCGGTCCAGTCGATGCTCACGGCATTCACGCCGGTCGCCTCGACGTAACCAGGCAATTGCGCGCCGGCGCCGCGCGGGAAGCCGATGATCTTCGCATCCGGCACTTTTGCGCGCACGCCTTCGACGATGCGCCGCGTCGGCTCGACCGACCAGCGCGCGAACTCGGCCGGCGGCAGCACGCCCGCCCAGGTGTCGAAGATCTGCAAGGCATTGGCGCCGGCAGCGAGCTGGGCCAGCAGATATTCGATCGAGTTCTCCACCAGCACGTCGATGATTTTCGCAAACGCCTCCGGATGCCGGTAGGCCATCATCCGCGCCGGCGCCTGGTCCGGCGTGCCCTGGCCGGCGACCATGTAGGTCGCGACCGTCCACGGTGCCCCGCAGAAGCCGATCAGCGCGGTCTTCGGATCGAGCGCGGCGCGCACGATCTTGAGTGCCTCGAACACCGGCGCGAGCTTACCGAAATCGGCGCGCGCGGCGAGCGTCGCGACCTTGGCGGGATCGTCCAGCGGCTCGAGCCGCGGACCCTCGCCGACCTCGAAGCGCACCGAGCGGCCGAGCGCGTAAGGGATCACGAGAATGTCGGAGAAGATGATCGCGGCGTCGAAGCCGAACCTGCGGATCGGTTGCAGCGTCACCTCGGCCGCAAGCTCTGGATTGAAGCAGAGATCGAGGAAGCCGCCGGCCTTGGCGCGCACCTCGCGATATTCCGGCAGGTAACGACCGGCCTGCCGCATCATCCACATGGGCGGGATGGTCTGGCGCTGGCCGGAGAGCACGTCGATGAAAGGTTTCGTCGCAGACTGGGGCACGAATGGTCCTGCACAAGGTTATGGCCCCTGATACACCGCCCCGGTCCTCAGCGGAACAGGGGAACCAGCGCAATTGGACCGCGTTGACCAGCCAATGGAGGAGATCATGGCTGAGACATTCAATCCCGCGCCGCACGACAAGCATGCCGACGATCTGCGCGAGGCGCTCACTGCCGACCGCCATACCAAGCTCGACGCCGGGCTGAAAGATACCTTCCCCGCTTCCGATCCCGTGAGCGCCACCCAGCCGACGCCCTCCAGGGCCGATGCGGATGCCGACCATCCTTCGCTCTGGGACAAGGTTAAGGCGCTCTTCAGCTAGCGGCGGGAAGGCCGGATTCCGACAGGTTTGCTAATGTCTTGTTAGCGATGCGCGAATCCTTGCGTCCGTAGGACTACTGGAAACCGGGGAGATCGCCGCGTATTCCGGTAGTGATTTCAGAGTTCAATAATAGAAGCGGCAGAGGTTCCGAAAACGATCGGAGATATTCTGCCGCATGAACGTTGTGACCCTCAGAGCCGGATGGAGCCGCCTGCCGCTGCGCGCGGCGGCATTCGTCGTTCTCACCTGCGCGACCATCCTCGGCGTCAGCGGCTGGCGCGAATGGGCGGCACGCGAGGCGGTGCTCAGAGGTGCCGAGACCGAGATGGCCAATGTTGCGCGCTCGCTGACGCAGCACGCCGAGGACAGCCTCGACCTCCTGGATTCCGGCGTCGTCGGCGTCGTCAGCCGGCTGGAGATGGACGGCACCGAACCGGCTACGATCGCCAAGCTCAGAACCCTCCTGGAGGCGCGCAAGAAGGCGATGGAGCGGGTCCACAGCCTCGCCATCATCGACGACCACGGCAACTGGCTGACCTCGCCGGGCACGATCGGCTCGACGTTCAGCGACGACGCGTTCTTCCGCCAGCACCAGCTGTCCCCGAAACGTGAGGCTCATCTCGGCCGTCCCGTGAAGAGCCTGCTCGATGGCGAATGGGTCATCACCCTGTCGCGCCGCTTCAACAAGCCGGACGGCAGCTTCGGCGGCGTGGTGCTCGCGACCATCAGTTCCGGATATCTGTCGCGTTTCTACGAGCAGTTCGAGATCGGCCGCAACAGCTCCGTGGCGCTGACACATGGCGACGGCCTGATCGTCGCGCGCTATCCGAGCAACGAGAAATTCGTCGGACGCAGCGTCGCCGACAAGCCGCTGTTTCGCAACCCGAGCCTGCAGGGGCCGAGCGGCGCCTATCACTTCAAGTCGCCGCTGGACGGCGCCGAACGAGTCAGCTTCTTCAAGCGCAGCAACCGCTATCCGTTCTTCCTGCTCGCCACCGTCGACAGGGACGAGCTGCTGGCGCCCTGGCGCGCCGCGGCGATCTCCCGCATGCTCTACGTGCTCGCGCTGGTCATGCTGATCGCGATCATCGGCGCGGTGCTGGTGCGGCAGCTGCAGCGGGGCCAGCGCATGGCGGCCGCGCTGGTCGAGAAGGAAGCCCATTTCCGGCTGCTTGCCGAAGGCTCCAGCGACATGGTGACCCGCATCGGGCTCGACGAGCGGCTGCGCTACGTCTCGCCGTCGTCGGCGCGCGTCGTCGGCTGGCGCGCCAATCAGCTGATCGGAACGCCGGCACTCGCCGGCGTTCATGCGGACGACCTGCCGCGGGTCCAGGCGATCGTCGACGCCATGAAGCGTGGCGAGAAAGAGGAGGCGCGCGTCACCTACCGCAGCTCGCACCGGCAGAAGGGCGAAGTCTGGCTCGAATCGACCATGCGGGTGACGCGGAAGGACAATGGCCGCGTCGACGGCGTGGTCGCGATCTCGCGCGACATCACCGAGCACAAGCAGCTGGAAACCAGGCTCGAGACGCTTGCGATCGAGGACAGCCTCACCGGGCTTGCCAACCGCCGCCGCTTCGACGAGCGGTTGAAGGAAGAATGGGCGCGCGCCTATCGCGACCGTTCCAGCCTCGCTCTGCTGATGATCGACGTCGACCACTTCAAGGCCTACAACGACGAATACGGCCATCCCGCGGGCGATGCCTGCCTGCGCGTGATCGCCAAGATCCTCGCGGCGGAGATGCAGCGCGCCGGCGATCTGGCGGCGCGCTACGGCGGCGAGGAATTCGCGATGCTGCTACCGAATACCGATGCTGCCGGCTGCGCCCGGATCGGCGAGCGGATCCGCCAGGCCATTCACGAGGCCGGCCTCGTCCACGCCTCGAGCCCGAGTTCGGGATGCGTGAGCGCCTCGCTCGGCGGCGCTGCCTGCCGCCCTTCGTTCGAGCGCACCGCGGGAACGGCTTCACTGGTGGAGGCCGCGGACCGCGCGCTCTATGCCGCCAAGGACGCAGGCCGCGACCGCCTGATGATGTCGGGCGAGGTCATGAACCTGTTGCCCAGGGCGGTCGGCGAGTAAGATCGCTCAATAATGCGGCGGGGGCTCGTTGGCGGGGCCCGGCGCGTTCGCTTCGGCTTCCTGAAGCCGCTCGCCGAGCTCTGTGATCTTCCGCGTCAGCACGTCGATCTGCTTCCACTGCGCGGTAATCGTCTGGTTCAGCGTCTCGATGGTGTCGTCCTGATAGGCGATGCGCATCTCCAGCGCGTCGATGCGCTCGGCGAGCGTCTTGATCTCATTCGTCACGGTCGTGCCCCATGTCTTGTTCGAGCGAGCTCCGTTCGCGCAGACCATGGCCGAGCGCGACGCGCTCGTCGAACACGAAGCATTCGCCACGCCAGCGGCTCTGCGCCTCCGGCACCTCTTCCAGATATTTCAGGATGCCGCCCTTGAGGTGGTAGACCTCGGCAAAGCCACGTGCGAGCAGATGTGCGCTCGCCTTCTCGCAGCGGATGCCGCCCGTGCAGAACATCGCGATCTTGCGATGTTTTGCCGGATCGAGCTGCTCGGCGGCAAAGTCCTTGAACTGGCCAAAGCTCCTGATGCCGGGATCGACCGCGCTCTTGAACGTGCCCATCGCTACCTCGAAGGCGTTGCGGGTGTCGAGCACCAGCGTATCGGGCGCCGCGATCAAGGCGTTCCATTCGGCTGCATCGACATAGGTGCCGACCTGGCGTGTCGGATCGGCGGCCGCGTCGCCGAGCGTGACGATCTCCTTCTTGAGCCGCACCTTGAGGCGGCCAAACGGCATCGCTGCGGCGGTCGAGAACTTCAATTCGAGATTGTTCAGCCTGCCGCCGAACATGCTGCCGTGTGCAAGCTCATGGGCGAGGGTGTCGATCGCCTCCGGCGCGCCCGCGACCGTGCCGTTGATGCCCTCCTGTGCCAGCAACACGCTGCCCCTCAGCGCGAGACCAGCGCAGAACGCGCGCAGCGGCTCGCGCAGCTCGCGGTAATCGGGCAGGGCGGCGAATTGGTAGAAGGCGGCGACCTTGGTCAGCATGCGGCTCGTTTAGCAGGCGGCCGCCGCCCAGAAAACCCGCATGGCTGCGGATCGCGAAAGGACTAACAGCGGATGGCTGCCATTTCCCTGGTATGCCAGCATTGCCCCGGCGGGCCGGAATGTGTCATGTAGGCCCGGTTTTTTCCGGGATGGCGCGCCATCCGCGTACACGGCCCAAGACAGCCTAACGAGAGCAAGAATTCGATGAGAAACTTCCATTTCCCCGGCAGGTCCACGGTCCACGCCACCAACGCGATGGTGGCGACCTCGCATCCGCAGGCGTCGCTCGCTGCGATCGAGGTGCTGCGCGAGGGCGGCACGGCGGTCGACGCGGCGGTCGCGGGGTCGGCCGTGCTCGGCGTGATCGAGCCGCAATCGACCGGCATCGGCGGTGACTGTTTTGCGCTGATCCAGCCGCGCGGCGAGGGCAAGATCCTCGCCTATAACGGCTCCGGCCGGGCGCCGAAGGCGGCGAACGCCGACTGGTATCTTGAGCGCAAGATCACTTCCGTGCCGCTGACCTCGGCGCATGCGGTCTCGATCCCCGGCGTGATCGACGCCTTTGCGACCGTGCTGCGGGATCACGGCAAGTTCGGCTTCGACCGGCTGCTCCAGCCTGCGATCAAGGCGGCGGAAGAGGGCTACGTCGTCGCCCCGCGCATCGCCTTCGACTGGAAGAACCAGTTCGAGAAGCTGAAGAACGGCACCAACACCCAGCGCTATCTGCTGCCGGGCGGCAAGCCGCCGGTCGCCGGCGACGTCATCCGCCAGGCCGAGCTCGGCAAGACGCTGCGGGCGATCGCCAAGGACGGCCGCGACGCCTTCTACAAGGGCGCCATCGCCGAAGACATGGTCGAGACCCTGCGCGGCATCGGCGGTCTGCACACGCTCGACGATTTTGCCGCGCACACCACCGAGACGACGACGCCGATCGGCACCATGTACAAGGGCTACGACGTCTGGCAATGCCCGCCGAACGGCCCGGGCGTCACCGCGCTGTTGATGCTCAACATCCTGTCGCGCTTCGACCTGACGAAGTATGCGCCGCTGAGCGTCGAGCGCTTCCATCTCGAGGCGGAAGCCGCGCGCATCGCCTACATGAATCGCGAGATGCATGTCGCCTCCCCCGATCACATGAAGATCAACGTCGCCGAGATGCTCGAAAAGGGTTTTGCCGACGAGTACATCAGCAAGATCCGCATGGACGGCATGCTCGACCTGCCGAACGTCGCGCCGCCGATGAACCCGTCGACCATCTACATCACGGTGGTGGACAAGGACCGCAACGTCTGCTCGTTCATCAACTCGGTCGCGCATTCCTTCGGCTCGGCCATCGTCTCCAACAAGACGGGCGTGCTGTTCCAGAATCGCGCCGGCGGCTTCCGCATCCAGCCGGGCCATCCCAACTGCATCGAGGGCGGCAAGCGCCCGCTGCACACGATCATGCCGGGTCTGCTCACCAAGGGCGGCCGTTCCACGATGTCGTTCGCCGTGATGGGCGGACAGTACCAGCCGACCGGCCAGACCCATCTCCTGACCAACATCCTCGACTATGGCTGCGACGTGCAGGAGGCGATCGACATGCCGCGCGGCCTGCACTACGAGGGCCAGTATCAGCTCGAGGACAGCGTGCCGGCCGACATCGTCGAAGGCCTGAAGAAGATCGGCCACAAGACCGCCAGCGTGGTCGGTCCGCTCGGCGGCGCCCAGGCGATCTGGATCGACTGGGACAAGGGCACGCTGACCGGCGGTTCCGATCCGCGCAAGGATGGCTGCGCGCTCGGCTATTGATCGGCGCGCGAGGTTCCTCGCGCAGGATCAGAAAAAGTTGACGAAGGGCGACGCGGCATCTGCTGCGTCGCCCTTTCTCGTTCGGAACGGAGCTCATGGCCCCAAGTTGGTGGGCGGTGAGCGGCGCAGGCGTGCGCTGCTTTGCTTGAAGCGGCGGAGGCCGTCCATGTCCGATAAATCAAGTTCCAGACCATCCGGATTCGACCGGCGCGCCTTCATGGCGGGTGCTGCCGGCAGTGCGCTGGTGCCAATGACCGCGCGTGCGGCCGCGCAGGATGCGAGCACGTCGGTCGTGCAGGATCCGTCGCTTCCCGTCGACGTCACGCTGCAGGTCAACGGCAAGGACAAGCGCCTGTGGATCGATGCCCGCACCACCGTGCTCGATGCGCTGCGCGACCATCTCAAGCTCACCGGCAGCAAGAAGGGCTGCGATCACGGTCAGTGTGGCGCCTGCACGGTGCTGATCGACGATCGGCGCGTCGTGTCGTGCCTGACGCTTGCGGTCGCCGCCGAAGGGCAGGAGATCACGACGATCGAGGGGCTTGCCACCGACGATCGCCTGCATCCGATGCAGCAGGCCTTCATCGACAACGACGCGTTTCAGTGCGGCTACTGCACGCCTGGCCAGATCATGTCGGCGGTCGCCTGCGTCAAGGAGGGGCACGCGGGCAGCGAGGCCGACATCCGCGAATATATGAGCGGCAACATCTGCCGCTGCGCGGCCTATCCCAACATCGTCGCGGCTGTGAAGCAGGCGGCGCCCGAGATCATGAAGGGCTAGTCGCATGCGACCTTTTTCGTACCAGAGGGCGACCGACCCCGACATGGCCCTGCAGGCGCTCAGCGCCGCCGCGGCGGCTAACAATCCGCTGACGAAGGCGACAGCACAGCCGCTTGCCGGCGGCACCACGCTGATCGATCTGATGAAGCTGGATGTGATGCGGCCCGCCGCGATCGTCGACATCAATCCGCTTGCCCGCGGCTGGTCGGCGATCGAGCCGGGCAGCGAGGCCTTGCGGCTCGGCGCGCTGGCAAAGATGTCCGACGTTGCGGCACATGTCGAGATCCAGCGCAGTTATCCCGTGATCGCGAATGCACTGAAGCTGGCGGCCAGCGCCCAGCTGCGCAACATGGCGACGCTCGGCGGCAACGTGATGCAGCGGACGCGCTGCAGCTATTTCCGCGATGTCTCCTATGAGAATTGCAACAAGCGCAATCCCGGCTCCGGCTGCGCCGCCATGGACGGCGTCAACCGCATGCACGCCGTGCTCGGCACCTCCGATCAGTGCATCGCGACCTATCCCGGCGATTTCGCTCAGGCGCTGATCGCGCTGGATGCCATGGTCGAGATCACCGGCAGGTCCGGCACGCGCAACATGCCGTTCACAGAGCTGCACAAGGCGCCGGGCAACACGCCCGACATCGAGACCGCGCTGCAGGCGGGTGAGTTGATCTCGGCCTTTTCCGTTCCCGGCCGCTGGCCGCGTTCGGTGTACCTCAAGGCACGCGACCGGCAGTCCTATGAATTCGCGCTGTCGTCGGCTGCGGTCGCGCTCGACGTGCAGGATGGCACGATCAAGGACGCGCGTGTCGCGCTGGGCGGTGTTGCCACGGTGCCGTGGCGGGCGCGCGAGGCGGAGGCGCTGCTGAAGGGACAGAAGTTCGACGAAGCGCTGGCGCAGCGCGTTGCGGATGCCGCGTTTGCAGACGCCCGGGGACGCCGGCACAACAGCTTCAAGATCGCGCTCGGCAAGCGCGTGGTGGCACGCGCGCTCCAGCAGGCCGTAACGATGGAGATCCGATCATGACCGCTGCAGCTCCCGAGCCGAAGGCCAACATGGGCAAGCCGGCGCCGCGCTACGATGGGACCGCAAAGGTCACGGGCCGGGCGACCTACGCCTCCGACATGCCGCTGGACAATCCGGCTTATGCCTTCCTGGTCACCAGCGCCATCGCCAAAGGCCGCATCGACGGTTTCGATCTCGACGATGCCAGGCGTGCCCGCGGCGTGATCGACATCGTCACGCACGAGAACGCACCGAAGCTGAAGGAGTCGAAACTCTTCAGCAATGGCGGCTATGCCGGCACCACGATCCAGCCGCTGAAATCGGCCGACATCTCCCATGACGGCCAGATCATCGCGATCGTCATCGCGGAAACCTACGAGGCCGCACGCGAGGCCGCCAACCGTGTCAAGGTCAGCTATACGGCCATGACACCGAGTGCGAGCTTCGACTCGCCGGGGACGACCACGGCCGCCGCGAAGGGACAGAATGCGCAGTTCAAGGAAGACCCTGAGGTCGGCGACTTCGCCAAGGCGTTCGACGCGGCCGAGGTCAAGTTCACCGCCTCCTACGGCACGCCGACGCAGCACCACAATCCAATGGAGCTGTTCACCACCAGCTGCGTCTGGATGGGCGACAACCTCGTCATCTACGAGGGCAGCCAGTATGTCCATGGCCTGAAGAGTGGCGTCGCGGAGCAGCTCGGCATCGACGCCGACAAGGTCCGCGTGGTCAATCCCTATGTCGGCGGCGGCTTCGGTTCGCGCGGCTCGATGACGCCACGGACCGCCATCATCGCCGGCATTGCCAAGCGCCTGAATCGGCCGATCAAGCTGGTCGCGACTCGCGACCAGGGCTTTACGATCACGACCCACCGCGCCGAGACGCGCCATCAGATCAGGCTTGGGGCGAGCCGGGACGGCAAACTGGTGGCCTTGAGGCATGAGGGCGCCGAAGTCTCTTCGCGTGCCGACGCCTATTGCGTCGGCGGCACCAAGACGACGACGCGGCTCTATGCCTGCCCCAACGTCGAGAGCCTGGTCTCGATCGTGCGCGCCGACCGCAACACGCCGGGCTTCATGCGCTCGCCGCCGGAGGTGCCATATCTGTTCGCGCTGGAGAGCGCGCTGGACGAGCTCGCAGTCAAACTCAACATGGATCCGGTCGAACTTCGTCGCATCAACGACACCACCGTCGAGCCGATCGGCGGCAAGCCCTACACGTCGCGCTCGCTGATGGCCTGCTTCGACGAGGCCGCGAAAGCGTTCGGCTGGTCGCAGCGGTCGCCGCAGCCGAAATCGATGTCGGAGGGTGACTGGTTGATCGGCTACGGCTGCGCGGCCACCTGCTATCCGACGCAGATGGGGCCGGCGGCCGCCCGCGTGCGCCTTCAGCGTGACGGCCGGACCCGGGTCGAGATCGCCGGCCATGAGATCGGGACCGGCGCGTACACGGTCATCGCCCAGACCGCGGCCGAACGGCTCGGTGTGCCGCTTGAACAGGTTGCAGTCTTCATCGGTGACAGCGACCTGCCGCCTGCACCGGTTGCCGGAGGCTCGAACTCGACCGCCAGCACCTGCTCGGCGGTAATGATGGTGTGCGACCAGATTCGCCAGAGGCTGTTCAAGGCGGTGATGCCGGGCGATAGCCTTGCCGACAAGGCCAAGGAGACCGTCGGCATCGGTCGGACGCCGAGCACGCAGGCAGCAAAGAGCGACCGCGCGCTGGATATCGAGAAGGCTTTCGACGCGCTCGGCGTCGGCGTCGTCGAGGAGTATGGCGAATGGAAGCCGGAAGGCGCGCCGCTGGATTCATTCCGCGCCATGCACAGTGGGCAGGTGCGGCTCGTCGGCGGTCACACCATGAAGGACAAGATCGCCTACGCGTTCGGTGCCGAGTTCGTCGAGGTCCGGGTCAACCGCTTCACGCATGAGATCCGAACGCCGCGCCTGGTCGGCGCGTTTGCGGCGGGCAGGATCATGAACCCGCGCACGGCGCGCAGCCAGCTGATGGGCGGTCTGATCTGGGGCATGTCTTCGGCGCTGCTGGAGGCCACCGAGATCGACGAGCGCTACGCACGCTACGTCAACGACAATCTTGCCGACTATCTCGTGCCCGTGAATGCGGATGTAGAGGGCGTCGAGGTGATCCTGCTGTCCGAGCAGGACGATCACATCAACCCCGCCGGTGCGAAGGGGCTGGGCGAGCTTGCCAATGTCGGCACCAACGCGGCGATCTGCAACGCGATCCATCACGCGACCGGCCAGCGCATCCGCAAGCTGCCGGTGCGGCTGGAAAATATCGAGGTGTGAGGGGTGGAAACGGCGCCCGCGGTGCGCTAGACACCTCCCGCCTCAAACGGAAGGTGTCTTATGCAGCGTTTCCAGCGCATGCTCCTCGCCCTGATGTCGGCACTTGCGATCACCGTGATCGCCAGCGTGTCGCATTTCGTTTCCACCACGGCCTCGGCCCAGACCGCAGGAAAGACCATGACCACAGCTTCAGGCTTGCAGATCATCGACACCGTCACCGGCGAAGGTGCTTCGCCGAAGTCCGGCCAGATCTGCGTGATGCACTACACCGGCTGGCTCTATGAGAACGGCCAGAAGGGCAAGAAATTCGACTCGTCCGTCGATCGCAAGGAGCCGTTCGAATTCCCGATCGGCAAGGGCCGCGTCATCGCCGGCTGGGACGAGGGCGTTGCCACGATGAAGGTCGGCGGCAAGCGCACGCTGATCATTCCGCCGCAGCTCGGCTACGGCGCCCGCGGTGCCGGTGGCGTGATCCCGCCGAACGCAACGCTGATGTTCGACGTGGAATTGCTCGCGGTGAAATAGCGGCTTTGCCGTCATTCCGGGATGGTCCGCAGGACCAGGCCCGGAATCTCGAGATTCCGGGTTGGCTCTTCGCCGCGCCGGAATGATTGCGCGAAAAAGACCGGCCGTAAGGCCGGTCTTTTCATTTTCAATCTTGCGCGTCACTCCGCCGCGCGGCGTGCCGCAGCCGCGGCGCGATCGATCGCGTCCTTCGCGGCGTCCTTGGCATCGCCCATGGCCTGCTGGCCCTTGCCCTTCACTTCCTGAACCGCGCCTTCGCCCTTCATGCGGTCGGAACCGGTGGCTTCGCCGATGCCCTGCTTGGCCTTGCCGATCGCCTCGTTGGCGTTGCCCTTGATCTTGTCGGTCGTGCTACCCATGAAACCCTCCTTCCATTTTGCTCGCAAAGGCAACGTCCCGCAGCTATGAGGGTTCCGATTTTGGTATGGCTCGCCGACGCGGCTTCGGGTTAGTTTGCCGCGCACGGAACCAACAGAAAGCAAGTCCCATGACCGGCCATGACCATTCGCATTCCCACCATGACCACGATCACGACGATCGCTGGAAACATGACGGCGTGCGCGTCATTCCCGGCAACCAGCTCGATACGAACGTGCCATCGACGGCAGGCATGGATCGCGCGGCCGCGATCAATTTCGCACGCGTCGGCGCGCAGAAATTGTGGGCGGGTACCGTCAGCATCAGGCCCGACGCCAAGACCGGCGCGCATCACCATGGCCATCTCGAAAGCGTCATCTACGTGGTGAAGGGCAAGGCGCGGATGCGCTGGGGCGAGAGCCTGCAATTCACCGCGGAGGCTGGCCCCGGCGATTTCATTTTCGTCCCGCCCTATGTGCCGCACCAGGAGATCAATGCCAGCCCCGACGAGGTGCTGGAATGCGTGCTGGTGCGCAGTGACGGCGAGGCCGTGGCGATCAACCTCGACATCGAGCCGGTCGAGAAGCCCGAGACCGTGCTGTGGGTCGACCCCATCCACCGGGATCCGAACGAGAAGAAGTAGGGCCTGCCTGAACGCCTGCTGGTCCTGTGGGTCAGAACCACGCAGGTGCGGCCTGAAAAAATATCTGGAAGCCGTGTCGGATGGCAGTCAGGCCGTCCGTCCTTGGGCAGAACCCCGCCCAAGGAGCTTCCGATGCCCAGGATGATTTTCGTCAGTTTGCCGGTGACCGACCTCAAGCGCGCGACGGCCTTTTACGAGGCGGTCGGCGCGGTCAGGAACCCGCAATTCAGCGACGATACGGCGAGCTGCATGGTCTTCTCCGAGACCATTTTCGCTATGCTCTTGACCCACGACAAGTTCCGCCAGTTCACGCCGAAGCCGATCGCGGATGCCAAGACCTCGAACCAGGTGTTGCTCTGCCTGTCGGCCGACAGCCGCGCCGACGTCGACGCCATCGTCGGCAAAGCCGAGGCCGCGGGCGGGGTCGCCGATCCCAGCCCGAAGGACGAATACAGCTTCATGTACGGCCGCAGCTTCGAGGATCCGGACGGTCACATGTGGGGTGTGAACTGGATGGACATGGCGGCCGTCCCTGCGCAGCCCGCCATGGCGAACGCCTGATCGAAGCCTGCGAACATTGATAACCTGAAGAGGAGCGTTCTCCATGTCCAAGGTCGTGCCATGTATGTGGTTCAACGGCGATGCCGAGGAAGCCGCAAAACTCTACGTCTCGCTCGTGCCGAATTCGGAGATCACGCACGTTCAGCGCAACGTTTCGGACAATCCGTCCGGCAAGGCAGGCTCCGTGCTGGTCGTCGAGTTCACGGTGGCGGGACAGCCCCTGGTCGCACTCAACGGCGGCATGAAGATGGAATACACCCACGCCATCTCGTTGATGATCCATTGCGACGATCAGGCCCAGGTCGACAGCGTCTGGAACGCACTGCTCGCCGATGGCGGCAAGGAAGAGCAATGCGGCTGGCTGAAAGATCGCTGGGGCGTGTCCTGGCAGGTGGTGCCGAAGGTGATGTTCGATTTTCTCACGAGCCCCGACAAGGCGGCGGCCGCCCGCGCGATGCAGGCCATGATGAAGATGGTGAAGCTGGATGCGGATGCCTTGCGCCGGGCGTTCGAGGGCAAATCGGCGGCGTGACGTCAACACAGGTGTCGTAGGGTGGGCAAAGGCGCGCTTGCACCGTGCCCACCGTCTTTTCGTGACTTAGAAAGAAGTGGTGGGCACGCTTTCGCTTTGCCCACCCTACGAGACCGTGCTCGCCGGCTAATAATTGATCCGCAGCCCCAGGCCGCCGTGGATGGTGTTGCCGACGGGCTGCGGACCGAGCGTGCCGTTGGCGAAGAGATCCACGACCCAGCCCTTCTGCACGCGGAAGCCGAGCCGGCCGCCATATTCGAACCAGCCCTGGTTGCCCATCGTCGGCACCACCATGCCGTTGCCGGTCACGGTGGCGACGATGCCGCTATGGCTGGCGAAGGACTGCACCCAGCCGCCATTGATGTTGGCCTCGACGTTGCTGCCGTAGAGATGGGTCCACTGGCCGCCGATCTTGACGAGGTTGGCGCGATCGGTGCCGGTCGCGATCGTGGCATCGAACGGGTTGAACGCGACCGCGCTGTCGCTATAGCCGGACACGCGCTGCCAGAGTTGCCAGATCTCGATCGAGGCGGCGACCTCGTCGCGCGGTGATATTCGGCTCATCCAGCCGGCGCGGCCGTAGACGGCGTAGTTCGAGGCATTGGTCGAGCCCGTGACGCTCACCGGGCCGAGACTGGTGTTGTAGCTGCGGGTGTAGCGTGCCTTCTCCCACGGCGTCAGGATCGTGCCGACGTCGAAGAACGGGCGCGAGGAGCCCCAGTCGGTGAAGTCGTAGCGCAGCGCGAAGGCGCCGATCGGCGCGCTGGTGATCTTGTAGCCGCCCTCGTTGTATTGCGTGTAGGCGATGCCGGCGAGCAGCGACAGATTGTTGGTTAGCTCCTTGCGGCCGTGGATACCGGCCGAGAACGAGCCGGCCGAGCCGAATGCGCTGACGCAGTCACTGCAATTGACCTGCTCGTTGACGCCGAGCAGCACCGTGCCGAGCACCCGGTTGGTGACCATCTGGTTGAAGCGCTGGTTGGCGAGGCCGCCGACCGAATTGCCGCTGGAATCGGCGCCGGTCGGGCTTGGGTTCGGATAAGGCGACGGATTGGGGTTCGGCGTGGTCGACGACGTGCCGGTCGACGTGGGCGTGGGCGTCGGCGTGAAGGTTGAGGTGGGGATCGGACACTCGGACTCGCAAAACGACTGGGCGGCCGCCGGACGGACATCTCGCGCCACGAACGCGAGCACCGCCGCAGCGGTCAGCACGCCGGTGAGGATGATGCGCCGGAAGTCGAACCTCGCCATCATCAGCGCCCGCACAGCATGCCGTCGTCCTGGACGGCGGGCGTGATGGTCGGCGCGGCGTCCGCATACTGGTTGACCGCGCACAGCCCGGCATTGGCGGCGCAGGTCGCGGCAAAGGTCCAGGGCGGCGAATTGGCCTTGGTGATGCTGACCTTGCCGCCGGTCGAGGTGATGATCGCGGTGTCGCCGGGCTGGGTGAGCTGCACGCACTGGAAACTCAGCGTGCAGACGCTGGCCGCGCCGTCCTGAAGCACGACGACGGAGCGGCCGCGCTGCGACAGGATGTCGAGCGTGGTGCCGCGCACGCCGATGGTCGCGAGCGGTGTCGTGATCTTGTAGGCGGTCTTGGCGGAATGACCGGTGACGAAGCGGAATGCGCCTGTCGTCATGCGGATCGCGACGTCGCGGTAGCTGTGCTCGTCGTTGAAGACGGTGCGGTCGAGCTTCAGCGTGGCGCTGGGCCCGAGCGACAGATTGGTGCTGTCGGCCATCACGAAGCGGGCAGCGCTGTCGGCGCCGGTGCGCACCGTCTCGTCGCGCAGCATGCTGTCGCCGACGCTGATCGGCGTCGTGGCCGCAGCCACGCGCACCACTTCGTTCTGGATCACGACGGCTTCGCCGACGCGCGTCTGCGCCTGCGCGCAAGGCGCCGCGTACAATGCGGCCGAGAACAGTGTGGGGAAAAGCCAGAAACGCAAATTCATTTCGCAACCGATCGATGTGTCCCTGATCGTACCGGATCGCGCGCGCTTGCGATGTGGCGGAATTATCACAAGCGGCGCGGTACGTGCGTTATGCTTAGTGACAGTTGCCGCAGAATGCGTTCAATGAAAACAGCGATCTTTCTTTTTGTCCGCGGTGACGCAAATTTGCCACGCAAAATAGCCCCACGGCAGCCGCTCGAATTGCCCGCGGTTCCGAAGCTGTCGCGGAGCGCAGTGATCGCTGTCGCGATTTTCCTAGCTACCCATCTCGCGCTGCTGATCGGCATTGCGACGCCGGAGAAGCTTGTCTTCGACGAAGTGCACTATGTGCCGGCGGCGCGGCAGATGCTGGCGCCCGTGCTGTCGCAGCCGATGCTCAATCCGATGCATCCGCCGCTGGCCAAGGAGCTGATCGCGGCATCGATCGCGGCCTTTGGCGACAACGCGCTAGGCTGGCGCTATCCCGGGACATTGTTCGGCGCCCTCGCGGTCGCCGCGATCTATCTGTGCGGGCTTGCGCTGTTCTCCGCGCAAGGGCCCGCAATCGCCGCGGCGCTGATCGCCGGTTTCAACCAGATGCTGTACGTGCAGGCGCGCATTGCCATGCTCGACATCTTTGCGCTCGGCCTCGGTCTGCTCGCGACCGCCGCCTTCATGCACGGTTTTCGACGCGAGCGGCCGCATGCGCTGTTCGCGGTCGCGGGCGGCCTGTTCGGCTGTGCCGCGGCGTGCAAATGGAGCGGCCTGTTTCCACTCGGCGTCTGCATCGTCATCGTCGCGGTGATCCGTCTGATGCAGGGGTGGCGCACGCTGTTCGCCGACGCGAAGCCGAGTGACTGGTACCGACCCGACCTCTGGCCCGATCTTCGCCTGCAGCATGTCGTGCTCTGCTTCGCCGTGCTGCCGGCGATGACATATCTCGCCGCTTTCGTTCCGCTCTACGGCGCCTCGCTGCCGGATCTGGTCGAGGCGCAGCGTCGGATCTTTGCCGACAACACCACCACCGCGATCGCCGGACATACCTATATGAGCTCATGGCCGTCCTGGCCGCTGCTCGCCCGTCCGGTCTGGTTCCTGTTCGACAAGACCGCCGAGGACAACGTCTCGGCGATCGTCTTCCTCGGCAATCCCCTGGTGCTGTGGCCGGCGCTGCTCGCGCTTGCCGTGGTGCTGCGTGATTTCATCGTCGCGCGCCGCTGGGATGCGTTCCTGATCGCTGCGTTCTATTTCGGTCCCTGGCTCGCCTGGGCGCTGCTGCCGCGTACGCTCGGTTTCATCTACTATTATCTGCCGGCCGCGACTGCGGCCTCGCTCGCGCTCGTCTACGCGCTGCGCCGGGACGGCCTGCCGCGCTGGCTGCTCTGGGCCTATGTCGGCATCGCCGCGCTTGGCTTTGCGATCATGCTGCCGATCTCGGCGGCCTTCATCGGCACCTCGATGCGAACCTTCGGCCGGTTGATGCTGTTCCAGAGCTGGATATGACATCGCCGCCTGCCGCATGGGCGGCAGGCGGCGGGCGTCATCGGATCATTTCGACGCGGTCTTGGTGTCCATGTTCACGACCTGGACGCGGCGGTTGATCGGGTCGGCACCGTTGGCGGTATCCTTCAGCTTGGTCTTGCCGTAGCCGACGGTGACGAGATCGGTGCCGGTGAGGCCGTAGTTCTGGACCAGATACTTCTTGATGGTGTCGGCGCGGCGCTCGGAGAGCCCCTGATTGTACTCTTCGCCGCCGACGGCGTCGGTGTGGCCCGCGACCACGAAGGTCGAGCCCTTCAGCGAAGGATCGGACAGCGCCTTGCCGAGCGCCTGCACCGAGGGAACCGAAGTCCTGGCGATGTCGGCCGAGTTGTAGTCGAACTGGATCTCCAGATCGATCTTCGGCTTGGTGGCGGCCAGTTCGGCGATCTGCTCGCGCTCGCCCGTCGAGAGCGATCGGGTCGAACGGTTGCGCACCGTGTTCAGGAAGGTCGATTCCTTGGCCTGCACTGCCGGGTCGGCCTGCGGCCCGGCCGACAGGCCGCGGGTCGCGGGCTTCGGCTTCAGCGCGTCCAGGATCTGGTTGGTGGAGACGTTACCGTCGCCGGCCAGTGCCAGGCCCGCCGTCATCGACAGCGCTGCCGAGATCGTAATCGCCTTCAGTCCAAAAAACTTATCAAAACGGGTCATTGTCGTATCCTCGCTGTTACGCCTGATGGCGATTTGATGCTGCGAGCATAGGGAAGGTTCAAAAGACCGGGTGTGATCCTGGTCACGGTGGCATCAGGGGTTTCCGAGGTCATCCTGGCGCGATTTGCGGGTTGCCGGCGCATGACGGCCCCGCCGTGCGGTCAGGTCCAGGGACGGGCGCGATCGCGCGAAAGCAGTGGTCGCATCCGTCCCGGCGCGGGTTCGAGCCGCGGTAATCCTGGCGTGATCCAGATCACCAAGGACCGCTGCAGGCCGCGTGGCGCGGACCGCGAGGACGGGTTCACATGTGGAAACCTGTGCTCACCGATCGTCGCAAAGCCGTCGCGCGATGGCCAGTCTGCGAACAATTTTTCGGCAAGATGCACGCCTAGCAGGACGCTGTATCCGACAGGCGCAAATGAACGGAGCCGAGTTCCATCCAGTGCCGAGGCCAAACGACTATCAGCGCGACTATCGCAGTGGCCCGCCGGATCGGACAGTGTCCCTGAATTCCATGCCCATCTATATCGGCGCGGCGATGATCGCGGTGGCGATCCTGCTGTCGACCCTGATCACGGGGCTCACCTCGCGCTATGTCGGCCTCGAAGCGCCGACCGACGAGAACATGTGGCTGGTCGATCGGATGACCGGCAGCGTCTATCGCTGCCAGGCGGAAGGACGCGGTAGGGCGATGTGCGAGCCGGATGTCGCCACAGGGAGCCTCGGTAGCCGGCCCAAAACGCCGATTGAGGGCCGCTGAAGGTCTCCGCCTTCGCACTGCAGCAAGAAAATTGTCTTCTCCACGAAACGTCTCTGCTGGAAAATACGTAATTGCGGAGGCCGGCATGACGCCGGTTTCGTTTTACGGAGGAGACTTTTCGATGAAAATCTTGCTCACCGCCGCAACCTTTGTCGCGTTCATTCTTTCGCTGTCGCCCGCATCCGCCGCGATGATGGCGTGCACCAAGGACAACATGATGAAATCCGCCGCCATGATGGGCGGCACTCCCGACACGCCGGCGAAGATGGCGTCGAACAAGGAAATGGCCATGGCCAACACGGACATGAGCAACGGCAAGATGAAGAGCGCCTGCATGCACTACATGAAGTCGCAGAAGGCGATGTCGATGAAATAGGCTTCGGCCGCACCGTCCGGCCGCGCTGTCAGCAGATGGCAGCGCGGCCTTTTCTTGTGGCCGCTTCTTTGCCGTCTGCTTTTTCCTGGCGCGAATCCCGCTACATTCCTTTCCGCAATGTCACGCGCGCCAACACCGCTTCCACTCACGACGACACAGGCCCGGCAGATCTGGCTGCATGCCCAGCGGCTGGATGAGCGTGCCCCGTTCGGCGAGGGGGCTCAGGCCGTCGCGGACGCGGTCGCCCATCTCGGCTACGTGCAGATCGACACCATCAACGTGATCGAGCGCTGCCACCACCACATCCTGTTCAGCCGCATCCCGTCCTACCGCCGCGCCGATCTGCGCCACGCCCAGAGCGTCGACAGAAGCGTGTTCGAATACTGGACGCATGCGCTGTCTTACGTGCCGGCCGGCGACTTCCGCTTCTTCCTGCCGGCGATGCGCGAACACAAGCGCGAGGGGCACAAATGGTTCGCCTCGGTGAAGCCGGCCGATACGCGTAAGGTGATGCGGCTGGTGCGCGCCGGGCCGCTGACGATCCGCGACATCGAGGACGACGTGCTCACCGAGAAGGAGCATCTGTGGCAGAGCCGCAAGCCCTCGAAGCGGGCGTTGCAGCTCGCCTTCTATACCGGCGCCGTGACGATCAGCGAGCGCCTGGGTATGCTCAAGACCTACGAGCTGATGACGCGTCATTTCGGCTGGGACAAGCTGCCCAGGCCGGCATCGGCAAGGGACATCACGACCTACCTGCTCGACCGCGCGCTGCGTTCGCAAGGCGCGGTGAGTCTGGATTCGATCTGCCATCTGGATGCGCCGCGCAAGAAGGCGGTGGCGGGCCTGATCGCCGCGCGCGTCCGTCGCGGCGAGCTCGTGCCTGTCGCGATCGAGGGGGCCGGCAAGCAGGAGCATTGGACGGCACCGGCCTCGCTCGAGGCGAGCGGCAAGGGGATTTCGCCCGATCTCGTCCACATCCTGTCGCCGTTCGACCCGCTGATCATCCAGCGCAAGCGCACCAGCCTCTTCTTCGGCTACAATCATCTGTTCGAGGCCTACGTGCCGAAGGCGAAACGGAAGCTCGGCTATTTCGCGCTGCCGGTGCTGGTCGGCGACGAAATCGTCGCCGCGCTTGATCTGAAGACCGACCGGCAGGCGAAGAAACTGTTGATGCAGAAATGGACCTGGGTCGGGCCGGGCAAGAAGACGGCGGGGCGCAAGGAGTTGAAGCGCGTGATCGAGGAAGAGCTCGATCGTTTCGAGCGGTTTCAATTGGCGGAGTGAGGTGTCTTCGTAGGGTGGGTTAGCCCTGGGCTGCGCTTCGCGCAGCCCAGGGCTAACCCACCCTACGCAGTTGAACCAGCCGATCAATCCAGACGCCGAATGCAATCCCGATCGCATAGGCCACCAGATTCCACAGCGAGAAGATGCGGCCGAGCAGCAGCGCGCCGGCCGTGGTCAGTCGGAACGCATCGAGCCACGGCGCGTGCACCAGGCGGGAGAACTCGACGACGACCGCGATGACGACGGCGATCGCTGCCAACTGGCTGCGTGGCAGCCGCGGCAGCAAAACCCCGACCAGCAGAAACACCATCGTGGCCCACAGCAGCGAGCCGCCATACTTCACCACGAAGGCGGGAAGCCCGAGCGGAAAGCCGTACCGGCGCAAGCACAGCCCGCAGGTGATCACGACCAGCGCGAGGGCGGCGCGGGTCATCGATGTTCGGAGCGGTGCAATGGAGTTGACCGCCTGCGCCCCGTGCATTGCTTGCTCCATTGACTCTTTGCCTGCGATGCTGAAAACCGCCTACCAGAGCGTTTTCGAGCGAAGTGGATACCGGTTCGCGTAAAGAAAACGCGTCAAAACTACAATCTAGAGCATTGCCGTTCCGATCTATCGGAACGGCAATGCTCTAGCCCATAAAAGCAACAACCCTGGGGGGAAGCCATGAGCCAGACCACGACCTATGCCGGTTCCGCCGGCGCGGCCAAGTCGGAAATCGAGACCTCGACGATCCGCGCCATCTCCTGGCGCCTGATTCCGTTCCTGGTGCTGGCCTACTTCTTCTCCTATCTCGACCGCGTCAATCTCGGCTTCGCCGCGCTGACCATGAACGCCGAGCTGAAGTTCACGCCGCTGATCTTCTCCTGGGGCGCCGGCATCTTCTTCATCGGCTATTTCATCTTCGAGGTGCCGAGCAATCTCGCGCTGGAGAAGTTCGGCGCGAGCCGCTGGATCGCCCGCATCATGGTGACCTGGGGCATCATCTCGGCGCTGATGGCGCTCACGAGCGGCGTCACGAGCTTCTACGTCCTGCGCTTCCTGCTCGGCGTCGCCGAGGCCGGCTTCTTTCCCGGCATCATCCTCTATCTCACCTATTGGTATCCGGCCGAATATCGCGCCCGCTTCCTTGCGGCCTTTGCCATCGCCGTGCCGGTCTCGACCGTGATCGGCGCGCCGATCTCGGGCCTCTTGCTCGGGCTCGACGGCGCGATGGGACTGAAGGGCTGGCAGTGGCTGTTCATCATCGAGGGCATCCCCTCGGTGCTGCTCGGCATCGTCACCTGGTTCTACCTCACCGACAAGCCGGAGAAGGCGGACTGGCTCTCGGCCGATCAGAAGGCCTGGCTGAAGGCGAGGCTCGATTCCGAGATCGCCGCCAAGCAGGCGGTGAAGCACCTCTCGCTCGGCGAGGCGCTGTCGTCGCCGAAGGTGATCGCGCTCAGCCTGATCTATTTCGGCTTCGTCGGCGCGCTCTACGGCATGCAGTTCTGGTTGCCACAGATCGTCAAGGCGTTCGGCCTCACCAACGCCCAGACCGGCTTCGTCACCGCGATCCCGTATCTGTTCGGCACCATCGCCATGATCCTGTGGGCGCGGCATTCCGATGCGACCCGCGAACGCGTGATGCATGTCGGCGCGCCGCTGCTGCTAACGGCGGTCGCGCTCGCCGTCTCCAGCTATCTGACCGACCCGACGATGACGATGGTGGTTCTGACCGTGGCCGCGATCGGCGTGTTCTGCTGCTTCGGCGTGTTCTGGACGCTGCCGACCGCCTGGCTCTCCGGCACGGCGGCGGCGGGCGCCATCGCCCTGATCAACTCGATCGGCAACCTCGCCGGCTTCGGCGGGCCGTACCTCATCGGCTGGGTCAAGGAAACCACAGGCCAGACCTCGAACGGTCTCCTCGTGCTCGCCGTCCTGCCGTTGATCGCCGGCATCCTCGTCTTTATCGGCGGCCACGACAGCAAGCATGAGTTTGGCGAGCAGGGGCGGTGAGGGTATCTTCGTAGGGTGGGCAAAGGCGCGCCCTTCGCGCGCCGTGCCCACCAAATTTCCTGGCAGTGACAGACGCTGTGGGCACGCTTCCGCCTTCGCCCTCTGGGCTTCGGCGGACAAGTCGCTTTGCCTCCCCCTACAATAGCACCTCCGTAGCACCGCTTATCTCAATCCTTACCACCCCTTAACGATCACGCTTTCCTGATGACTGACGATTATTGACTTTTATCAGTGATTAGTCGACATTCCTCTCATTGCAGCCCCAGGAGTGTCCTCCGATGTTCGTCAGGTCGGTTTTGTCCAGCTATTCCAAGCTTTTGGCGGGTGTGTCGCTGGCCCTGATGGCCGCCGCCCTGGCCGGGTGCAATGACACCGTCGCTGAAAAGGCCGAGCCGCCGCGGCCGGTTCTGGTCGCGACCGCGCATTATGATGCCGAGACGCCGGAGCGCAGCTTCGTCGGCACCATCAGGCCCCGGATCGAGAGCGACCTCGGCTTCCGCGTTGCCGGCAAGGTTGCCAAGCGCCTGGTCGAGGTCGGCCAGACCGTCGAGATCGGCCAGCCGCTTGCCACCCTCGACGAGATCGATTTGAAGCTCCAGGCCGAGCAGGCGCTGGCGGAGCAGACCGCCGCGACCGGCGTGCTGGCCCAGGCGGCCGCCGCCGAGCAGCGCGCCAAGGATCTGAAGGCCAAGGGCTGGACCACGGACGCGCAGATGGATTCGAGCCGCGCTTCCGCCGACGAAGCCCGCGCCCGCCTGAACCGCGCCGAGCGCGCGCTCGAATTGAGCAAGAATTCCCTTTCCTACGCGACGCTCAACGCCGACGCCCGTGGCGTCGTCACCGCAACGCTGATCGAGCCCGGCCAGGTGGTCGCCGCGGGCCAGGCCTCGATCCGCGTCGCCCGCTTTGCCGAGAAGGAAGCGGTCGTCGCGATCCCTGAGACGCTGGTCGGACGCGCCAAGTCGGGCGTCGCCAGCGTCACCCTTTGGTCGGAGCCGGGCAAGAAATATGTCGCGAAGCTGCGCGAAATCGCGCCGGCCGCCGATGCAGCCACCCGCACCTATCTGGCAAAGTTCTCGCTGCCCGAGGCCGACGACAAGGTCGCGCTCGGCATGACCGCGACGCTGACACTCTCCGATGCCGCCACCGAGCGAGTCGCGCGGTTGCCGCTGTCGGCGCTGTTCAACGAAGGCGGCAAGCCCTCCTTCTACGTCGTCGACGACAATGGCTCGGTCACGCTGAAGCCGGTCGTGGTGAAGTCCTACGAGAGCAACGACGTCGTCATTGCCAGTGGTGTCGAAGAGGGCGCCAAGATCGTCGCCCTCGGCGTGCAGAAGCTCGATCCGGGCCAGCGGGTGCGGATCGTCTCGTCACTGTCTTTCTAGAGTTTACGAGTTCCATCCCTGCGAAGTGAGTTTCGGCCCAAGCGCAAATGCTGGGGCTGAAGCGGCGAAGCGATCCAGAACCTGCCCAGCCCCCTGGATTGCTTCGCTGCCTCGCAAGGACGGTTTGAACGGGTGGCTGTCGTTTTTTGCAACTGGATCGTCTTTCGGAGAGAGCGATGAAGCGCTTCAATCTTTCGGCCTGGGCCGTCAGCCATCCGACGCTGGTTCTCTTCCTGATGCTCGTGCTCGGCGTCGCCGGCTTCTTCTCCTATGAGAAGCTCGGCCGCGCCGAGGACCCGTTCTTCACGGTGAAGGTGGTCAACGTCTCCGTCATCTGGCCGGGCGCGACCGCGCAGGAGATGCAGACCCAGGTCGCCGATCCCATCGAGAAGAAGATCCAGGAGCTGCCTTACTTCGAGAAGGTGCAGACCTATTCCAAGCCGGCCTTCACCGCGCTCCAGGTCACCTTCCGCGATTCCACGCCGCCGAAGGACGTGCCCTATCTCTTCTATCTCCTGCGCAAGAAGCTGGTCGACGTGCAGGGCCAGCTGCCCTCGGGCATCCTCGGACCCGTCGTCAACGACGAGTTCTCCGACGTCGATTCCATCCTCTACATGATGACCGGCGACGGCGCCGACTATGCCCAGCTCAAGAAGGTCTCCGAAGGCTTCCGCCAGCGCCTCCTGAAGGTGCCCGGCGTGACCAAGGTCGACGTCTACGGCAACCAGGACGAGCGCATCTTCGTCGAGTTCAGCCACGCCAAGCTCGCCACCCTCGGCATCACGCCGCAGGCGCTGTTCGATTCGCTCGCCAAGCAGAACAACGTGACGCCGGCCGGCACGGTCGAAACCTCCTCGCAGCGCGTGCCGCTGCGCGTCACCGGCGCGCTCGACGGCGCCAAGGCCGTCGCCGAGACGCCGGTCGAGAGCAACGGCCGCGTGTTCCGCCTCGGCGACATCGCCACCGTCACCCACGGCTATGTCGATCCGCCGAGCTTCGTCGTCCGCCAGGAAGGCAAGGCCGCGATCGGCATCGGCGTCGTCACCGCCAAGGGCGCCAACATCCTCGAGCTCGGCAAGGAGGTCGAGAAGGCCACGGCTGAATTCATGAAGGCGGTGCCGCAGGGCGTCGACGTCCGGCTGATCGCCGACCAGCCCAAGGTGGTCGAGCACGCCGTCGGCGAGTTCGTGCACTCCTTCATGGAAGCGCTCGTCATCGTGCTGTTCGTCTCGTTCCTGGCGCTCGGCTGGCGCACCGGCATCGTGGTCGCGCTGTCCGTGCCGCTGGTGCTCGGCATCGTCTTCATCGTCATGAACATGATGTCGCTCGACCTGCACCGCATCACGCTCGGCGCGCTGATCATCGCCCTCGGCCTGCTGGTGGACGATGCCATCATCGCGGTCGAGATGATGGTGGTGAAGATGGAGCAGGGCTGGGACCGCATGCGCGCGGCGTCCTTTGCCTGGGAATCCACCGCGTTTCCGATGCTCACGGGAACGCTGGTCACGGCCGCTGGCTTCCTCCCCATCGGCTTTGCCAATTCGGCGGTCGGCGAATATGCCGGCAGCATCTTCTGGATCGTGGCGATCGCGCTGGTCGCCTCCTGGTTCGTGGCGGTGATCTTCACGCCCTATATCGGCGTCAAGCTGCTGCCGGAGATGAAGGCCCATCACAACCACGATCCGCACGCGGTGTACGAGACCCGCATGTATCGCGGCCTGCGCGCCATCGTGCAATGGTGCGTCAACCACCGCATCACCGTGGTGGTCGCGACCGTCGGAATCTTCGTCGCCTCGGTCGTCGGCTTCGGCCATGTCCAGCAGCAGTTCTTCCCGCTGTCGGAGCGGCCCGAGCTGTTCCTCCAGCTGCGTCTGCCGGAAGGCACCGCCTTCAACGTCACTGAAAAGGCGGTGAAGAAGGCCGAGACCCTGCTGAAGGACGACAAGGACATCGATACCTATACCGCTTATGTCGGCCAGGGTTCGCCGCGCTTCTGGCTCGGCCTCAATCCGCAGCTTCCGAACGAGGCCTTTGCCGAGATCGTCATCGTCGCCAAGGGCGTCGAGGGGCGCGAGCGCGTCAAGGCCAAGATCGAGAACGCGGTTGCCGACGGCATGCTGTCCGAGGCGCGCGTCCGCGTCGACCGCTTCAACTTCGGCCCCCCGGTCGGCTTCCCCGTGCAGTTCCGCGTGATCGGCCCTGATGCCAACAAGGTGCGCGAGATCGCCTACCAGGTCCGCGACGTCATGCGGCAGAACAAGAGCGTCAAGGATGTCCAGCTCGACTGGAACGAGCAGTCGCCCTACCTCAAGCTCGTCGTCGACCAGGACCGTGCCCGCGCCATGGGCCTGACCCCGCAGGACGTGTCGCAGGCGCTGTCCATGCTGATCTCGGGCTCGCAGGTCACGACCGTGCGCGACGGCATCGAGAAGGTCGGCGTGGTCGCCCGTGCGATCCCGTCCGAACGCCTCGACCTCGGCGGCGTCGGCGACCTCACCATCACCTCGCGCAATGGCGTGGCCGTGCCGCTGCAGCAGATCGCCAAGATCGAATATGCCCACGAGGAGCCGATTATGTGGCGGCGTAACCGCGACATGGCGATCACCGTGCGCTCCGACGTGGTCGACGGCGTGCAGGCGCCCGACATCACCAACCAGATCACGCCGAAGCTGAAGGCGATCAAGGACCACCTCGAGCCGGCCTACCGCATCGAGCCGGGCGGCGCCTTCGAGGAATCCGCCAAGGGCAACGCCTCGATCTTCATCCTCTTCCCGTTGATGGTCATGGTGATGCTGACGCTGCTGATGATCCAGCTTCAGAGCTTCTCACGCCTGATCCTGGTGTTCCTGACCGCGCCGCTCGGCATCGTCGGCGCCTCCTTCGGCCTCAACGTCGCCAACGCGCCGTTCGGCTTCGTGGCGCTGCTCGGCCTGATCGCGCTCGCCGGCATGATCATGCGCAACGCCGTCATCCTGGTCGACCAGATCGAGACCGATGTCTCGCACGGCCTGACCCGGCGCGAGGCGATCGTGGAGGCAACCGTCCGCCGCGCCCGTCCGGTGGTGCTGACGGCGCTCGCCGCCATCCTGGCCATGATCCCGCTGTCACGCTCGGCCTTCTGGGGCCCGATGGCGATCACGATCATGGGAGGCCTGTTTGTCGCGACCTTCCTGACGCTGCTGTACCTGCCGGGCCTCTACGCCCTCTGGTTCCGCAAGAGCCTGGACGAGGCCGGCACCCCCGAGCAGCCTGCCGCGCCGCAGCATGGGAGCGATGACCCGCATGCAATTCCGCTTGCTGAAGCGGCTGAATAAGTGAGAAGAAGTGCTGATTGACGAGTCCTGACAGATGACACTGGTTGCCGAACATATCGAAGGCGACACCCGGGATCGTATTCTCGAGGTGGCCGAGCGGCTGTTCCGCCAGATCGGCTACCAGAAGACCACGGTGGGGGACATCGCCAAGGAGCTCAGGATGAGCCCCGCCAACGTCTATCGCTTCTTCGAATCGAAGAAGGCGATCCACCAGTCGGTGGCGCGGGGCCTGATGGGCGAGGTCGAGCTGGAGGCGCAAGCGATCGTGGCGCGGCCCGGTCCGGTACTCCCGCGCTTCCGCGAGCTGCTCACCACCATCCACCGCATGAACACCGAGCGCTATGTCGGCGATAACAAGCTGCACGAGATGGTCGCGATCGCGATGGAGGAGGACTGGGACGTCTGCGTCGCCCATATGGAGTGCGTTGCCGGGGTGATCGGCCAGATGATCGCGCAAGGCACGGCCTCCGGCGAGTTCGAGGCGCCCGACCTGCAGCTGGCCTCGCTGTGCGCCTGCACCGCGATGATACGCTTCTTCCATCCCCAGATGATCGCCCAGTGTGCCACCAAGCCGGGCCCGACCATCGACCAGATGATCGATTTCGTCATCGCGGGATTGTCCCCGCGCCACTGACGGGGCGGGCGGTTTTCTTTTATAAGCCCACCTGCCGTCATTCCGGGGCGATGCGAAGCATCGAACTCCGGTGCGCAATTGCGCACCTGAGAATCTCGAGATCCGGGTTCGATGCTCCAGGCCGCGCTTCGCGGTCCTGACCCATCGTCCCGGAATGACGGAGAGTGGAGCGCCAGCGTGACCGACAAAGACCTGTACTTCTACGAGCCCTCCAAGGGCCACGGCCTCAAGCACGATCCCTTCAACGCCATCATTGCGCCGCGGCCGATCGGCTGGATCTCCTCCCGCGACACCAAGGGCCACGTCAACCTCGCGCCCTACAGCTTCTTCAACGCCTTCTGCTACGTGCCGCCGATCATCGGCTTCTCCTCCACCAACTGGAAGGACACGGTGTCGAATATGGAGCAGACTAGGGAGTTCGTCTGGAATCTCACCACCATGGATCTCGCCAAGCACATGAACGCGACCGCCGCGCATGTCGGCCCCGAGGTCGACGAGTTCAAGCTCGCTGGCCTGACCGCTGTGCCGGGCAAGCTCGTCAACGTGCCGCGCGTCGGCGAAAGCCCGGTCGCCTTCGAGTGCAAGGTGTCCGACATCGTCCGCCTCAAGGGCGCCGACGGCAAGGCGGCCGACGCCTGGCTGACGCTGGGCGAGGTCGTCGCCGTCCACATCGACAGGGCCATGATCAAGGACGGCGTCTACCAGACCGCCGCCGCCCGCCCGATCGTGCGTGCGGGGCGCCGCGGCGACTACTTCGAGATCAAGCCGGAAAACATGTTCGAGATGATCCGGCCGGACTGATCCGGGCTACGGCCTCCTCCCGCTACCTTCCCCCTCCCGGAACTGCCCCCGCGCCCCGGCCGTTATGGTCCGGGGCCGCCCGGCCGCGTCAATGTCGCCGCCGAACTCTTCACCGCCGCCGGCCACTTTCCGCTAAAATGCCCTGTAACCGCGCCGATGCATGAGGTCCGCCATGAGCTTCCGCCGCGACAACATCACAAAGCCGATCTTCTCCTGGGCACGCGGCGTGCTGCCGGCGATGTCCGACACCGAGCGTGAGGCGCTGGAGGCGGGCGACGTCTGGTGGGACGCCGATCTCTTCACCGGCAATCCCGACTGGACGAAGCTGCTGAAAATCGCGCCGGCCAAGTTGACCGACGAGGAGCAGGCGTTCCTGAGCGGTCCCGTCGACGAGCTCTGCGCCATGCTCGACGAGTGGAAGATCTTCTGGGAATGGCGCGACCTGCCGCCGGACGTCTGGCACTTCGTCAAGCGCGAAAAGTTCTTCGGCATGATCATCCCGAAGGAGTTTGGCGGCCTCGGCTTCTCGCCTTACGCGCATTCGGAAGTCGTGCGCAAGATCTCGACCCGCTCGATCGCTGCTGCGGTGACAGTGATGGTGCCGAACTCGCTCGGACCCGGCGAGCTCTTGATGCGCTTCGGCACGAAGGAGCAGCAGCAGCGCTGGCTGCCGCGCCTTGCCGACGGCCGCGACATTCCCTGCTTCGGCCTCACCAGTCCGGAAGCCGGCTCCGACGCCGCCTCGATGGTCGACACCGGTATCATCTGCAAGGGCAATTTCGAGGGCCGCGAGGTCATCGGCCTCAGGCTCAACTGGCACAAGCGCTACATCACGCTCGGCCCCGTCGCCACGCTGCTCGGCCTCGCCTTCAAGGCCTATGACCCCGATCATCTCGTCGGCCCCCAGGAAGAGCTCGGCATCACCGTGGCACTGATCCCGACCAATCTGCCCGGTGTCGAGATCGGCCAGCGCCATCTGCCGTCGATGCAGGTGTTCCAGAACGGCCCGAATTGGGGCCGCGACGTCTTCATTCCGCTCGACTATGTCATCGGCGGCGAGGCCCGCCTTGGGCAGGGCTGGAAGATGCTAATGACCGCGCTGGCCGCCGGCCGCGGCATCTCGCTGCCGTCGCTGTCGGCGGCCGGTGCCGCCTATGCCGCGCGCACCACCGGCGCCTATGCCCGCATCCGCGAGCAGTTCGGCATCTCGATCTCCAAGTTCGAAGGCGTCGAGGAGCCGCTCGCGCGCATCGTCGCCACCGCCTATCAGCTCGACGCGGCAAGGCGGCTCACCTGCGCTGCCTTGAATGCCGGTGTTCATCCTGCCGTCATCTCCGGCATCATGAAGCTGCACGCGACCGAGCGGATGCGCACCGCGGTCGACGACGCCATGGACATCCACGGCGGCAAGGCCGTGATCGACGGCCCGCAAAACTATCTCGGCAATCTGCACCGCGCCGTGCCGGTCGGCATCACGGTCGAGGGCGCCAACATCCTCACCCGCAACCTCATCGTGTTCGGGCAGGGCGCGATCCGCGCCCATCCCTATCTGCTCGACGAGATGAATGCGCTCGCCGATACCGATCGCGAGCGCGGGCTCACCGCGTTCGACACGGCGTTCTGGAAACATGTCGGCCACAGCTTCCGGACGCTGTTCCGCGCCTTCGGCCTGAGCTGGACCTTCGGCGCTTTCGCGCTGGCGCCTGATGCGGGCGACGCCACGCCGTTCTATCGCCAGCTCTCGCGCTATTCCGCGGCCTTCGCGCTCTGCGCCGACATGGCGCTGTTGACGCTCGGCGGCGCGCTCAAGCGCAAGGAGATGCTGTCCGCGCGCTTCGGCGACATCCTGTCCGAGCTCTATCTGCTCTCGGCCGCGCTGAAGCGCTGGCAGGACGAGGGCCGGCAGAAGGAGGATTTTGCGGCGCTGGAATGGTGCATGGCGACCGGTTTCAGGACCATCGAGAACCGGCTTGCCGAAATCCTCGCCAATCTGCCGAACCGCTTCGTCGCAGGCTTCCTCAAGCTCGTGGTCCAGCCCTTCGGCGCCCGCGTGCTCGGTCCGTCCGACCGCGTCGTGCATCAATGCGCAGGTCTCGTGCTGGAGCCGTCGGCGGCACGCGAGCGCCTCACGCCGGATCTTGCCCATGTCGACGACGACGGCGGCTTTGCCCGGCTGGAGCGCGCGTTCAAGCTGGTGGCGGGCACCGATGCGATCGCCAAGCGCATGCGGGCCGCACATATAAGCGACTGTAAGGACGCCGTCGCCAAGGGCGTGATCACGCAGGCGGAAGGCGAGCAGCTTGCCGCGGCCCGCGAAGCCGTCACAAAAGTGATCGAAGTCGACGATTTTGCGCCGGACGTGCTGTCGCCGATTTACAAGAAAACCGGCGACGTGCATCAGTTCTTCCAGGAACTCGGTGAACAAAGGGCGGCGAGCTGATGGCACGACCGGTATTCATCGTCGACGGCAGCCGGACGCCGTTTCTGAAAGCGCGCTCCGGGCCGGGGCCGTTCACGCCGGTCGATCTCGCCGTGCAATGCGGACGGCCGCTGCTGGCGCGCCAACCGTTCTCGCCTGAAAGCTTCGACCAAATCATACTGGGTTGCGTCAACGTCATCGCGGACGAGATGAACCCGGCCCGCGTCGCGGCGCTCCGGCTCGGCATGGGCGAGGACATGGTCGCCTTCACCGTGCAGATCAATTGCGGCTCCGGCATGCAGTCGATCGACACTGCCTACCGCTACATCCGCGAAGGTCATGCCGACATGATACTGGCCGGCGGCACCGAAGCATTGAGCCACGCGCCGCTGGTCTGGCCGAATTCCGGTGTGCGCTGGTTCGCCGGTCTTGCCACCGCCAAGGGCGTGGCCGCGAAGCTAGCCGCCGCGTTCAAGCTTCGCCCGCGCGATCTCAAGCCGATCATCGGTCTCGAGCGCGGGCTGACCGATCCCGTCACCGATCTGAACATGGGACAGACCGCCGAAGTGGTTGGCCATCTCTTCGGCATCACCCGCGCACAGTCCGATGCTTACGCTGCCGAGAGCCATCGCCGGCTCGCCCATGCGCAAGGCGCGGGTTTTCTCAAGGGCGAGGTCGAGACCGCATTCTCGCGCGACGGCAAGTTCTTCGAGCATGATGACGGCGTGCGTCCGGACTCGACGGCCGAGACGCTGGCAAAGCTCCGGCCGGTGTTCGAGCGCCCCTGGGGCCAGGTCACCGCCGGCAATTCCTCGCAGATCACCGACGGAGCGTCCTGGGTGATCCTGGCGTCTGATGCGGCGGTCGCAAAGCACAGGCTGATGCCGAAGGCCGTGATCGTCGACAGCCACTGGGCCGCGCTTGATCCCAGCATCATGGGGCTCGGTCCGGTGATGTCGGCGACGCCGCTGCTCCAGCGCAACGACCTCACCATCAAGGATGTCGAGACCTGGGAGCTGAACGAGGCCTTTGCGACGCAGGTGCTCGGCTGCCTCGCTGCCTGGAACGACGACAAATTCTGCCGCGAGATTCTCGGGCTCGATGGCGCCGCCGGCGAGATTGATCGCGAGCGGCTCAACGTCGATGGCGGCGCGATCTCGCTCGGTCATCCCGTCGGCACCTCCGGCAACCGCATCGTGCTGCATCTCGTCAATGCGATGAAACGGCTCGGCACGCGGCGCGGAATTGCCACCGAATGCATCGGCGGCGGGCTCGGCGGCGCCATGCTGATCGAGGCGGTGTGACCATGGATTCGAAGATCATGACCGCGCTCGGCGACCGCGTGCTCTCGCTCGGGCCTCAGCCGGCGACCGACGGTCCCTATAAGCACTTCAAACTGACGCGCGATGCCGACGGTGTCGCCTGGCTGCTGTTCGACCGCGCCGAGACAAGCGCCAACACGCTCTCCTCGGACGTGATGGAGGAGTTCGACGCCGCGCTCGCGGCGATCGAGACCGAGCGTCCCGCAGGCCTCGTGATCCGCTCAGCAAAACCGTCGGGCTTCATCGCCGGCGCCGACGTCAATGAATTCCGCGGCGCCAGCGATCCCGAGATGGTGGAGACGCGCATCCGCGCCGCGCATGCGGTGGTCGACCACCTGGAGGCCTTGAGGCTGCCGACGGTCGCCGTCATCCACGGCTTCTGCCTCGGCGGCGGGCTCGAGGTTGCGCTGGCCTGCCAGGCACGCATTGCCATCGACGGTGCGCGCTTCGGCTTCCCGGAGGTGATGCTGGGCTTGCATCCCGGCCTCGGCGGTACCGCGCGTTTCACCGCGCTGGTCAATCCGACCCAGTCGATGGCGCTGATGTTGACCGGCCGCACCATCGATGCGCGCCGCGCCAAATCGCTCGGCCTCGTCGATACCGTGACGCAGGAGCGCCATGTCCGTAACGCCGTGAAGGACGTGCTGTTCGGCAGGCTGAAGCGGGCCAAACCCGGCCTGCTCGCGCGTGCGGCCAATCTGGGTCCTGTGCGCGGGCTGCTCGCAAAGCGCATGCGCGCGGAGGCGGCGAAAGCTGCGCCCCGCGAGCACTATCCCGCGCCTTACGCGCTGATTGATCTCTGGGAGACCCATGGCGGCAGCAAGGCCGCGATGCTGAAGGCCGAGCAGGCCTCGTTCGCCAAGCTGATGGTGACGCCGACCGCGCAGAACCTGATCCGGGTGTTCTTCCTGCGCGAGCAGATGAAGAAGACGGCGGGCAGCGGCAATACGATCAAGCACGTGCACGTCATCGGCGCCGGCGCCATGGGCGGCGACATCGCGGCGTGGTGCGCCGGGCAGGGGCTGCGCGTCTCGCTCGCCGACATGAAGGCAGAGCCGATCGCGGGCGCGGTGAAGCGCGCTGCCGAGCTCTACGGCAAGATCATCCGCAAGCCGACCGAGGTGCGGGACGCGCTCGATCGCCTGATCCCCGACATGGACGGGGAGGGCGTCCGCAACGCCGATCTCATCATCGAGGCGGTGCCGGAAAAGCTGGAGTTGAAACAGAAGGTCTATGCCGAGCTCGAGCCGCGGATGAAGCCGGGTGCGATCCTGGCGACCAACACGTCCAGCATCCCGCTGCAGGATCTGCGCACGAGTTTGGCACGGCCGGAACGCCTGGTCGGTCTGCATTTCTTCAATCCGGTGTCACGGCTGCAACTGGTCGAACTCGTCAGCCATGACGGCAATGATGCGCAGGTGTTGAAAGAAGCGCTCGCTTTCGTCGGCGCGATCGACCGCCTGCCGCTCGCCGTGAAGAGTTCACCCGGCTTCCTCGTCAACCGCGCGCTGACGCCCTACATGCTGGAGGCGATGGTGATGCTGGACGAGAAAACCGATCAGCGCCTGATAGACGCGGCCGCCGAACAGTTCGGCATGCCGATGGGGCCGATCGAGCTCGCCGATCAGGTCGGGCTCGACATCTGCCTCGATGTCGGCGACATGCTGCGCACCAAGTTCGGCGACCTCCTGCCGCCGACGCCGGCCTGGCTGCGCGAGAAGGTCGCCAGGGGTGAGCTCGGCCGCAAGACCGGCAAGGGGTTCTACACCTGGAAGGATGGCAAGGCGGAAAAGGCGCCGCTGCCCGAGACCGGCCCGCGCGTCACCGATCAGATGATCGACCGCCTGGTGCTGCCGATGTCCAACGTCTGCGTCGCGGCGCTTCGCGAGGGCGTCGTGGACGATCCCGATGCGGTCGACGGCGCCATGATCTTCGGCACGGGTTATGCACCGTTCCGCGGCGGCCCGCTGAATTATGCGCGCACACGCGGCGTGGATAATGTCGTATCCACCTTGCGCGCGCTGGCCGAGCGATTCGGCGACCGCTTCGCGCCGGATGCGGGTTGGGACAATTTCAAGTGAGCAATCTCAAGTGAGCAATCTCAAGTGAGAGAGGCATGAGCGAACAGGCGAATACCGGGCCGAGCGGCGATCTCTGCATCCGCACGCTGGCGATGCCGGCCGACACCAACGCGAACGGCGACATCTTCGGCGGCTGGCTGCTGAGCCAGATGGACGTCGGCGGCGGTGTGTTCGCGTCGAAAGTCGCGAAGTCGCGCACCGTGACCGTCGCGATCGAGGCGATGAATTTTCGCAAGGCCGTTTATGTCGGCGATCTCGTTTCGGTTCACGCTCACCTCGTCCGCGTCGGCCGCACCTCCATCACCGTGCATCTGGAAGCGTGGGCGCTGCGTCGCGGGGAGCAGCATCCGTTCCTCGTCACCGACGGCAATTTCACCTACGTCTCGATCGACGAACACGGCCGGCCGCAGCCGGTTCGCCCGACCGACACGGGGATCGCGACGTAATCGCGCGCGACGCTCTGCCCCATCTCACGAAGACGTGCAGCGCTGCCAAACGCGGCGCACGTGAGTCATCGCGTCGCGGCTTCGCCAAGAACAAGTCATAAAACGGATGAGGTCCCGGCGTACTCAATTGCGTGTCGATTCGGGGGTGGAAACGGCCTCAAATGCCCAGGAACCTTTGGGCAGGAGTGCCGTTATTGGCCCGCATTGAGGAAACCACGGACCATGCCGGACAGCTACATCATCGAAGTCGATTCACAGACCGCGGGGATCGTCGTTCGCTCTTCTGGAGGCTACTGCTTCTTCGCGTCATCCCATCGCTTCAACCGTCTCGAAGGCCAGCTCTTCCGCAACGCCCGCGAAGCCGAGCGCGCCGCGCGCAAGCTAATTAACGGCGATGTGAAGGAGGCGGCGTAAGCGCCTGCCGCCCGTGATTTCGACGCGCGAAGCGTGGTCGGAATTTTTTGCCGCCCACACGGCTTCGCGAAGCCACCCTCTCCCGCATCCGCCAAGGCTTCGGCGGACATGAGGGGAGAGGGTAAGCGGTCACATCACAACTTGGTTGCGGCGCGCGAGAGCAGCTTCCAGTCGTCGCCCTGCTTCTGCCAGTTCATCAGGATGTGAAGGTTGGTCGGCACTTTCTTCCCATCGGCCGCCATCTCCTGTTCCGCCACCCAGTGGAAGCGCACGATCGCGGCCGGGCCGACGACCTTGATGGTCCGGTCCTGATAGTCGATCGACAGGAATTTCGATTTGCCGTCGGTGGCGTTGGTGACGAAGGTCGCCTTGTCCTCGACCTTGCCGCTGGAATGGCTGTAGCTCACCTCGTCCGCACACAGCGCGCCGAGCGCCTTGGGATCTGCCGCGATCTGGGCGAGGCGGAAGGCCTCGACCTTCTTCGCCACGGCCTCTTCATCCGCCGAGGCGGCGGCGAGTGCCGGCGCCGCGAGAGCGAGCGCGGAGACGGCAAGAGTCGAGGCAAGGGTCGAGAGAGCCAGATCGCGTCGGTTGATCGTCATCGTTTCCTCCTTTTTGATCTTGGAGCGAGTGTTGCAGCCGCGTGCGACTTTGTCGAGTGCCACGTCGTCGTCATCTGCATGCGTCATTGCGCGATCGAGGCCATATTGATACGTCTCGCGCATCGATGCGCCGCGGATTTGGGAAAGTACGGAAATGATCGATGCGAAAAGGGGGACGATGGGCAGGGCGTTACTTTTCGACATCGACGGCACGCTGGCCGACACCGATCCGCTTCATCGCGAAGCGTTCCATCGCGTGTTCGCCCCGTGGGGTCATGTCGTCGATGACGAGCGCTTCAAGCGCGAGCTCCAGGGCTTTTCCAACGTGTCGATCGGCGAGCGATTTCTGCCCGACGAATCGCCGGACCGGCGCGTCGCGATCCTCGACGAGAAGGAGGCGATCTTTCGCGACCTGGTGGCGGGGCAGATCGCGCCGCTACAGGGCCTGATGGCGCTGCTCGAGCGTGCCGACGCCGCCGGCATTCCCATGGTGGCCGTGACCAACGCGCCGCGCCTCAACGCCGAGCTGCTGCTCTCGGGCCTCGGCATCACCGCGCGGTTCAAGGCCATCGTGATCGGCGAGGAGCTGCCGCACGGCAAGCCGCATCCGCTGCCCTATCTGGAAGGCTTGCGCTTCGCCGGTGCGAGCGCAGAGGCCTCGATCGCGTTCGAGGATTCCCGCACCGGCGTGCAATCGGCAACGGCCGCCGGCATTCCGACCATCGGGATGCGCACCACCCTCGGTCATGCTGACCTTGTTGCCGCCGGCGCGGTCGCCTCCGCCGGCGCTTACGACGATCCGGACCTGCTCGCGCGCCTTGCCGCCGCGATGGGGTGGTGAGGATCTTCATCCGTTAACCGTGATCGGCGCGCGCATTGACCGAAGGCGCGAACCGCCGCACCATGCAGCTTCCTGATTTGAGGCCAATGCCGTGACCGGATTAACCCATCGCCAGGCCGAAATCCTCAACATCGCGCGGGCCTCGGGCCGCGTCATGGTCGAGGAGCTCGCGCGCCGGTTCGAGGTCTCGGCGCAGACCATCCGCAAGGATCTCAACGATCTCTGCGAGCGCCGTTCGCTGACCCGCGTCCATGGCGGGGCCATCATCGCTTCCGGCGTGGAAAACCTTGCCTACGAGGCGCGCCGCTTCGTCGCTGCCGATGAGAAGAAGGCCATTGGCGCGGCCGCCGCCTCGCTGATCCCGAACGGCTGCTCGCTCTTCATCAATATCGGCACCACGACGGAAGAGGTCGCGAGCGCGCTGACCTCGCACGAGGATCTCCTCGTCATCACCAACAATCTCAACGTCGCCATGCTGCTCTACCGCCATCCCCGCATCGAGGTGGTGGTCGCCGGCGGCACGGTGCGGCGCGCCGACGGCGCGGTGGTCGGTTCGACCGCGACGCAGCTGATCGGCCAGTTCAAGGTCGATTACGCCATCATCGGCGCCTCCGCGATCGACGAGGAGGGCGCGCTGCTGGATTTCGACTATCGCGAGGTGCAGGTCGCGCAGGCCATCATCGCCAATGCCCGCAGCGTCATGCTGGTCGCGGATTCCACCAAGCTGCGCCGCAGCGCGCCGGTGCGCATCGCACACATGACCCAGATCCAGACCTTCGTCACCGACCAGGAGCTGCCCGAGCGCCTCGCCACCATCTGCCACAGCAAGGGCATCGAAGTGGTCGAGGCCATGCCCAAGGGCGCGGACGTGGATGATGTGCAGGGCGAGGCACAGGATGCAGCGCCCGAGGCCGCGCCGGTGGTGCGGCTGCGATAGGGCTTATGTAGCGTTCCACGGGTTGAGCAGCGGGACGCCCGTCGGTTCGAAATCCCCCACATTGCGCGTAACGACCGTCAAGCCGTGAACAAGCGCGGTCGCTGCAATGAGGGCGTCGCGCTCAGCCCGCGGGTTGGGAACGTGAAGTTGAGCGCAACGCTGCGCCACGGCCGTATCGATCGCCAGGATCCGCCCCTCGAAGCGGGCCAGAATGTGATCGTTGATCCAGGCGCGCAGGATCGCACCTTGCACCGCGTCCTTGCGCTCGATCAGGCGCGCGCCAAGTTCAATTTCAAGAATCGAGATGGCGGACATGAAGAAATTCGCAGCGGGCACCGCGTTGGCCCAAGCGAGGACGTTGCGATCAGCCTTATCCGGTCGCCTCAGTTCTGAGATGACATTGGTGTCCAGCAGAAACATCAGTCGAGATCGGCGGGCCTGGAGATTTCGCCCGCGATGCGAGGCGGATCGAAGTCGAAGTCTGCGTCTGCCTGCGCCAGAGCTTCGGCAAGGCTCATGGGCCCGCCGCTCAGGCGGAGATAATCCTCGATCGTCAGCAGGACATGGGCCGGCCGGCCGCGATCCGTAATGAAGACGGGTCCCTGCGAGGCCGCCTTCTTGGCGCCGCTCGTATCCTGGTTGAATTCTCGGCTGGTCAGGGTGGTCACCATCGTCAGCGCTTCCTCGCCATTGCTGGCCAAACAATATGTAGACATGTTGCTACATTCAAGCCTTCAGCGTGTTGGGCGATGCGGGCCGAACCGCTCATGCCGTGTAATCGAGCCGTTTGCCTTCAAACTTGCCCGTTACGCTGCTGGTTTCTCCGCCGAATTGACGTTGAAAAAGTTCCGGTTTCGCTTCCTTTCGCTTCTCTTTCGTCTTGCTTTCGTTTTTCGGTGTGATCTAATCAAAAACGAAAGTAACCGCTCGGAGGAACGGGCGGTCGCCGGGGGATGCGTCTGTTGGAGCGTATTTTCGACCTCGCCATCATTGGAGGCGGTGTTAACGGCTGCGGCATCGCGCGCGACGCGGTGGGCCGCGGCAACACGGTTTTCCTGTGCGAAATGAACGATCTGGCGAGCGGGACGTCGTCCTGGTCGACCAAGCTGGTGCATGGCGGCCTGCGCTATCTCGAATATTACGAGTTTCGGCTGGTCCGCGAGGCGCTGATCGAGCGCGAGATCCTCTGGGGCATCGCCCCCCACATCATCCGCCCCTTGCGTTTCGTCTTGCCGCATCACGCAGGCCTCAGACCGGCGTGGCTGCTGCGCCTCGGCCTCTTCCTCTACGACCATATCGGCGGCCGGCACCTGCTGCCCGCGACCCGCTCGGTCGATCTGAAGCGCGACGAGGTCGGCAAACCGCTGATCCCGAACCGCTACAGCCGCGCGTTCGAATATTCTGACTGCTTCGTCGATGACGCCCGCCTCGTCGTGCTCAACGCGCGCGACGCCGCCGACAAGGGCGCCGAGATCCGCACCCGCACCCGCGCGACGGATATCAAGCAATCCGACGGCATCTGGACAGTGAGCATGGTCGACACGCTGACCGGCGCGCGCTCGCAGATCCAGGCCCGGGCATTGGTCAATGCCGGCGGTCCCTGGGTCGAGGAGGTGCTCGGCCGTGGCGCCGGCGTCAACGCGAAAGCCAAGGTCCGCCTGGTGCAGGGTTCGCATATCGTGGTCAAGAAGCTCTACGACCACGACCGCGCCTACATGTTCCAGAACGCCGACGGCCGCATCATCTTCGTGATCCCGTACCAGGACGATTTCACGCTGATCGGCACCACGGACCGCGATTATGACGGAGATCCCTCCAAGGTGAAGGCAACGCCCGAGGAGATGGAGTATCTTTGCACCGCGGCAAGCGAATATCTGGCCAAGCCGGTGACGCCGGAGGACGTGGTCTGGACCTATTCCGGCGTGCGCCCGCTCTATGACGACGGTGCCAGCGAAGCCAAGGCCGCGACCCGCGACTACGTGTTCGAGCTCGACACGCCCGGCGGCGTACCGCTGCTCTCGATCTACGGCGGCAAGATCACGACCTATCGCCGCCTCGCCGAAGAGGCGCTGGAGCGGCTTGCGCCCTATCTTCGCAGCGCGAAAGCGCGCGAGGGCTGGACCGGCAAATGGCCGCTGCCCGGCGGCGACATGAGCGTGTCCGACGTCGACGGCCTGATTGCCGAGCTCCAGCGCGGCTATCCCTTCCTCAGCCACGAGCATGCGCGGCGCCTCGCGCGCGCCTACGGCACCCGCGCCATCAAGCTGCTGGGAGACGCGAAATCCGCTGCCGACCTCGGCCAGGCTTTCGGCGCGACACTGACCGAGCGCGAGGTCCGCTACCTCATGGCCAATGAATGGGCCGTCACCGCCGAGGACATCGTCTGGCGACGTTCCAAGCTTGGCCTGCGACTATCTGCCGATGAGATCGCTGCATTGAACGACTGGATTGCTACCCACGCCGTGCCGCAAAGTCGCCTGCTGGAAGCGGGAGGACGCTCATGACCGTGACACTCGATCACGTGACCCGGACCGTCGAGGGCGTCGAGCACATCCGCGACGTCTCGCTGACGCTGGAGAGCGGCACGCTCAATGTGCTGCTCGGGCCGACGCTGTCGGGCAAGACCTCGATCATGCGGCTGCTCGCCGGCCTCGACAAGCCGACGACGGGCAAGGTTTTGGTCAACGGCAAGGACGTCACCGGCGCCGACGTCCGCCAGCGCTCCGTCGCCATGGTTTATCAGCAGTTCATCAACTACCCCTCGCTCACCGTCTACGAGAACATCGCCTCGCCCCTGCGCGTGCAGGGCAAGCCGCGCAATGAGATCGAGGCGCGCGTGGCGGAAGCGGCAAAGCTGCTGCGACTCGAGCCGTTCCTCAAGCGCACGCCGCTCCAGCTCTCCGGTGGCCAGCAGCAGCGCACCGCGATCGCGAGGGCGCTGGTGAAGGGCGCCGATCTCGTGCTGCTCGACGAGCCGCTCGCCAATCTCGACTACAAGCTCCGCGAGGAGCTGCGCGCCGAGCTGCCGCGCATCTTCGAGGCCTCGGGCGCGATCTTCGTCTATGCCACCACTGAGCCGACCGAGGCACTTTTGCTCGGCGGCAACACGGTGTGCATGTGGGAGGGGCAGGCGCTCCAGATGGGCGAGACCGCCAATGTCTATCGCCGGCCGCAGAGCTTGCGGGTCGCGCAGGTGTTTTCCGATCCGCCGCTCAACCTCGTCGGGATCGAGAAGAGGAACGGCTCCGTGCAATATGCCGGTGGTGCTGCGTCGCCGGCCTCGGGCCTCTATTCATCGCTGGCCGACGGTACCTATCGCGTCGGATTCCGCGCCCATCAGCTTGCGCTTGCCAATGGCGAGGCCGATCGCCATGCCTTCCATGCCACGGTGACGGTGACCGAGATCACCGGTTCGGAGAGCTTTGTGCATTTGACCCGCGACGGATCGAACTGGGTTGCGGTGTTGCACGGCGTGCACGAGTTCGAGCCCGGTCAGACTATCGACGCTGTGCTCGATCCCAATGATGTCTTCGTGTTCGATGCTGCCGACCGTTTGGTCGCGGCTCCCGGTCAATCCTGAGGGAGGTGCGCCATGGCCCGCATTGACCTCGTCGATCTCGCCCATTCCTATGGCGGCAATGACGCGCCGCAGGACACCTTTGCGCTGAAGCCGGTGACCATGACCTGGCGGCAGGGCGGCGCCTATGCGCTGCTCGGCCCAAGCGGCTGCGGCAAGACCACGCTGCTCAACGTCATCTCCGGCATCATCACGCCGTCGCGGGGGAAAATCCTGTTCGACGGCGTGGACATCACACCGCTGTCAACCCAGAAGCGCAACATCGCCCAGGTGTTCCAGTTTCCGGTGATCTACGACACCATGACGGTGGGGGAGAACCTGGCGTTTCCGCTGAAGAACCGCGGCGTGCCGAAGGCCGATATCGACAGGCGTGTCGCCGAGATCGGCCGCCTGCTCGACCTCGAGCCCTATCTGAACCGCAAGGCGACGCGGCTCACGGCCGACGCCAAGCAGAAGATCTCGCTCGGCCGGGGCCTCGTGCGCAACGACGTCGCCGCGGTCCTGTTCGACGAGCCGCTCACCGTGATCGATCCCGAGCTGAAATGGCAGCTTCGCTCCAAGCTGAAGGCGTTGCATCGCGAGCTCGACCTCACGATGATCTATGTCACCCACGACCAGACCGAGGCGCTGACCTTCGCCGACACCGTCGTCGTCATGCATGACGGCCGCGTGGTGCAGAGCGGCACGCCGGCCGAGCTGTTCGACAAGCCGGCCCATACCTTCGTCGGCTATTTCATCGGCTCGCCCGGCATGAACATCCTGCCGGCGGAGGTGAGGGGACGCGAGGCGCGAATCGGCGGCCATGTCATCGCGCTCAACCGCAGCTACGATCGTCTGCCCGATGGCGCGAAGATCGAGATCGGCGTTCGTCCCGAATTCGTGGAGGTCGTGGCTCCCACGCCTGGCCTGCTCACCGCGAAGATCGAACGCCTCGACGATCTCGGCCGCATCCGTTTTGCGCGGGCGCGCCTCGGTGATGCAAAGCTCGCGGCGCGCGCGCCGGCGGGATTCACGAGTTCGGACGGCACGGCCGGACTGAAATTCGATCCGTCGCATGTGCACGTCTATGCCGACAGCCTTCTGGTGGAGGGGGCCGCCTGATGGACAAGACCGTCAACCAAAAAGCCTGGTTCCTGGTGCTGCCGGTGTTCCTGGTCGTCGCCTTCTCGGCGGTGCTGCCGCTGATGACGGTGGTGAACTATTCGATGCAGGACACCTTCGGCAACAACCAGTTCTTCTGGAACGGCGTCGGCTGGTTCAAGGAGCTGCTCGATCCCTCGACCGATCTCGGCGGCCGCTTTCTCGCTTCGCTCGGCCGCAACCTGTTCTTCTCGCTGGTGATCCTCGCCATCGAGGTGCCGCTGGGCATCGTCGTCGCGCTGTCGATGCCGCGCCAGGGCTGGACGGTGGCGGCCTGCCTCGTGATCCTCGCGCTGCCGCTTCTGATTCCGTGGAACGTGGTCGGCACGATCTGGCAGATCTTTGGCCGCCCCGACATCGGTCTGATGGGGTACGTCCTCAACCATATCGGCCTCGACTACAATTACGTCTCCAACGACGTCGACGCGTGGGTGACCGTCATCGTGATGGACGTCTGGCATTGGACCAGCCTCGTCGCGCTGCTCTGCTATGCCGGCCTGAAGTCGATTCCCGAAGCCTACTACCAGGCTGCGCAGATTGACGGCGCCTCGCGCTGGGCGGTGTTCAAGGCGATCCAGCTGCCCAAGATGAACCGCGTGCTGCTGATCGCGGTGCTGCTGCGCTTCATGGACAGCTTCATGATCTACACCGAGCCGTTCGTCGTCACCGGCGGCGGCCCGGGCAATTCCACCACCTTCGTCTCGATCGAGCTCGTCAAGATCGCGCTCGGCCAGTTCGACCTCGGCAAGGCCGCGGCGTTGTCGCTGGTCTACAATCTGATCATCCTGATCGTCTGCTGGATCTTCTACACCGTCATGACCAATGCCGGTGTCGAACGGAAAGTTCAGGCGGAGAGTGAGCCGGCGGCGGAGCGGAAGCCTTCGGCTGCGCTCAAGCCCGCGACAGCGCTCAAGCCAAAGGAAGGAGTGGCCTGATGCATTCGATCCCCGGCCGTCGCCTCATCATGGCGCTGTTCCTGATCTTCCTGCTGTTGCCGATCTACTGGCTCGTCAACATGAGCTTCAAGACCAACGCCGAGATCGTCTCGACGATGACGCTGTGGCCGCATGCCCCGACGCTGCAGCACTACAAGCGCATCTTCACCGACGAAAGCTGGTATTCCGGCTACATCAACTCGCTGGAATACGTCGTCCTCAACACCATCATCTCGATCTCGGTGGCGCTGCCGGCGGCCTACGCGTTCTCGCGCTACCGTTTCCTCGGCGACAAGCATCTGTTCTTCTGGCTGCTGTCGAACCGCATGGCGCCGGCCGCGGTCTATGCGCTGCCGTTCTTCAACCTCTATTCGGCGATCGGCCTGTTCGATACGCCCTGGGCGGTCGCGCTCGCGCACTGCATCTTCAACGTCCCGCTGGCGGTGTGGATCCTCGAAGGCTTCGTCTCCGGAGTGCCGCGCGAGATCGACGAGACCGCCTTCCTCGACGGCTATTCCTTTCCGCGCTTCTTCATCAAGATCCTGGTGCCGCTGATCGCGAGCGGCATCGGCGTCGCCGCCTTCTTCTGCTTCATGTTCTCCTGGGTCGAGCTGCTGCTCGCGCGCACGCTGACCTCGGTGTCGGCCAAGCCGATCGCGGCGATCATGACGCGCACGGTGTCGGCCGCCGGCATGGACTGGGGGCTGCTGGCGGCCGCCGGCGTGCTCACCATCATTCCGGGCGCGCTCGTGATCTGGTTCGTCCGCAATTACATCGCGAGCGGTTTCGCGCTCGGTCGCGTGTAGGGAGGCATCAATGGAATCCATCGCATGGATGGCCTGGACGCTGCCGACGGCGATCTTCTTCGCTGCGCTGGCCTGCACGCTGGCCGTGATGACCTGGCTTGCGGCCGTCTATCCCGAGGCCGAGCGGGTCGGCGTGCTCAGTATCCCGACCACGCGCGGCGACCGCCTGTTCATCTCGCTGATCACGGCCGCCGTCATCCACCTCCTGTGGATTGCCTTCATCGGCACTGACGCGCTCGCGACGCTGCCGATCGGCGAAGATGGCGTCGAAATCTCGCGCCTGTGGCTTGCAAGTGGAATTTCGCTGGTGACGGCCGTGCTCATTTTCCGCACGGTCTGAAGCTCGCGAAGGGACGGCCAGATCCGGGACCAACCCGGGCCTGTATAAAAGTTTGTCGCTGCAACGGAGGAACACCATGCGACAGTTTAGGAGAAGGAAAGGTCCATTGACCAAGAATAGCTTTCTGACCATGTCCAGCACCGCCGCGCTTCTGGCGGTGTCGTTCGCCGTCTCGGCGCCGGTTCGCGCCGCCGACGACGCCGCGATCCAGAAGTGGATTGCGGAATTCCAGCCCTCGACGCTGTCGAAGGATGACCAGAAGAAGGAGCTGGAGTGGTTCGCCAAGGCGGCCGAGCCCTTCAAGGGCATGGAGATCAACGTCGTCTCCGAGACCATCACGACTCACGAATACGAGTCGCAGACGCTGGCCAAGGCGTTCTCCGAGCTCACCGGCATCAAGCTCAAGCACGACATCATCCAGGAAGGTGACGTCGTCGAGAAGCTGCAGACCCAGATGCAGTCCGGCAAGAACGTGTACGACGGCTGGATCAACGATTCCGACCTGATAGGCACGCACTTCCGCTACGGCCAGACCATCGCGTTGTCGGACTACATGACCGGCGAGGGCAAGGACGTCACCGATCCCCAGCTCGACGTCAACGACTTCATCGGCAAGTCGTTCGGCACCGCGCCGGACGGCAAGCTCTATCAGCTGCCCGACCAGCAGTTCGCCAACCTCTACTGGTTCCGCTACGACTGGTTCACCAACCCGGACTACAAGGCCAAGTTCAAGGCCAAGTATGGCTACGAGCTGGGCGTGCCCGTGAACTGGTCCGCCTATGAGGACATCGCCGAGTTCTTCACCAACGACATCAAGGAGATCAACGGCGTCAAGGTCTACGGCCATATGGACTATGGCAAGAAGGACCCGTCGCTCGGCTGGCGTTTCACCGACGCCTGGCTGTCGATGGCCGGTAACGGCGACAAGGGCATTCCGAACGGTCTGCCGGTCGACGAGTGGGGCATCCGCATGGAAGGCTGCCGCCCGGTCGGCTCCTCGGTCGAGCGTGGTGGCGACACCAACGGTCCGGCCGCGGTCTACTCGATCACCAAGTACCTCGAGTGGATGAAGAAGTATGCTCCGCCGCAGGCCCAGGGCATGACCTTCTCAGAGTCGGGCCCGGTGCCGGCGCAGGGCAACATCGCCCAGCAGATGTTCTGGTACACCGCCTTCACCGCCGACATGGTGAAGCCGGGCATCGCCGTGATGAACGCGGACGGTACGCCGAAATGGCGTATGGCTCCGTCGCCGCACGGTTCGTACTGGAAGGAAGGCATGAAGCTCGGCTACCAGGATGCCGGCTCGCTCACGCTGCTGAAGTCGACCCCGGCGGACCGCCGCAAGGCGGCCTGGCTCTATCTCCAGTTCATCGTCTCCAAGACGGTGTCGCTGAAGAAGAGCCATGTCGGTCTCACCTTCATCCGTGAATCCGACATCTGGGACAAGTCGTTCACCGAGCGTGCGCCGAAGCTCGGCGGCCTGATCGAGTTCTACCGCTCGCCCGCGCGCGTGCAGTGGACCCCGACCGGCAACAACGTGCCCGACTATCCGAAGCTCGCGCAGCTCTGGTGGCAGAACATCGGCGATGCGTCGTCCGGTGCGAAGACGCCGCAAGCCGCGATGGACTCGCTCGCCGCTGCCCAGGACTCCGTGATGGAGCGTCTGGAGAAGTCCGGCGTGCAGGGCGCCTGCGGTCCGAAGCTCCACAAGAAGGAGTCTGCCGAGTACTGGTTCGCCAAGGCCCAGAAGGACGGCACGATCGCGCCGCAGCGCAAGCTCGCCAACGAGAAGCCGAAGGGCGAGACGGTGGACTACGACACCCTGATCAAGTCGTGGCCGGCCACCCCGCCCAAGCGCGCGGAAGCGAAGTAAGGCGACAAGCAGGACAGGCGTACCAGCCCACGCCATCCGATGACGACGAAAGGCCGGGAGCGATCCCGGCCTTTCTTTGCTTGCGGTATCTCCGTGGCCGCCCCGGCCTCACGCCGTCCGCTTCACCAAATCCGCGATCATCGCCTGCACGTGTGCAAGCCACGCCCTCCGCATCTCCTGATCCGCAAGGTCGACCTGCGTGTAACTCGACAGCGTGTAGAGGTTGGCACGGTAGAAATAGGTGAGTGAGAGAATCGACAGATAAAGGTGGAAGCGATCGCAGTCCGGCCTGAAATCGCCGCGCTCGATGCCGCTCTGGAGCACGCGCTCCAACATGCCCAGTTGCGTGTTGGCGAAGCTGCGGCGGATGTTGTTCCTGACGTGACGGCCCTTGAACAGATTCTCCGAAGCGAGAATGCTCAATAGCTCCGGGTGGGCCCAGTAGTAGTGCCAATTGAAGGCGACCAGTGCGGCGAGGGCTTCGCGCGGCCTGGAAAAATCGAGGTCGAGCGCCTCTTCCGATGCAACCAGGTCGGAATAGCAATGCTCGATGACCTGATGGAACAGCTTCTCCTTGCTCTTGAAATAGTAATAGAGCATCCGGTCGTTGCTCTTGGCGGCCTTGCCGATGCGATCGACCCGCGCGCCGCCATATCCTTCGCGGGCAAATTCGGCGACGGCCGCGCGCAGAATGGCCTCACGGGTTTGATCAGGCGCCCGCGTCCGCCGGGTCGTTGAGGCCCGCTTCCGCTTGGCCGCCCGTCGCGGGGCAGCGAGCGTGCGGGGCAGCTCTGTGTCGTTGGCCATCGCATATCCCTGGAATCACAACCCGCAGGATGGGGCTTGCCGCTTTTTTGGCAAGTCCGCCGTTTTTTCGTCATTGACAACCAAAAGCGCCTGATGTTCGCTATGTAGTAAGTACTACATACATTAGCTCGTCCCGGGATGGGAGGCTCATATGCGCGTTCTGGCTGTCTTGAAATGCGTCGGCCTTGTCCTCGCCGTGGCCTGCGGCACGGGCCAGGCGGCGGACCCGCCGCCGATCAAGATTGGCGAGATCTCCAGCTATTCTGCTCTTCCGGCGGGGACCCGCGGCTACCGCCAGGGCTGGGAACTGGCGCGTGACCAGATCAACGGCAAAGGCGGTGTGCTCGGCCGCAAGCTCGAGATCATCGCGCGCGATGATGCCGGCAAGCCCGACGTGGCGATCACGGCGGCCGGACAGCTTGTCGACGGTGAGCAGGTCGATCTCCTGACCGGTACCATTCTCTCCCATATCGGGCTTGCGGTCGCCGATTTCGCCAAGCAGAAGCAGATCTTCTTTCTCGCTTCGCAACCACTCACGGATGCATTGATATGGGAGAAGGGCAATCGTTACACGTTCCGGCTACGACCGAGCACGTATACGCAAGCCTCGATCCTGGCAAAGGAGGCGGCCAAGTTCCCGGCGCGGCGCTGGGCGACGATTGCGCCGAACTATGAGTTCGGACAGGCCGCGGTGGCGAGCTTCAGGCGCGAATTGAAGCGGCTCAGGCCCGACGTCGAATTCGTCTCCGAACAGTGGCCACCGCTCGGCAAGATCGATGCGGGAGCGATCGTGCAGGCGATGACGGCCGAGAATCCGGACGCCATCTTCAACGCGACATTCGGAGCGGACCTCGCCAAGCTCGTGCGCGAGGGAACGACCCGGAATGCGTTTGCAAACCGTGCAGTCGTCAGCATTCTCTCCGGCGAGCCGGAATATCTCGCGCCGCTGAAGGACGAGGCCCCGCCCGGCTGGCTGGTCACCGGATATCCCTGGAGCGAGATCAAGACGTCGTCCCACGACGCGTTCCTGAAAGCCTATGTCGCACGATACAAGGAGCCGCCGAATATCGGCGCCCTCATCGGTTACATCAACACCCTCGTGCTGGCGAAAGCGATCGAGACGGCCGGCTCGGTCAAGACCGACGATCTGATCAAGTCGATGGAACATCTGGAGGTCGATACCCCCGTAGGCCCTGTGGCCTTCCGCGCGATCGATCATCAGTCGACCATGGGTGTCTATATCGGCAAGCTCGCGGTGCGGGATGGCCAAGGCGTGATGACCGATTGGCGCTATGTCGATGGGGCCGACTACCAGCCTGCCGACGCCGAGGTGCTGGCCAAGCTGAAGAACTAGAGGTGATCCCGATGAACCTGCTCGCTCCGCGCAATACATGGTATCCGCTCACGTGGTCGCGCAACGTCACGCGCAAGCTCTCACGTCACCGTATCCTCGGCGTCGACCTCGTCGTTTACCGCAGCGAGAAGGGCGAGGTGGTCGCGCTCGACGATGCCTGCCCGCACCGGCTCGCGCCGTTGTCGATGGGCAAGCTCAGAGGCGATGCGGTCGAATGCGGATATCATGGCATGACCTTTGGGCCCGACGGACGCTGTGTCCGGATTCCCGGCCAACCGACCATTCCGCCGAGCGCGCGCGTGCCCTCTTACCCGCTCAGGGAAAAATTGGGCCTGATCTGGATATGGCCGGGCGATCCGTCGCTCGCCGATCCGTCGCTGATCTATGACCTGCCGCAATATGGGGAGGCCGGCTGGCATGCTGCCGAGGGCGATGCGCTGCTGATAAAGACCAATTACCTCAACCTTGCCGACAACCTCTGCGATCCCGCGCATGTCAGCTTCGTGCACCTGTCGACGCTCGGCAATTCCGCGAGCGAAGAGATTCCGGTGGAACACACCTTTGGCGATCGTGGCGTGCTGGTCTGGCGCTGGATCCGGAATGCGCCGGCAATTCCGCTGTTTGCCAAATACGGCAGCTTCAGCGGCCATGTCGATCGCTGGCACTATTACGACTATGTCGCGCCCTGCATCGCGGTGATCGACTTCGGCAGCGCCGATGCCGGCGCAATCGCCGATCCGGAAGATCGCGGCAGGGGACTGCGCATCTTCGCATGCCACTTCATCACACCGGTCGACGACGACGTCTGCATCGACCACTGGCTCCATGTACGCAATTTCGCGCTTGACGATGCCGACGTCGATCAGCGCCTGCACGCCGACTTTCGCATCGCCTTCAACGAGGACAAGGAGATTCTGGAACGCATCGAGGAGGTCGTTCAGGCTCGTCCCAACGCCAAGACAATACGCCTCGCCATCGACGCCGCCCCGCAGCGCATGCGCCGCATTGTGGAGCGCATGGTGGCGGCCGAGGCAGACACCCGCGCGTCCGCATAGGTGATGGCGGGGAGCAACTCCGCGCCACGGCCCTCTCCCCGCAAGCGGGGAGAGGGAGAGGAAATCACTCCGCCGGCTCGGCCGCCAGCGTCGGATAGTCCGTGTAGCCCTTGGCGCCGCCGCCGTAGAACGTGTTCTTATCCCAATCGTTCAGTGCCGCACCCTGCTTCAGCCGCTCGACGAGGTCGGGGTTGGAGATGAAGGGCTTGCCGAAGGCGATGAGATCGGCCGCGTTCGCGTCCAGCACCTTGCTGGCGAGATCGAAGTCGTAACCGTTGTTGGCGACATAGGCGCCGGAGAAGTGCTTGCGCAAGGACGCATAGTCGAACGGCGCGAAGTCGCGCGGCCCGCCCGTGGCGCCCTCGACGACGTGGAGATAGACCAGCTTGAGCGCGCTGAGGCCGTCGACGATGTGGTCGAACAAGGCTTGCGGGTTGGAATCCACGATGTCGTTGGCCGGCGTCACCGGCGAGATGCGGATGCCGGTGCGGTCGGCGCCGGCCTCGGACGCGACGGCCCTGGAGACTTCGAGCATCAGCCGCGCGCGGTTCTCGATGGAGCCGCCATAGGCATCCGTGCGCTTGTTGGCGCCATCCTTGGCGAACTGGTCGAGCAGGTAGCCGTTGGCGCCGTGGATCTCGACGCCGTCGAAGCCGGCCTCCAGCGCATTCTTCGTGGCGCGCTTGAAATCGTCGATGATCCCGGGGATTTCGGAGAGCTCGAGCGCGCGCGGCTCGGAGACGTCGGCGAAGGTGCCATTCACAAAGGTCTTGCCCTTGGCGCGGATCGCGCTGGGCGCCACCGGAGCACCGCCATTCGCCTGAAGGTCGACGTGGGAGATGCGGCCGACATGCCAGAGCTGGATGAAGATCTTGCCGCCGCGCTCATGGACCTTGTCGGTGACCTTGCGCCAGCCGGCGACCTGGTCCTTGCTGTAGATGCCGGGGGTGTCCTGGTAACCCTGGCCCTGCTGCGAAATCTGGCTCGCTTCGGTGATCAGAAGGCCTGCGGAAGCGCGCTGGCCGTAATAGTCGGCCGCGAGTGCGCCGGGTACGAAGGTGCCGGGAACGGCGCGGTTGCGCGTCAGAGGCGCCATCACGAAACGGTTGGCCAGCGTGATCGGGCCGAGCTTGTAGGTCTCAAACAATTTGGTCGGACGGCTCATGGGAAATGCTTCCAGGCGGTGAGAGGTCTTGAACACTTGTGCATCGCGACATCAGGCGCAAGGGACGAGCCATACGGAAAGTGCAGGCGAGCTACGCGGCAGTCGCCGCGTAGCATGATTCATGTGCAATTTTGGCCGCGGCAGCAGAATTCCGCTACCGCAGCCGTGCGATCTGACAAGTCAGTTCGCGCCCATGAAATCGCGCTTGCCGATCTCGACGCCGTTGTGACGCAAGATGCCGTGGGCAGTCGCGGCGTGGAAATAGAAGTTCGGCAGCGAGAACGCACTCAGGAATTGCTGGCCCTTCATGGTGATCGACTTGTCGGGGCCGGCCGGGAAGGTCACGTCCTTGCTCTCGGCGCCCTCGAATTGCTCGGGCTTGAACGACTTGACGTAGTCGATCGTCTTCGCCAGCCGCTGCTTCAATTCCGCAAAGCTGGTCTCGGTATCGGGGTTGGAGGGCACTTCGCTATGGGTCAGGCGCGCGCAGCCCTTGGTGGCGAAATCGCTGACGAGCTGGATCTGCTTCGACAGCGGCAGCATGTCCGGGAAGAGGCGGGAGCCGAGCAGGACGGCGGGATCGACCTTCTTGGCCGCGCAATGCGCCTCGGCTTTGGTGAGCAGGCCGGTCAGGCTGTTCAGCATTTGCAAGTACGCGGGGACGACGGCGTCGTGGAAGGACATGTGATGCTCGCTTCAATGAGGGGAAAGCTCAGGAGAAAACCTGAGCCACTCACATGGGAGCCTCATGGAAAAATACAATCGCGAAAGCGGCTTGTGCGGTGCGAAAATTCTACCGCGCCGTCGCCTGGGGCTGCGCCTGCGCCGTGCCGCCGCGCATGCGAGCCAAGAGCTCGGCGGTCGGCCAGGAATCGGCCGGCAGGCCATATTTGATCTGCATCGCCTTCACCGCCGCGCGGCTCTGCTGTCCCAGCACGCCATCGATCTTGCCGACATTGAAGCCGGCCTGGACGAGAAGCTGCTGCAATTGCTTGAGCTCATTGAACGGCAGCTGCGCGACCGGCCCCGCTGGCTTGCGCATCGGGGCAGCGCCCGCGATGCGGGTGGCGAGATAGCCCGCGGTGGTCGAATAGATCAGCGAGTTATTCCACTCCGTGTAGGCCGCGAAATTCGCGTACGCCATGAAGGCCGGACCAAAGCGGCCCATCGGCAGCAGCACGGAGGCCGCGAGATTGTCGCTCGGCAGCGGACGGCCGTCGGGATAGGTCACGCCCAACTGCCCCCATTTCGAGCGCGGCAGCTGCACGGTGAGGTCGGTCTGATCCCACGGCAGGTTCTGCGGCACCTTGATCTCTTCCAGCCACGGCTCGCCGCGCCGCCACTTCAAGCCGTTGGCGATGTAGTTCGCGGTCGAGCCGATCACGTCGTCCTCGCTGCGGAGCAGGTCGCGCCGTCCGTCGCCGTCATAGTCGACGGCGTAGTTGACGTAATGCACTGGCAGGAACTGCGTCTGCCCGAGCTCGCCGGCCCAGGACCCGATCATCTCGTCCGGATGCAGGTCGCCGCGGTCGATGATCTTCAGCGCGGCGATGGTCTCGCCCACGAACATCTCAGAGCGGCGGCAGTCATAGGCCAGCGACACCAGCGATTTCAGCGTCGGCAGATTGCCCATGTTGACGCCGAAGTCGCTCTCCAGGCCCCAGAACGCGGCAATCACCGCCGGCGGCACGCCGTATTCCTTTTCCGCGCGCGCGAATGCCGCCGCGTGGTTCTTGATGTGCTGCTGGCCGTTCTGCATGCGATAGGGCGCGGCCATGCGCCCGGCAAATTCGGTGAAGAGCTGGCCGAACACGCGCTGGCCGCGGTCGCGGTTGACGATGCCCTGGTCGTAGACGAGGTAGGGCGAGGCATCCACAATCGTCCGCTGCGACACACCGGCGGCCACCGCCTGTTGCTTCACGTCGGTGAGGAAGCGATCGAAGCTCGCGCCGTTATGGCACGACGCCGCGCGCGGCGACGGTGCAGTGGCCTTGGGCGCCGCAGGCCTTGGCGGCGGCGCAAACTGGGCGGAAGCGGTGGCGGAGCAAGCGAGGAGCGCGACGGCCGCGATCAGAAATCGGGTCTGGACCATAGGGGTTCCGGCGGGGAAGGGGCAGGTGTGGATTCGCCCGAAGTTTAGGTGAAGTGGCGGCCTCAGGCCATCCTTTCCGTGCCACCTCAGCCGAACAGCCGCAGCAGCAGCGCTTTTCCCACCGGGAGCGCCCTGACGCCCTGATAGGCGCGGACATACTCGCCCGCATAGAACGCCCTGATGGCGTGCACGCGCGTATCCATGCCTTCCTCGAACCGCACCGCGAATCCATCCGTCGTCCGTCGCACCACGATCGCGGCGATCGCGCGGCCGTAGATCCGGCATTCGATCGTGCTGCCGGGGTGCGGCGGATCGGGATCGATCAGCCGCGCGCCGGTAATGGAGATGTCGGCGAGCCGCGCGAGATGCGACCTGCCGTCCTGGCGCAGCAGCACCGGCTCATTGCGATCAAAGCGCTCCGCCTTGCGCTTGCGCGGCTGCTCGATGCAGACAAAGCAGACCACGGTGAGGATGAGCGCATTGTACAGGCTCCAGGCCAGCGCCAGTCCGCCATAGGCGATGTTCTCGCCGCGCAAATGCAGGATGAAGGCATAGGCGATGGCCGTGAGCGTGATGACAAGCGCGCAGCCGTAAATTCGCAGCAGCGGCCATTCGACGAATCGCCGGTCACGGTCGCCGCCTTTCGCGGTGACCTTGAACTTGTGTCCCTTCGGCTTCAACAGGCCGGTTGCCACCGCCTTGAGCACGGCGGGCGCGGCGATGAGCTGCGAGACATCCGTCATCATGGCGAGCGAGCGGCCGCGCGACAGCCAGGCCATGGTAAGGCCGTGCCAGACATAGAACGGCAGAAAATAGCGCAGCAGCTCGGTCAGGTCGGCCCGGACCGCCTTGATGCCGAACAGCAGGAACAGCCAGGGCACGATGAGCCCTGCCACCTTCGACGTGTAGACCGCGGCCCAGCTCATGAAGGCATCGACCAGCGAGAGCCGGTCGATGAACGAAAGCTTCGAGGTCTGCGAGAACGGTCCGCTGCGGCCGCGCACGATTTGCATCAGGCCGAGGCACCATCGGGCGCGCTGGGTGATGTATTCCTTCAGCCCTTCCGGCGCGAGCCCGATCGTCAGCCGCTCGTTGAGATAGATCGTGTTGAGGCCATGCTCTTTCAGGCGGAGCGTGACGAGATAATCCTCGGTGACGGAGTCGGTCGGAAATCCGCCGATCCGCACCAGCCCGTCATAGCGAATGAGGGACGAGGTGCCGCAGCAGAAGGCGACACCCCAGGCATCTTTCGCCGGCAGCAGGATGTCGAAGAAGAAGCGCTGCTCGTCCGGCCAGACGTCGGTTGCGGCGAGGTTGGTCTGGATCGGATCGGGATTGATGAAGTGCTGCGGCGTCTGCACCACGCCGACCGACGCATCGTCCATGAGCGAGACGGTGCGCGCGAGGAAGTCGGGCCGCGGCACGAAGTCCGCATCGAGGATGGCGACGAAGTCCGGCCGCTCCGGCAGCGTACCGACATGCCGGAGCGCATGATTGATGTTGCCGGCCTTGGCGTGATGGTTGTCGGGCCGCGTCAGATAATGGCAGCCGAGTTCGCCCGAAAGGCGCCGCAGCCAGGGTCGTCGGCCGTCGTCGAGTACCCAGACGCGGTAGTTGCCGTAATCCATGCCGGTGGCGCCGATGATGGTGCGCTCGAGGATCGATCGTTCCTCGTTGTAGGTGCAGATGAAGACGTCGATCAGCGGCGCGCCGGGATCGGTGGCGCGGCTGTCGATCCTCGCCGCCTTGGTGCGGTCGAGCGTGCGGCTGAGGAACAGCAGCGACAGCGTGACTGCGACCAGCGAAGCCGCTTCCAGCAGCATGAAGGGATAGCCGATCGCGGCATCCGCCGTCAGATGCGGCGGCGGGAGGGTCGCTGTGACGCGCCAGTGAAGATAGCGGAGCAGCAAGACCAGCGACACGACGGCCAGGAAAGTTCGCGCCATCGTGCTGTCGCGCCTGAGCAGCGGCACGATCGCCATGAAGGCGCCGAGTGCAATCAGGCCGGGTGCCAGCGCCGTCGTCACGGTGCGGTCTCTTGCCTTGCAAACACGACGCGGCCGGTGCGTCCCACCGTGCAGCCGTGGGCGGCGGCATCGGCAAGCGCAACGGTCACGCGATAGGGCTCCTTGCTCAGCGCATCAGGATTGATGGCGAGATTGGCGGGCGCGCCGGCGGCGCCGGTCAGATTGACCACGGTGCCGGAGATCGGCGTGCCGCCGTCGTTCGGCTCGAATGTCGCGTGGTCACCGAGCTGCAGGCGGTTGTAGACGTTCTCGGTGACGTTCGCTGTGATGACGGCGCTGCTGCAATCGAGCACCTTGAGCAGGGGTTGGCCGGCTTGCACGTCCTCGCCCGGCGAGGTCATCATCTCCCAGACGCGGCCTGCGACGGGCGTCGTGATGTTGGCTTCGGAGAGATCGGCGAAGCGAACCTCCTCGATGATCATCTCGTTGGCGAGCCAGGCGATCTCGGTGTCGATGCGTGCGAGATCGGCCTCGAGGTCGCCGGCGCGCTGGCGCATTTCCTCCTCGCGCTGCACCGAGCTTGGCCGGTCGTTGTAGCTGTCGCCGAGGAACGAGCCGTTTTGTGCCGCGGTGAGCTCGACCTTGGCGGCGTCCAGCCGCTTGCGTGCACCGAGCTCGGTCTGCTGTGACACCGATAGCTCGCGCGTCAGCCGCGCCAGCTCGACCGTCGAGACGTTGCCGGTTTTCGCCAGCGAGGATGCGCGGTCGACGGCGGCGCTGGCCTCGTCCCGCCGCGCTGCCGCCGCCTCGATCGAGGTCTGGATCTCGGCAATGCGGGCCTCGAGCTGCAGCACGCGCCCGTCGCGGAATTGGCTGGCCTGTCGCGCCAGGTCCTTTTGCGCTGCCTGGGCCGAGGCAAGCTTGGCGGCAAGGCTCGGTCGCTCGTTTTCCAGGCGCGATTTCTGCCGCCGAAGATCGTCGAGCCGGGTGCGATCGCTGCGCGAGTTGACCACGCGCAGGACCACGGTGCCGGCATCTAACCTGGCCTGGTCGGTCAGGCGCTGCGCGGCCGCCACACGGCCGCCGATCGGCGTGCGCAGTGTGACGAGGCGGGAATTCAGCACGGCCTCGACGCTGGAATATTCCCAGATCGCGCGTAACGGCAGCCAGCCGAATACGGCAATGACGGCAAGCCCGATCGCGATCTTGGCGCCGCGCCGCAGATGTGGCCAGCGCTGCTGCGGCTCCGGCGCGGTCTGCGCATCGGGGGCGAGGCCGGGCTCGTCATTGGCGAACATCTGCTCGTACAGCGCCTCCTGCAATCCCTTCGCGTCAGTCCTGGCGTCAGTCCTGGCGTTAGTCCTCGCGTCGATCCTGGCGTCAATCTTGGCGTCGTGGGGGGAGGGAGCAGATGCGGGATCGACGGAAGCGGCGCTCGAGCGGTCCATCATGACGGTCACCTTGCTGACGGGATGCCAACGGAACCGGTCAATGCGCCGCAACCGCGCGGCGTGCCCGGTTACCGCGAATTAAGCCGCGATTGCACTTTCCAGGTTGCTAAGCCTCCGCGCGTGTTTTTGCGCAAATCCCGTTCAAGATGTAGCGGCGGGAGAAAGGCTGGCGCCGCCATGAATCTGCGGCCGGGCGACGCACGAACCTTGCGGGATCAGGCGGCAGTCATACCTCGGGGGCGGCGGCCAGAGGTTTGCCTGCGGCCGCCACAGGAGACGGCCATGAACTATCTTCGTACCGCAATGCTGCTCGCAGGCCTCACCGCCCTGTTCATGGGCGTCGGCTATCTGATCGGCGGTGCCTCCGGCGCCATGATCGCGCTCGTCATTGCCGCCGCGACCAACCTCTTCACCTACTGGAACTCCGACCGCATGGTGCTGTCGATGTACGGCGCGCATCAGGTCGACCACGCCAGTGCGCCGGAACTTGTCGGGCTCGTTGCGGAACTTGCGGGCCGCGCCGGCTTGCCGATGCCGCGCGTGTTCGTCATGGACGAGGCGCAGCCCAACGCATTTGCGACGGGGCGCAACCCCGAGAACGCCGCCGTCGCCGTCACGACCGGTCTGATGAACCAGCTCAGCCGCGAGGAGCTCGCCGGCGTGATCGCGCACGAGCTCGCGCATATCAAGCATCACGACACGCTGCTGATGACGATTACCGCGACCATCGCCGGTGCCATCTCCATGCTGGCGCAGTTCGGCATGTTCTTCGGCGGCCACCGCGACAACAACAGCGGCCCGGGCATCGTCGGCTCGATCCTGATGATGATCCTCGCCCCGCTCGGCGCCATGCTGGTGCAGATGGCGATCAGCCGCACCCGCGAATATGCCGCCGACGATCTCGGTGCGCGCATCGTGGGACAGCCGATGTGGCTGGCGTCGGCGCTGGTGAAGATCGAGGGCGCCGCGCATCAGGTGCCGAACTATGATGCCGAGCGAAACCCCGCGACCGCGCACATGTTCATCATCAATCCGTTGTCGGGCCACGGCGTGGACAATCTGTTCGCCACCCATCCCTCGACGCAGAATCGCATCGCGGCGCTCCAGCAGCTTGCGGCCGATCTCGGCGCGCGGGCGGCGCCGTCGGTCGGCGCCAACGAAAACTATCCGCCGCAGGGACCGTGGGGCCGCTCGTCCTCGCGTGGTCCTTCACGTGGTCCTTGGGGCTGATGGAACCGGCCGGAATTCGCGCCCGGCTTTGTGAGCTGGCGCACACAAGGCAGTCCGCGCCGGTGTTAACACCTCGGCGTGACCAATCCTTCGAAAGGGGATGCGTGGCCGGCCCGTCGCCGGCCACCGTCGAAGATGACCAGAGCTGCCGTACCGTTGCTGATCGTCCTGGCCGTGCTCGTCGGCCTGTCCACGCACATGGTCGTCAATTGCGGCGATGAGGACGATCCCGACATCTGCTCGGCCGTGATCGGCTTCTCGCCGCTGCGCGGCTCGCTGATCGCTTTCGCCTATGAGGGGCGCGGGCGGATCGCGCTGCGCCATGGCGACTTCAGGCGGGCGATCGCCGATTTCGACGAGGCCATCCACCTCAATCCCAACCGCGCGTCGCTCTATCGCGATCGGGCGCTGGCGCGCCGGCAGAACGGCGACATCCAGCTCGCCATCGCGGACTATGACGAGGCGATCGCGCATGATCCCAGGCTCGCCGCGCCCTATCACCAGCGCGGTCTCGCCCTCGCCGTCACGGGCGACCTCGACCGCGCCATCCTGAGCTACAACACGGCGGTCCGCCTCGACCCCAGGGATGCACAGGCCCGCCTCGACCGCGGCCTCGCGTTCCTTGCCCGCGGCCAGGCCGACGACGCGCGCGCCGATTTCGAAGCCGTGCTGGCGCTGCCCGCCAGCAAGGACGGCCGCACCCGCGAGGCAGCGCGCGCCAAGCTCGCCGAACTGGCGAGCGCAGAGCCGACCCGGTTCGCCGGACCGCGAAGGTGAGATCTCGAGAACTGCATTCGCCGCTTCTTTCCCTCTCCCCCTGTGGGAGAGGGTGGCTCGCCGCGAAGCGGCGAGACGGGTGAGGGGTCTCCATCCTCACGAACAGTATTGCGAGCGGAAAGAACCCCTCATCCGGCGCCATAGCCGAAGCTTCGCTTCGGCGTTCCTAAGAACGGCGACCGGAGGCCGCCTACGCCACCTTCTCCCGCAAGGGGAGAAGGAAGAAGGTGCGCGGCTACTTCGCCTTCTTGGCTTTCGCCTTCTTCGCCTTGGCCTTCTTTGCCGGCTTCTCTTCCTTCGCCTTCTTCTCCACCTTCACCGCAACCGGCGTGCTGGCGGCAATGCGCATTGACCGCGCGTAGCTGTCGGCGACGTTGTCGGCGGACATCTGCAGGCGCTTGGCCGCAGCGGTGGCCTGCTCCATGGTGGCCTTGGCCATCATCTTGAAGCGGTCGCCGGTCTCCTTGCCCTTGGCCTTGGCCGCAAGGCCGTTGAAGCGATCCCGCCGCTCCTTGGCGCGGGTCATCAGGCCCGTATGCAGCTGTCTGGCCAGTTGCCGGATCACGACATCCAGGTCGGCGTCCGCCATGTTGTTCTATCCTCTTCGAAAAACGGTATCGATGCGGGCGGGACTATGCAGATCGGGCCCCCCCTTGGCAATTCCCGCTCGGGCGTCATCCGCAGCTTCCGGTCTGCAAAACAAAAAAGCCGCGCATTTTTGCGCGGCTTTTGGGGTGGGTTGGCGCAGATGCCTTATTTCAGCGAGGCGACCGGGCCGCTTGAAGCTGCCGGATCGGGGTCGAAGCCGAACACGCCGACCAGATATTTGTAATAGTCCGGCATCTTCTCCTTGAGCGCCTCGCGCGACTTCGGATCGTGGAATTCGCTCTTTCCAGCCAGGAAGATGCTGGCGGTCACGGCAAAGAATTCCATGTGATTCTTCATCGGGTAGGATTCTTTGGGGAGCAGGTCCTTGGACTTGGCATAGGCGTAATAGCTGATCACGCCCTTATTGGCGTAGCCGTCCGGCAGCAGCCGCGCGTGATAGGCGTGCAGCAGCTCGTGCAGCAGCACGGCCTCCTTTTCGTACCGCATCATGTCGGGCCGCAGCATGATCACGCCGAGCCCCGAATCGACCGCGAGGTCGACGGCGTTCGGATTGGTCCAGCGCTGCTTGCCGGGGTCCCAGACCGTGAGCGTGCGGGGCGCGCTACGCTGCATGTCGGGCGTGACCCGGCCGTAGCAGGCGGTCGCTGCACCTTCGTCGAGGCAGGCCAGCTCGCTCGCAACGATCGGAACGGTGTGGAAGAAGCGCAGGATGCGCGGCGACAGGCCGACGCCTTCGACGACGTCGATCTGGTGCTTCAGATTGTCGGTGAGCTTGTCGACGTCCTTGCGCTCGGAATTCTCCGAGAGGTCGAACATGTAACCGCGGTAGCTCTGGAATCCCGGAGGCAGCGGCTGGCTTGCGCCAGCGGCCTCGGGAGATCCGGCATTGGATGGATTGGCGAAGAGCGCGCCGACGATGGTCGCGGTCAGCAGCAGCGCAATGCGCATGGTGAACCCCCTGATGTCACTTCGCCCGGCAGGATAGGCCGTCGCCGTTTGCGAAAAGTGAGTGCGGCGAGACTAGGGCAGCGATGTTGAGGCGTGCTTAACCGTTGGTTGCAGATCGCGCAGGCGGATTAGTGCCGGGTTAACCAAGCCGTAGATCGGCCGCCAGCTTCGGCGTAACATCCCCCTCAGGGCATCATGCCCCACATCAGACAGCCGGAAGGGGAGGATGCCATGTATGCCGCCATCCGTCAGGCCAAGGCGAAGAGCGGGAGTGCGGAAGAGCTGACGCGCCGCATCAAGGACGGCGCCGTTCCGATCATCAGCGAGGTCGACGGTTTCCGCGCCTATTACGTCGTCTATGCCGGCGACGACACGGTCACCGCGATCTCGATCTTCGACAAATTCGAGCAGGCGGAGGAGGCAAACCGGCGCGCGATCGCCTGGATCGAGAAGGATCTGGGCCCGCTGCTCGCCGGCGACGCGCGCGCCGTGGCAGGGCCGGTGATCGTGCATACGCTGGCGTAAGGTTGGCGCGAACTCTCTCCCCAATGTCGTCCTGGCGAAAGCCAGGACCTATTACCCCCGGGAGAGGTTGTGGCGCGAGATCGCAGTTGCGAGTCTTCGCCAAACTCGATTTTGGGGTAGTGGGTCCTGGATCTGCGCTTCGCTTGTCCAGGACGACGGCGGAGTGAGTGGCGCACGCTTGCCACTAAGCACTCCGCCCTCACAACTCCCTTGCATTCGAGAACGCGAAGCTCGACACCCGCCTTGTCGTCTCGTCCAAAATCAGCGTGCGGGTGATCGGCGGCTCGGCACGCTGGGCGCAGTTTTCGCGCTCGCAGAGGCGGCAGTTGACGCCGATCGGGGTGCCCTCGGTCTTTTCCAGATCCATGCCGGCGGCGTAGGTCAGGCGTGCGGCGTGGCGGATCTCGCAGCCGAGGCCGATGGCGAAGCGCGGCTGCGGCAGCGGGTGCGGCGCGACGGGGCGGCGCACCATCTGCGCGATCGAGAAATAGCGCGTGCCGTCGGAGAGCTCGATCACCTGCTTCAGCAGGCGATCGGGCGTATCGAAGGTCGAGTGCACGTTCCACAGGGGACAGGTGCCGCCGAATTTCGAGAACGGGAACGTGCCGGAGGAGAAGCGCTTCGAGACGTTGCCGGCATTGTCGACGCGGAGCAGGAAGAACGGAATGCCGCGCGCGTTCGGCCGTTGCAGGGTGGTGAGGCGGTGGCAGACCTGCTCGAAGCCGGAATTGAAGCGCTGCGCCAGCACGTGGATGTCGTAGTTGAGCGCCTCGGCAGCAGCGAGGAAGGCCGGATAGGGCATCATGACAGCGGCGGCGAAGTAGTTGCCGAGCGTGATGCGGAACAGCCGGCGCGGGGCATCCTCGAGCGGGCCGGCGCGGCCGATGATGGTCTCCAACTGCTGCGCGCATTCACCTAGGCCCAGCTGGAAGGCCAGCTGGAACGCGCGGCCGGGCGGGTCGACCAGCTCGGAGATCAGGAGCTGGCGGCGGTGGCGGTCGAAGCGCCGGAGCGTCTCGCGCATCACGTCGACCGGCATGATGCGGGTCTGGACCGAATGCTTTTCGCGCAAGCGCGCGGCCAGCGCCGCATAGAGCCCTTCGGCCGGCACGTTCAGCTCGTCGCGCAAGGCTTCGGCAGCCTGCTCGAGCTCCGGAAAATAGTTGCGGTTGGCCTCGATCAGCTCGCGCACGCGCTCGACCGGATTGGTCTCGTAGCGCGTGCCGACGTCGCGGTCGGCCATCTGGGCCGCGGCCAGCGTCTCGCCCTGGCGGGCCTCGGTATAGGCCGCGTAGAGCCGCTGCAGCGCATGGGTGACGCCGGGGCAGAGCTCGGCGAGGTCGCGCAGTTCCTGCTTGGGGACGTCGATCTGGCGAAACAGGGGATCGGAGAAGATCTCGTTCAGCTCGGCAAAGAATCGGTCCTCGTCGGCGGTCGCAAGATCGCGCAAATCGAGGTCGTAGGTCTCGGCCAGCCGCAGCAGGATCTGGGCGGTCACCGGGCGCTGGTTCCGCTCGATCAGGTTGACGTAGCTTGGCGAGATCCCGAGGCCTTCGGCGATCTGGGTCTGGGACAGCCCCAATTGCTGCCGAATCCTTCGGAAGCGCGGGCCGACGAAGAGTTTCTTGCCGGATTCGGCGGCCATATCTCAGATCTCCGTGCGCATGAAGGGTAGTCTCACTGACCTATATTTTTTACAAACTTTACAAAATAACATCTGTTACATGTTCTGATGTTACATGACATCACCAATAAAAAACAAGCCATCTATACGAAGTTTCCGTTTTCGCGTTTAGCTCCTGACACGCATTTCGCAATGCACTGTCAAGAATGTCGATGGCACTCCATCGTCATCGTCAGCGAAAAGGATCAGGCACATGAACTATCAGCCACGCGGCATCAGCACCCAGGGCCCGGCCTCGTATCAGAGCGAGATCGATGCAGCCCAGGCACTCCTCAAGACCCAGCCGACCTGGAACGGAGTGTCGGCCGAGGCCGTCGCCCGCATGCGCCTCCAGAACCGCTTCAAGACCGGCCTCGACGTCGCCCGCTACACCGCGGCGCTGATGCGGGCCGACATGGCCGCCTATGACAACGACCCCACCAAGTACACCCAGTCGCTGGGCTGCTGGCACGGCTTCATCGCCCAGCAGAAGCTGATCTCGGTCAAGAAGCATTTCGGCGGCAAGACCGATCGCACCTATCTGTACCTCTCGGGGTGGATGATCGCGGCGCTGCGCTCCGAGTTCGGCCCGCTGCCCGACCAGTCCATGCACGAGAAGACCTCGGTGCCGGCGCTGATCGAAGAGCTCTACACCTTCCTGCGCCAGGCGGACTCGCGTGAGCTCAACGACATCTTCCGCCTCCTCGACAAGGCGCGCAAGGAAGGCGACAAGACCCGCGAGAAGGAGCTGATCGCGAAGATCGACGGCTTCCAGACCCACGTCGTGCCCGTCATCGCCGACATCGACGCCGGCTTCGGCAACGCGGAGGCGACCTATCTGCTCGCCAAGAAGATGATCGAAGCGGGCGCCTGCGCGCTGCAGATCGAGAACCAGGTCTCGGACGAGAAGCAGTGCGGTCACCAGGACGGCAAGGTCACCGTGCCGCACGAAGTGTTCATCGCGAAGATCCGCGCCTGCCGCCACGCCTTCCTCGAGCTCGGCGTCGAAGACGGCGTCATCGTGACCCGCACCGACTCGCTCGGCGCCGGCCTGACGCAGCAGATCGCCGTCAGCCACAAGCCCGGTGACATCGGCGACCAGTACAACAGCTTCCTCGATTGCGAGGAAATCACCGCCGAGAACGCCCGCAACGGCGACGTCATCATCAACCGCAACGGCAAGATGATGCGTCCGAAGCGGCTGCCTTCCAACCTCTACCAGTTCCGTCCCGGCACTGGCGAAGACCGCTGCGTGCTCGACAGCATCACCTCGCTGCAGAACGGCGCCGACCTGCTCTGGATCGAGACCGAGAAGCCGCATATCGAGCAGATCGCCAAGATGGTCGATCGCATCCGCAAGGTCATTCCGAACGCGAAGCTCGCCTACAACAACTCGCCGTCGTTCAACTGGACCCTCAACTTCCGTTGGCAGGTCTATGACGCGATGAAGGAAGCCGGCAAGGATGTCAGCAAGTACAACCGCGCCGAGCTGATGAAGCCGGAATACGACGATACGCCGCTGGCCCTCGAAGCCGACGAGCGCATCCGCACCTTCCAGGCGGATTCGGCCAAGCGTGCCGGCATCTTCCACCATCTCATCACGTTGCCGACCTATCACACGGCAGCGCTCTCGACCGACAACCTCGCCCGCGAGTATTTCGGCGAGCAGGGCATGCTGGGCTACGTCAAGAACGTCCAGCGCCAGGAGATCCGTCAGGGCATCGCCTGCGCCAAGCACCAGAACATGGCCGGCTCCGACATCGGCGACGACCACAAGGAGTACTTCGCCGGCGAGGCTGCCCTGAAGGCGGGTGGTGCGCACAACACGATGAACCAGTTCGGCTAACGCACACGCTATTCGACAGGAGACTGACAATGACCAAAGGCAGCAATTTCTGGGTGATCGGCGGCGAGTTCGGTTCGATGAACTTCCACAAGCTCGTGGAAGGCTCGGCCCAGGTGCAGGGTCCGTTCAAGACCCGCAAGGAAGCCGAGGATGCCTGGCGCACGGTCTCGGAAGAGAACCGCCACAAGGCCGGCGTCCGCTTCTCGATCGTGGAAGAGCCGTCGCGGGTCTCGGCCTGACAATCTGAACTAAGAAGACGTCCAAGGACGGATGGTCCCATCCAGGCTCTGCCTGGGTGGGATCGTCTGTTTTTGGCACAGGTGAAGGAGCTGTGGGCTCGTTAAGTCTCTGGAATTGTGTGCCCTTTGCGGAGGGTGTGGTTGCTGATAGGTTAACGGGGATAAGTCGAGGACGAGGCCGACAATGTCAGAGCCGGAGACCAGCGGGACCCATCCCAGCCAGCCGCGCCCGGTGCGGCTGCGCGACGCGCTGTTGCGTGCCCGGATCGAGGCCGCCGACCGCACCGGCGTGGTCGTCGATCTCAGGGATGCCGAGGTGGCGCGGCTGGAGATCCTCAACGACGCGCTCGATCCGCTGTTCGCGCAGGTGCCCGAGCAGGTCGACCTGTTCGACCGCGGCATCAGCCAGGGCGATACGCCCAGGCTCTGGATCGATGTCGTCGCGCACATCATGATGGGGCGCGACAAGCGGATGTACCGCTTCGTCCAGGACACCCGCTTCGGCCGCATCGTGCTCGCCGAATCGCACGACACCACCGTGATCGTCGAGGCCGTCACCGACTATGTCGCGCGTCGCATGATCGAGCGCGAGCATGCGATGGTGGTCCCGCCCGAACCCGTGCCCGCGGCCGCCGAGCCACCGCGCCGTTCGCGCCTCTGGCCGTTCGTGTTCGGGTTTGTGCTCGGGGCCGCCGCGCTGTTCGGCGTTGCCGTGCTGGCGGTCCTGCGGAGCTGGTGAATCTCTCTCCGTCGTCATTGCGAGCGAAGCGAAGCAATCCAGAGTCCCTCCGCGGAAAGATTCCTGGATTGCTTCGCTTCGCTCGCAATGACGGACGAACTAAATCAACCGCGTATGCTTGATCTGCTGGATCTGAAATCCCGCGCCGAGCCCCCGCACCGTCTGCTCGCAGCGCCAGCCGTTGTTGTCCTTCTCGATACTGAACAGATTGTAGGCTGCCGCCGGGTAGCGCCCGTGCGCGAGCGCGGAGGCCGACGGCACGCCGAGCGCGGGAATGTTGCCGTTGGGACCCTCGAACCACATCGTCGAATGAATGTGGTCGTGTCCGTGCAGGATCAGCTCGACGCCGTGGCGCTTCAACAGCGCCAAGAGATCGGCAGAGTCCGTCATCCGCTTCTGGCGCGCCTCGGACTTGAGGGGATGATGCACCAGCAGCACGCGGAAGACATCCTCGGCCGCGAGCCGCTCGAGGGTCTGTTCGAGGGCTGCGAGCTGATCGCGCCCGAGCGTGCCCGTGGCCATCAATGGCAAGGTCGGCACCGCCGTGGACAGGCTGATCAGCGCGAGCGGGCCGCGCCGGCGCACGCTCGGAAAGCCGATGCTGCCGTCGTCGCCGGCAAGATAAGGCGCAAAGGTCTCGCCGAAGCGATGAAAGGTGGCGCGGACATAGGCGTCGTGATTGCCGGGAATCGTGGTGACGCGGTCGGGCGGGCCGACCTCGTCGAGCCACGCGCGAGCCGGCGCGAATTCGGCCTCCAGCGCCAGATTGACGAGATCGCCTGTCACGGCGACATGGTCGGGCGCCTGCGCCTGCATGTCGGCGACCAGTGCGTCGAGCACCTCGCGGCGCTGGTACTTGTGCCGGTTGCGCGTCCAGTTGACGTAGCCGAGCACGCGCTTGCCGGCGAGCTCGATCAGCCGCGGCTTCGGCAGGGGCGGCAGATGCGGATCGGACAGATGGGCGAGCGTGAAAGGAGCCAGCGTGTTGTGAGTCATGGCGCGCGATTGCCTCGCTATTGCTCCGCTGTAATGGCAAGGTCGCGAGGACTGCGCAAGCGGGGTGTCAAGGGAGCCTGATGGGGAATCGTCTGAATCGGATGCGCCGGAAATTCGAGCCGCTGCTGCGGCGAATCTTCCACGCCTATTTCCTGCTCGTGCGCGGCATGACGCTCGGCGTCCGCGCCGTGGTGCTGGATGCCGAGAACCGGGTGTTCCTGGTCCGGCACAGCTACATCGCCGGCTGGTATCTGCCCGGCGGCGGCGTCGATCTCGGCGAGAGCATGGAGCAGGCGATGCGGCGCGAGCTCAAGGAGGAGGGGGACATCGATCTCACCGCAGACGCGGTGCTGCACGGCATCTTCTTCAACAGCCACGTCTCGCGCCGCGACCATGTCGCGGTCTACGTCGTCAAGCAGTTCAGGCAGGACCGCCTGCCGGAGCCCAACCACGAGATCGCCGAATGCGGGTTCTTCGCGACCAATGCGCTGCCCGAGGGGACCACGCAAGGCACGCGGCTTCGTATCGCGGAAGTGCTGGACGGCAAGCCGCTGATCGCGACGTGGCGGTGAGGCTCAACCGCCGGACCGGCTGTGCTCCTTCGCCTGCAGCTCCAGCGCCAGCAGGCTCTGCTCCTGGATCAGCGCGCAGTTCTGCCGCTCCAGCCGGTGCAGCCGCGCCGTCATGTTGTGCATGAACGCGAAGACCACCAGGAACAGGGCGCCGAACATCACGACGAAGGGAAACACGACGCCGGTCAAATGGCTGACGAGATAGGCGAGGCTTGGAAACAAGGCGAAGCCCGCGGGGATGATCGCCACCATCGACAGCATCAGGAAATCGTAGAGATCGAACTTCCCCTGCAGCGTCTTGCGCAGCAGCACCAGCATGTAGATCAACGCGAAGGCGGAGATGACGGCAACCGTCTCCACGCTCGGAAGGACGCTTGTCACGGTCGCCTCCTCAGGCTGTTTGGCGAGATGATGAAGTCGCAAATCGATACGGAGAAGCGCCGCGTCATGACGATCTCACCAGACGCGCGAGCAGGATGTAGCCGAGCACGCGGATCATGTAGCTCGCCGACTTCAGTCCGTCGATCGAGCTGACGCCGGTTTCCCGCGCCCGCATCTCGACCGGAACCTCGTTGACCGAGAGTCCCGCGCGCATGGCCCAGGCCAGCGAGATCGGCTCGGGAAAATCCGCAGGATAGGCTTTCGCGAAGAAGGCAATGGCGGCGCGGTCGAGCAGCCGCATGCCGCTGGTCGGATCGGTGATGCGGCCGCCGCTGAACAGGCTGTTGAGCGCCAGCACGATCAGCCTGATGCCGGCGCGCCGCATGCGCGTCGAGCAGAAGCCGGCATGGTCGATGAAACGGCTTCCGATGGTGATGTTGGCGGGGTCCTTGCGATAGGCGTTCAGCAGCGTCTCGATGGCGCGCGGATCATGCTGTCCGTCGCCGTCGATCTGGATGCAGAAATCGAAGTCCTGCCGTGCCGCGTATTTGATGCCGGTCTGCACGGCGCCGCCGATGCCGAGATTCTGCGCGAGGCGGGCGACGGGCGAGCGGCTGCTTGCCACCGCGGCCGTCGCGTCCGACGAGCCGTCGTCGACGACCAGGGTGTGGTAGGGACGGCCGGTCGCGGCAATCTCGCTCAGCAGGCTGCCGATCGAGGCCTCCTCGTTGAAACAGGGGATGACGAGCAGGATCCGCGGCGCGCCGTGCTGCGGTGCGGCGCCGCCGTTGTGGCGCGTATCGGTTGCACCCAAGCCCGATCCCAGCCCCGATCCCAACTCCAAGCCCATGTCGGCCACGTCCGCCTCACCTCCAAAATCCCCACCTTGCTATACTTGCCGGTGCTTTTCCTGTACAGGCGGCCTGCCCTTTTCCCCAAGCTGCGCCGGAGCGCCGGCATCGCCCATGAGAGCCGTAAAAGTACTTTTTTCGATTTTGTTTCTGGCGATTCTGGCCAGCAATGCTCGCCTGATCTCGCATTGGAGCGAGAGCCGCGGCGTCTATGACGACATCTGCTATCTCAGGCAGGCGCATTTGTTCCAGCGCTTCGGATGGCAGGGGCTCGACACCAGTCTCGCCCGTGAAACCGACGGCTATCTCGCGGGCAAGCTGCGCAGCATCAATTATCCGGACTGGAACGATCCGACCCGGGCGCCCTGCCACACCCCAACCGCCGACGGCAGCAAATCGGTGATGACGCCGCCGCCGGGCACCGGCTTCGTGCTGGCGCTGTTCCCGCAGGGGTTCCAGGTCGTTCCGCTCTACGTGCTGGCGAACGTCATCATCGCCGGCTTTGCGCTGTACGGACTATGGCGGTCGCGGGAGAAGGTCGCGTTGACGTCAGCCGCATTGTTCGGCGCGCTCTCGATCTACTTCATGATCAATCCGACCAAGGCGAGCTATTCGATGGCGCCGACCATGGTCGTCTGTGCATTGACGGCTCTGCTCACGGCAAGATTGTTCGTCGATGAAGGCCGGCGCCGTCTGCTGCTGATCGTGGCCATCGGCGTGCTGCTCGGCCTGTCCGCGAGCTTTCGGATCGCGAACGTCATTCTGTCCGCCGGCTATTTCCTGTTCTTCGGATTGTCGTTCCTGATCTGGCGCAGCCGCGAGACCTTCGCCGCAGGCCTCGTGCTCGGCCTGGCGTTCCTTGTCGGGCTGTTGCCGGTGTTCGCGGCGAACCTGGTCAATTCGGGCCATCCGCTGGTCTCGGCCTATGGCGGTCAGGATACGGCACCGCCAAGCCTGGATCCCGCCGTGCTGCAGGCCTATCTCCGCGACACGCAGTTTCCGCTGGTCGTGATCGCCTGCGCATCGGCCGCGCTGTTGTGGCGCTTCGCGAACCATTCCGGCGTCAGGAAGCTCACGCTGCTCGTTGCCGGCAATCTCATGCTGAATCTGGCATTCTTTGCCACGCATCCGGTCTTCACGCAGTATTACGTCATTCCCATCCTGATGCTGTCGCTGTGGACGCTGCTGTTCGCCGCCGTCCTCAGCCGCGGCCCGGCATGGGGTTTTGTCGCTCACGAGGCCGATGGACCGCGGCCCTCCGAGGTGTTATCCCGCTTGTGACATCGACGCGTTTTCCGAACGCGAACCGGGACTTCCTTCGCTCGAAGACGCATGCTGACATGAACGATCTCTCGCTCACTATCCTTCCCGAAGCTGCCGGCGACGCCCAGGCGATCGAACGGTTGCACGAACGTACCTTCGGCCCCGGCCGCTTCGTGCTCAGCGCCTACCGGATCCGCGAGCACGTCGACCATCTGCTCGACGTTTCCTTCACGGCCCGCATCGGCACGCTGCTGGTCGGCTCGGTCAGGCAGCTGCCGGTGCTGGTCGGCGAGACGCCCGCGCTGCTGCTCGGGCCGCTCACCGTCGAGCCGCCGTTCCGCGACCGCGGCATCGGCCGCCTCCTGATGGAGCGTGCGCTGAAGGACGCCAAGGCAAAGGGCCATGCCATCGTGCTGCTGGTCGGCGACGAGCCCTATTACAGCCGCGTCGGCTTCAAGCAGGTCCCCAAGGGGCGCGTCACCATGCAGGGCCCGGTCGACGCCGCGCGCATCCTGGTGTTCGAGCTCGTCGACGGCGCCTTCGAGGGCGTGTCGGGGCAGGTCGCTCCCGACTGGAGCAAGGCGCGCGGGTAGGGCGTCAAGTTCGTAGCTAGTAGCCCGTAGCCCGTATGAGCGTAGCGACATCCGGGAGACCTGTCGCCGGGAATACACTGTCCCGGATATCGCTGCGCCCATCCGGGCTACGACGCTGCGCATTGAAAAGCGCAAGGACGCTGCGGGGCAGGCGGGCTGCGCGCTTTCGTTTTCGCAAGCCCTTGTCTCTTCGCACGAAAATGCTTCGCGCGCTGCTTGCATCGCCTCGCCGACCACAGCTCAAACGATATTGTCGCGCAGGCAACGCTTGTTGCTTCACTGACGACGGCGCAACGAGCCGACGATGTGGCTTGTCCAGCGCCAGGAAAATGGAGACGTACCGTGGCAATCGGAACGGTCGTGCTGGTGCACGGAGCTTTTGCGGATGGATCTTGCTGGGCCAAGGTCATTCCTCTCCTGACCAAGCGCGGGCTGAAAGCTCTCGCCGTCCAGAACCCGCTGAGCTCGCTCGCCGATGACGTCGTGGCCGCCCATCGGGTGATCGACATGCAGGAGGGGCCGGTCCTCCTTGTCGGACATTCCTGGGGCGGGGCTGTCATCACCGAAGCGGGCAATCATCCCAAGGTCAAAGCCCTCGTCTATGTCGCCGCGGGCGCGCCGGACAGCGGCCAGTCGTTCGACGCCTGGTGGAAGCCCTACAAGCCGGCGCCCGGTGCGGCCGAGATCAGGCCCTACGGCGAAGGTTATGTGGCGCTGACGCAGCAGGGCGTGCGCAAGCACTTCGTTCAGGACGTTCCGACTGAGGAAGCCGATATCGTCTACGCCACGCAAGGCCCGCTGGCGGTCAGATGCTTCGGCGACACCGTCTCGAAGGCCGCCTGGCGCTCAAAACCTTCGTGGTACGTCGTCGCCGCACGCGACGAGACCATTCCGCCGGAGGTGCAGCGCGACTCGGCCGGCCGCATGAGCGGCGAGACGCTCGTGCTTGAGAGTTCGCACGTGCCGATGCTCTCCCAGCCCGCGGCCGTCGCGGAATTCATCGCAAAGGCCGCCGCATCCGTTGCGGGATAGCGGCGGCCGCTGGAGCGAGGCTAGAACTTGAAGTTCGCGAACGCCCGCACTCCGATGCCGGGCATCAGCACCTCGTCCTTGGTGTAGGACACCGAGTTGCGGATGCTCTCGTTGAGGAGATTGTTGCCGACGATGCCGGCGATCATCTCGCGTGCGCCGAACCGAAGCGGATCGAGCTTGGTCTTGTAGCTGACCTCGGCCTTCAACAGATTGTAGCCAGCCGTCGGCGTCTCCGCGATCACGGCGACGTTGTTCTGCGCGAAAGCATGCAGCAGGTTGACCCGCATCAGCCAGTTGTCGTCGCGCCAGAACACGCCGCCGCCGATCCGCACCGGTGGAATGCGCGGCACATTGGTGCCGTCGGTGAAGGTGGCACGGACCACGTCGAGCTGGTTTTCGATGCCCCAGATGCCGCCCTGGAACGCGCCGACATCAAGCTGCGACTGGAATTCGCCGCCGCGGAAGTTCGCATTGCGCTGCGAATAGACCGCCTGGTTCAGCTCCGCGCCGGGCGTGCCGCATGAGGCGAAATCGTCGTCGCACATCACGCCGGTGAGGCGGCGATAGATGAAATTGTCGAAATGCGTGTAGTAGACCGTCGCCTCGAACCGGAACGGTCCCGTCGCCTTGCGCACGCCGAGCTCGACGGATTTCGCCGTCTCGATGGTGAGATTGGGATTCCCGATGTCGAAGGTCGCCGTCGCGTCATGGCCGCCGCGGGAAAACAGCTCGGCCGCCTTCGGCGCGCGCTCGACATATTGCGCGGTGATGCTGCCGACCATGCCGCCCGGCAAATCCTGCAGCAGGCCGATGCTGCCGCTCTTCGGCGTGAACGACGGATTGCGCGCGATCGCCGCCTGCGGCGTGCCGTCGGGCAGGTAGTCGGCCGGGAAGTTCGGCGTCGTGCCGTGCAGCTCGACATGCTCGATGCGGCCGGCGATCTGCGCCCGCGTCGCCTCCGTGAACTTGAACTCGTTGAACGCGTAAGCGGCAACGCGCGTGCTGTTGTTGGGGTCCCACAGGCCGTTGAACAGCGTGCCGGGATTGTCCGGGCTCGGCGCGCTCAGTTCCTGATGACCGACCTGGAAGCCCAGTGCCGTCGTCACCTCGGCAAAGCGCGCGTTGAACGGCGTCAGTTGCACCTCGGTGCGGATCTCCTGCTCCTTGTTGGTGAAGGTCTGCCGCACGCCGTCGCTGGTGGGATCAGTGGGATCGGCAAGGCCGATCTCGTTGTGCCGGTAGTCGGTCGCGCCGGCCCAGAACCGGATCGTGTCGATCGCGGCGGCGTCGGGGCGGTACTCGCCCTTGACGTTGATCTTGGTCTGGTGGCCGTCGATGCGCGTGTTGTGGTCGGCGCCGTCGATGCCGGGGATGTGGTAGAGCGAGTCGTTCTGCGTGATCGCAGCGCCGATATAGCCGCCCTGGAAGAAGTACGAGCCGCCGATCGAGGCGCCGTCCGAGCGCGTCGCCGAGTTCGGCTGGCGGCCGTTGGCGACGGATCGCGTCTGGTCGTTCAGATAGGGATAGCTCGGGATGCCGTAGTCCGTGGTGTTGCGGCCATAGGCATCGGCGTGGAACGCGAAATTGCCGCCGCCGGTGTCGAGCAGCACGCCGCTCTCGACGCCGCGGTCGACCGAGCTGAACGCGGTGCGCGTCTCGGCAGTGACGCAGGGCGATGTCGCGGCTGCCGCAAGCGGGGCCTTGGTCGGCAGGCCGTAAGCCTGGAACGACGGCGCGCAGTTCGGCAGTGCATCCGGAATGCGGTTGTTGGTGGCGCTGACGACGCCGCCGATCGAGGTCGATCCGTAGCGCAACGCGGCCGGCCCGCGCACCACCTCGACCTGGTTGGTCGCGAGCGGATCGATCGGGACGAAATGATCCTCGCCGAGGTCCGAGGCTCCGCCGGAATTGGTGCCGTTCTCGACAATGCCGACGCGGTTGACGTCGAGGCCCCGGATGATCGGCCGGCTGGAGGCGCCGGGCGCGAAGCTCGAGCCGGTGATGCCCGGCTTGGAGAAGAGCAGATCGCCGAGCTGGCCGCCGCCCTCGCGGCGGATCTCCTCGTTCGGCACCACGGTGACGGTGGCGAACTGATTGGTCACGATTGGCAGCACGCCCTGCTGAGGCGCGGCCGTCGCAGGTGCCGCCGGCGTGGCTTCCGCCGTGCGCTGCTGGCTATGCGACCGTCCGGTGCGCGCGACATGGACCGGGCTGCGGGTCGGCACCACCCTGCGGACGATGGGGCTCGGCGCCGTCACGGTGACGGCGGGGATCTCGGTGGATGATTTGTCCTCGGCGAATGCCGAGGTGGCGGCGGCGCCGAGCAGGAGCAGGCTGGCTCCGCCGAGGCGCTGCGCGCGTCGCAATTTGAATGACATGGTCCTGATTCCAGTCAGGCGCCGTCCGGAAGATTCTTTGTTGATCGGAGGGCGGCCTGCCGTCGCGGCGCGACGGAATTCGACTTCAACTTCTCCCGGGGCGTTCGCCGACATGCGGCAGGCCCGGGCGTGATCAAGCACTGTTGGAAGTCAGGACGCGGGAGGCGCGCGCGGCTGGAATGCCGTCCCGGCCGATTTCAAATGGAGGAATTCGGCATCGGTGGTGCGGTAGAGCAGGTCGATCGCCTGCGGCAGCAGCAGCACGGGCGGCGTCGAGGATACGACCGTGCCCGCCATCGCGACGACGGCGCAGATCGCGCAATTGTCCTCGCCCGGCTGCTCCCGGTCGGGTCCTGAAGGCGATTGCTTCTGGACCGCGGCGCGGTCGGTCGAAGCGATGTCCCTGGTGCTGTCGGTCTGCTGGAGCGAGGATTGGGCGAGAGGGGCGGCCTGGGCGAACCAGTGGCTATGGCCAAACGTCAGCGCGAACTGCACCAGCATCGCGAACAACGCGAGCCGGGCGCCGTGCCTGATATTCGACCGGAACCACTTCATCGGAAAACGCCACCCCGCATCGCGAGACCCTGATATCGCGATGTTATAATGTAACATCGCAATATGGGGCAGTGGATGTCAACAGTCACCGAGCCGACCCACACGGACCGAGTCCCCGATGTGTCGTTCGTGCAACTCGCGCCTGATGGGGATGGCTGGCGCCCTAACGCAGGTGCGTTCCCTCCCCCACAAGGGGGGAGGGAACGGAGAGAGCGTCGCAGTTGGCTGAACTCAATTCGATTTCAATCTACCACGCTTCAGGAGATCACCGCCCCTCGCGCATCCAGGTCGCGGCGAAGGCGCCGAGCAGCAGCAACAGGCCGATCAGGCCGGCGAAGATCGGCAGCACGCCGACGCCCTTCACGACGCTGGCGTCGCGCATCCTGACCCCCATCCAGCCGTCGCCGGCAAAGACGCTCACGGACCGCACCGGCACAATGCGCGGCAGCTCGACGCTGTTGCCGTCGACGACGCGCACGGCGTTGCCTCCGGTCGCCTGCGTCAGCGGCTTCAGGGTCTCGGTGGTCGAGGTGACTTCCGAAAACTCCTTCGGATTGGTCGGGCCGACATTGATCAGCGCCTTCAGCGTGCCGTCGGTGGCCTGCCACAGGCCGAGTTCGCTCGCCGGCAGGCTGGCGCGCCACTCTCCGGGATCGCCGGGGCTCAGTGTCAGGTCGCGCGACACGCCCGACGGCGAGGTCACGCTGACAGGCTGAACGCTGTCCGCCATGGTCTGGCGCACCACGACGAGATCCTTGCCCTGCACCTGGAGGCGCAGCGCCTCTTCGTCGAGATCGGGTTGCTTCATCAGCCAGTGCGACATCCGTCGCAGCAGGTCGAGATGCGGCCCGCCGCCCTCATAGCCGCGCGCCCACAGCCAGATATGGTCGGACAGCAGCAGCGCGACGCGTCCCTCGCCGAAGCGCGACAGGAACAACAGCGGCTTGCCGTCGACGCCCGTCATGACAGGCGGGTTGACGGCATTGCGGGTGTCGACGGTGCGGAAGAACCGGCTCCAGCGCGGCGGCTCGCTCGCGGAGCCTTCCAGCCCACGCGTCACGGGATGGCGTTTGCCGACGTCCGACAGATGCGCATAGAACGGCTTCTCGGTCACGCCGACCGGCTCTGCCGGCAGCACCGAATCCAGCGGCGTGCGCCAGATGCTGGTGTTGGAGGCGTAGTCGGGGCCGGCGGAGACGAGCACCGCGCCGCCCGCGCGCACATAGCGCGCGATGTTGTCGAAATAGGCGATCGGCAGCACGCCCTGGCGGGCGTAGCGGTCGAAGATGATCAGCTGGAATTCGTTGATCTTCTGCTGGAACAATTCGCGGGTCGGAAACGCGATCAGCGACAATTCGTTGATCGGCGTGCCGTCCTGCTTCTCCGGCGGACGCAGAATCGTGAAGTGCACGAGGTCGACGCTGGCGTCGGACTTCAAGAGGTTGCGCCAGGTGCGCTCGCCGGAATGCGGCTCGCCCGAGACCAGCAGCACGCGCAGCTTGTCGCGCACGCCGTCGATGGCGACGACGGCACGGTTGTTCACCGGCGTCAGCTCACGTTCGAGCGGCGAGGCCTCGATCTCGACGATGTTCGGGCCGGCATGCTTGATGTCGACGTCGACGCTGCCGCTCTGGCCGCTCGACATCGTGCGCTCGTTGATGACCTCGCCGTCCCGCCGCACCGTGACCTTGGCGCGCTCGCCGGAGACGCCCTGGTCGTCGAGGCGGTAGCTGATGGTCTGGGTCTGGCCGACGATGCCGAAGCGCGGCGCGGCCGTGACCGCGATGCGGCGGTCGCGTTCGTCCTTCTGCCCGGTGATCAGCGCGTGCACCGGCGCCTGGAAGCCGAGCGCGGCAGCGCTGGCCGGAATGTCGTGGACGCGGCCGTCGGTGATCAGGAACGCGCCGGCGACGCGGTCGACCGGCACGTCCGACAGCGCCGAGGCGAGGGCGCCGAACAGCTTGGTGCCGTCGGTTTCGCCGTCGGCCTGTGCGGCGTCGACGACGCGCACCTCGAGGCCCTTGATCTTCTTCAGGCTGTCGACCAGCGCTTCCTGCGCCTGCGCGGCCTCGCGATTGCGGTTGCCGAAATTCTGGCTCGGGCTCTTGTCGACGACGATTGCGGCGACCGAGGTGAGGGGATCGCGGTCCTCGCGGGTGAAGGAGGGATTGGCAAGTGCCAGCAGGAACAGCGCCAGCGCGGCGACGCGCACCGCCGCACCGCGCGCACGCGCCAGCAGCAGCACGATCGCAATGACGACGATGGCCGCGAGCGCGAGCCACAGGACGATCGTGGGAACAAGCGGCGTGAACGCGATGCCGTAATTCATATCGATCCTATTGCCCCAACCGTTCGATCAGGGCCGGTGCGTGCACCTGGTCGGCCTTGTAGTTGCCGGTCAGCGTGTACATCACGATGTTGGCGCCGGCGCGGTAGGCGAATTCGCGCTGGCGGGGGTCGCCGCCGGTCACCGGCAGCATGGCCTGGCCGTCGGGCCGCACGGCCCAGGCGCCGGCAAGATCGTTCGAGGTGATGATGATCGGCGAGACGCCGTCGCCGCCGCGCGCCGGCCGCTGCGCGGCCTCGTCGTCTTCGTCGCGCGGCAGGGTCTCGACCCAGGTCTGGCCGGTGTTGAAGCGGCCGGGGAAGTCGCGCAGCAGGTAGAAGGTCTTGGTCAGCACGTGCTCGCGCGGCACCGGCTCGAGCTCGGGCACGTCGAGCGAGGACAGGATCTCGCGGAGCGTCTGCATGCCCGGGGTCTGCGCGGCGCCGTTCGCGCCGGGCGACGCTTCGACCGCGTCGCGGGTGTCGAACAGCACGGTGCCGCCCTGCTTCATATAGGCGTCGATCTTGTTGATGGCATCCTGCGGCGGCTTCGGCGCGCCCGGCACGATCGGCCAGTAGATCAGCGGGAAGAAGGCGAGCTCGTCGCGCGCGGGATCGATGCCGACGGGATCGCCGGCCTCGAGCGCGGTGCGCTGCGCCAGGAACAGCGTCAGTCCGGAGAGGCCGGCCTTGACGATGGAATCGACGTCGGCATTGCCTGTCACGACATAGGCGAGGCGGGTCTGCGACACCGCCTTCATTGCGAACTCGTCGGCCGCGCTGTCGGCGCGCGAGGGCGTCGGCGAGAGCGCAGTAAGGCCTGCGAGCACCAAAGCGAGGACGATCATTGCGGGGGCGGCGCGCCGGCGCAGCAGCGCGGCGATGCCGCCGCCGAGCACCGCGACGATGATGGCGTCGATCAGGAACAGGGCGAGCGCGGTCGACAGCAGCCAGCCGCGCAGGTCGCGCGGCTCGGCATTGGTGTAGGTGGCGTGCCGGGCGCGCAGGCTCGCTGTGTTCAGCGCTGCGATGCGGTCGGCGCTAGCAAGCGTGTTCACGGCGAGCGGTCCTTCTGCCGGACCGTAGAAGCCGGGCGGATGATCGGGGGTGGCGCGGTCGCGATAATCCGCGGGCAGCGGCTTTGCGGTCGCCGGCGGCGGACCGAAGGCGCCAAAACCGTCGAGGATGTGCAGCGGCGCCACCGTCTCGGCGGTCGCTTCGCTCGCAACGCCGGCGCCGGGCTTGGCGGTGTAGCCGGACATGTCGACGACCCGCCTGAGCATTTCGACGAAGGTGCCCGACATCGGCAGGTCCGACCAGCGCATGTCGGCGCTGACATGGAACAGGCTGACGAGCCCCTTGCCGCGATGCTCGCCGGTCACCAGCGGCGTGCCGTCCTCCAGCGAGGCCCAGCTCTTGGTGGCGAGCACGGCGTCGGGCTCGGCCAGCACCTGCCGGCTCACAGTGACGTCCTTGGGAACCACGACGCCGGTAAACGGGCCGTCGGCGGTGAAAGAGGCGAGGTGCTGCGGCTTCTCCCAGGTCAGGCTGCCGCCGAGCGTACGGCCGCCTTTGCGCAGCTTGACGGGCACGAGGTCGTCCTCGGCCTGCGCCAGCCGGGGACCTGCGAACCGCACCAGCACGCCGCCCTGGTCGATCCAGGCATTGAGACGCTCGCGGATGTCAGGGGCGATGGTGCCGACATCGGCCAGGATGATCATCGGCAGCTTCTGGTCGAGGAACTGCGTGATGCCCTGCTGCGGCGAGCCCTTGTCGGCGAGCCTGACGTCGGCGAACGGCGCCAGCGCGCGGGTGAGGTAGAAGGTCGGCGCCAATAGCGGCTGCGCGGTCTCGCTGGTCGCGCCCGAGACGATGCCGATGGCGCGGCGGCGCCAGCGCTTGTCGAGCAGCTGCACCGCGCCGGCGGAGCGCTCGCCCGAGATTTCGAGCCGCGTGATGTCGTTGCGCAGCTCGACCGGCAGGTCGAACGCGGCATCGGTTTCCTTGTCCTGCGGGCCGAACGAGAAACGGGCCTCTCCGATCGGCGAGGCCTTCTGGTCCAGCGCGCGCACGGTGCCCATGGCGATGCCGCTGTCGGTGCGCAGCACCTTCACCGTCATCCTGGCGGCGGCGTTCTCGGCCGCGACCAGCGCCAGCGGCGAGGAGGTGCCACCCTCGAAGATGGTCAGGCTGCGATCGCCGATGGTCTTGCCGAGGCCTTCCACGAATTCCTCGCCACGGCCGGCGTCGACGCCGTCGGACAGCCAGGCGATCTCGCAATCGCCGGTCGCCTTGAGGAAGCGGTCGACCGCAGCGAGCGTCTCGACGCGGTCGATCGAATAGGGCTTTGGCGAAAGCTGCCGCAGCGCGACGCGCGCCGCGCCCGCCGGCATCAGGGTGATGTCGCGGTTCGGCTCGGACAGTGGCACCAGCGCGATGGCGCGGCGGTCGTTGTCGGCATTGGCGATCAGCTCGTCGGCGGCCCTGATCCTGATGTCCCAGTTCGAGGCCGCGCTCCAGCCGTCGTCGAGCATGATCATCAGCGGCGCCTTGCTGCCGGCGAGGCCTGTTTGCGGATTCCAGATCGGGCCGGCGGCGGCGAAAATGACGAGGGCCGCAGCCAGGAGGCGCAGCGCGGTCAGCCACCACGGCGTCCGCGACGGCGTCTCCTCGCGCGGCGCGATGTCGAACAACAGCCGCGTCGGCGGGAACTCGATGCGGCGCGGCCGCGGCGGCATCACGCGCAAGAGCCACCACAGCGCCGGCAGGCTGATGAGGCCGATCAGGAGCAGCGGTTCGGTGAAGGCGAGCGGCAATCCCATCATGCGGCCGGCCCCGCCTTGATCGTGGTGGTGCGGGCGCCCGATTTGCTCACCTGCATGCCGGCGTGCAGATACAGCAGCAGCTCGGCGGCGGAGCGGTCGGTCGCATGCGTCGTGAACAGCCAGTCCAGCTTGCTGGTCTCGGCGCGGATCTGGTCGCGATGCAGCGCGAGCCGCGTGGTGTAATCCTGCGCCCAGCTCTCGGCGCGGCCGGCGGTGATCACGCCAAAGCCCTCGGGCTCGACGAACTCGACGCGGCCGGAATAGGGGAACGACTCCTCGGCAGGATCGACGACCTGCACCATCGTGCCATGCGCGCCGGAGCCGGACAGCCCTGCGAGTGTGGCCTTGATCTCAGCGATCGGCGACCAGAAATCCGACAGCACGATGATCTCGGCCAGCGCCGCGGGCACGAAGGAGGGCGGCAGGCTCAGCCGGTCGGCATCGTCATGCAGCATCGCCTGCGCCATCTTGTCGATGACGCTGCGGCTCGCCGTCGGCGCCATCAGCCCGGGAATGCCGACGCGTTCGCCGCCCGCGACCAGCAGTTCGGCCAGCGCGAAGGCGACGATCAGCGTGCGTTCGAGCTTGGATTCGCGCGCGGTCTTCGAGGCGAACGCCATCGAGGGCGAGCGGTCGGGCCAGATCCACACCGTGTGCGAGGCTTCCCATTCGAGCTCGCGGACATAGAGATGGTCGTCGCGCGCCGAGCGGCGCCAGTCGACGTTCTGCGCGGGCTCGCCGGAGACGAAGCGGCGATATTGCCAGAAATTCTCGCCGGAGCCGGCGCGGCGGCGGCCGTGCAGGCCGTGGATGACGTTGGCGGCGATACGGCGGGCCTCGAGCACCAGGCGCGGCAGCGAAGCGGCGAGCGTACGGCTTTCGCCATCGGCACGTCGGATCGCAATGATCTCCTTCGCTGTGTGCCCGTTCTCTGCCGCCATCAACCGATCCGTGTCTTCAATTGCCGGATCACGTCCGGAATCGTGCGCCCTTCGGCGCGCGCCTGGAAGGTCAGCGCCATGCGGTGCTTCAAAATGGGTTCGGCGAGGTCGAGCACATCGTCGATCGAGGGCGCGAGGCGTCCGTCGATCAGCGCGCGTGCGCGCACGGCGAGCATCAGCGATTGGCTGGCGCGCGGGCCCGGTCCCCAGGCGATGAACTTGCCGGTCTCGCCGCTGTCGGGGCCCGGACGGGCCGACCGCACCAGCGACAGGATCGCCTCGACCACGGAATCGCCGACCGGCAGGCGCCGGATCAGGCGCTGCGCGGTGATCAGCGCATCTGCGGTCATCGATCCCCTCGCCAGCGTCTCCTCGGCGCCGGTAGTCTCGAACAGGATGCGGCGTTCGGCGTCGCGATCGGGATAGTCGACGTCGATCTCCATCAGGAAGCGGTCGAGCTGCGCTTCGGGCAGCGGATAGGTGCCTTCCTGCTCCAGCGGGTTCTGCGTCGCCAGCACGTGGAACGGTTTCGGCAGATCGTGGCGCGCGCCGGCGACCGTGATGTGCTGTTCCTGCATCGCCTGCAGCAGCGCCGACTGCGTGCGCGGGCTGGCGCGGTTGATCTCGTCGGCCATCAGGAGCTGCGCGAACACCGGACCCGCGATGAAGCGGAAGGCGCGCCTGCCCGTGGTGCTCTCATCCAGCACTTCGGCGCCGAGAATGTCCGACGGCATCAGATCGGGTGTGAACTGGATGCGCTTGGCATCGAGGCCGAGCGTGACGCCGAGCGTCTCGACCAGCTTGGTCTTGGCAAGGCCCGGCACGCCGATCAGGAGCGCATGGCCGCCGGAGAGGATGGTGACAAGCGTGTTCTCGATCACGCGATCCTGGCCGAAGATGACGGATGCGATCGCATCCTTTGCCGCGCGAATCTGGCTCGACACCTGCTCGGCCGACCGGACGATCCCGTCTTCGAGCTTCTCGACACTCTCCGCCATCCGTTAGCTCCTTCAGCCTGCCGCGCGGCCTGGTTGCGTCGTCACATGACCGCATCACGCCAGATCATGGGCCTATGCTAGACTTGCAGGAAGGCCATGTATTCGTTGAATTAACCTATCCCCACCTTATCGGCTTCGGGTTATGTACGGCATCACGAAGTGGCGACCTTGCACACCGGACTAATCCGGAGTGGAACCGTGCACCCGCGTACACGTAGACCTGCACCAATCGTGCCAAAGGACAAAGTCAGGGCAAACCATGGCGAACCAAGGGCAGAGCGCCGATCGCGGTCTCGAGGGGCTGACTGCCGCGGCCAAAAGTGCTGCCAGTACCGAAGGCGCCAAAAAGGGCCTGCCTCCGGTGCATCTGTGGAATCCGCCGTTTTGCGGCGATCTCGACATCCGAATCGCCTCCGATGGTACTTGGTTCTACTTGGGCACGCCAATCGGGCGTCACGCGCTGGTCCGCCTGTTCTCGACCATCCTGAAGCGCGAGGGCGACAAGCATTTCCTGGTCACGCCGGTGGAGAAGGTCGGCATCCGTGTCGATGACGCGCCGTTCATGGCGGTCGAGATGCAGAAGGACGGCGAGGGCAACCATCGCGTGCTGAGCTTCCGCACCAATGTCGACGATTGGGTCACCTGCGATGCCGCGCACCGGCTGCGTTTCGAGCAGGCGAAGGACGGCGGGCTGACGCCCTATCTGCACGTGCGCGCCGATCTCTGGGCCAAGGTGACCCGCGCGATCTATTACGATCTGGTTGACATGGGCGAGGAGCGGATGGTCGATGGCCAGTCGATGTTCGGCGTCGAATCATCAGGCGAATTCTTCGCCATGGCCGACGCGGAGCAGGTGAGGGCCGCGCTGTGAACAAGCCTATTCTGAAGAGCGATCCTGTCGCCGTCGGCGCGGCGGATTTCTTCGCCCGTTCCAGGGCGAAGCTCGGCTTCGACGTTCCGCTCGGCCTCTACGATCCCAACATCATTCCCGCCTCCGGCGATCCCGGCACCGACAAGATGCTCGAGATCGTCGCGCGCGAGCAGCCGGTGCGGCCGGCGGCGGTCCTGATCGCGGTGGTCGACCGTCCCGAGCCGACCATCCTGCTGACGCAGCGCTCGGCGCATCTCAACGACCATGCCGGCCAGATCGCCTTTCCCGGCGGCAAGATCGACGCGACCGATTCCTCGCCGCTCGATGCGGCGCTGCGCGAGGCCGAGGAGGAGGTCGGGCTGTCCAGAGACTTCGTCGAGCCGATCGGCTATCTCGACCTCTACGGCACCGCCTTCGGCTTCCGCATCCTGCCGACGGTCGCGAGGGTCCGGCCAGGCTTCGAACTCACCATCAATCATTCCGAGGTTGATGATGCGTTCGAAGTGCCGCTATCCTTCCTGATGAATCCGGCGAACCACCAGATGCACAGCAAGGAATTCCGCGGCATGGAGCGCTTCTACTACGCGATGCCGTTCGCGGAACGCTACATCTGGGGTGCGACGGCCGGAATGCTGCGTGTGCTTTATGAGCGGATCTATTCGTCATGATCCGGCCGGTTCTGACCGAGATCGGAATTTTCCTCATCCCCTTTGCCGTCTATGCGCTGTTCCTGGCCGCCACGCGCTCGGGCCTGTTCGCGCGATCGTCCTGGCCGGTGACCGTCGTCGCGCGCCTCGCGCTGGCCGCGCTCGTGCTGGTGATCGCGGGGCTGATCGGCTTCGCGCATTTCTCCGGGGCCGCACCGGATTCGACCTACATTCCGGCCCATATCGAGAACGGCAAGCTCGTGCCGGGCGTGGAAAGATAGGGGCCGACCGATGAGCGCGGAGCCGTTACTCGCCGATGCGCCCTGGCTGATCTCCGGCGGGACCGCGCGCGTCCTGCAATTGCTCAACGTCGGTGGCGAGGAGGCGCGCGTGGTCGGCGGCGCCGTCCGCAATGCGCTGCTCGGTCTCGTCCCCGGTGATATCGACATCGCGACCACCGCCTTGCCCGACGAGGTGATACGGCGCGCCAAAGCTGCCGGCATCAAGAGCGTGCCGACCGGCATCGACCACGGCACCGTCACGCTGGTCATCGACGGGATTCCTTACGAAGTCACGACGCTGCGCGAGGACACCGAAACCTTCGGCCGCAAGGCCAAGGTCGCGTTCGGCCGCGACTGGGTCAAGGACGCCGAGCGGCGCGACTTCACCATGAACGGCCTGTCGGCCGACGCCGAAGGTGTCGTCTACGACCATGTCGGCGGCATCGCGGACGCCGCCGCGCGCCGCGTGCGCTTCATCGGCGATCCCGACCAGCGCATCGCCGAGGACTATCTTCGCATCCTGCGCTTCTTCCGCATCCACGCCGCCTTCGGGGCCGGCGATCCCGATCGCGAGGGCTATCTCGCCTGCATTCGTGGACGCGCGGGCCTGGCCAGCCTCTCGGCCGAGCGGCTGCGCATGGAGATGCTGAAGCTGCTGGTGGCCGGCGGTGCGTCCGCGGCTGCGCTCGCCATGGCCGAGGGCGGATTGCTGCAGGCGCTGATCGGCGGCGTCGCCTATACCGGGCCGCTCACGGTGATGATCGCGATCGAGCGCGAGCTCGGCGTGCCTGCGAGCACGACGCGGCGCCTCGCCGCGCTGACGGTGGCCGTGACGGAGGACGCCAAACGCGTCGCGGTGCGCTTGAGACTCTCCAATGCCGAAACCAAGGCACTGGATTCGATGGGGCACCGCTGGTGGCGTTTCGCCACCAAGGACGAAGCCCATGCGCGGCGGCTGCTGTATCGATTGGGTGCGGAGCGCTATCACGATCGTGTGTTGCTGGCCTGGGCGCGGGCCGGCGACGACGCCGGTTCGTCGCGCTGGCGCGCGCTCGCCGAACTGCCGCAGCGCTGGACCGCGCCGAAATTTCCGCTTCGCGCCGCCGACTTCATCGCGCGCGGTATGGCGGAGGGGCCCGCGCTCGGACATGTGTTGACGCTCGCCGAGGATGCCTGGCTTGCGGCGGATTTTCCCTTGGATGAAGCCGCACTCGCTTCCATCGCCGATCAAGCTGCGGCACGCGTCAGCCGCGATGAGAGAACGTGACCATCGTCTCGGGCTTCGCCGACATCTCGATCTTTCAGCTTCTGCTGGTCGCGTTGATGGCGTTGTTTGCTTCGATCATCGGTGGTCTCGCCGGCTACGGCACCGGCGCCCTGATGCCGCTGGTGCTGGTGCCGCTGGTCGGCGCCGAGCCGGTGGTGCCGATCATCGCGATCTCCGCGATGCTGACCAATGCGAGCCGCGCTGTTGCCTATCTCCGCTATGCCGACCGCCGCCGCGCGCTGATCGTGCTCGCCTGCGCAGCGCTGACGACGGCGCTCGGTGCCTACGGCTATACGCGTCTCACCAATGCCGGCGCGGCACTGGTGATCGGCACCATGCTGATCCTGAGCGTGCCGCTGCGCCGCGTACTTCGCCGCCGCCAGGTGAAGATAGGCAACACCGGCCTTGCGGCAGGCTCGGTCGGCTACGGCGTGCTGGTCGGCGGCACCTCCGGCTCCGGCGTGATCCTGCTGTCGCTGCTGATGGCCGCGGGCCTCGAAGGCGCCGCCGTGATCGCCACCGACGCGATGATCTCGCTCGGCACCGGCCTCATCAAGATCTCCGTGTTCGGCCTCGCCGGCGCCGTCACCGCGCAGGTGCTCGCCTTCGCACTGCTGATCGGCGGCATCGCAATCCCCGGCGCGTTCCTGGCGAAGGCCTTCGTCGAACGGATGCCGGTGCACATCCACACCGCGATCCTTGATGTCGCCGTCATCACCGGCGGGCTGGTGATGATCTCGGCGGCTGCGAGGCAGCTGATCGCCTAGAGCGTTTTCGGGCCAGCGCGCCGTCATGAGGCTCGAAGCGCTGCCAAATCATCATTGCCCGAGCTGTTGAAGCACGGCGGACCACAGCGCCAGCGGCTCTCTGAGGGCCCCCGGCTCGGATGGCTTCTGGCGAACGGCGGTGTGCACCATGACGAGCTTCGAGGCTGGATCGACCAGGATGACCTGACCGCGTATGCCGAGCAGGGCAAATCTGCGCTGCTCGCCAGGCAGGAGCCACACCTGGTAGCCGTAGCCGAAATAGGGTGTGGCCACGCGCGGGGCCAGATGACCATCGCTTGGTCTGACGGTCGTGGCGTCCAGCAGCCACTGCCGCGGGATCAACTGACGACCTTCCCAGGCGCCGTCGTGCGCGAGCAACCGGGCCAGGCGCGCATAGTCGCGCAAGGTCGCGTTGAAGCAGCAAAACGCGATCTCCTGCCCGCTACCGTCTATCGCCCACGAGGCATCCGCTTCGGTGCCGATGGCATCCCAGATCCGGTCGTGGAGATAGTCGGCAACCGGCGTGGCGGTGGCGGAGCGCAGCACCAGGCCGAGTATCTCGGTTTCCACGCTTGCATAGTGCCATTTGGTCCCCGGCGGTGCGGTTCGCGTATTGAACTGCGCGATGACGGCGGCGGGATCTTTTGTCTCTCCGACGAACAGGGCTCGCCCAAGCTTGGCGATGTCATCGTTCCCGTCATACACCTCCGAAAATTCGACGCCCGAAGACATGTTCAGCAAGGCCCGGATGGAGGTGTTTCCATATTCCGTTCCAGCAAGGCCGGGGACGTAGGTCGAGACGAGGTCGTCGATCGACTTGATCCGTCCCTCCGAGACCGCGATCCCGACCAGCATGGCCACCAGCGTCTTGGCCATGGACTGCGAAAGAAAGCGGTCGTGGTCGGTCCGCGAATATTGATAGTGCTCGTACAGGATGGTGTCGTCCCTGGCGATCAGGAGTCCTGTCACCGGGTTGCGCTTGAGGTAGTCCGCGATGCTCAGCCGTTCCGTGCCAAAGCTGTAGGCGATCGACGGCTCCGGCGCGCGCTTGAATTGCCAGGGCGCCGTCGCGCGGCTGATCCGGCGCGAGGGGTAGATCTCGCCGAAATGGCTGTAGACGCCGACGAGCTTGTCAAGCTGGGTGGTGGTCGCCCGCGTGCCGACCGGATAGCCGGAAGCCGCGCCGTAGAGCTCGGCATCGGGGCCGCTCTCCGAAAAGACCGGTCCGGCCTCGCTTCCGTCTCGTGCGCCGGGAGAGCTTCGGACGTCCTGTGCGCATGCCAAGGGCGCCCAGAGCGCGGAGACGAGAATGGCAGGCAAGACAAGCCCGCGCCAACCGCGCGGCTTGCAGAGCGCTCCCCAACTCATTGGACTTGCCTCCTCACACGTTCTTGCGTGTGCGTTGACGAAGACAACCTCGCAGGCCGGTGACGAGCGGCATGCTAACACTATGGGGAGACGGAGTCAGCACGGGGGCGCAGCGTAAGAGGAGCGATGTCCTAGCCGTGAAGCTGCGAGTTGAGGCCGTCCCAATTTGCCGTGCGTCTGGTTGCCTCGAGAGCGCCGCTCTGGGAATTACGACGAAAAAGAAGGCCCTTCTGCCCCGAGAGCTCCTTGGCTTTCAGGACTCGGCCATCTTCCAGAAGGATGCGCGCACCCGCCGTGACGTAACAGCCCGCTTCGACGACACAATCGTCACCCAACGAAATGCCGATACCGGCGTTGGCTCCGATCAGGCAGCGCTCACCGACTGTAATCCTCTCTTTCCCTCCTCCGGACAGCGTGCCCATGATCGACGCTCCGCCACCAACGTCGCTGCCGCTTCCCACGACCACACCGGCGCTTATCCGGCCTTCGACCATGCAGGGACCGAGCGTGCCCGCATTAAAATTGCAAAAGCCCTCATGCATGACGGTCGTGCCCGGCGCCAAATAGGCTCCGAGCCTGACGCGATCCGCATCTGCAATTCTCACATCCGCCAGCGTCACATAATCAGTCATGCGCGGAAACTTATCCACGCCTGTCACCTCGAACGCGAGGCCACGCTTTCGCGCTAGTATTTGCGCTTCCGGTACACGAGAGCACTCACAAGGACCGAACGTCGTCCAGGCAACGTTAGGTAACAGACCGAAAATTCCCTCGAGGTTCAGGCAATTGGGCTGGACGAGCCGGTGGCTCAGCAGATGGAGTCGAAGATATGCGTCGTGCACATCAGTCGGCGCAGAGGCAAGGGAGTCGATTTCCGTACGAATGGGAACGATGTCGACATTGCGGATGTCGTCGTGTCGCGCATATCCGTCGGCCGACTCACCCAACGTTCCATTGATCTCGTCGCCCGCCAGCCGGACCGTTGCCGACTTGCCGGCCTCCACAACCAAGCGCAGCCGAAGAAACCAGGAATCCAGCACGCGACCATCAGCGGCAATCGTCGCAAATCCCTCGCCTGTCGCGCCCCTCAGCTCCATCGCCATTTGAATGTCTCGCGCTATGATCCTGCAAATAGTGCATACGCGAGTTCTCGTAGGAATGGCAACTTTCCGGGACTGAGTTACCGGGCCTCGGCGATCCTCGGTCCAGATGACGGCATCTGCGCGTTGGCCGCCAAGGGCCGCTTCGACGGCGATGCCGGGTCCGGCAACCGGAAAGCGGCGTCGGGCGGCGCTCCCTGGGATGGCCGGCGGGCAGCGGTTGCCGGAAGCACGATCACTTTCGCTCCGACTTTCACCCGCTCATAGAGGTCCGTGACGTCGTCATTGGTCAGCCGGATACAGCCGGACGACACCCGCTTCCCGATCGTATCGGGGTTGTTGGTGCCGTGAATTCGATATTCGGTCTCGCCCAGATACATCGCCCGGGCGCCGAGCGGGTTGCCGGGGCCACCTGCCATGAACCGCGGCAGGTAAGGCTGACGCGAGACCATCTCCACAGGCGGATGCCAATCCGGCCATTCCGCTTTGCGGGCCACAGTCTGCTCGCCGGACCATGTGAAACCTTCGCGGCCGACACCGATGCCGTAGCGCATCGCTTGCCTGTCGTTCAGGACGAAATAAAGGAACGTGTTTCCGGTATCGATGATCACGGTGCCCGGCGTCTGGCGGCTGGCGTAGTCAACCACCTGCCGGACAAGTGCGCCGGGACCGTCAGCGGCTTTTGGTGGTTCGACCAGAGGCGCGGGGGCCGGAATTGGGGCCAGAATCGGAGCCGGAGCCGGCGCTGATGCATGAACCGGAGTCGCCACGTAAACCGGCGATGACGATGCCTGGGCCTGGGGTGCGGACGGCTTCCGGATCGGTTGCACGCTCGCCGGGCCAGACAGCAAACCGTACCCCAATGCGGCGACAGCCACGGCACCAATTGCAACTCTCGCGACCACAGGTATTGCGAGCGTCTGCGCCTTTCCACGTTTGGCCCGCTTACCCATACCTTGCCCCCAGGTCACCATGCCCAAGAGAGGTACCGAGCAAAATTTAAGAAACTTCGAAGCGATGCCGCCCAGACGGGAACCGTCAGCGATGGTTAACGCCGAACTCCTGTTCGGCAGCATGAAAATTGGGAATTCCGCTTCTAGCGTCGTCCGACTTCAGACTCGTGCTCCATCTGCAAGATGCGCTCTCGGAGCGCGCCGAAGGTCTCTTCGGCGGCCTCGCTGAACAGCGGATCCTCGTGATCGGTCGAGGTCGAAGCGATCTCGCTCCAATCTGCAGGCTTCAGAGCCTTGAGAGCGGCAGGAAAGAAATCGCGGTCCTCGATCATGATGTGACGCCGCTCGCTCTCTATGAAATCGCGAACGATATTGTCGACGTTTTGCCGAAGCATTTCCCGATCCGACAGAACGCTGTCGATCGCTTGGGCAACGCGGCGCAAACGATCGGTCCCTTTTTGGTGCTCACGTCTCAGGTCACCGACGCTTGCCGCCGCAGCCGGATCCCGAAGCTCCAGTTTGGCAAAGACCAACTCCTCCAGGGGATGATGGTATATCTCGGGATAGAGCTCGAAGTAGCTGATGATGGCGCGAATGACCTCATAATCGGGGTGGTCCCCGCGATCGAAAATCTCAAGCTCGTGCTCAAGCACGGCGAGCAGCGTCTCGATATTGCGGTGTTCCTGGGATAGACGCTCAATGATCATTGTGACCTCCAACGAACCATTGAATGATCAAAGCTATCGCTGAAAGCGATTCAGAATCTTGCGCTGGATCAAGCTCGGCGACCAGGTCGCCTTCCTGCCCATCCAGAGGCAAGGCACGTCCTTTTCCTTCACGTCCGCAACCGTCAGCGCTGGCCGCCAATTCCGTGTCCGCCGGGCCGAAAAGGGGTAAAGTGCCCCAGGGTCACATCCGAGGAGCAACAACATGACCCCATTCCCCGAGCTGGTTCCCGCCAGGATCGACCGGCATGTCTTCGCGATCATGAGCAACACGATGCCGCCTCGAGATCCTGATGACGACGAAGAGGACGAGGACGAAGACGAAGAGCAAGACGATGAAGAGAACCGAGCCGACGAACCGCCGGTCGTGCGCGAGCCGGACGAAGATTAGGCAGGATGCTCGGACGTAGCCCGAGCTTTCGGTGAGCGCGATCCCCAGCCTGCGTGCGGCGCGCTGGCGCGTCCGGCGGCTTTCAAGGTCGGTCTGATTCCGGGTACGGCGGGCAGACGCTGAATGGACCGCAGTTCTCGGCGCGGCAACCTATCGGCGTTCGCGGGTAGAGGAGGTGAGCATGACCCTCATATGGCTTGGTGTGCTCCTTGTTTTCGGCGGCGTACTCCAAATGGCGTTTCAGCCCATCTGGCGAGGCCGATTGAGCGGTGGAAGGCGGCTTCGCGCCGGGCGTGACACGCTGGAGCCTGAAAGGCCGGGGGGCGGCTTCGGCATCAAATCGAACTGGCCTGGACTTGTGATGGTCGCGCTTGGCGGCGCTTTCTTGCTGGCCGGAGCTGCCATCTGAGTTGAAACGAATGTCCCGGACGTTGCCCGTGATCTGGCCGCGCCAATGTGCCAGAGCCATGTCTCTTCCTGGCCCAAAAGCGGTGATTGAGGCAGGCATCGCCGGCCATCCGGTCTACTGCCGGTAGCCGACATCGCATTTGGATCGACATAGTTCGGCTGAGGGCCAAGAGCGGACCTGTGCACCACCGCCCAGTTGGGTGAACACGTCACCCTCCGAGGGCTCAGGGAATAAGCGCGGCTGGCAGTGGTCCTGTTGGCAGCGGTACAAACCGATTCTGCTGCCCCCGAGGCATCGCCAAGATCGCCAATGCAATTGCAAGGACCACCAACAGTTTGGCCATCAGTCAAATCCGCAGAAATCTTGTTCCTACATACGAGATCTTGGCTTTGCTCTCCTTCGGAACGGCAATCGTCCAACAGCGACCAAAATCGACCGGCACAATCAATACATGCATGCTGAAGAAATCAGCACCGTAAACATGTCGACGTCGAACTCTTTCTCCAAGCTCAGTCCGAACCGCTCTAGCCATTTAGCCTGAGCCAGGTAGGCCGTCTTCTCTCGCGCCTGTAGACAATCAAATTTGAGCCTTCCGAGATTCTGAAGGTGATGGACCATTTCGTGTACCAGGACCGATTGGTCTGCCGGCGAAGTCCCACTCCAATCGTCAGGAAGCAGGATAGTCCTCGTATTGTTGTCGTAGAGTGCAACAACCTCGCGCTGAGCTAGTTGCCTATCGCTTCCTATGAAGCCTTGCGAAGAAGCAAGGTCCCTTGCACGCAGCCTCGCAAGCTCCATCCTCGTCGCGATTCAATGGCGGGACGTTCTTTGATGGCAGGCAGGTCAAAATTTGATGAGACCCAAGCCACAATGTCATCCAATAAGTCCTCCGTAGGTTGAGTTCCATCAGAATGCAATGAAGCCGAACGGGAGACGGTGGACGCGCTGCGCTCCGAAGCATATTCGCAATGGGCTCTCGAGGATATCGCTAACGTGAGGGAGGCAATTGCCGCTACCAAAAGGAATTGTTTGAACATGACCCTCTCCTAGAGGCTGTTCGGAATAGAGACCCTCTTCAAAACAATCAGTCAGCAGTTGAATGGCCGGAAGCATAGCATTCGCCTGGCGACGCCGTTGTGAACCCATTCACACCCAAAGAAGCCACAACGCCGGTCACCGAGCGGCGCGGATGGTACCTCATCGGGACTCTGGCCCGGCCAACAAAGGTTCAGCAGACGGACTTTGAAAGTCCCGGAATCGGGCTGCGCTCCAGCCGTCATCATCTCATTCGCGAGTGGTATATCGTGAGTTCCGTTTGATTGTCGCGAACATTGGATGCCTCCTTCACAGCAAGAAGCTGTAACCATTCTTAGCGCGAGCCCATCCGCCGAAAACGGGCAGCGTTGCTGTCGCTTGCGAACCCTGAACCAAAATCAATCGATGAAGACAAACCTTCATCGAAGTCCGCATTGGGGTTCGCTCCCCCAAACGTCGCTCGATACATGCCTCTTGGACATTCTACATTACTATGGAGGTAGCCCATGCCGATCGTGCAATTTACTCGCTTCAAAACCGACAAGCCCGACGAAATGGCCCAGATTGCTAAGCGGGCGAAGACAATCTTCGAAAAACACGGCGCCGAATTTCTTCGGCTGTCCCGTTTCCACACTGGCCATTGGGCAGGAGAGTTGCTGGTGACGACGCGCTACTCCAGTTGGGAAGTTTACGGCAAAGTGCAGGAGGCTGTGGCAAAGGACCCGGAGTTCGCGCAGTTGATGGCCGACGGATTGAAGATTGCTGAACTACAGGGCCGTAACATCGCTGTTAGCATCGATCTCTAGTCGGGGCGCGCCGCCCCGCGAACCACGATAAGCGCGAAGGCCGCCGGACATGTGGCGGCGGCCTTTTTTCAATTTCGATGGATTGCACTGCGTTACTCTCCATCTCGCCGACCAATGTCGGCTCAGGGTCACTAGCGGTCGCCGAAGCGACCCCGGCGCCGCGTCCGCTCTACCGACGATAACCGACATCACAGCGGGATCAGCGTGGTTCGGCTAAGGGCCACAAGCCGACATTCCGCACCAGTTCCTACACACGCCCGCTGCCGATCAGCATCTCAACGCTCATGCGTAGCTTGCCATTTGACTCGAACCGTAACAGACGCGAACGCACTTCCTCGCGCACGGCGCGCCGATCCATGGCGGCAAGCCGTAAGTAGGCTTGCGGGATAGAACCGACTCCGGCTTCTATCGGCTGCCAATAATCTGCGAAACTCTCGAAACTGTCACCGCGCGTCATGTGCTCCACGCGGACGTCGCGGAAGCCCGCGCCGACGAGCATAGTTTCCAGCCGGTTCGGGTCGTGCAGGGCAAACGAGAGAAACAAAACGTTGCGTAATTCCGGCAGGAAGCGGCAGAGAACGTCGGCAAGATTACCCCACATCGGTGCACGGTCCGGGGTGGAGATGACGCATATCGCCACTCTCCCGCCTTCGCGCAGAACGCGCCGGAATTCCTCGACGCCCCGCGCCGGGTCCGGAAAGAACTGCAGGCCTAACTGGCAAACGACGGCATCGAAGCTGGCATCGCGGAACGGTAACGCTTGGCCATCCGCCGCGACCGGTAGAAACGGCGACCCATACAACCCTGCGCGCGCGCTCATAAGCATCTCAGGCGAGATGTCGGCGCCAACCACGACGCCCTCGCTGCCGACAAGGGGAAGCGCCATCCGCGCGGCCTCGCCTGTTCCAGTGGAGATATCGAGGACGCGGGATTTGGGTCCCACAGCGGCGGCAGCAAGCACCGCCGGAATGAAGAGCCTCGACCAGCGGCCGGTCCACCGATCGTATGCCGAAGCATCGACCGCCTTACCCGGTGCGGCATGGAAGCCAGCCCCGAACGTCGTGCTCATCACTGTCGCCCCATCACGTTGTAGAAGCTTGCAGTTCGGGCAGGATCAATTCCGACGGGACCTTAGCACGTTGCGCCGATTAGGGAGCCGCTGCGTTGCAGGATTTCGTGCGACCTATGACCGCTTCGGGTCATAGCGGTCGTCGAAGCGACCCCGGCCCCGTGTCCGCTCTACCGACGATAACCGACATCACAGCGGGATCAGCGTGGTTCGGCTAAGGGCCAGAAGCGGTCATCATCGCACATCAATCAAAGTGAGGGCTCGCAGCGTCAGTTGGCCAAGGATGTATGTGCTTTCTTCCCGATTTGGATAGCCTGAGCTATGCCTGGGAAATTGGCCAATTGCCATCTCTCGGGAGACCACGAATGAAGTGGATAGTCACTGCCACCATTGCGCTTGCTGCTTCGGTAATGTTCGCAGCCGCGCAGCCAGCAAAAGAGCCCTACCAACCGGGCCTTGGCGAATTCATGACAGCGACGCAGCTTCGCCACGCCAAGCTATGGTTTGCTGGCAAACAAAATAACTGGGACCTCGCTGCTTATGAGATCGACGAGATCAAGGAAGGCCTAGAGGACGCCGCGAGGCTTTTTCCAACATCTGACGGCATCCCTGTCGCTGAGATGATCAAGACCATCATCGATCCACGGATAGAGCAACTTGAAAAGGCGGTTAAAGCAAAGAGCAGCACCAAATTTACGGCCGCCTTCGACGAGCTTACCAGCGGCTGCAATAGCTGCCACGCGGGAGCCAGCAAGCCGTTTATACGCATTCAGCGTCCAATCGCGTCTCCACTGACCAACCAGAATTTTGCGCCAGAAAAGTGATGGGAGTTGCGCGCGCATCGACCAGATGACTTCCGAAAAGGGTCAAAAGCGGTGATTGAGGCAGGCATCGCCGGCCATCCGGTCTACTGCCGGTAGCCGACATCGCATTTGGATCGACATAGTTCGGCTGAGGGCCACAGGCAGACCTTCGTCGAGACATTCACTGATGTCCGCTATTGCGCCGTTGCTGGCAGAGAAGCGGACATCAGGCGCTGGAGCGGGGCGCTCCGATTGAAGCAGGATGCGGCCTCAGGCGTGCCTACTCCTCGTCTTCGTCCTCTTCTTTGTCTTCATCCTCGTCGTCTTCCTCTTCGACGCGCGCGAGCGTGGCGAGCGGCAGCGTCTCGCGGAACAGGTCGCCTTCCATGCCCATCCAGAGGCAGAGCACGTCCTCCTCCTTGATCTCCGCAACCGTCAGCGGCTGGCCGCCGGATTTCAGCATCACGACATCGCCGGCTTTCAATTCCATGGATTGTCCTTTCGAGTTTGATCGACCCGGACACGAGGCTAGCAGGCGGTCATGACATCAGGAAAACGGGCGGGCTGGAGCGGTGGAGGCGCGACAGGCCGAGAGTTTGAGGGCCGCAAGATCGCTTGCGCAAGGGCATTCATCGCAATCGCCGACGATGCCATTATGCCCCTGTTTTGCCCGACGCGTCAAACGAATTTCGTAAAATCCGTAAGCCGTTGATTTTGCAGCAGCGCCCTACTGTGCATGGGGTTGTTTTCGCAGTTTTTGTTTTCGTGCCCTGGTCAGGGCCGGTCCGGCACCAGTTCGGTCAGCGAGCGGATGATGCGGTCGGGCTTGACGAGCGAGCCTTCGGGCAGGCCCTCGCCATGCACGTCGATCCAGATCGAATAGATGCCGAGGCGCTGCGGCGTCACGACTTCCCATTCCAGATTGTCGCCGATCATCCAGGTGTCCGCAGGCGTGACGCCGAGCGCGTCCATCGCGTGCAGATACGCGCGCTCCTCGGGCTTGCCGAAACCGTGCTCGCCCTCGATCTGGATGTGGTGGAAGCGGTGCGCGAGCTCGAAGCGCTCGACCTTGGCGCGCTGGGTGTCGGCAGCGCCGTTGGTCACCAGCGCGAGCTTGATGCCCAGCGCTTTCAATCTGTCGATCGCCTCATGCGCGCCGGGGAAGACGAACATCTCTTCCTCGCGATAGGCGGTGAAGCGGTCGGCGAGGCGAATGGCGAGATCGTCAGGCAGGGCGCGATGGCCGGCGGCGGCGAGCGCGGCGAAGCCTCCCTTGACCGTGAGATGCCGCGCCTCGGCGAGCTTCATCCGCCACGCGGCCTCCGCGTTGGCCCAGAAGTTTCGTGCGAAAGCCAGCACCGCGGTTGCGACCTCTCGCGGCGGCAGCGGCGCGAGCTCGTCGGCAAACTCGGCCGTGATCGTGTTCCACGCGATCTCGGGCCGGCCATAGGCCGACAGGATGGTGTCGTCCATGTCGATCAGCATCGCGCGGGGCAGGGGCCTCGAAGCAGTCATGGCCATTTCACCTCCGGCGGCAGCGACGACAGGATCGAATCCACGTTGCCGCCGGTCTTCAGCCCAAAGATGGTGCCGCGGTCGTAGAGCAGGTTGAACTCGACATAGCGGCCGCGCCGGATCAGTTGCTCCTCGCGGTCTTCAGGCGTCCAGGTGCTGGCGAAATTGCGCCGCACGATCTCAGGATAGATCGTCAGGAAGGCGCGGCCGACGTCCCGGGTGAAGGCGAGGTCGGCGTCCCAGTCGCCGCTGTCGTGCCAGTCGTAGAAGATGCCGCCGATGCCGCGGGCTTCTTTCCGATGCGGCAGGTAGAAATACTCGTCGCACCATTTCTTGTACTTGTCGTAGTCGGCAACGCCGTTCGGCTGCGCGCAGGCCTGTTTCATCGCGGCGTGGAAGGCGATGCTGTCGGCATCATCCTGCGTGCGCCGGCGGTCGAGCACCGGCGTGAGGTCGGCGCCGCCGCCGAACCAGGCTTTTGTGGTGACGACGAAGCGGGTGTTCATGTGCACGGCCGGCACGTGCGGATTGCGCATGTGCGCGATCAGCGAGATGCCGGAGGCCCAGAATTTTGGATCCTCCGCCGCGCCCGGAATCTGCGCGCGAAACTCGGGGGCGAATTCGCCGTGCACGGTCGAGCAATGCACGCCGACCTTCTCGAACAGGCGGCCCGACATCATCGACATCACGCCGCCGCCGCCCGCCGCGCCGGTGTGATCGGTGCGCTGCCAGGGCGTGCGTGCGAAGCGGCCGGCCTCGCCCGGATAGAGGCCTTGCGGTGCGTCATCTTCCAGCCGCTCGAAGCTCGCGCAGATGTCGTCGCGCAAGGTTTCGAACCAGGCGCGGGCGCGGGTCTTGCGATCGTCAATCGTTGAGGCGTCCATATTCTATTCCCGGTCCCGTAGGGTGGGCAAAGGCGCCCTTGCGCCGTGCCCACCATCTCTCACCGTCATCTTGAATGGTGGGCACGCTACGCTTTGCCCACGCTGCGAATTCATCCCTGCGGACCGTAATAGGTGCAGCTCTCGTTGCAACTGTCGCGGTGGATGCTGACGCGGGTGAGCTTGCCGATATGCGCCAGCCGCTCCCAGACGAAGCGGGAGAGGTTTTCCAGCGTCGGGGTGCCCAGCGGCTCGATCTTGTTGAGGTACTTGTGATCCAGCATCAAGCGCACCTCTTCGATGGCGCGCTGGAGCAGGCCGAGGTCGACGACCATGCCGGTCGCAGGGTCGGGCGTGCCGCGCACCGTCACCTCGGCGCGGAAGGAGTGGCCGTGGATCTCTTCGCTGGCCGCGCCAAAGGTCGTTCCCGACAGCGAATGCGCCGCCTCGAAGCGGAACGATTTCGTCAATTCCCACATCTGTCCGTCAACCAATCCTATCTGATGCCGAGCGATTTATGCGTCTGCACGCTCAGCCGCCATTGCGGATGGCGCAGGCAGTAGTCGATCGCAAGCGCGGTGTTTTCTGCGACCTCGGGTCCGTCCATCGGCTGCAGCGAGAAGCGCTCGAAGGCGAGGTCCTCGAAAGTCTCGGGTGCGGCGAGCGCCTGCGGATAAACCAGCTTCAGCTCGTGGCCGCGCCGCAGCACCAGTTCACTGCCGCCCTTGGGGCTGACGCAGATCCAGTCGAGCCCCTCGGGGGCCGCGATCGTGCCGTTGGTCTCGACGCCGATCTCGAAGCCGCGCGCATGGAGCGCCTCGACCAGCGCGGCGTCGACCTGCAGCAGCGGCTCGCCGCCGGTCAGCACCACATAGCGGTTGTCGGCGGCTGCCGTCCATTGCGCGGCGACGGTGTCGGCGAGTTCCGCGGCCGAGGCGTAGCGGCCGCCGAGCGTGCCGTCGGTGCCGACGAAATCCGTGTCGCAGAATTTGCAGGTCGCGCCTGCGCGGTCGGCCTCGCGGCCGCTCCAGAGGTTGCAGCCGGCGAACCGGCAGAACACCGACGCGCGCCCGGCATGGGCGCCTTCGCCTTGCAGGGTCAGGAAGATTTCCTTGACCGCGTAACTCAATGGTCTCTCCTCAACCTGTCAAACTTGCGGGTTCCGGATCTGCCGCAGCGCCTCGCCGGCGGCCATCGCCGCGGTCATGGCCACATTGAGCGACCGCAGCCCGGCCGTGATCGGGATCACGAGCCGCGCATCGGCGGCTTCGACCACCGCATCGGTGACGCCGGCGCTCTCGCGCCCGAATAGCAGGATGTCCGACGTCTGGTAACGGAAATCGCGGTAGTCGGTGGCGGCTTTCGTGGTGAACAGCAGCAGGCGGTAGCCATGTGCCGCGCGCCAGTCCTCGAATTTCGACCAGGAGTCGTGGCGGGTCAGGCTGACATGGTCGAGGTAGTCCATTCCCGCCCGGCGGAACAGGCGGTCGGAGACGGGGAAGCCCGCGGGTTCGATGATATGGGCGGCGATGCCCAGGCAAGCGCAAAGCCTGAGAATCGTGCCGGTGTTCTGGGCGATGTCGGGTTGGAAAAGCGCTATCTGCATGGGGTGTGCATGGGTTGTCTCGGGGTCGATGCGGGCCGGAAATGTCTCAATAAAACATCGCTGGCCGCGGAATTCGTGCATTGCACGCTCCCGCGCCGATAGCGGGCTTGCGCTCGCCCGGCAAGGGTGCCAATAGAACGATTCTGGACTGCTGCTTCACCCGTTTAGAGGTGAACGAGCGAAGTTCTGCCGCCGCGGGGGGCCGCGGGCGCCGGCAGACTGTTCTGGGGACCTTGGGGGCTCCTGGAGCGGTTCCACCGGCCGCATAAGAAGAAAGGGTTGGAATCGTGACGACAGCGTCTTCGGCGGACCATCCGACACGCCGTGATTTCTTATTCGTTGCAACGGGGGCAGCTGCAGCAGTAGGGGGCGCGGCTGCGCTCTGGCCCTTCATCTCCCAAATGAATCCTGATGCTTCGACCATCGCCGCTGGTGCGCCGATCGAGGTCGATCTCAGCCCGGTCGCCGAGGGGCAGGACATCAAGGTGTTCTGGCGCGGCAAGCCGATCTACATCAGCCACCGCACCAAGAAGCAGATCGACGAGGCGCGCGCCGTCAACGTGGCGAGCCTGCCAGATCCGCAGTCCGACGAGGCCCGGGTCAAGTCCGGCCATGAGCAGTGGCTGGTCGTGATCGGCATCTGCACCCATCTCGGCTGCATCCCGATCGCTCATGAGGGCAATTACGACGGGTTCTTCTGCCCCTGCCATGGTTCGCAGTACGATTCGTCCGGCCGCATCCGCCAGGGGCCCGCGCCCGCGAACCTGCCGGTGCCGCCGTACCAGTTCGTTTCCGACACCAAAATCCAGATCGGCTGAGCTTCGGACCCGCGTCCGAAGCCTCGCGCCGTCTCGTCGTTTTATTTCCTCAGGATCGCATCATGAGCGGACCATCCGACTACCAGCCGAGCAATCCGGCCCTACAATGGATCGAGCGGCGCCTGCCGATCCTCGGCCTCATGCACTCTTCCTTCGTCGTCTATCCCACCCCGCGCAACCTGAACTATTGGTGGACCTTCGGCGCGATCCTCTCCTTCATGCTGGGGATGCAGATCCTGACCGGCGTGATCCTGGCGATGCACTACACGCCGCATGCCGATCTCGCCTTCAAGTCGGTCGAGCTGCTCGTCCGTGACGTGAACTATGGCTGGCTGCTGCGCAACATGCACGCCTGCGGCGCGTCGATGTTCTTCTTCGCGGTCTACGTCCACATGCTGCGCGGCCTCTATTACGGCTCCTACAAGGAGCCGCGCGAGGTGCTGTGGATCCTCGGCGTCATCATCTACCTGCTGATGATGGCGACGGGCTTCATGGGCTACGTGCTGCCGTGGGGCCAGATGAGCTTCTGGGGCGCCACCGTCATCACCAATCTGTTCTCCGCCATTCCCTATGTCGGCGAGAGCATCGTGACGCTGCTGTGGGGCGGCTATTCGGTCGGCAACCCGACGCTGAACCGCTTCTTCTCGCTGCACTATCTGCTGCCGTTCCTGATCGCGGGCGTCGTCGTGCTGCACGTCTGGGCGCTGCACGTGGCCGGCCAGAACAACCCTGACGGCGTCGAGCCGAAGACAGAAAAGGACACGGTGCCGTTCACGCCGCATGCGACCATCAAGGACGGTTTCGGCGTCGCCTGCTTCCTGCTGCTCTATGCCTGGTTCATCTTCTACATGCCGAACTATCTCGGCGACGCCGACAACTACATTCCGGCGAACCCGGGCGTGACGCCGCCGCACATCGTGCCGGAATGGTATTACCTGCCGTTCTACGCGATCCTGCGCTCGATCCCGAACAAGCTCGCGGGCGTCATCGGCATGTTCTCGGCGATCATCATCCTGTGCTTCCTGCCCTGGCTCGACGCCGCCAGGACCAGGTCGTCGAAGTACCGCCCGCTGGCCAAGCAGTTCTTCTGGATCTTCGTCGTGGTCTGCATCCTGCTCGGCTATCTCGGCGCGCAGCCGCCGGAAGGCATCTACGTGATCGCCGGCCGGGTCCTGACGTTCTGTTACTTCGCCTACTTCCTGATCGTGCTGCCGCTGCTCTCGCGTATCGAGACGCCGCGGCCGGTGCCGAACTCGATCTCGGAGGCGATCCTGGCCAAGAGCGGCAAGGCCGTTGCCTCCGTCGCGGTCGCATTGGTCGCCGCCGGCGCGCTGTTCCTCGGCAGCCTGCAGGATGCGCGCGCCTCCGAAGGCAGCGACAAGCCGCCGGGCAACAAATGGTCGTTCTCAGGTCCGTTCGGCAAGTTCGACCGCGGCGCGCTCCAGCGCGGCCTGAAGGTCTACAAGGAGGTCTGTGCCAGCTGCCACGGCCTGTCCTATATCGCCTTCCGCAACCTCGCGGAGGCTGGCGGCCCCGGCTACTCGGTGGCGCAGGCGGCGGCGTTTGCCTCCGAGTACAAGGTCAAGGACGGTCCGAACGATGCCGGCGACATGTTCGAGCGCCCGGGCCGGCCGGCGGATTACTTCCCCTCGCCGTTCCCGAACGAGCAGGCCGCCCGCGCGGCGAACGGCGGCGCGGCGCCGCCCGACCTGTCGCTGATCACCAAGGCCCGCTCCTACGGCCGCGGCTTCCCCTGGTTCATCTTCGACTTCTTCACCCAGTACCAGGAGCAGGGCCCGGACTACGTCTCGGCGGTGCTCCAGGGGTTTGACGATCACGTGCCCGAGGGCGTGACCATCCCCGAGGGCTCGTACTACAACAAGTACTTCCCGGGCCACGCCATCAAGATGCCGAAGCCGCTCAGCGACGGCCAGGTGACCTATGACGACGGCTCGCCGACCACGGTTGCGCAGTACTCCAAGGACGTCACCACGTTCCTGATGTGGACGGCCGAACCGCACATGGAAGCGCGCAAGCGCCTGGGCTTCCAGGTGTTCGTGTTCCTGATCATCTTCGCCGGCCTGATGTACTTCACCAAGAAGAAGGTCTGGGCCGACTCGCACTGAGCGGCGCGAGACGAAACGAGAAATGAAGAAGCCCCCGCAAGGGGGCTTTTTTGTTGGGTCCGTGTCCCGGACGCGCGAAGCGCGAGCCGGGACCCAGAATGCACGTAGCTGGGCCCCGGATCAGCAACGCACCACGCCGCAAAGGGGCGGCGTACTGCATTTCATCCGGGGCACGAGAGTGTGTTGTTTGGCGCGATTGCCTATCGCGCTCCCAGCGGCCAAAATACCGCCAACCGCTCCCCAGAAACGCGTCGGAGGACATCATGGGAACCGTCATCACCTTCAAGCGACCGGACGGCAAGGACGCCTCGGGCTATCTCGCCAACGCCGCGCGCGGCAACGCGCCGGGCGTGGTCGTGATCCAGGAATGGTGGGGCCTGTCGGACCAGATCAAGGGCCTGTGCGACCGCTTCGCGCTGGCCGGCTTCGACGCGCTGGCGCCCGATCTCTACAAGGGCAAGGTGGTGCCGTATCACGATATGGACGCGGCCGGCAAAGAGATGAACTCGCTCGACTTCATGGACGCCACCACGCAGACCGTGCGCGGCGCCACGCAATATCTGTCGCGCAACGGCGCCAAGGTCGGGCTGACAGGCTTCTGCCTCGGTGGCGCCGTCACCATCATCGGCTCGGTGCACGTGCCTGAACTCGCCGCCGGTGTCGTGTTCTACGGCATCCCGCCGGAGCAGGCGGCCAGGCCCGCCGACGTCAAGATCCCGCTCCAGGCGCATTTCGCCAACAAGGACGATTGGTGCACGCCGGAGCTGGTCAATGGCTTCGAAAAGGCCATGAAGGCCGCCGGCAAGTCGCTGGAGCTGTTCCGCTATGACGCCGAACACGCCTTCGTCAACGAGCAGCGCCAGGCCGTGCACGACCGCGAGGCCGCCGAGCTCGCCTGGGGCAGGGCTATCAAGTTTTTCGCCAATCATTTGGGCGGTAACAGCGCAGCATAACCGCTGTCGTCCCGGCGAAGGCCGGGACCCATAACCACAGGCAGCAGTTTGGCGACCGCTCGTCAGGGACCACGACCTCCGCGATCGATAGATTCCGCGGTATGGGTCCCGGCCTTCGCCGGGACGACGGCAACAGACGCCGATCTTGACGCCACCCCGCAGCCGTGGTCTCTAGCGCCCCATGAGCACCGCCGTCCGCCCAGCCCGTCTTTGGTGGCGCACCTCCTAAAGAGGTGGCCGGTGCGATTTTCCTTTCCCAAATCGTCTGAGGTCGCCTGCACAGTGCGGCGGCCTGATCGTTTGTCCTGTGTGGCGTTCCCTCGACAAGTTTCGTAAGAGGACCCCATGAACAGGATAGTTTTTGCCCTCCCTCCCAGAAGCGATTACGTGACCCGCGGCGGTCTCGCGATCACGCGCGTGGCGGAGCAGTTTACCGGCGGCGCCAACAGGCTCGACGATCTCATCAACCTGCTCGACCGCCGCCGCGGTGTGGTGCTGTCCTCGGGCACGACGGTGCCCGGCCGCTACGAGAGCTTTGACCTCGGCTTCTCCGATCCCCCGCTCAAGCTCGAGACCACGGGCGTCAATTTCAAGCTGGAAGCGCTCAACGAACGCGGGCAGGTGCTGATCGCCTTCCTCGGCGACGTGCTGCGCGAGCCCTGCGTGGTGATCTCCGAGACGACCGCGACGCGCCTTGCCGGCCACATCATCCGCGGCGATGCCCCGATCGAGGAGGACCAGCGCACGCGGCGTGCCAGCGTGATGTCGCTGGTGCGCGACCTCATCGCCGCCTTCAGCGCCAATGACGACGGGCTGCTCGGCCTGTTCGGTGCCTTCGCCTACGACCTCGTGTTCCAGATCGAGGACCTCGTGCAGAAGCGCGCACGCGAGCAGGACCAGCGCGACATCGTGCTCTACGTGCCCGATCGCCTGCTGGCCTATGACCGCGCCACCGGCCGCGGCGTCGTGCTCACTTACGACTTCGCCTGGAAGGGCAAATCCACCGAGGGCCTGCCGCGCGAGACCGCCGAGAGCCCGTACCTGAAGACGCCGCGCCAGGGCTTTGCCGACCACGCCCCCGGCGAGTATCAGGCCACCGTCGAGACCGCGCGCGCCGCCTTTGCCCGCGGCGATCTGTTCGAAGCCGTGCCGGGGCAGCTCTTCGCAGAACCCTGCGATCGTTCGCCCGCCGAAGTGTTCCAGCGCCTCTGCGTCATCAACCCGTCGCCCTACGGCGCGCTGATGAATCTCGGCGAGGGCGAGTTTCTCGTCTCGGCCTCGCCGGAAATGTTCGTGCGCTCCGACGGGCGCCGCGTCGAGACCTGCCCGATCTCGGGCACCATCGCGCGCGGCTCCGATGCGATCGGCGATGCCGAGCAGATCCGTCAGCTCCTGAACTCGGAGAAGGACGAGTTCGAGCTCAACATGTGCACCGACGTCGATCGCAACGACAAGGCGCGCGTCTGCGTGCCCGGCACGATCAAGGTGCTGGCACGGCGTCAGATCGAGACCTACTCGAAGCTGTTCCACACCGTCGATCATGTCGAAGGCATGCTGCGCCCCGGCTTCGATGCGCTCGATGCCTTCCTCACCCACGCCTGGGCCGTCACCGTGACAGGTGCGCCAAAGCTCTGGGCGATGCAGTTCGTCGAGGACCACGAGCGCTCGCCGCGGCGCTGGTATGCCGGTGCGATCGGCGCGGTGAATTTCGACGGCAGCATCAACACCGGCCTCACCATCCGCACCATCCGCATGAAGGATGGCCTCGCCGAAGTGCGCGTCGGCGCCACCTGCCTGTTCGATTCCGATCCGGCCGCGGAAGACCGCGAGTGCCAGGTCAAGGCAGCGGCATTGTTCCAGGCACTGCGCGGCGATCCGCCAAAGCCGCTCTCGACCTTCGCGCCCGATGCCACCGGCTCGGGCAAGCAGGTGCTGCTGATCGACCACGACGACAGCTTCGTGCACATGCTGGCCGACTATTTCCGCCAGGTCGGTGCCGACGTCACCGTGGTCCGCTATGTGCATGCGCTGAACATGCTCAAGCGGAAGAGGTGGGATTTGCTGGTGCTGTCGCCCGGCCCTGGCCGGCCCGAGGACTTTGCGATCAAGAAGACGATCGACGCGGCGCTGGAGCAGAAGCTGCCGGTGTTCGGCGTCTGCCTCGGCGTGCAGGCGATCGGCGAATACTTTGGCGGCGAGCTCGGCCAGCTCACCCATCCCGCCCACGGCCGCCCCTCGCGGGTGCAGGTGCGGGGCGGGCGGCTGATGCGCAATCTGCCGAACGAGATCGTCATCGGCCGCTATCATTCGCTCTTCGTCGAGCGCGACAGCATGCCGGAGGTGTTGTCCGTCACCGCCAGCACCGAGGACGGCGTCGCGATGGCGCTGGAGCACAAGACCCTGCCGGTCGCCGGCGTGCAGTTCCACCCGGAATCGCTGATGTCGCTCAGTAACGAGGTGGGCTTGAAGATTGTCGAGAATGCGTTCCGGCTGGATGCGCGCGTTGATTGAGAGGCACCAATGACCTTTGACCACGACCTGAAGGCGAGCGTTCGCACCATCCCCGACTATCCCAAGCCGGGGATCATGTTCCGCGACATCACGACCCTGCTCGCCGATGCGCGCGCGTTCCGCCGCGCGGTGGACGAGCTCGTCAATCCCTGGGCCGGCAACAAGATCGACAAGGTCGCCGGCATGGAGGCGCGCGGCTTCATCATCGGCGGCGCGGTGGCCCATCAGCTCTCCGCCGGCTTCGTGCCGATCCGCAAGAAGGGCAAGCTGCCGCACACCACGGTGCGCATCGCCTATTCGCTCGAATACGGCATCGACGAGATGGAAATGCATGTCGACGCGATCCAACCCGGCGAGCGCGTGATCCTGGTCGACGACCTCATCGCCACCGGCGGTACCGCGGAGGGCGCGGTGAAGCTGCTGCGCCAGATCGGCGCCAACGTGGTCGCGGCCTGCTTCATCATCGACCTGCCCGAGCTCGGCGGAGCCGCCAAGCTGCGCGCCATGGACGTGCCGGTGCGCACGCTGATGACGTTCGAGGGGCATTGAGCGGCGACGGGCGGTCAGTTCGCCCGGATCAATTCTACGACCGCTGCAGGATGAGGCTCAGCTCCAGCTCGCGGAAGGCGAGGTAATTGCGCCGCGTCCATTGGTGCAGCTCGGTCGAGGCGTCCTTCTCCTGGCGCAGGTAGCCGGTGAAGGAAAAGTTCAGCCGGTCGATATAGGTCTTGAGGAAGCCCGGCAGCGCAGGCAGGCGGAACAGCCGGCCGCCGGCCATCGCGGCCGGCAGCTCGCCGCGGATGACATACTCATTGTCCACGGTGATCAGGTTCATCCGCGGGATCTGCCCGCGCAGCATCTCATGGGCGCGGGCCGAGACGCGGTCGGTGTCGGCCATGAACAGGATCTGGGGCGCGACATGGCGGCGCGCCGCTTCCTTGAGCAAACCGATCTCGTCGGTCATCTTGAAGAACTCGTCGAAGGCGTGGAAGCCGAGGTCGATGACCTTGGCGAGGCCGTCGTCGACGATGACGCGGTCCATCAGCTGCATCTTGCCGTAGGTGTCGACGACGTCGGCGGTCTCGGTCACCTTCGGCAGGTAATCGAGCAGCGACGGCTCCTTCAGGTTGACGTCGAAGGCCGCCACGTTGCCGTTCTTGAGCAGCAGGAATTCGCTCAATAGCCGCGCCAGCAGGGTCTTGCCGACCTGCGGGCGGGGCGAGCAGATGATGTAGACGGGCGTTACGGGCATTGACTGTTATATCAGGCGAACTCGACGCCCAATCCAGCCGTATCAGCCCGGGCTTCGCAACTATTTTTCGCTGTTGCGGGTCGCGGGTTTCGAGCCGACGATGTCGGTCAGCCGGATCCGGTCGAACTCGCTCCAGACATTGGCCAGCCAGTGCCGGACATAGCCGCGCAGCACGAACGAATAGTTCGCGGCGTCGTCGTTGATGCCCTTGTTGGCGACGAATTTCAGGAACGGGACGGAGGACACCTCGACCTGCTCATAGGCCATTTCGTTGAGCTTGGGGATGGTCAGCTCGGTGGCGTCCTTGATGCGGTGGAAGTAGGAATTATAGGTCGCCTGGTCCCACTGGAAGAACTGGGTGTCGTTGATGAAGTTCTTCACCAGGAAGTATTTTGCGCCGGTCATGAAGCCGGCGGTCTCGGCGATCTCCTCCAGCGAGGCGATCGAGGGGCCGAGGATGTGGAACACCGCAAAGGTGATCTGTCCGGCCTTGGCGGCGTCGAGGAAGCCGATGTCGCGCAGCGAGGCCAGCGCCGGCGAGAGCAGGCCGGCGCGAACGTCGATCACCGTCACCGACGGGCTCACCGCGTTGAGGGTGTCGAAAATCTTCATCTGGTCCGACGTCGTCGTCATGTCGACGATCTCGGTGATGTCAGGGTGGAAGCGCTTCAGGGTTCCGCGCGGCGACTCCGTGTCGAAGGCGCGCGTCGGCACGTTGTTGGCTGAGAAATAATCGAGCAAGGTGCGCGATACCGTGGTCTTGCCGACCCCACCCTTGTCCGCGCCCACCACAACCACTGCCGGCTTTGCCATTGCTGTCCCCTAACGCGCGCCCCCGATCGCGAGGTCGCAATCGGCCGGGCCCCAAATCGATGTCCCAAGGATGTCCCAAGTCTGCTGTTGGGCGCGAACATGGCAGAAACAAGGGAGAATTCAATTCCGCAGGTCCTGGTTGCGGCAATTCTCGAGGTTTTTCCCAATCGCCGTGACTCGCCGTGAATTCCGTCTTAATGGCGGCCCCATGGCCCCATGGGATTGCCGGGGCTTCCGGCTGCGGTTCCGGCAGGGCTGGGTGCGGGCACGGGTGGCGGAGCGGCCGAGCCGCCCGCATCATTCCACGGCCCCTGAGGTACCGGCGGCGTGTCCTGCGGGTCCGCCTGCGCTTCCGGCTCGTCCGTCTCCTCAGCGGGGTCCGGAAGCGGGCCGGGATCGCGGCCGCCGGCGAACTTGACCAGCGCGTCGACCCGGGACTGCACCGAGGGATGGGTCGCGAACAGATCGGCAAAGCCCTCGCGCGGATTGTCGACGCAAAGCTCCATCACCGCCGAGGTCGCGCCCGGCAACTCGCCGCGGTTCTCGATCTTGCGCAGAGCCGAGATCATGGCGTCGGGGTCCTTCGTCAGCTCGACGGAGCCGGCGTCGGCGAGATATTCGCGCGAGCGCGATAGCGCGAGCTTCACCACCTGCGACATCAGCCAGGCCACCACGATCAGCACGACCGCGATGATGATCACGATCACCGCGCCGCCCCCGGAGCTCTTGCTGTCGCTCGACGACGAGGACGACCGCGAGGACGAGCCGGAGGACCACGACCCGCCACCGGAGCTCCAGCTGAAATTGGTGAACAGGCGGAAGAACAATTCGCCGAAGAAGCCGACCACGCCGGCGATGATGACGGCGACCACCATCAGCTGCACGTCGCCGTTCTTGATGTGGGTCAGCTCGTGGCCCAGCACCGCCTCGATCTCCTTGTCGTTCAGCGCGCTCAGGAGGCCCGTGGTGACGGTGATCGAATATTGCCTGGGATTGAGGCCGGTCGCGAACGCGTTCAGCGCCGGGCTCTCCATGATCTTGAGCTTCGGCATGGTGATGCCGCGCGAGATGCAGAGGTTTTCGAGCAGATTATAGAGCCGCGGCTCCTCCTGCCTGGTGACGTCGTGGCCGCCGGTCACCGCGTCGATCATCGACTGGTGGAAGAAATAGGCGATCACGATCCAGACCGCCGCCGCGACCGTCGCGAAGGGCGCGGCCTTGAGCAGGTCGGTGAAGGCGCGGCTCAGATAGTACGCGACCGTGCCATTGCCGTTGATGACGACCTCGGCGACCAGCGCGCCGGCATAGACAAGCACGTAGACCAGCGCGAACAGGCCGCCGAGCAGCAGCATCGAACGAAACTTGTTCGAGGCGATGTGCGTGTAGAGACCATACGCGGCCATGACGCGATGCCCTGCCGGCCTATCGGTTCAATCAGAACTTCACCTGAGGCGTCGCCTCGACCTCGGTGCGGCTGGCGCCGAGATCGAAGAAGTCCTTCTTGGTGAAGCCGAACATGCCGGCGAACAAGGCAGCGGGCATCTGCTGGATGCCGGTGTTGTATTCCTGGACCGCGTTGTTGAAGAAGCGGCGGCTCGCCGCGATCTTGTTCTCGAGGTCGGAGAGCTCGCTGGCAAGTTGCTGGAAATTGGCGTTGGCCTTGAGGTCGGGATAGGCCTCCGACAGCGCGATCAGCCGGCCGAGCGCGCCCGAGAGCTGGTTCTCGGCGGCGGACACCTGCGCCGGCCCTTGCGCCGACATCGCCGAATTGCGCGCCTTGATGACGTCGTCGAGCGTGCCGCGCTCATGCGAGGCATAACCCTTCACCGTCTCGACCAGGTTCGGGATCAGGTCGTGGCGCTGCTTGAGCTGGACGTCAATATCGGCAAAGGCCTGACCGACGCGCTGGCTCAGCGCCACCAGGCGGTTGTAGGCGCTGAACGCCAGGAACACGAGAACGACGATGACGCCGAGAACGATCCAGCCGGTCGACATGGAGAACTCCTGAAGGGGGAAGAAGGCGGGCGCAGCCTAAACCAAATTGGCGCAGGGCGAGAGCCCCGGCGCGAAAGGGCAGGTAAGGCTTGGTCGGTCGAGGAACCATCCGAGTTCAAGGCGAAAGCCCCGAACGAGGTTAACTTTCGGACAGGACAGCGTCACCCCAGCGCCAACGCCGGGCGTCCGCATAAGCGGCCTTGTCGCGTCGTGGGACCTTCGTCAGCACGACACCGTCCCCGGTGCAGAGCTTCGCCGTGATCTCGGCCTTGCCGACATCCGGCGGCGCCAGCACGCGCGCGGCGCGCATTGCGGGCGGCGTGCGGGTCAGCGCGACGTAAATAAAACGCTCGTCCTCGAACGGCACCTCGGCGCCTTTGATCTGGCGGTGTGCCTGGGAGCGGGGCAGGCGCTGGCTGAAATGGCACCAGTCGGGCGCGGTTAGCGGGCAGGGCTTTTCGTGCGGGCAGGGCGCGGCGACGAAGGCGCCTTGCGCGATCAGCTGCTGGCGTAGCGCGAGGATGCGGGCGTAGCCGGCGGGCGTGCCGGGCTCGATCACCACCAGCGCGTGGCGCGCCTTGGCCCACATGGCTTCCGTGAGCTTGCGCTGATCGGTTTCGCTGACCTCGCCGATGACGTAGCTGGCAACGACGAGATCGGCTTGCGAGACTTCAGCGAGGTTGCCGCCGGCATCGCCCGGGAGATAGCGGCACTCTGCCAGCCGCGTGCTGTCGCGTGCCAGTTCGAGCGCAAGCCGGCTCAGCGTGGCGTTGGCGTCGAGCAGCGTAAAATCCTGTAGCGACGGAAAGGCTTCCGCGGCGGCCCAGCTCGCGGTGCCCGGGCCCGCGCCGACGTCGAGCAAGGTTTCCGGAGCCAGATCTGGTGCGATCCCGGTCAGCGCATTCAGGCTCGCGGCAACGGCGGCGTAGGTCGCCGGCATGCGCGCGAGCGCGTAGGCGAGCGCGTCGGCCTCGGACTTGATCGTGCCGGAGCCGCCGCCGGCGCGATAGGTGGTCGAGATCTTCTGCGACCGCTGCGCCGCGTCGGTGCGGGAGAAGCCCTGGAGCTTGCCGTCGAGCGCGGCTTTCAGTTCGGCGGGGAGGGTGGGGGCTATCATCATCCGCAGTCATGCCCCGCGAAGGCGGGGCATCCAGTACTCCGAGACAGTGCCGTCAACCGAGACGCCGCGGCGTACTGGATCATCCGCCTTCGCGGATGTTGACGTCAATGGGTGTAGCGCGAGCGCTGGTTCACGCCACGTTCTGGTCGAGAATGTCCACCGCCTCTGACAGGCTGACGGATACCAGCTGCGACACGCCGCGCTCGGCCATGGTGACGCCGAACAGACGGTTCATCCGCGCCATCGTGATCGGATTGTGCGTGATGATGATGAAGCGCGTGTCGGTCGAGCCGGTCATTTCGTGCAGCAGGTTGCAGTACCGTTCGACGTTGTGGTCGTCGAGCGGCGCGTCGACTTCGTCCAGCACGCAGATCGGCGAAGGGTTGGTGAGGAACACCGCGAAGATGAGCGCCATCGCGGTCAGCGCCTGCTCGCCACCCGAGAGCAGCGACAGCGTCTGCGGCTTCTTGCCCGGCGGTTTTGCGATGATTTCGAGACCGGCTTCGAGCGGGTCGTCGCTCTCGATCAGGTGCAGCGCAGCTTCGCCGCCGCCGAACAGTTCGACGAACAGGCGCTTGAAGTGGTTGTTGACGACCTCGAACGAGGTCAAGAGCCGCTCGCGCGCTTCCTTGTTGAGGCTCTGGATACCCTGGCGCAGCCGCTTGATGGCTTCGACCAGGTCGTCGCGCTCGGTGACGAGACCGTTGTGCTGGGTCTCGACCTCGCGCAGCTCTTCCTCGGCGCGCAGATTGACTGCCCCGAGGCGCTCGCGGTCGCGGCGCATCTTTTCGAGGTCTTCCTCGATGTCGTGCAGCGGCGGCAGCTCGGCGCCGGGCTCGATCTCGGCCAGACCTGCGACGGCCTGCGGCTCGACTTCCAGCATGTCGCGGATCTCGCGCTCGATGTCCTCGAGCCGGCGCCGCGCGCCTTCCATGCGCTCCTCGGCGCGGGCGGTGGCCTCGCGGGAGCTGGAGAGCGCTTCGAGGGTCAGCTTGGCGACGCGATCGGTCTCGGCCATCGCGGTCTCAGCGGTGGCGAGCGCGTCGGCGGCCATGCGGCGGTCGTTCTCCGCATATTCGATCTCGGTGATCAGCGCGCTGCGCTTCTCGGCGAACACCTGCGGCGCGTTTTCGAGGTCGCTGCGCTCGATCGTGAGTTCGGCGATACGGGCCTGGATGGTGTCGATGTGGGAGGCCGCGCTCTCCTTGCGGTTCTGCCACTCGGTGCGTTCGGCGAGGATCGCCTGCACGCGGCGGTCGGCGAGCTCGGCCTCGCGCGCCAGCGCCTGCGCCTCGGCGCGGACCTGGGCGGCCATGCGGCGATGACCTTCGATGTCGCTGCGGACCGCGGCGAGACGGGTCTCGGTGTCCTCGCTCGACGGCAGCTCGCTGATGCCGGCCTCGGCATATTCGTAGGCGGCTTCGGCCTCGGCGCGGTCGGCGGCGAGACGGCTGTGCGCTTCCGACAGCGTCGCCTTGCGCGCGGCGTGGCGGCTGATCTCGCGCTCGGCGGCGGCATGGCGCTCACGCGCGACGTTCAGCTCGCGCTGCGCGGCGCGCCAGGCTTCGCGGCTGGCACCTTCCGTGCTGGCCGCCATCTGCAATTCGGACTCGGCATTCTCCAGCGCCTGGCGCTTGATCTGCGCGTCGATGCGGGCCTGCTCCAGCTCGTTCTCGATGTCGACGAGGCGGGCGCGCTCGGCGAGGCGCCGTGCGGCGCCGGTCGGGGCGTGGGCCGCGGCGACAAAGCCGTCCCAGCGCCAGACGTCGCCCTCGGGCGAGACCAGCCGCTGGCCGGTCTTGAGCTGCGAGACCAGCTCGGCACCGCGCTCGCGCGGCACCACGCCGATCTGCGCCAGGCGGCGCGTCAGCTCGGCCGGGGCCTGGACGTGATTGGCGAGCGGCACGGCGCCTTCGGGCAGTTCCGGATCGCCGTCGGTGACCGCGCCGGCATTGGTCCAGCGCATCGGCGCCGAGGGATCGACGGGCGCATCGAGGTCGTCGCCGAGCGCGGCGCCGATCGCCTTTTCAAAACCCTTGTCGACGGTGATTCCGTCGATGATCGGCGGCCACAGATTCTTGGTCTCGCCGTTGAGGATCTTGGAGATCGTGCGCGCCTCGGTTTCGAGCCGCTGTGCGCGCTTGTCGGCTTCGACCAGCGGCGAGCGCGAGGATTCCAGCATCTGACGCGCCGCGACGTGCGCGGCTTCACTCGCCTGTGCCGCAGCTTCCGAAGCTGCCAGCGTCTGCTCCGCGGTTTCGACCGTCGCGGTCAGCTCGTCGAGATCGCCGAAGCCGCCGGTCGCCTCGGTGAGCTTCTGCTCTTCGGCGGCGACGTTCGCGATTTCCTGGTCGAGACGGGCGAGCTTGTCGCGGTGGGTGCGGACGTTGGCCTCGAGCTGGTTGCGCTTGGCGGTGAGATCGGCGAGCGCGGTGGTGAGCTCGGCGAACTGCTGCTCGGTTTCGGTCAGCACCGCCTCGGCTTCGCCGACGCGCTCGTCGACGCCGGAGCGCTTCTCGACGCGCGACTTGATCTCTTCCTTCAGCTCGGAATCTTCGCTGTCGAGCCGCTGCAGCGCGACGTCGGCGTCCATGGTCTGCTGCTGGGCGCGCGAGATGTCGCCTTCGAACTGGGCGAGGCGACGCTCGAGCTCGGCGACGCGCTCCTTGGCGCGCTCTTCCTCGCGGTCGAGCAGCTCGCGGGCATTGGTCAGACGCTGCAGCCCGGCCGCGGCGCGCGCTTCGGCGTCGCGCAGCGCCGGCATTTCGGCGGCGCGGATGGCCTGGATGCGGGCGGCTTCGGCCTGGTGCTGGGTGCGCTCGGCCATCTCGCGCACCGCGAGATCGTGGGTCTGGCCGGACTCGTTGACGTCGGCATGCGCGCCGATCCAGCGCAAATGGAACAGCGTGGCTTCGGCCTTGCGGACCTTGGACGCGACCTCGCGATAACGCACGGCCTGGCGGGCCTGCTTCTTCAGGCCTTCCATCTGGCCGGAGAGCTGGCCGATCACGTCCTCGACGCGGGTGAGGTTGGTTTCGGCCGCCTTCAGCCGCAACTCGGCCTCGTGGCGGCGGGCGTGCAGACCGGCGACGCCGGCGGCGTCTTCCAGCACGCGGCGGCGCTGCTCGGGCTTGGCCTGGATGATCTCGCCGATCTTGCCCTGGTGGACGAGAGCGGGCGAGCGCGCGCCGGTGGCGGCATCGGCGAACAGGATCTGCACGTCGCGGGCGCGCACGTCGCGGCCGTTGATGCGGTAGACCGAGCCGGCCTCGCGCTCGATGCGGCGGGAGATTTCGAGCAGCTGGCTGTCGTTCATCGCCGCGGGGGCGGTGCGATCGGCGTTGTCGATCGTCATCGTCACTTCGGCGTGGTTGCGCGCGGGACGGTTGCCGGAGCCGGCGAAGATCACCGCGTCCATATCGGCGGCGCGCAGGCTCTTGTACGAGGTCTCACCCATCGCCCAGCGCAGCGCCTCGACGAGATTCGATTTGCCGCAGCCGTTGGGGCCGACCACGCCGGTCAGGCCGGGCTCGATGACGAAGTCGGTGGCCTCAACGAAGGACTTGAAGCCGTGAAGGCGCAGGCGGGTGATTTTCATAAGCACGCATCTCTGTTGGCAGGCGCGAATCCCCCTGCCGGGACAATACCATGGAAGGCAATGTCGCTATCCGGGCGAGTCGCGCGGGGCGCCTCATGCGGCGGACAATGGCCGCGGTGCGCCGCGAGGGCAACCGGCGAAAGCCGCTTTTCCCAAGGGATTTATGCCGGGAATGATACGGCTTTCGAGATGCGAATCAGGATCTTGACGAGCGAATCAGCTCTTCAGCAGCGGATTGATCTTCTTGGCGAACTCCTCGAACGAGGCCTCGCCCTTGATCTTCTCGCCGTTGATGAAGAAGGTCGGCGTCGAATCCACCTTCAACACGTCGCTGGCGTATTTCTGGTCGGCGGCGATCTTGTCGAGCAGCGCCTGGTCCTTCAGGCAGGCCTCGACCTGTTGCTGGGTCAGGCCGGCCTGCTTGCCGATCCGCGTCAGGGTCTCGGTGGTGTTCTTCATCACCCAGTCGCTCTGCTGGCGGAACAGCATGTCGGTGACCGCGAAATATTTCGGCGCGTCGTCCTTGGCGATGCAGCGCGACAGCATCGAGCCGGCGGCGGCTTTGATGTCGAGCGGGAACTCGCGGAAGATGTAACGCACCTTGCCGGTGTCGATGTATTCCGACTTGATCTTGGGGAACACCTGTTCGTTGAAGGCCGCGCAGTGCGGGCAGGTCATCGAGGCGTATTCGGTGATGGTGACGGGGGCGTCCTTCGGGCCGAGCGCCATGTCGGGCAGCGACACGGGCTTGGCGACATCGCCGGCGGCCTGCGCCATCGCTTCGGAGATAAACCGCAGCGGCGAGAACCCGGCGACCGCGGCAAGCCCGGTCAGCGACAGCATCGTGGTGAAGGCGCGGCGGGTGATGATCAAGGTCGGCTCCCGGATTGGCGTGTCTCGCCCGGGTTCCGCCCGGGCGGCCTGTCGCTAGCTTGAAACGTCGATTGAGGCAATGGCGAGCGGCAAGGACGGGTCCAGTTTCGCAGCGGAATGAGGCTCAATTTCGCTTGATGGCGGCCCCGAGCCGGGCGAGCGCGGACTTCAGCTGTTCATCTTCGATGTCGCCCAGGCGCTCCGCCTCCCTGGCCACCGATTTGGCGTCCGGGGGGCCAGGCCGGACCGGCCGGCGGACGCGCGAGAGGGGGGCCTGGCGGAAGGCCAGCTTGCCGACCGCGCTCCAGCCGAAGAAGCGGTTGACCCGCTCCAAGATCACGTCCGCGGAGTGCTGGATCTCCAGCGCCATCGGCCCCTCCACCCGCAGCACAAGGGTTGCCGGCTCCTGCGGCTGGCCCTCGACCGGCCGCGGCCATTGCATCTTCAGCGGCTCGGCATGGGCTGCGATCTCAGGCCCTGCAATCTGCGCCCACCGCGTCACCAGTTCGCGCGCGGCAAAACCCTGCTTGGCATAGGCCTCGGCAAAGACGTCGTTGAGCAGGATCCCGAGCGGCTTGGCGCTGATGGGGCCGGGTTTGGGTGGGAATTTGGACATGGATCCTTATAGCACCTCGCAGTGCGAGCCACAGGCTCTTCGCCGCGAAGAAAGACGTGGATGCCCGCGACGAGCGCGGGCATGACGTGGAGAGATTGGTGTCACGCCGCTACAGTGAGCGCATGAGCCCCAGATCCGTCCTCAAGGCCAAGTCGGAACCCATTCGGCCGGACGCCTTGTCGCGCCCGGTGGCGCTGCTCGCCTGGTACGACCGCCATCGCCGCCGGTTGCCCTGGCGCGCCGCGCCTGGAGAAACGTCGGACGCTTACCGCGTCTGGCTGTCGGAGATCATGCTCCAGCAGACCACGGTGAAGGCGGTCGGGCCCTATTTCGAAAAGTTCGTCGCGCGCTGGCCCGATGTCACGGCGCTGGGACAGGCGTCGCAGGATGACGTGCTGCGGATGTGGGCCGGGCTCGGCTATTATTCGCGCGCACGAAATCTCCATGCCTGTGCGGTCGCGGTGACGCGGGAGCATGGCGGCGTGTTTCCGGATACCGAGGAAGGCCTGCGCGCGCTGCCGGGGATCGGGCCGTACACGGCGGCAGCGATTGCCGCCATCGCCTTCGATCGCCACACCATGCCGGTCGACGGCAATATCGAGCGCGTGGTGTCGCGGCTCTTTGCAGTTGAAGAGGAACTGCCGCAGGCCAAGCCGCTGATCCAGCAACTGGCGGCAACGCTGCTCGCCAACTCCCGCGCCGGTGACAGCGCCCAGGCGCTGATGGATCTGGGCGCTTCGATCTGCACGCCGAAGAAGCCGGCCTGCTCGCTGTGTCCGCTGAACGAGGATTGCATCGCGCGTACGCAAGGCACGCAGGAGAATTTTCCGCGCAAGGCGCCGAAGAAGAGCGGAACGCTCAGGCGCGGCGCTGCCTTCGTCGTGACGCGTGGCGGGGAGCTGCTTGTGCGCAGCCGGCCCGAAAAGGGTCTGCTCGGCGGCATGACTGAGGTGCCGGGTTCGGATTGGCTGGCCGGACAGGAGGATGCGACGGCGAAGCAGCAGGCGCCGGAGCTGAAGGGGCTGTCGCGTTGGCAGCGCAAGGTGGGTGTCGTCACCCACGTCTTCACGCATTTTCCGCTGGAGCTGGTGGTCTACACGGCGAAGGCCGAAGCCCGCACGCGGGCGCCCGAGGGCATGCGCTGGGTGCCGGTCGCCACCCTTGCGGACGAAGCGCTGCCCAACGTCATGCGCAAGGTGATCGCGCACGCACTCGGCCTTTCAGCGGGCCCATCCTCCTGACAGCACGCTGGCAGCAGCGTTACGCTATCGGGGTGCGAAACGGAGGCTGCCAATGGTCAAGACCGCGCTCGACAATTTTCCGAGGCCACCCTGTGCCGAGCTCTTGGGATGGCGCCTGCTCGACGCCCGGCCGGAGGAGGGCTGGATCAAGCTCGCCTTCGAGGGCAAGCCGGAGTTCTGCAATCCAGCGGGCTTCATCCAGGGCGGCATGCTCTCGGCCATGCTCGACGACACCATGGGTCCCGCCGTTCTGGTGATGAGCGAGGGCCGACTCTACACCACGACGATCAGCATGACCGTGAATTTTCTCAGCCCCGCCAGGCCCGGACCGATCGTCGGAGAGGCCAGGGTGACGCAGCTCGGCAAGACGATCGCGTTCGTCGAGGCGAAGCTGATGTCGGAGGACGGCACGGTGCTGGCGACTGCGAGCGCGACAGAGCGGCTGCTGGAAGCGGCAAGGGTGGTAGGCAAATAGACTGGCCGCACACTCCATCTTCCTTCTCCCCTTGCGGGAGAAGGTGGTGCGAAGCGCCGGATGAGGGGTTCTGTCTGCGAGTCTGAATTGCGAGTTGGACTCGCGGAGACAACCCCTCACCCAAGTGAGTTTGCATCAACCGGCGTCGCTGCCCTCTCCCGCAAGGGGCGAGGGCACATTCATGCGCATCTCCCTTTGAGCGATAGCGTTACGCCCCCGCGCGCTTCGCATCCCTGCTCACGATCGGCGGCTTGGCATTCAGCGCTTCCACCTGGAACCCCGCAACGCGCTTGTAGTTCGCGGCGATGTCCTCCAGCTCCTTCTGCGACAGCACGTCGGTGACGACCCCAAAGCCATTCGGCGCGCGCTCTTCGACCAGCTGCATCACCTGCTCGGGGCCGTTCTTGCGGTTGAGCAGGACGAGGTCGGTGGTCGCGGGCCGACGCTCGGCCTCATAGGCGAGCAGCGCGGCAGTCGTCGGGCCATGCGCCAAAATCTCGCGGGCGATGGTGCGCGAGTCGAGGATCGCCTGCGAGGCGCCGTTCGAGCCGATCGGGTACATCGGATGTGCGGCGTCGCCCATCAGCGTGACCTTGCCAAAGGTCCATTGCGACACCGGATCGCGGTCGACCAGCGGATATTCATAGGCGTGCGGGCAGTTCCTGATCAGGCCGGGCACGTCGAGCCAATCGAACTGCCAGCTTTCGAACCAGGGCAGGAACTCCTCCAGCCGCGCGGTGCGGTTATAGTCTTCACGCCGCCACTGATAGGTCGGCGGCATGTGGCGCTCGGCGACCCAGTTGATCAAATGGTTGCCGGACGCATCCGGCTCCTTCGAAATCGGATAGCAGACGAATTTCAGGATCTCGTGCCCGGCCATGATCATGGTACGGCCGGTCAGGAAGGCCTTTGCCGGCGTGACGCCGCGCCAGAGGATGCGGCCGTTCCAGATCGGCGGGCCTTCGCCTGGATAGAGCTTTTCGCGCGCGGCGGAATGGATGCCGTCGGCGGCGATCATGATCGCGCCTTCATAGGTGCCTGCCGGCTTCCCGGTGGCCTTGTCGATGAAGTCGGCGCGGACGCCGTTCGCCGTCTCGGACCAGCCGGTCAGATGGTGGCTGGTCAGGATGTTGTCGCGGCCCAGCCGCTCGACCGCGGTGTCGAGCAGGAGCTGCTGCAGCGTGCCGCGATGGATCGAAAATTGCGGCCATTTGTAGCCGGCCTCCAGGCCGCGCGGCTCGCTCCAGATCGGCTTGCCGTACTTGGAGAAATAGGCGAGCTCGCGCGTGCGGACGCCGCTGGCGTCGAGCTTGTCCATCAGCCCGAGCTCGATCAGCTCGCGCACCGCATGCGGCAGCACGTTGATGCCGACGCCGAGCGGCTTCAGTTCCGCGACGCTCTCGAACACTTTTACGGGAACGCCGATCTGGTGCAGGCTGAGCGCGAGCGTCAACCCGCCGATGCCGCCGCCCGCGATGAGTACGGTCATGAGAAAGCCCCTCCGATTGGGGCGTCTTGGCACAGGCGGACGGCGGTGGGCAACTGCGAAGAGCAAACACAGAGAAAGCCGTGCTATAGACCTGGCAGCCGGCAGCCGTTAATTTCCAACTTTCCCATGAGGTCCGACATGCTCAAGCTCTACTACGCCACCGGCACCTGCGCGCTCGCCACCTACATAACCCTGGAGGAGGCCGGCGCCGACTACACGGCTGAACGGCTGAGCTTCAAGGACAACCAGCAGAGCAGCCCGGACTATCTCGCGATCAACCCGAAGGGCCGCGTGCCGGCCCTGGTGACCGATCGCGGCGTCCTGACCGAGACGCCGGCGATGCTGGCCTATCTCGCGCAGACCTTCCCGAAGGCGAAGCTCGCGCCGCTCGATGATCCCTTCGACTTCGCGCAAGTTCAGTCGTTCAACTCCTACCTCTGCTCGACCGTGCACATCAACCATGCCCACAAGATGCGTGGCGCGCGCTGGGCGACGGAGGAGAGCTCGTTCGCCGACATGAAGGCGATGGTTCCGAAGACCATGGCCGCCTGCTTCAAGCTGATCGAGCAGAAGATGTTTAGGGGACCCTTTGTGATGGGCGATCAGTTCACGATCTGCGATCCCTATCTCTACACGCTCTCGACCTGGCTCGAAGGCGACAGCGTCGACATCAACGCCACGCCGAAGATCGCCGATCATTTCAAGCGCATGTCCGACCGCCCCGCTGTGCGCAAGGTGATGGACGCGCAGAAGGCGTAGGAGCGGCTACATATTCCCTGTCGTCCCGGGCAAGCGTAAGCGCAGACCCGGGACCCATAACCCCAGGGAGAAGTTGTAGCGCGAGCTGGCAACCACGAGTCCTCGCCAAACCTCGTCCTGTGGTTATGGATCCCGGATCGGCGCTTCGCTCTGGGCAAAGCTTCGCGTTGCCCAGGACTGCGCTTGTCCGGGACGACAGCGGATTTGTCGAGACGGCAATCTACCTAGCGCGCAGTCTCGTAGGGTGGGCAAAGGCGCAAAGCGCTGTGCCCACCATCTTTCCACGGGGAAGACAGATGGTGGGCACGCTTCCGCTTTGCCCACCCTACGAGAGCTTGCGCTTGGCTTGCTCCAACTCCCGTCCCGTCTCCAGCATCAGCCGCCGCAGCCAGATTGATCCCGGATCCATCTGCGCCCGCGTCGGGTGGAACATGAACTGTTCGTCGATGCCGGGGTCGAACGGCGGCGTCACCGCGACGAGGCCGAATTGTTTCGACAGCGCCGCGATCAGCCGGCGCGGCACGAAGGCGACGAGGTCAGTGCGGGCGGCGACATGCAGCGCTTCGAGATAGCCTGACACGACCAGCGTGATGTGCCGCTCGATGCCCTTGGTGCGCAGCCAGGTGTCGATCAGATCCTCACTGTTGCCGCGGATGATCACGCCGACATGGCGTGCGGCCAGGAACGCCTCGCGCCGCTTCAGCTTCGCTCCCATGGGATGGCCGCGTCGCACCGCCAGCGCGTCGCTGTCGGTGTAGAGCAATTGCCGGTGAAATCCCTTGAAGGCGTTGCCGATCGAGATCACGAGGTCGATGGTGCGGGCGAATTCGGCGTGGAAGATCGCCGGTCCCCGCCACGGCACGACGTCGATGCGGACATTGGGCGCAAGGCGCGTCACCTTCTCCATCAAAGGCGGCATCAGCAGCTCGACCGCGAGATCCGGCATCATCAGGCGGAATTGCCGCTCGCTGCGCGCCGCGTCGAAATCGTCAGGCACGAAAAGTCCGCGCACCTGATCGAGTGCCTGCGCCAGCGGCGCGCGCAGGGCTTGGGCCCGCGGCGTCAGCTCCATCCGGACGCCGGTGCGGACCAGCAGCGGATCGCCAAAGATGTCGCGCAGTCGCTGGAGCGCGTGGCTCGCGGCCGGCTGCGACAGGCCGATGCGCATGGCCGCGCGGCTCACATTGGCCTCGCGCAGCAGCGCGTCCAGCGCGGTCAGTAGATTGAGATCGAGCGAATTCAAATTCATGAGGCGAATAGATATCATATTCGCTATCGATTTGAAGAATTCTCGTCACGCCGCGATGATCTCCATGTTCTCACCAAACGGAGATGCTGCCATGAGCGCGAGCGCCAACAAGAAACTGATGCAGGATATTTTCGCCGCCGCCGCCACCCCCGATCCGGCCGTGCGCGATCGCGGCCTGTTCACCGCAAGCCTTGCCGACGACGCCAAATGGGTCGTGACCGGCCAGTATTCCTGGTCGCGGACCTTCACCGGCAAGGAGGCAATTCTCAACGACCTCCACGGCTATGTCCGCACCCGCCTGCGCGACCGCACGCGCACGGTCGCCCACCGCTTCATCGCCGACGGCGACGTCGTCGTGGTCGAAGCCAAGGGCGACAACGTCACCCCCGAGGGCGTGCGCTACGACAACGACTATTGCCTGGTGTTTCGTCTCGAGGACGGCAAGATCAAGGAGATCAGGGAATATTGCGACTCGGTCCTGATCGAGAAAGCGCTGGGGCTTTTTCCGCAAGCGGGCGTGAGGGCCGCGAGCTGAACGGCTCGAGCCGCGTCGCGTCCGCCGGCCGATCCCATCCGTCGATGGTCGTGCGGGCCTGGCGCAGGCTGACGGAGATCATGCGGGTCCGCCGGGAGCGGTCCCGGGCCCTGTGTCAGCTCGCTGCCATGACCGAACGGGAGCTTCAGGACTTTCGGATGACCCGGTCGGAGATTGCCTACGAGCTGCACAAGCCGCGCCGGCGAAAATGAGATGGGACGAGGCGCGTTGCCTCGCCTCCGCCGGAAGTGGCTCGAGAGCGCGCCTGGCAAAATGACGCACGCGACCGCCTGACCAACGTCCGTGGGGATGCTTCATGCAGTGATCTGCATGCGCCTGCGGGCCATGCGCCAAAACCTTACGCAGCTGCCGACAAAATCAGCAGAATTTGTGTGGGCTCGCGCAGACATGCGCGAAAAATCAGAAGGTTCAATTAATAAGTGTCCTGCATTGTGTCGCGGTGCAGCGAGGATCGCGTCAAGCGCGAAACGCGGCTGCCGGGGGTGGCCGCGACGATCGCCGGAGTTGTTCGTCCGCCCGAATTCACATGCATCCGGGTGGACAGTGGGAATGCCGAAGTTTCGTTTGCGGATCAGGGGGCGCCTGTACGCAGGCTTCATGGCCCTGGTGGTGGTCGGTCTCGTGATGGCGGTGGTGGCCGTCTGGAATTTGCAGGCCGTGCAGGATCAGGTCGCAAAGCAATCGGCGCTTTCGGACAGCACCGCACGGGTGCTGGAGATATCGACCCACCTCCAGGCGATCCAGCGGGCCAATCTGCGATACATCTACGACGCCAGCGAACCCGCGATGAAGGAAGCTTCGGAACGGGAAGCCGCGGCGACCGAGCTGCTGCAGGTCGGAGCGAAGGGCACGATTTCGGAGGAGCGGCGGAAGCTTTACGAAGGCCTCATGGGCGACATCGCCAGGATGCGGAGCCTGCGTGACAATCTCGGGGATGCCGTCAACGAGGCGAGAACGGGCAAGGCGACGCTGCTGCCGAGCGGCGACGAGCTGACCGTCAAGATGGGCAAGCTGGTCGATGCGGCACGCGCATCCGCCGATGAAGACACCGCGGCCCTCGTCGCCGACCTCGAATCCAGGCTTCTTCTCGTTCAAGTCGCCAACTGGCGTTTCCTGGCGCTGCGCGACACCAAGGGACCTGCGAATTTCAGGACGAATGTGGACAGGGCGGCGCAACGGCTCTCGGCGCTCGAAAAGAGCCCGCAGGCGGCGGACTTGCGCACCGTGCTCGCGCCGGTGAAGACTTCGCTCGGAATCTACAAATCCGCGTTCGAGACGACCTCCGCCGCGATGCTCCAGGCCGACGAGATCTACCACAAGAACCTCGCCCCGCTCATCGTCGAGAGCATCGGCAAGCTCAAGGTCGCGGAAACCACCCTGAAGAAGGACTACAGGGATTCGCGCACCAACGCCGAAGCCGTGATCGCCGGAACGACGACGATCCAGGAGATCGCCGGCGGCCTTGCCGTCCTGTTCGGCGGCATCGTCGCTTTCCTGATCGCCCGCAGCATCGCAGGTCCCCTGACCTCGATGACGCGCGCGATGGGGCTGCTTGCCGGCGGCAATCTCGCGGTCGAGATTCCCGGCCGCGGCCGGGCCGACGAGATCGGCGACATGGCCAAGGCGATCCAGGTGTTCAAGGACAACATGGTCGAGACCGAGCGCCTGCGCCACGAGCAGACCGAGCTCGAGGCGCGGCAGGCCGAGAGCCGCAAGGCTGACATGGTCAGGCTCGCCGACCAGTTCGAGCAGGCCGTGGGCGAGATCGTGAACACGGTGTCGTCGGCCTCGAACGAGCTCGAAGCCTCCGCCGGCACCCTGACCACGACCGCCTCGCGTGCCCAGGATCTATCCACCGAGGTGGCGTCCGCCTCGCAGGAAGCCACGGCCAACGTGCAGGCGGTTGCCTCGGCCACCGAGGAGCTCTCCTCCTCGGTCAGCGAGATCGCGCGCCAGGTGCAGGAATCCGCCCGCATCGCGAGCGAGGCCGTCGGTCAGGCGAGCCGGACCAACGAGCGCGTCGGTGCGCTCTCCAAGGCCGCCGCTCGCATCGGCGACGTGGTCGAGTTGATCAGCACCATCGCCGGCCAGACCAACCTGTTGGCGCTGAACGCCACCATCGAGGCGGCGCGTGCGGGCGAAGCCGGCCGCGGCTTTGCCGTGGTCGCTTCCGAGGTGAAGGCGCTCGCCGAGCAGACCGCGAAGGCCACCGGCGAGATTGCCCAGCAGGTCTCCAGCATTCAGGCCGCGACGGAAGAGTCGGTCGGCTCGATCAGGGAGATCAGCGGCACCATCGGGCGGCTGTCGGAGATTTCGTCGACGGTCGCGGCTGCCGTGGAGCAGCAGGGCGCGGCGACGCAGGAGATCTCCCGCAACGTCCAGCAGGCCGCGCATGGCACGCAGCGCGTCTCGACCAATATCGGCGACGTGCAGCGCGGGGCGTCGGAGACCGGCTCGGCCTCCTCGCAGGTGCTCTCGGCTGCGCGCTCGCTGTCGGCGGACAGCAACCGCCTCAAGCTCGAGGTTGGGAAGTTCCTGAATTCGGTCCACGCCGCCTGAGCCGCGCGGACGCCTCAAAAGGCAACCCAAAAGCCAAAGGTCCACGCCGATGCGCGTGGACCTGCTCAATTCTTGTTCGGCAAACCTGCCGGCGGCGCGTCGCTTTTGTCCGACTTCCCGGCGGCCTCTCCGTATTCGACACCGGTAAAATAGAGCCTCGATTAACGATTGTTCCCCATTGTGGCGTAGCAGCACGAATCCCTGATGGTGGAAGTTGCGCCTGGCGGCGCCTCCTGCAATCACAAGAAATATCGGCTGCTCCTCTTCTCTCTCAATGGATGGATGCCGAGATGCCGAGCCTGCGTTTGAAGATCCGGGGTCGTCTTTACGTTGGATTTTCGCTTCTGGTGGCCGTGGGTTTGATCATGGCCGTGGTCGCGGTCTGGAATTTGTGGGCCGTGCAGGCCCAGATGGCGCGCCTCTCCTCGCTCTCGGATAATACGGCGCGCGTCCAGGAAATCTCCATCAACCTCCAGGCGCTCAGGCGCGCCAACCTGCGTTATATCTATGACGCCAACGAACCCGCCTTCAAGGAAGCCGCGGAGCGCGAGGCGGCAACGGTCGAGCTGTTGAAGGCTGCGGCCAAGTCGACGATCTCCGAGGAGCGGCTCAAGATCTACAACGGCCTCGTCGGCGATATCGAGAAGATGAAGTCCCTGCGCGAGCGCATGGGCGCCGCCGTCAACGAGACGACCAAGGGCAAGGCCGCTCTGCTCGCCGGCGGCGACGAGCTGACCGCCAACACCGGCAAGGTGGTCGCGGCGGCGGCCGCGACCGGTGATACCTACGTGACCAGCTCCGTTGCCGACCTCGAATCCAAGATCCTGCTGGTCCGTGTCGCAAACTGGCGTTTCCTCGCCGTGCGGGACGTCAAGGGGCCGACCACCTTCCGGGCCAACGCCGACCGGGCGCAGCAGCGCCTCGTGTCGCTGGAGAAGGAAGGACTGCCGGACGAGGTCAAGGCTGCGCTCGGGCCGGTCAAGACCTCGCTGTCGGCCTACAAGGCGGCGTTCGAGACGACCTCTGCGGCGATCCTCGAGGCCGACGAAATCTACCGCAACAATATCGCGCCCGTGATCGCCGAGAGCGTCGACAAGTTGAAGGTCGCGGAAACCGGGCTGAAGGCCGATTACCAGAAGTCGCGTACGCTCGCCGATGGCGTCATCTCGAACACGACATTGATCCAGGGGATCGCCGGCGCTCTTGCCGTCGTGTTCGGCGGCATCGTTGCCTTCCTGATCGGGCGCAGCATCGCCGGGCCGTTGACCACCATGACCCGCGCGATGGGCGCACTTGCCGGCGGCGATCTCAAGGTCGAAATTCCCGGCCGGGGAAATCGCGACGAGATCGGCGACATGGCCAAGGCGATCCAGGTGTTCAAGGACAGCATGGTCGAGACCGAGCGTCTGCGCCACGAGCAGGTCGAGACCGAAGCGCGGCAGGCGGAGAGCCGCAAGGCCGACATGAGAAACCTGGCTGACCAGTTCGAGCGCGCGGTCGGCGAGATCGTGGACACCGTGTCGTCGGCATCGAGCGAGCTCGAAGCTTCCGCCAGCACGCTGACTACAACGGCCACCCACGCCCAGAATCTGTCGACCGAGGTGGCCTCGGCGTCGCAGGAGGCCTCGACAAACGTGCAGGCGGTGGCGTCGGCGACCGAGGAGCTCTCTTCCTCGGTGTCCGAGATCGCGCGTCAGGTGCAGGAATCCGCGCGCATCGCCAGCGATGCCGTGGGGCAGGCGAGCCGGACCAACGATCGCGTCGGCGAGCTCTCCAAGGCCGCGGCCCGGATCGGCGACGTGGTCGAGCTGATCAACACGATTGCCGGCCAGACCAACCTGCTGGCGCTGAATGCCACCATCGAGGCCGCGCGCGCGGGCGAAGCCGGCCGCGGCTTTGCGGTGGTTGCCTCCGAGGTCAAGGCGCTGGCCGAGCAGACCGCGAAGGCGACCGGCGAGATCGGCCAGCAGATTGCGAGCATCCAGGCCGCGACCGAGCAGTCGGTCGGCTCCATCAGGGAGATCAGCGGCACCATCGAGCGGCTGTCGGAAATCTCCTCGGCGGTTGCCGCCGCCGTGGAACAGCAGGGCGCGGCGACGCAGGAGATATCCCGCAACGTCCAGCAGGCCGCCCATGGCACGCAGCGCGTCTCGACCAATATCGGCGACGTCCAGCGCGGCGCTTCCGAGACCGGCTCGGCGTCCTCGCAGGTGCTGTCGGCAGCGCGCTCGCTGTCTTCAGACAGCAACCGGCTGAAGCAAGAGGTCAGGAAGTTCCTGAGTTCGGTCCACGCCGCCTGAGCCTCAAGGCAAAGGCCACGCGCGTGCGCGTGGCCTCGACTGGCGTGGTGGCGCGGTCAGGCGACCTTGGTCGTCATGTGCTTGAACATGTTGCTGCGTGCCTCGTCGTCCATCTCGGCCTTGAAGGCGAACTTGTCCTTCAGCGCGATGGCGCGCGCCGCCGCCGGCCGCGCCGAGATCTCGTCGACGAGCCGCTTCACGTTCGGGTATCGCGCAAAGGCGTCGTCGCCGAGCTTGAACGGCACCATCCGCGCCCAGCCCCACAGCGCCATGTCGACGATCGAATAGCTGTCGCCGACCATATAGCGGCGGCCTGCGAGGTGACCGTCGAGAATCCTGTAGTGGCGATCGGTCTCGTACTGGTAGCGGTTATGGGCGTAGTCGTGGTTCTGGTCCTTCGGCGCGAAATGCTTGAAGTGCACGGCCTGGCCCGAATACGGCCCGACGCCGGTCGCGATGAACATCAGCCATGACAGCGTCTCGCCGCGCACATTGGCGGCGGGCAGGAACTTGCCGGTCTTCTCGGCGAGGTAGAGCAGGATGGCATTGGAATCGAACACGATCGTGCCGTTGTCGTCGATCGCCGGCACCTTGGCGTTCGGATTGATCTTCAGATAGTCCGGCGTGAACTGTTCGCCCGTGCGGGTATCGATCTTCATCGGCTCGAAGGGCAGGCCGGTCTCTTCGAGATAAAGCGCGACCTTGGTCGGGTTCGGCGATCCGTTGAAATAGAATTTGAGCATCAATCATCTCCCCGGTGTCTGTTGGCCGCGCGAGAACGCGGGCGTCATTGGGCGGCCTTGTCTTGCCTGAACCTCGTCCGGGAGAGCAACCGGCGAGTTTGCCGGGCGGTATCTGCGCGGCACGCAGATCAGCCGGCGTAGACGAAGCCGATCGCCGCCACGATGATCATCGCGGCACCGACCGCCTCCAGCCGCAGCCCGAGCCGCGCGGCGAGATGCATGTCGGAGGCCCGCGCCGCGCGCTCCGATCCGCGCGCGTAGCCGTGCACGATGACGTCGTGATTGAAATTGTCGTGGGCTTCGTTGCTGCTGGCGAGTCCGACGCAGATCACGAGCACGCCGAACAGGGCGAGGCCGAAAAATCCGAGCAGGGCGATCAGGAACATCGGAAACATCCCGACCAGGAAGATCGGCAGCAGCGGCACCAGCAGCAATGTCTCGGACTGTCGTCGCATGGGAGGACCGGTCGGGACGGGACTGATGGTGCGAATTTAGTCCTGGCTATCGCGTCATTCAAGATGCCGTAGGGTGGGCAAAGGCGCAAAGCGCCGTGCCCACCAGCACTGCTTCGATCCGGATTGACAGGGATGGTGGGCACGCTTCGCTTTGCCCACCCTACGAGATCGCGGGAAGTGGCTACTCCGCCGTCATGCCGGCGCGGATCTCGGCGCGGAGCTCGTCGATCAGCTTGAGACCTTTCTTGGTCTCGATGTGCCAGAAGGTCCAGCCGTTGCAGGCCTGCGCGCCCTGCGCCACCGCGCCGATGCGGTGGATCGAGCCGACCTTGTCGCCGAACATGATGGCGCCGTCGGCACGCACCAGTGCGCCGAGCTTCTTCTTGGCGTCGAACAGCTTCGTGCCGGGCATGATCATGCCGCGCTCGATCAGTTCGGAGAACGCCACCCGCGGCGCTTCGCGCGCAGTCATGAACGGAGCGAGGCTCGCTTCCGGCAGCGGCTCGACCGCGGCGATGCGGGCCTCGGCGGCCTTCGCATAGGTCTTGTCGCGCTCGAAGCCGATATAGGAGCGGCCGAGGCGTTTTGCGACCGCGCCTGTGGTGCCGGTGCCGTTGAACGGATCGATCACGAGATCGCCGGGTTTCGACGACGACAGCAGCACGCGCGCCAGCAGGCCTTCCGGCTTCTGCGTCGGATGCACTTTCTTGCCGTCGGCGCCCTTGAGGCGCTCCTCGCCGGTGCAGAGCGGGATCAGCCAGTCGGAGCGTGCCTGCACGTCCTCATTGGCCGCCTTCAGCGCTTCGTAGTTGAAGGTGTAGCCCTTGGCCTTCTCGTCGCGCGCGGCCCAGATCATGGTCTCGTGCGCGTTGGTGAAGCGGCGGCCGCGGAAATTCGGCATCGGGTTCGACTTGCGCCAGACGATGTCGTTCAGGAGCCAGAAGCCGAGGTCCTGCATGATCGCGCCGACGCGGAAGATGTTGTGATAGGAACCGATCACCCAGATCGTCGCCGACGGCTTCATCGCGCGGCGGGCGGCAAGCAGCCAGGCGCGGGTGAAATCGTCATAGGCGGAAAACGAATCGAACTTGTCCCAGTCGTCGTCGACGGCATCGACATGGGATTCGTCGGGGCGCTTGAGATCGCCCTTGAGCTGGAGATTGTAGGGCGGATCGGCGAACACGAGATCGACCGAACCAGCCTGAAGCTTCGACATCTCGGCGACGCAATCGCCGAGGATGATGCTGTGCGAAGCGGATTCAAAATTTGTGCGGGGCGCCCTTGCAGACGCCCCGCGACGCGACACTACCATGACTCAAGAACTCTGACTCAGGCGACGCTGTCGGCGACGCGGGACCAAACAACCGACTGACCGTTACAATGGAGCGGCAAAGTAAAAATCGACTTAACCCGCCGCTTTCGTGAGCAGACCTCGCATCACTCCTCGCCTGCGATTCATCGCGCGCATTCGCCGCGTTTTACAGTGTATTTCGCGCTTCCTCGCACTGCGGGAGCGATCATGGCTCCAAAAAGGCGCCAAAATTCTCTCGGAAAAAATTGCTCGCCCCTCGGAAAAAATTGCTGGCATCGGCATGCCGCCGCACTAGGCAATTTTTGCCGACCACGATATTGATAAAGGCAACGGAAATTTTACGTATGTGGCGCGTTGAGCTTTCGCACTATTGTGCGCCACGAACTGCAATCCGGGACCTGCCAATCCGGGACCTCAAAGGAAGGCCGCCATGCGTTACGATGACTTCCGCCGCAGCGACGACGTCGAGGATCGTCGCGACGAAGGTGGTGGTGGCCTTGGCGGCGGTGGAGGAGGCGGGTTCGGCCTGCCGATGGGCGGCGGCGGGCTCGGCATCGGCACCATCCTCGTGCTCGGCCTGATCGGCTATGCCTTCGGCATCGACCCGCGCATCCTGATCGGCGGCGCCGAGATCCTCACCGGCGGCGGCCAGGCGCCGAGCTACCAGACCGATCGCCAGTCGTCTTCGACCTCGGCCAAGCGCGGCGCGCCGACTGATGAAGTCGGCAGCATGATCGCCGGCATCCTCGGCGAGATCGACGATCGCTGGAGCGAGATCTTCCAGGCCAGCGGCCAGAACTATACCGGTCCGAAGGTCGTGCTGTTCCGCAACGCCACCAATGGCGGCCGCTGCGGCATGGCGCAGTCGGCGATGGGGCCGTTCTATTGCCCGCCGGACCGCACCATCTTCCTCGACACCGCCTTCTTCCGCGAGGTCGAGACGCGCTTCCGCGGCTGCTCCGGCAAGTCGGCGTGCAATTTCACCACCGCCTACATCATCGCGCATGAGGCCGGCCATCACATCCAGAACCTGCTCGGCATCATTCCGCGCGTGACGCGGCTGCAGCAGCAGGCCGGCAGCAAGGCCGAGGCCAATGCGCTCCAGGTGAAGGTGGAGCTGCAGGCCGACTGCCTGTCCGGCGTCTGGGTCAATCGCGAGGCGAAGAAGCGCCCGAACTTCCTCGAGCCCGGCGACATCGACGCCGCGCTGACCACAGCGAGCGCGATCGGCGACGACACGCTGCAGCGCCAGGCCACGGGACGCGTCGTGCCCGATTCCTTCACCCACGGCTCGGCGGCGCAACGCAAGCAGTGGTTCATGACCGGCTACCAGCAGGGCACGGTGCAGGCCTGCAACACGTTCGGCGGCGGGGCCTAGTAGTTCTCGCCACCGTGCCCCGGACGCGGCGCAGCGCTTCTTCAGCGGTGCGCTGCAGAGCCGGGGCCCACAATGCCGGTTTCCCAAGCCTCTGGATGGGTCCCGGCTCTGCGGCGCGGCGCTGATGCGCCGCACCTTGTCCGCGACACGAGAGAGACGAACCATGGCCTCGATCGACGAAACAAAGCAGTTCGTTCCGCTCAACATCGCGGTGCTCACCGTCTCCGACACGCGCGCGCTCGCCGATGACAAGTCCGGCCAGACGCTTGCCGACCGACTGACCGGCGCGGGCCATCATCTCGCCGCGCGCGAGATCGTCACCGACGACGTCGAGGCGATCCGCGCGGTGATCCGTCGCTGGATTGCGGATGCCGGCGTCGACGTCGTCATCACCACCGGTGGCACCGGTTTTACGGGACGCGATGTCACGCCGGAGGCGATCGAGCCGCTGTTCGAGAAGCGCATGGACGGGTTCTCGATCGCATTCCACATGCTGAGCCATGCCAAGATCGGCACGTCGACGATCCAGAGCCGCGCCACCGCGGGCGTTGCGGGGGCGACCTACATCTTCTGTCTGCCCGGCTCGCCCGGCGCCTGTCGCGACGGCTGGGACGGCATCCTCCAGGCCCAACTCGACTACCGCACGCGTCCCTGCAATTTCGTCGAGATCATGCCGCGGCTGGACGAGCATCTGCGCAGGCCAAAGGCGCAAGGCGCGACGGTGTAAGCGCGGACAGCCTCGTAGGGTGGGAAAGCGGAGCGTGCCCACCACTTCTGCCGTAATGCTGGATCGGTGGGCACGGCGCTAATGCGCCTTTGCCCACCCTACGATTTCTACAGATCCCGCTCCCAGGTCTCGCCAATCAAATCGTGCCCGAAGCTGTGGTGCTTCTCCTCCTTCACGAGCTTGAAGCCTGCACTTTGATAGATGCCGCGTGCGGCGACCAGGATGCTCTGCGTCCACAGCGTCATCCTGCTGTAGCCCCTCTCGCGTGCGCCCTGGATGCACTGCTCGACCAGCGCGCGGCCGACACCGAGCCCCCGCGCCTTCTTCTCCACCTGCAACAGGCGCAGCTTGGCGATCTCGTCGGTGGCTTTGACCAGAAAGATCGAGCCGACCGGCTCGCCACCGACTTCCGCGATCCAGCAATGCTCGCGTGCGGCGTCGTAGTTCTTGATGAACTGTGCGCAGATCTCGGCGACCAGCGCCTCGTAACTGATGTCCCAGTTGTAGTCCGCGGCATAGGCGGCCCCCTGCTTGGAAATGACCCACCCCATGTCACCGACGCGATGGCTGCGCAGCACGACGGAAGCGGGCTGGCTTCGACGTTGCTCCAGCACCGCCTCAATGGTCGTCATCGCCTGCGTGAGCCGCGTCGCATCGCTGGCCGAAAGCTGGGCCAGCATCGCGGCGACTTCGTTTTGCGAGCTCAGGTTCAGCTTGGCGAAGGTCTGGCGGCCCTTGGCGGTGAGGCTGAGCTGGTATTGCCTGCGATCTGCGGGCAGGGGCCTTCGCGTGATCAGCCCCTTTTCGTCGAAGTTCTGGACGATGCGGCTGAGATAGCCGGGGTCGAGACCAAGCTCGCTTCCGATCTCCTTTGCCGCCAGGTCGTCGCGATGCGCGAGCTCATAGAGCACCCGGGCCTCGCTGAGCGAAAACGGGGTTTGTCCAAGGTGCTGGTCGAGCACACCAAGCTTGCGGGTATAGAAGCGGTTGAAGGCGCGGACGGCTGCGATGTGGTCGTCTGTACCGTTAAATGACATGGCTCACCTCGATACTTGCCATTGTCAAACAATTATTTGACTTTGGCAAGTATCTGGTGACTTCAGGCGACCATGACGATCCGGCTGCGCAACAGGGTCCTCGACGAGCGGCCGAGCCGCCGCAGCAGCCGCGCCTCGGACCGGCGGGCCTGGGGCGGATAGCCCCCGATCCGGTCGTAATGATCACGGGCGATCAAAAGTCCCTGATCGCCGAGCGGGCCGGCGAGCTTGCGCGCCACGGCCCGGAGGATGTCGCGGAATCCGGTATCGGCGTAGGGCGTGCGCGCATAGCGGAACACCGCCGCACGATCTCGGCCGCTGGTCGCGACGGCCTGGATGAACTGGGTGGTCTCCTCGATCCAGCCGGTTTCCAGCACGGCGCCTGCGGGGAGGAACATCAGCCAGGGCGAGCGGGCCTGGAGCGCGCCGGCGGCCAGCGCCGCACCTTGCGAGGAGCCCTCGAAACCGATGAAGCGGCAGCCTGCAACGTCGGCGACGCGCTCGATGACGCCGTTGCGGGTGCCGTCGACCAGCAGCACTTCCCGGATGATGCCCGCGGCGGCGCCCGGCACCAGCGCAGCCAGGGTTGCGACCGCCGTCTGCTCGACGCCTTCGGTCGGAATGATAACGCTCAGCATGATTGAGGCTTCAGTGTCTGCACTTCGGGAGAAGCGTAGTTTGTTATGATGTTGTCATAAACACGCGGCATTGCCGAGTGCAACTTTTCGGCGGGGCTTCGCCGTTCGATGGTAAACTGTCGGAGCCATCGCATCCGAATATGTCCCGTGCGGGGTGGCAAAATTGCCGAATATTTCGGCGCAGGGGCGCCTTGACGGTATTAATCCGGAGTTTCGTTCCGATGTTGCGCGCCTTCCAGGCGGATCGCAATCCTTCAAGAGGAGGATGCGAGCGGGGACGAAGCCCGGGAACGGGAAAAGCACGCAATCCGCAGTGCTGACGAGAGCTTCGCATGAACGCCGATCAACTTGCTGTTAGCGCACCGCCAACCTCGCCCAAGCCGGACGCTGCGCCGACCTTGCGGATCCGGGCGCTGATGCTGGGCGACCGCATCAACGCCTCCGGTCTCGAGATCGGCACGCTGGTCTCGTCGATGCCCGCCGCCTTCCGTGTCCATGCCGGTCTTGCCGTGATCTTTCGCTATGGCGTCGTGGTGCTGATCGGACTTCTCCCTTCGGAGGAGAAGGTGCTGATCGACAGCCTGAAGCCGCGGGTGATCGGCGAGCTCAGCCCCTATGAGGAAGAGATCGCGCAAGCACAGCTCTGCAAGGATGAAAGCACCGAGGCGATCCAGCCGGGCGGGCCGATCTGCCTCGCCAAATTCTCCGACGACCGGCTGCTGCTGGTCGCGGACGCGCTCGCCAAGAGCACGTCGCTGGCCCGCGACGAGCGGCGCGTCGCCGCGGTCTTCGATGTGATCGAGCCTTTTGCGCGGGAGCTTGCCGAGCGCGGCCGCACGCCGCGCCGTCGCAAGGGCATCCTGCAACTGATCGGCAACGCGCTCCTGGTGCAGCAGCGCGTCGCCGGCCGTGTCGCCATCGCCGAGAAACCCGACGTGCTCTGGGAGAAGCCCGAGCTCGACCGGCTTTATTCCCGCCTCGAAGACGAGTACGAGCTGAAAGAGCGTCTCGACACGCTCGAGCGCAAGCTCACCGCGGTGTCGGAGACCGCCAACGCGCTGACCGACATCATCGACACCCAGCGTTCGCTGCGGCTGGAAATCGCGGTGGTGGTGCTGATCCTGATCGAGGTCGCGATCGGCTGCATCCAGATTTTGTCGGGAACGCATTGAGAGCGAGCGGATTGATTGATCAATCCCGCCCAGGAGCGAGATGCGCATGATTGCGCCCTCGCCCCTTGTGGGAGAGGGCAGCACCGGCAGGAGACATGTGCTCACTCGGGTGAGGGGTCTGCCTCCGCATACTCATCTGCCTGTGTGTGCGGTGAGAGACCCCTCATCCGGCGCTTCGCGCCACCTTCTCCCACAAGGGGAGAAGGGAAGAACGCATCTCATTTCGCTCTAGTTGGCTGGAGCTCCCATCGCTCGCAGCACCGTTGCACAATGCCGCGCGATCGCGAGTTCCTCATTTGTTGGGATGACGAACACTTCGACAGCACTATCGCCGCCATTGATCCGCTCGCGCGCCTCGCCATTCGCGGCCGCATCGATGCGCACGCCCAGCCAGGCGAGGCGTTCACCAATCGCGAGCCGGACTTCCATCGCATGCTCGCCGATGCCGCCGGTGAAGACCAGGCAGTCCAGTCCGCCGAGCGTGGTCGCCATCACCGCGACGGCCTGCGCCGCGCGGAAGGTGAAGAGATCGACCGCCTCGCGCGCCGCAACCTCGCGGCTTGCGAGTAGCGTGCGCATGTCCGCAGAGATGCCGGAGACGCCGAGCAGGCCGGACTGGTGATAGAGCAGGTGCTCGACATCCTCGAGCGTCATCTTCTCGTGCTGCTGCAGATAGAGCAGCACGCCGGGATCAATCGTGCCGCAGCGCGTGCCCATCACGAGGCCGTCGAGCGGCGTCAACCCCATCGTGGTGTCGACGCTGCGGCCGTCGCGCAACGCGCACAGGCTGGCGCCGTTGCCGAGATGCGCGATCACAGTGCGCTCGGATGCAAGCCCGGGAGCGATCTCGGCGAGACGGCCGGCGACGTATTCGAAGGACAGGCCGTGAAAGCCGTAACGCCTGATGCCGCGCTCTTCATAACGTCTCGGAATGGCGAAGCGGCGTGCGGGCGGTGCGAGACCGTGGTGAAAGGCGGTGTCGAAGCAGGCGATCTGCGTCAGCCCGGGCCGGATCGCCGAGATGGTGCGGATGGGTGTGAGGCAGCGCGGCTGGTGCAGCGGCGCCAGCGGCGTCAGCGCCTCCAGCTTCGCGATGACGTCGTCCGTCACCGCGACAGGGCCTGAGTAATCGGGCCCGCCGTGAACGATGCGGTGCCCGACGGCGCGCAAGCTGCCTGGGCCAAACTGGTGCTCGATAAAGGCGAGCACGTCGGCGAAGAGATGCTTGCTGTCGGCGTCCGAAGCGTCCCTCCGCGTCTCGAACAGGTCTTCGCCTGCGGGACTCTTCACGACGAGCCGGGGTTTTGCCTCATGCTCGTCGAGCAAACCCTTGCAGAGCAGGGTGGGACCGGACACCGCCGGATCGAACAGGCCGAACTTGATGCTCGACGATCCCGAGTTGAGGACGAGGACCGTATCCGGCATGGCGCGTCAATCGCCGGCTTCGGCCGGCGTGTTGCCGCCGGCGCTGTTCGGCCAGACCCAGTTCTGGACCTCGGGCATGTCCTCGCCGTGTTCGCGCACATAGCGCGAATGCTCGATCAGCTTGTCGCGGAATTGCTGCTTCACTTTCGCAGCCTTGGCGGCGAGACCGGGCACGCGCTCGATCGCCTCGATCGCGAGATGGTAGCGGTCGAGCCCGTTGAGCACGACCATGTCGAACGGCGTCGTCGTGGTGCCTTCCTCGGCGAAGCCGCGCACATGCATGCCGGCATGGTTGGTGCGGTTATAGGTGAGACGGTGGATGAGGTAGGGATAGCCGTGATAGGCGAAGATGACAGGCTTGTTGGATGTGAACAGGCCGTCGAAGTCACGATCCGAAAGCCCGTGAGGATGCTGCTCCTTCGGTTGCAGCGTCATCAGGTCCACGACGTTGATGACGCGGATCTTCAGATCGGGCAGCGCCTTGCGCAGCAGGTCGACCGCCGCCAGCGTCTCCAGTGTCGGCACGTCGCCGGCGCAGGCCATCACCACATCGGGCTCGCCGTTCGCGTCTTCGTTGCCGGCCCAGCTCCAGATGCCGATGCCGGCATCGCAATGCGTCGCGGCGTCCTGCATCGACAGCCATTGCGGCGACGGCTGCTTGCCGGCCACGATGACGTTGATGCGGTTATAGGTCCGCAGGCAGTGATCGGCGATCCACAGCAGGGTGTTGGCATCCGGCGGAAAGTAGATGCGGACGATATCGGCCTTCTTGTTGGCGACGAGATCGACGAAACCGGGATCCTGGTGGCTGAAGCCGTTATGGTCCTGCCGCCAGACATGCGAGGTCAGGAGATAATTGAGCGATGCGATCGGCCGCCGCCATGGCATGTGCCGCGTCACCTTCAGCCATTTGGCGTGCTGGTTGAACATGGAATCCACGATGTGGATGAAGGCCTCGTAGCAGGAGAAGAAGCCGTGCCGTCCGGTCAGCAGATAGCCTTCCAGCCAGCCCTGGCAGAGATGCTCGCTCAGCACCTCCATCACGCGGCCGTCCTGCGCAAGATGCACGTCGTAAGATTCGATCGGCTCCATCCAGACGCGTTCCGTGGTCTCGAACACCGCGTCCAGCCGGTTTGACGCGGTCTCGTCCGGGCCCATGATGCGGAAGTTGCGCTCTTGTGCGTTCAGGCGGATGACGTCGCGCAGGAATTTGCCGAGCTCGCGCGTTGCTTCGCCGGTGACGGCGCCGGGCTCCGGCACCTCGACTGCAAAACTGCGGAAGTCCGGCAGCTTCAGCTCCTTCTTCAACAGGCCGCCATTGGCATGCGGATTGGCGCCCATGCGGCGATTGCCTGCGGGGGCCAGGGCCTGGAGCTCGGGAATGAGTGCCCCATTTGCATCGAACAGTTTTTCCGGCTCGTAGCTGCGCATCCAGTCTTCGAGCACTTGTCGATGCGCCGGATTTTCGCGGCAGCCTGCGACGGGCACCTGATGCGCGCGCCAAAAGCCTTCGACCTTCTTGCCGTCGACCTCCTTCGGGCCGGTCCAGCCCTTCGGGCTGCGCAATACGATCATCGGCCAGCGCGGCCGCTCGACGGCCTTTCGACCGTCGCGGGCGTGCTGCTGGATCGAGCGGATGCTGGCGAGCGCGACGTCGAGCGCGTCCGCCATGGCCTGGTGCATCAATTTGGGATCGTCGCCCTCGACGAACAGCGGCTCGTGGCCTAGCCCGCGGAACAGGTCGCGGATCTCGCTGTCGGCCATCCGCCCGAGCACGGTCGGGCCCGCGATCTTGTAGCCGTTGAGATGCAGGATCGGCAGCACCGCGCCGTCATGGGCGGGGTTCAGGAACTTGTTCGAGTGCCAGGAGGCCGCGAGCGGACCGGTTTCCGCTTCGCCGTCACCGACGACGCAGGCGACGATCAGGTTGGGATTGTCGAGCGCCGCGCCATAGGCATGCACCAGCGCGTAGCCGAGCTCGCCGCCCTCGTGGATCGAGCCCGGCGTTTCCGGCGCCGCATGGCTCGGAATGCCGCCGGGGAACGAGAACTGCCTGAAGAGTTTTCGCAATCCGTTCGTATCGCGCGCGATGTCGGGATAGATCTCGCTGTAGCTGCCTTCGAGATAAGTGTTGGCGACCATGCCCGGGCCGCCATGGCCGGGACCGCAGACATAGAGCACGCTGACATCCAGCGCGCGGATGACGCGGTTGAGATGGGCGTAGATGAAGTTCAGACCGGGCGTCGTGCCCCAATGACCGAGCAGACGCGGCTTGATGTGCTCAGGCCGCAGCGGCTCGCGCAGCAGCGGATTGTCCAGCAGGTAGATCTGCCCGACGGAGAGGTAGTTGGCGGCGCGCCAATAGCGATCGAGGAGATCGAGGTCGCTGCTCGCGGCAGCCGATTGTTGTTGATTTGTCATGTTCCTGCCGACCTTCACCCGTCGATCATTTCGCGATCGTCACCAACTGAGTTCCGGCGCGATCGATCCGTGGCCGGCATCAAACGGGATCGCCGTGACGGGCGTGTTGCGTGAGGTCAAAGCTGCGGGCCTGAAATGTGGGCGGCTACAGTGCATGGGGTTGTTTTCACGTTTTTTGTTTGTGTTCTTGATTTGTTCCTTTGGCGTGCTATCTTGGCTTCATGAGTCCAGCATCTTCTTCTGCTCTCAAGCACCCGCCGGTCACGGCGCCCTCCGAGCCGGCGGGTGCGCCTTCTGATTTCCCCGAGCTTGGCGTCGCCATCGACCGCGCCCGCAGGCGAGGGCGGGGCGCGCAGTCCAATGCCAGCGGTCGCTACGAGGCCGAGGCACGCGTCGCATTCGATGACGGCTGGCAGAGCCTTGAGGAACTGCCGCCGTTCAAGACCAGTGTCGGCGTCGACACCTCGCGCAAGGTGATCACCCGCAACGATTCGCCCGACATCGGCTTCGACCGCTCGATCAATCCCTATCGCGGCTGCGAGCATGGCTGTGTCTATTGCTTCGCGCGGCCGACCCACGCCTATCTCGGCCTGTCGCCGGGGCTCGACTTCGAATCGAAGCTGTTTGCGAAACCCGAGGCGCCGGCGTTGCTCGAGAAGGAGCTCGCGGCTGCCGGCTACGAGCCGCGGATGATCGCGATCGGCACCAACACCGATCCCTATCAACCGATCGAGCGCGAGCGCAAAATCATGCGCGGCATTCTCGAGGTGCTGGAGCGGGCCGGTCATCCCGTCGGCATCGTCACCAAATCGGCGCTGGTGGTGCGCGACATCGACATTCTCGCGCGGATGGCCAAGCGCAATCTCGCCAAGGTCGCGATATCGGTCACCTCGCTCGACCCAAAACTGGCGCGCACCATGGAGCCGCGGGCCTCGACACCGCCGAAGCGGCTGGAGGCGTTGAAGCAGCTTTCGGAGGCCGGCATCCCGACCACGGTGATGGTCGCGCCGGTGATCCCCGCGCTGAACGATTCCGAGATCGAGCGCATCCTCGATGCCGCTGCGCACGCCGGCGTCAAGGAAGCCTCCTACGTGCTGCTGCGGCTGCCGCTGGAGGTGCGCGATCTCTTCCGCGAATGGCTGATGGCGAACTATCCGGACCGCTACCGCCACGTCTTCACGCTGATCCGCGACATGCGCGGCGGCCGCGACTACGATGCGAAATGGGGCGAGCGCATGAAGGGCACGGGACCGATGGCCTGGACCATCGGCCGTCGTTTCGAGATCGCATGCGACAGGCTTGGGCTGAACAAGCGGCGCTCGAAGCTGACGACGGATCATTTTGCCAGGCCGAAACGGAACGGCGATCAGCTCAGCCTGTTCTGATCGGGGAAGTGGAAGAGGCGTAGCATGAGTCAGGAACTCGCCGTGCCGGTGCCGCGGCTGACCGTCATCACGCTGGGCGTCAGCGACATCCGCGCCAGCATCGCCTTTTACGATGCGCTTGGTTTTGCGCGCCGGCTGAAGGCGACCGGCGAGGCCGTCGCGTTCTACGATACCGGCGGCCCGGTGCTCGCGCTCTATCCCTGGGACCAACTCGCAGCCGATGCCAAGCTGCCTGATCAGCCAAGGCCAACGACCTTCCGTGGCATGACGCTCGCCTGGAACTGTCGGACCCGCGAGGAGGTCGATGCGGTGCTGGCCTTCGCCCTCAGCAAGGGGGCGAGGCTGGTGAAGGCCGCGCACGAGACCGACTATGGAGGTTATTCCGGTTATTTCGCCGACCCGGACGATCATCCCTGGGAAGTCGTGGTCGCGCCCGGCATCGAGGTCGGCGAGGACCGGCGGGTGCATCTGGCGGAATAGGGCTGGCCTGCCTGAATAACGGGAATTGCGATTGGTTCCCGGTTGCGCCGGCGGGGCCGCTTGCGCACGATCCCGGCCATGATTCGGGACAAGTCCGCCAAGAAGCCGGCCAAGGGCGCGCCAAAGAAGGCCGTTGCAAAGACGGCAGCGCCTGCCAAGGCGGCTAAACCATCTGGGGCCAAGGCTACGAAGGCTCTTGCCGGCAAGCAAGGCATCGTCGTCGTCGCTTCCCCAAGCTTCCGCCGCGAGCGCGCGCTGATCAAGCGCGGGGTCTGGCCGGTCGCGGGCTGCGACGAGGCCGGCCGCGGGCCGCTGGCAGGCCCCGTGGTGGCGGCTGCGGTGATTCTCGATCCCGACCGCATCCCGCGCGGCATCGACGATTCCAAGCGCCTGACGGCCGAGGAGCGCGAGAAGCTTTTCGACAAGATCTGCGCCACGGCGCAGGTCTCGGTCGCCGTCGCCTCGCGCGCCCGGATCGACCGCGACAACATCCTGCGCGCCTCGCTATGGGCGCTGAAGCGCGCCGTGGTGGCGCTGCCCGAACAGCCCAAGCATGTCTTCGTCGACGGCCGCGACCGGCTCGATACGGCTTGCGATTGCGAGGCCGTGATCGGCGGCGACGGCATCGTGCTGTCGATCGCAGCCGCCTCGATCGTCGCCAAGGTCACGCGCGACCGCCTGATGTGCGCACTGGCGCAGGACTGCCCCGGCTACGGCTTCGAGCAGCACAAGGGCTACGGCGTCCCCGAGCATCTCGACGCCCTCGACCGCCTCGGCCCCACAATCCACCACCGCAGCTTCTTCGCCCCCGTCGCCGCCGCCCGCGCCAAGCACATGCCCTGGACCGTCGAGCCGGTGCGGGACCTGTTTGCCGTGACCGAGGTCGAACTGCAGGTGGAAGAGGCCGTCGAAATCGATGCTTCAACGGGCCTCTAGAGTAGACGGTCGTTGCCACGACGCGCAGCGCCCCTTATCAAAGTACGTGTGAGCGAATAGGGCCGGCTGGACGGGTTGGCTGCATCTTTCGGACGTTGCATGCGGTTTACCTCCCTGGTCATCGAGCTCATTCGCGCCCGGCCGCGGCTGATCGTGTGGATCGTCGTGCTGCTCCAGGCGGCGATGTGGCTGTTCGTGGCGCTGGTGTTCTACCGCAGCCCGCCCGGCACCCTGGCGACGCTGCTGGCCTTCGGCAGGGAATACCAGGTCGGTACTGATCTCGGCCCGCCCTTGCCGGTCTGGCTTGCCGACATCGCCTATCGCGCCGCCGGCGGTCACATGTTCGGCGTCTACGTGCTGGCCCAGCTCTGCGAGGTCGCGACCTTCATCACGCTCTATCATCTCTCCCGCGCGGTGGTGGGCTCGCAGCAGGCGGTGCTCGCCGTGCTGCTGACCATGACGGTGCTGGCCTTCTCCTCGCCCGCGCTCGACTTCGGCCCCCTCGTGCTGGCCCGGCCGCTCTGGGCGCTGTTGCTGCTGCACTCCTGGCAGATCATCGGCCAGCGTCGCGGCAATGCGTGGTTCGCCTGGTCGATCGAGGCGGGCCTCCTGCTGCTGACCACGCCCGCGGCGATCTTCCTTCTCCTGCTGCTCGTCGTCTTCGCGCTCTCGACCGCCGGCGGCCGCCGCACGCTGCGCGCGCTCGATCCGCTGTTCGCGCTGATCGTCGTCGCCGTGCTGGCGCTGCCCTATGCGGTCTGGCTCATGCGTGCCGAGACGCTCGTGATGCCGACCTTGCCGCAGGTCGCGGAGCTGAACGCCCGCGCCCTTCACGCGGCCTGGCTGCTCGGCGGGCTGGTGCTGGGGGCTGCCGCGATCCCGGCGCTGACGTTCCTCAACACGCGTCTGTTCGTCGCCAGGGGCGAGGAGGCGCCGATCATCTACCGGCCGCCGGTCGAGCCGCTCGCGCGCAACTTCGTGTATTTCTTCGCGCTTGCGCCGGCGCTCGGCGCGGTCGTGATCTCGACCCTGCTCGGGCTCGACACCGTCGTCGGCGGCGCCGGCGTGGTGCTCGTTATGGCGGGCCTCGCGGTGGTCGTGCTGGCGGGCGATCTCATCGCGATGCGGCGTGCGCGGGTGCTGCGCATGGTGTGGGCCGCCGCCGTCATCGCGCCGGCCGTGGGCGTCGTGCTCGCCGTCCTGATCATGCCCTGGACCGGCACCGGCGAGATCGCGACCTCGATGCCGGCGCGCGCCATTTCCGACTTCTTCGACGAGAGCTTTGCCCGCCGCACCAACCACCGCCTGCGCGCGGTGGCCGGAGAGAGCCAGCTTGCGAGCCTGATCACGCTGCATTCCGGCCGACCGCATCTCTTCATGGACGCTAACCCTGCGCGGACGCCGTGGATGTCACAGGCCAAATTCAGCGAGACCGGCGGTGTCGTGGTCTGGCGCGCCTCCGACACCGCCGGCACGCCGCCGCCGGACATCCTCGCACGCTTTCCCGGCATCGTGCCGGAGGTGCCGCGCGCCTTCGAATGGCTGGTGACCGGCCGCCAGCAGCTGCTCCGCATCGGCTGGGCCATCGTGCGGCCGAAGGGGTCGTAGCGCCCTCGTGCCCCGGACGCTGCGCAGCGCCCCTTCGGCGGTGCGCTGCAGACCCGGGGCCCATCCCGCCGTTCGTACTGTGTTGCTTTCTGGGTCCCGGCTCTGCGGCGCGTCACTGCGTGCCGCACCGCGCCCGGGACACGAGAGCATTACCCCGCCAGCACCTTCGCGATCGCCCGCAGATCCTGCCAAGCCAGCCGCTTGTACGACGGCGAGCGCAAGAGATAGGCAGGATGGAAGGTCGGCAGCGCGCGAATGGTGCGTCCGCCCGTCTCGTAGTCGAACCAGCGCCCGCGCGTGCGCATGATGCCTTCGCGGGTCGAGAGCAGCGTCTGCGTCGAGGGATTGCCGAGCGTCACCAGCACGTCGGGATTCACCAGCTCGATCTGGCGCTGGATGAAGGGCAGGCAGATTTGCGTCTCCTGCGGCGTCGGCGTGCGGTTGCCGGGCGGCCGCCACGGGATGACGTTGGCGATATAGGCGGTGGTGCGGTTGAGGCCGATTGCACCAATCATCAGATCGAGCAACTTTCCGCTGCGCCCGACGAAGGGCAGTCCCTCGATGTCCTCGTCGCGGCCCGGCGCTTCGCCGACGAACATGATGCGCGCCTGCGGATTGCCGTCGGCGAACACCAGCCGCGTCGCGGTGTGCTTCAGCGCGCAGCCCTCGAAGTTCTGCATCAGCTCGCGGAGCGCCTCCAGCGTCGGGGCGGTGCGCGCAGCCTCGCGCGCCGAGGCGATCGCGACATCGGGCGCAGGTGCGGCCTCGCCGCGCATCACGGCTGGTGCTGCGACCGGCCGCGGTGCCGCGACGGGCGGTGCCGCGCGCGGGGCCGGCGGCGGGGCATCCAATTCCGCCAGGCGGTCGATCGGTTCCTCCGCGAGCGCGCAATCGACGCCGGCCTCCAGATAGAAGGCTAAGAGCTCTCGGACGGTGGGTGCGGGTTCGGGTATCATGGGAAAGTCTGACTATTATAGCATAGCGTTTTCGAGCGAAGTGGGCACCCGGTTCGCGTGAAGAAAACGCGTCAAAAAAGATCGGGGCTTCCCCGGTTCTGGCCTCACAGAACCGGCGAGGTCCCGTTTAAGGCGCCTTGCATCCCAGCGGAACGCATTTCCGTGGTTGTCCTACCCGGAAAAATCGGAAACAAGGAGGCGCAAACGACCAAGGAACCGTCTCAAGGGCTGAGATCAGATGAGCACCGAAGAACTTCCCCCGCGCGAATCCATGGAATTCGACGTCGTCATCGTCGGCGCCGGCCCCTCGGGCCTGTCGGCCGCGATCCGGCTGAAGCAGCTCAACGCCGATCTCAACGTCGTCGTGGTGGAGAAGGGCTCCGAGGTCGGTGCGCATATCCTCTCCGGCGCGGTGATCGATCCGGCCGGGCTCGACAAGCTCGTTCCGGACTGGCGCGAGGATGCCGATTGCCCGCTGAAGACCCAGGTCAAGGACGACCGCTTCTACTGGATGACGGGTGGCGGTGCGATCAAGCTGCCGAACTTCATGATGCCGCCGCTGATGGACAACCATCACTGCTATATCGGCTCGCTCGGCAATGTCTGCCGCTGGCTGGCGCGCAAGGCGGAAGCGCTCGGCGTCGAGATTTATCCGGGCTTCGCCGCGGCCGAGGTGCTCTATGATGAGCAGGGCGCGGTGAAGGGCATCGCTACCGGCGACATGGGCATCGGCCGCGACGGCAAGCCGAAGGACTCCTTTACCCGCGGCATGGAATTGCTCGGCAAGTACACGCTGTTCGCTGAAGGCGCGCGCGGCAGCCTGACCAAGCAACTCATCGCGAAATTCGCGCTCGACTCCAAGAGCGAGCCGGCGAAGTTCGGCATCGGGCTGAAGGAAGTCTGGCAGATCGACCCCGCCAAGCACCAGAAGGGCATGATCCAGCACTCGTTCGGCTGGCCGCTCGACCTGAAGACCGGTGGCGGCTCGTTCCTCTATCATTACGACGACAATCTCGTCGCCGTCGGCTTCGTCGTGCATCTGAACTACGACGATCCCTATCTGTCGCCGTTCGACGAATTCCAGCGCTTCAAGACCCACCCCTCGATCCGCGGTACTTTCGAAGGCGCCAAGCGGCTCGCCTACGGCGCGCGCGCCATTACGGAGGGCGGCTACCAGTCGGTGCCGAAGCTCAGCTTCCCCGGCGGCGCGCTGATCGGCTGTGCGGCCGGCTTTGTCAACGTGCCGCGCATCAAGGGCGTGCACAACGCGATGGGCACCGGCATGCTTGCCGCAGAGCATGTTGCAGCGGCGCTCGCCGCCGATCGCGCCAACGACGAGATCGTCGACTACGAGAACGCGTGGCGCTCCTCGTCGGTCGGCAAGGATCTGTTCCTGGTCCGCAACGTCAAGCCGCTGTGGTCGAAGTTCGGTACCGTGCTCGGCGTCGCACTCGGCGGCTTCGACATGTGGTGCAACACGCTGTTCGGCGCTTCGCTGTTCGGCACCCAGGCGCACGCCAAGCCCGATCGCGCCACGCTCGATCCGGCCAAGAGCCACGCGCCGAAGAACTATCCGAAGCCGGACGGCAAGATCTCCTTCGACAAGCTGTCCTCGGTGTTCCTGTCCAACACCAATCACGAGGAGGACCAGCCGGTCCATCTCCGGGTTGCCGACATGAACCTGCAGAAGACCTCGGAGCACGACGTCTTCGCCGGCCCCTCGAATCGCTATTGCCCGGCCGGCGTCTATGAATGGGTCGAGGAGGGCGCGAGCCCGCGCTTCCAGATCAACGCCCAGAACTGCGTCCACTGCAAAACCTGCGACGTGAAGGACCCCAACGGCAACATCACCTGGGTTCCCCCGGAGGGCGGCGGCGGCCCGAACTACGAGGCGATGTAGGAGCCGGCCCGGCAAAGGGGGCCGGGTCACAAAAGGTGATCTGGCGCACGTTCGCGTGAGGACGCGGGTGCGGCTGCCGGTCGCGGTCACGATAAGGCCATAGTAGCGGCGTCTTGGGGCGCTCTTGTCCGATTTGGGGCGTGCGGAGGGGATCGCCCGACCCGAATCCTTGCGGCGAAGCGCCAAAAGCGGCATTGTCCGGCCTGACGGTTCCGGGTCCCGATGCCACCGGCCGCGTTCGCATGCGATACGGCCTTCTGCTGCAAACCCAGGCACTACCAACTCAAGGCGAGCCCTGATGTTTTCAAATCGTTTCAACCGCTGGACTGTTGCCGCCATCGCCCTCATGGGCACAGCGATCGCGACGGTCCCCGGCAGGGTCCTGGCGCAGACGCCGGATCATCCCTCCGACACGGCGGCGCAGTTTCCGACCCGGAACGATCTGAAGTCGCTCACCGGTGCCGGCAGCTATCTCGCCGCCCGCCACGCCAGCGTCGAGCGTGACGCGGCCTCCGCCGCGGCCTTCTACCGCTCGGCACTCCGCACCGATCCGAAGAACAACGAACTGCTCGACCGCGCCTTCATCTCGTCGGTTGCCGACGGCGATATCGACGAGGCCGTCAAGCTCGCCGAGCGCGTCCTCACCATCGACAAGACCAACCGCGTCGCGCGCCTCGTCGTGGGCGTGCACGATCTCAAGATGAAGAAGTACGCGACCGCGCAGACCAACATCAACCAGTCGATCCGCGGTCCGATCACCGATCTCGTCGCCACGCTGCTGTCGGGCTGGGCCGCCTATGGTGCGGGCGATGCCAAGGGTGGCGTCGCCACCATCGACAAGCTGGCCGGTCCCGAATGGTATCCGCTGTTCAAGGACCTCCACGCCGGCATGATCCTCGAGCTCTCCGGCAAGGAGAAGGACGCCGGCACCCGCTTCGAGCGCGCCTACAAGCTCGACGATTCCATGCTGCGCGTCACCGAGGCCTATGCGCGCTGGCTGTCGCGCAACAAGGATTCTGCTGCCGCGACCACCGTCTACCTGGCCTTCGACAAGAAGCTCGCCCGCCATCCGCTGATCGTGGAAGGCCTGCGCGACACCAAGGCCGGCAAGAAGATGCCGCCGCTGGTCGATTCCGCGCAGGCCGGCGCGGCCGAAGCGCTCTACGGCATCGGCGCCACGCTGACCCGCCGCGGCGGCGAGGACCTGGCGCTGGTCTATCTCCAGCTCTCGCTCTACCTCCAGCCGACCCATCCGCTGGCGCTACTCTCGCTCGCCGACCTCTATGAATCGGTGAAGCGGCCGCAGATGGCGATCAAGATCTATGAGCGCGTGCCGTCGACCTCGCCGCTCAAGCGCAACGCGCAGATCCAGCTCGCCATTGACCTCGATTCCGCCGACCGCACCGAGGAGGCGATCAAGATCCTCAAGGGCGTCACGACAGAGGATGCCAAGGATCTCGAGGCCATCATGGCGCTCGGCAACATCGAGCGCGGCCGCAAGAAGTTCGGCGATTGCGGTGCGACCTATTCGCAGGGCATCGAGGTGCTGCCGGCCGGCGCCGACAAGGCCAACAGCGTCTGGTACTATTATCGCGGCATCTGCGAGGAGCGCTCCAAGCAGTGGGGCAAGGCCGAAACCGACATGAAGAAGGCGCTCGAGCTCCAGCCCGACCAGCCGCACGTTCTCAACTATCTCGGCTATTCCTGGATCGACCAGGGCGTGAACCTCGACGAAGGCATGAAGATGATCAAGCGCGCCGTCGAGCAGCGTCCCGACGACGGCTACATCGTCGACTCCCTCGGCTGGGCCTACTTCCGCATCGGCAATTACGAAGAGGCGGTGAAGAACCTCGAGCGCGCGATCGACCTCAAGCCCGAGGATCCCACCATCAACGATCACCTCGGCGACGCCTATTGGCGCGTCGGTCGCACGCTGGAAGCCAAATTCCAGTGGTCTCACGCCCGCGATCTCAAGCCCGAGCCGGATGACCTTCCGAAGATCGAGGCCAAGATCGCAGGCGGCCTCACCGAGGACAATTCGAACTCTTCAGCCGCGCAGGCGGAAAAGAAGAAGGATGACGGTAAGGGCGGTTAATCTGGTTAAGTTCTGGGGGCGTATCGCCAATGCCGGCGTTGATTGAGGAAGGGCGCGCGAAGGTCAACTTAAGCCTTCGCGTCGTGGGCCGTCGTGCCGACGGTTATCATGATCTCGAAAGTGTGGTCGCCTTTGCGGATTGCGCCGACCGGCTCACGCTGGAGCCGGGCGGCGAGCTGAAGCTCGTGACCACCGGGCCGCTGGCTGCGGCGTGCGGCGATACCGCCGACAATCTCGTGATCAAGGCCGCCAGGCTCCTGGCCGAAGCCGTGCCGGGATTGAAGCTGGGCGCGTTCGCACTCGACAAGGTGCTGCCGGTTGCGGCCGGTATCGGCGGCGGCTCGGCCGATGCTGCGGCGGCGCTGCGGCTGCTGGCGCGTCTCAACAATTTGCCGCTCGATGATCCGCGGCTCCAGAAGGTTGCGCTGGCGACCGGCGCCGACGTGCCGGTGTGCCTGTTCTCGCGCGCCTGCGACATGACCGGCGTCGGCGAGCAACTGTTGCCGCTCGCGCTGCCGAGCATGCCTTGCGTGATGGTCAATCCGCGCGTGCCGGTCGCGACCAAGGACGTGTTCCAGGCGCTTGGCCTGCGCAACGGCGAGCTGCTGGTCGGCGCCACCGCCGTGCTCAACGCGCCGGCCTGGCCGGAGGAGGGCGGGACCGTCGCTGATTGGGTCGACGTCCTCGAAACCGTCGCCAACGATCTCGAAGAGCCGGCACTACGGATCGAGCCTGTCATCGGCAATGTGCTGGAGGCCTTGCGTGACTCCCCCGGCGTCAAGCTCGCCCGCATGTCCGGTTCGGGTGCGACGTGCTTTGCGATCTATGGCGCACCGACTGAGGCGCACACGGCCGCCGAAAAGATCAGGCGCGATCATCCCGGCTGGTGGGTGCATGCGGGGACGTTGAGCTAGGTATTTCCCCGACGACAGTGCCGTAGGGTGGGCAAAGGCGCCCTTGCGCCGTGCCCACCATCTTTCCGATACGGCGACAGAAGCGTGGGCACGCTCCGCTCTGCCCACCCTACGGCAGCGGGGCTAGCGGCTCTCTTCGTCGAGCCCGAGAAACCGCCGGATCTCGCCCAGCACCTCTTGCGGCTTGTCGTGCTGCAGCCAGTGACCGGCACCGGCGATGGTCTCGATGCGGGCATTCGGGAAGTAGCGCTCAAGCCCTGCTGCCCTGGCGCCGGCGAGAAAGCTTTCGCCGGCATTCAGCAGCAGCGTCGGGCAAATGATGCGCGACCACAGCGCGACGTGATCGTCCGGCCAGAGCCGGTGCGGCGCGCTGGCGCGCTGGTAGGGATCGAACTTCCAGCTATAGGTGCCGTCCTCGTTCTGCCGCGCGCCGTGCGTTGCAAGATGCAACGCGAGCTCACGGGACAGCCGCTTGTTGTGAAGCACCATCTGGGCGGCTGCGTCCGCGAGGGTCGGATAGCGGCGCAGCGTGCGGTCGTGCAGTCTGTCGAGCTGGCCGACCCATTTGCCGATGCGCTCATGCGCCGGCGGTTTCGGCGAATCCGGCAGCATGGTCACGCCGTCGAGGACGACCAGCTTCGAGACCAGCTCGGGGAACGATCCTGTAAAGATCAGGCTCACCATGCCGCCCATCGAATGGCCGATGAGAGTGACCTGCGGCGCTGCGATGCTGCGGACGAGCTGCGCGAGATCGTAGACATACTCGGTCAGCGCGTAGCTGCCGCCCTTGGTCCACTCGGAATCGCCATGACCGCGCAGGTGGGGCGCGAGCACGTGAAAGTGCGGTTGCAGCGAGCGCGCGATGACGTCCCAGCTCCGGCAGTGATCGCGGCCGCCATGGACCAGGATGGCGACAGGCGCGCCCGCGTTGCCCCAATCGGCGTAATGCAGCCGCAGGCCATGCGATTCATAGAAGCGGCTTTGCGGGGCGAGCATCGTGGCGCTATCCATTTGCCGGCCGCCGCGCCAGCGCGAGCGAGAGGCCAAGGCCCACGATGAAGACACCCGAGCCCTGGGTGAGGCGCCGCATCAGATGCGGCCTCCCGATCAACTGCGGGCGTGTTGCGGATGCCATCAGCACCACGACGACATCGGCGAGGGTGTTCAGCGTCACCGAGATCGCGCCCAGCATGATGAATTGCAGCGTGGGGTTGGATCCCGCGGGATCGAGGAATTGCGGGATGAAGGCGAGGAAGAACGCCGCGGTCTTCGGGTTCAGCGCCTCGACCAGCACGCCGTCGCGAAACGCGCGCTTGTCGCCGACGGTTTCGCTCTCCAGCGACAGTGTGCGGCCGGCGCTGCGGAACGTCTTGATGCCGAGCCAGACCAGATACAGCGCGCCGACGAACTTCACGGCGGCAAACAGTTCCGCGCTGGCAAGAATGATCGCGGAGATGCCGAGACTGCCTGCAACCACGTGGACCAGCCCGCCCAGCGCCGTCCCGGCGGTCGAGGCGAAGCCGCTGGCGCGCCCCTCAGACAGGGTCCGCGCCGCCACGTAGAAAATGCCGGGGCCGGGAACGGCGGCAATGAGACAAGCTGCGGCCAGGAACAGCCAGAAATTTGTATCGATCATCCTGTTTTCGTAGCGCAGCGTGCCGCGATTGCAAGTCTTCTGGTTGAAAGGCCCCGTCGTTTAGCCCATGCGGCGGAAGATCGCGCTGGCATTCACCCCGCCGAAGCCAAAGCCGTTGGAGATGGCGTGCTGCATCGGCATCCGCCGCGCGCTGCCTGAGACGATGTCGATGCCCTCCGCGCCCGGATCTGCGTTTTCGAGATTGAGCGTCGGCGGCGTGATCTGGTCGCGCAGGGCGAGCACGGTGAAGATCGCCTCCAGCCCGCCTGCGGCGCCGAGCAGATGGCCGGTGGCCGATTTGGTCGCGCTGACGGCGATGTTTCGATTGCGGCCGAACAGCGCGGCGATGGCGCCAAGCTCGCTCTCGTCGCCGGCCGGCGTCGACGTTACATGCGCGTTGAGGTGTTGCAGATCTGCGGGCGCGAGGTTCGCCTGCCGGAGCGCGATCTCCATGGCGCGGCGCGCGCCGTCGGCTCGGTGATCCGCACCGCTTCCGCCATCGCCGGGAAGCCGCCGACGCCGGAGGCGATGATCGTTGCAGTCCGCTCGAGCACGGAGGCGTCCTGCGGCGTCCATTTGGCCTGTGCGACCGCTTCTGCGGTGGCGAGCAGCGCGAACAGGATGAAGCGGTCCATCTTGCGCTGGTCTTTTGGCGCGCGGCCTGCGCAGGATCGAAGCCGCCCTCGGCGTCGTCGGCCTTGTCGGGCACGAGGCCGGCGATGTGGGCGGGCAGCGCCTGCGCCCATTCGGGCAGGCTGCGCAGCCCGCTTTGACCGGCGAGCAGCCGGCGCCAGGAGAGCTCGACACCGCAGCCGAGCGGCGAGACCGCGCCCATTCCCGTCACGACGATACGACGCATGTCAGTCTCCAGCCGGCGCCACGGCCGGGTTCATGGCCTTGAGTGAAGCGAGCCGCTTGCGCATTCCGCGGCTGGCGCGGGGACCAGCGATGACGACCGCATTGGCGAGCGTGATCGGCTGCATGTCGGCAGCGTCGACTACGACTGGATCGAATGGGCGTGCGTCGTTCCGGTTCGCGAGCACGATGGATTCGCCCTTGGGCGCGAGATGCTTGTTGCCCCACGCGAGCAGCGCCACGATCACGGGAAAGAAATCCCGCGCCTTGTCCGTCAGAACGTATTCGTAACGCGGTGGCCGCTCGTGATAGCGGCGGCGGACGAACATGCCGCTCTCGGTGAGGTGAGCGAGGCGCCGCGACAGGATGTTCGGCGCGATCCCGAGGCTCTGCGAAAACTCGTCGAACTTCGTTGCGCCCTGGAACGCATCCCGCAAGATCAGGATGCTCCACCATTCGCCGACCATCTCCACGGCACGACCGACCGGGCATTCCAGAATGGAGGGGGATTTGGGCTGCATGACGGGAAGGTTAGGCCAGTAACTTGCGAAATGAAAGTTACAGGGCGGACGGCACGCTGGCATCGGGCCGGACGTCGGCAAAGCTGTCACTGTGATCTGAAATGCGAATTGGCGAGCGCTGGCTTCGCGCCATACTCCGTCGTTGCGAGCGCACCGAAGCAATCCAGAGACTGGCCGCGGCGGCAGACTGGATTGCTTCGCTGCGCTCGCAATGACGGCGGTGGTGCAGCGAGCGCGTATGTCTCACCGTCACCCTGAGGTGCGAGACGAGCGACGCTCCAGCGGCGCTTGTCGAGCCTCGAAGGGCGACGGCCCGGATGCATCTCGGCCGTGCATCCTTCGAGGCTCGCGCCACACGCGCCTCAGGATGACGGAGCTAACAACAGTGGGGAAGTGATGGAAGCGTCAGTCGCTCAATGCGACCGCGCCAAACAGAACGCCACGACCTGCTCCAGCGCGCTCTTCATCGGCGAGGACGGGAATAGCGCCAGCGCATCCACGGCCATGGCGCCATAGTGCTGGGCGCGGCTCAGCGTGTCCTCGAGCGCGCGGTGCTTGTTCATCAGGCCGATGGCGTGATCGAGATCGGAATCGCCGATCTCGCCGCGCTCCAGCGCCCGGATCCAGAAGGCGCGCTCGGTGTCGTTGCCGCGGCGGAAGGCGAGCACGACGGGCAGCGTGATCTTGCCTTCGCGGAAATCGTCGCCGGTGTTCTTGCCGAGCTTTGCGCTCTTGCCGCCATAGTCGAGCACGTCGTCGACGAGCTGGAAGGCGATGCCGAGATTCATGCCGACCGAGCGGCAGGCGGTCTGCTCCGCCTTGGGGCGGTTGGCGATCACGGGGCCGACCTCGCAGGCCGCGGCAAACAATTCAGCCGTCTTGCCGCGGATCACGGCGAGATATTCGTCCTCGGTGGTTGCGGTGTTCTTGGCGGCGGCCAGCTGCATCACCTCGCCCTCGGCGATGGTGGCGGCGGCCGCGGAGAGGATGTCGAGCGCGCGGAGCGAGCCGACCTCGACCATCATGCGGAAGGCCTGGCCGAGCAGGAAGTCGCCGACCAGCACGCTCGCCTCGTTGCCCCAGAGCATGCGCGCCGAGAGCTTGCCGCGGCGCATCTCGCTCTCGTCGACGACGTCGTCGTGCAGGAGCGTGGCGGTGTGCATGAACTCGACGGAGGCAGCCAGCTTGATGTGGCCGTCGCCGGTGTAGCCGGCGAGGTTGGCCATGGCCAGCGTCAGCATCGGCCGCAGGCGCTTGCCCCCGGAGGAGATCAAATGGTTGGCCACCTCGGGGATCATGGTCACGTCCGACCCGGTCCGCGACAGGATCGTGGCGTTGACGCGCTCCATATCAGGAGCGACAAGGGCAACCAGCTCTTCGATCGACGCGCCGGGAGTTTCGAAAGGTACGATGACGGCCACGCCGGTCTCCAATATTTGCCCCGGAGGGGCTATTCTGACGGAAAGACAATAGAAACTGACGGCGGATGCGGCAAGACCTGCGGAACCATTGACATTTGCCGCTTTAACCCCCTTTCAGGCCGGAGACCTGCGTTTTGCGTGAACTGGTTCGGACCAACGACATGGTGCTGGTGTCGGCGATCGGCGCGCTGCTCGACGGCGCCAATATCCATCATCTGGTGCTGGACCAGAACATGAGCATCATCGAGGGCTCGCTCGGCATCCTGCCGCGGCGGATCCTGGTCCATGAGGACGACGCCCTCGAGGCCCGGCAGATCCTCACCGAGGCCGGCCTCAGCCACGAACTGCGCGGCGATGATTGAGGCCCCGCCAGATATTACCGAGGACGCCTTTCTCGGCGGGCGGTTGCGGCTGAAGCAGAAGCGGTCCGGCCATCGCGCCGGGCATGACGCCATTCTGCTGGCCGCCGCGACGGAGGCCCGAGCGGGTGACCGCGTGGTCGATTTCGGCGCCGGCATCGGCACCGCCGGGCTGGCGCTGGCCCGGCGCGTTCCCGGGATCCGGCTCAGCCTGGTCGAGATCAATCCCGAACTGGCGGAGCTGGCGCGCGCCAATGCGGCGGAGAATGCCATTGCGGCCGAGGCGATCGTGCTCGACGTCACCGCCGATGCGCAGGCGTTTGCGGCAAGCGGCCTGTCGCCCGACAGTATCGACGCGGTGTTGATGAATCCGCCCTTCAACGATCCGGCCCGGCATCGCGGCTCGCCGGATCAGGTGCGTCATACCGCGCATGTGGCGAGCGACGAGACGCTGAATGCATGGGTGCATGCCGCGCGGCGTATCCTCCGATCGAATGGCGCGTTGACTCTGATTTGGCGCGCAGATGGCCTCGGTGAGGTTTTGGCAGCGCTGTCACGCGGCTTCGGCAGCCTGTCCATCCTGCCGATTCATGGCGAGGCGGCGCGGCCTGCGATCCGCGTGCTGGTGCGCGCGGTCAAAGGTGGACGGGGTCCGACACGATTGCTGCCGGGCCTCATGCTTAACGAAGAGTCAATCGTGCCTAAAAAAGAGGTGAGGGATATTCTGGAGGGGAGAGCGAACTTGCCGCTGGCGGAGCCGTGACGGCTTACTGCGGAAGCGATTCCGTCTGCTGTTCTTGCGGGGACGTCAAGCGAATCGCGGTGAAAAGCGCACCGATCAGCATCAGCAGCAGATAGATCTTCATGGCATTTCCTCCGCTGCTTCATTGCAGCTTCCAAACGGGAAATCTGCAAAACACGTTCCAGGCACTTCCAATGACACTCGCGTGATAAGAATTGGTTAATCAGAGGTAACGGCATGGCCGAACAATTGAACGATCGTGAGAGTTCCGGCCTGGCCGACAAGCTCATGCAATATCTGCCGGCGCGCTTCCGTCCCGGCACGGCCGTCGTGCCGGTGGTGCGGCTGTCCGGCGTGATCGGGGCGGTGACGCCGCTGCGCCCGGGCATGTCGCTCGCGGGCGTCGCGCGGGTGCTGGAGCGGGCGTTCTCGATGCGGAACGCCAAGGCGGTGGCGCTGGTGATCAACTCGCCCGGCGGCTCGCCGGTGCAGTCGCGCCAGATCTATCTGCGCATCAAGCAGCTCGCGGCGGAGAAGAAGCTGCCCGTGCTCGTCTTCGTCGAGGACGTCGCGGCCTCCGGCGGCTACATGATCGCCTGCGCCGGCGACGAGATCATCTGCGATCCGTCCTCGATCCTCGGCTCGATCGGCGTGGTCGGCGGCAGCTTCGGTTTCCAGGACGCGATCAGGCGGCTCGGCATCGAGCGGCGCCTGTACACGGCCGGCACGCACAAGGCGATGCTCGACCCGTTCCTCCCTGAGAACCCTGACGACGTCGCCAAGCTGAAGGCGATCCAGCGCGAGATCCACCAGATCTTCATTTCGCTGGTGAAGGAGAGCCGCGGCGGTCGCCTCAAGGGCGCCGACGACACGCTGTTCACGGGCGAATACTGGGCCGGCGAGAGCGCGATCGCGCTGGGGCTGGCCGACAGCATCGGCGATCTCCGCTCAACTCTTCGTGCCCGCTATGGCGAGAAGGTTCTCACCCCCGTGATCGTGCAGCCGACCGGGCTGCTCTCCGGCCTTCTGGGGCGGAAATCGCCCGGCGCGGGGCAGCTTTCGGCCATGGAATCAATGGCCGGCCTGCCGGACGAGCTGATTTCGGCGGTCGAGACGCGGGCGATTTGGGCGAAATTCGGGTTCTAGCGGTTGGTATTCCCCGCGCCATTTGGCCCGGGGGATGCCAATTGCGGCGCAGCCCGGAGTGCGCGAGAATGATCGTGGGGGCTGAGCATTGAACAAGGATCGACCGATGCCGCCGTTCGTTGCATTCGCGGGCGTCCTGGGCGGGCTTGCCGTGGTCCGCTGGGCCTACAAGACCGCACTCCGGATCAACCAGGAGCTGGAGGAGATGCGCCTGTCGCGCGTCGCCGAAGCCGCCCATATGGGGCACATCCAGACGCTGAAGCGTGACCCCGTGACCGGAGCCTATCGGCCGGGGTAGGTGCTCCACAAACCGCTGCCGTAGGGTGGGCAAAGCGAAGCGTGCCCACGATCGGCCTCGCAAGTCGCGGAAAGATGGTGGGCACGGCGCAAGTGCGCCTTTGCCCACCCTACGGCACCGTCCCGACGGCGTGCAGTTAAGCCCATTTCCGCCCCCTTTGCCTTGATTCCCACCCCCGCCGTCGATACGGTCCCGCGCGATTCAAAACCCCCCCCCCGCGAGAGCCTGATCTGACGATGGACGCCTCATTGCCCGCCCACATGCGCCCGGAACGCTCGTTCCAGGGCTTCATCCTCGCGCTCCAGCGGTTCTGGGCCGAGCAGGGCTGCGTGATCCTGCAGCCCTACGACATGGAGATGGGCGCGGGGACCTTCCATCCGGCGACCACGCTGCGCGCGCTCGGGCCAAAGCCCTGGAACGCCGCCTATGTGCAGCCCTCGCGCCGACCCAAGGACGGTCGCTACGGCGAGAACCCGAACCGGATGCAGCACTACTACCAGTTCCAGGTGATCATGAAGCCGTCGCCGCCGAACCTTCAGGAGCTGTACCTGAAGTCGCTCGCCGCGATCGGCATCGATTCCGCCGTGCACGACATCCGCTTTGTCGAGGACGACTGGGAGAGCCCGACGCTGGGCGCCTGGGGCCTCGGCTGGGAGTGCTGGTGCGACGGCATGGAAGTCAGCCAGTTCACCTATTTCCAGCAGGTCGCGGGTTTTGAATGCGCCCCCGTCGCGGGCGAACTCACCTACGGGCTCGAGCGCCTCGCGATGTATGTGCAGGGCGTCGACCGGGTCTACGACCTCAACTTCAACGGCCGCGACGGCGATGCCAAGGTCACCTATGGCGACGTCTTCCTGCAGGCCGAGCGCGAATATTCGAAGCACAACTTTGAAGTCGCCGACACCGCGATGCTGTTCGAGCAGTTCAAGATGGCGGAAGCGGCTTGCCGGAAATATCTCGACGCCGGTTGGAAGGACGATAAGCGCGAGGCGCATCTGATGGCGCTGCCGGCCTATGACCAGTGCATCAAGGCGAGCCACGTCTTCAACCTGCTCGATGCCCGCGGCGTGATCTCCGTGACGGAGCGGCAGAGCTACATTCTTCGCGTGCGCGAGCTGGCCAAGGCCTGCGGCGAGGCCTGGATCCATACTGAAGCGGGCGGAGCGGCCTGATGCCCGAACTTTTGCTTGAACTGTTCTCGGAAGAAATCCCCGCGCGCATGCAGGCCAAGGCGGCCGACGATCTGCGCCGCCTGGTCACCGACAAGCTCGTCGCCGAAGGCCTCGTCTACGAAGGCGCGAAAGCCTTCGCGACGCCGCGCCGCCTCGCGCTCACCGTGCACGGAATCCCTGCGCGTCAGCCCGATCTCAAGACCGAACGCCGTGGACCGAAAGTCGGCGCGCCCGATGCGGCCGTGCAGGGCTTTCTGAAGGCGACCGGCTTGAAGTCGCTGGACGAGGCCAAGATCCAGCGCGACCCCAAGGGCGATTTCTACATCGGCCTGATCGAGAAGCCGGGCCGCGATGCGATCGATGTGCTCGCGGAAATCCTGCCTGTCATCATCCGCACCTTCCCCTGGCCGAAATCGATGCGCTGGGGCGCGCGCTCCGGAAAGCCGGGCTCGCTGAGCTGGGTGCGTCCGCTGCACGCGATCACCGCGACGTTCGGGCTGGAGACCGAAGAGCCCGATGTCGTGAAGTTCGAGGTCGACGGCATCGCGGCCGGCCAGACCACCTACGGCCATCGCTTCATGGCACCTAGCGCGATCTCCGTGCGCCGCTTCGAAGACTATGAGGCGAAGCTGAAGGCGGCAAAGGTCATCCTCGATCCGCAGGCGCGGAAGGACATCATCTTTGCCGACGCCAAGGAGCTGACCTTCGCGCAGGGTTTTGAACTCGTCGAGGATCAGGTGCTGCTCGACGAAGTGTCGGGCCTCGTCGAATGGCCTGTCGTCATGATGGGATCGTTCGAGGCCGAATATCTCGCGATCCCGGAAGAGGTAATCCGCGCCACCATCCGCAACAATCAGAAGTGCTTCGTCGTCAGGGATTCCAAGACCGGCAAGCTGACCAACAAGTTCGTCCTCACCGCCAACATCGAAGCGACCGACGGCGGCAAGGTCATCGTCTCCGGCAACGAGCGCGTGATCCGTCCGCGCCTGTCGGATGCGAAGTTCTTCTACGAGACCGACCTCAAGACGAAGCTCGAGGATCGTCTGCCGAAGTTCGAGCAGATCGTGTTCCACGAGAAGCTCGGCACCCAGGCCGCGCGCATCAAGCGCATCGAGCGTCTCGCTGCCGAGATCGCGCCGCTGGTCGGCGCCGATGTCGCGAAGGCGACGCGCGCCGCGCATCTGGCCAAGGCGGATTTGCTGACTGAAGTGGTCGGCGAATTCCCGGAAGTGCAAGGCCTGATGGGCAGGTACTACGCGCTGGCGCAGGGCGAGGACGCCTCCGTCGCCGCGGCCTGCGAGGAGCATTACAAGCCGCAAGGCCCGACCGATCGCGTGCCGACCGATCCGGTCAGCGTTGCGGTCGCGCTCGCGGACAAGATCGACACGCTGGTCGGGTTCTGGGCGATCGACGAGAAGCCGACGGGCAGCAAGGATCCGTATGCGCTGCGTCGCGCGGCGTTGGGCGTGATCAGGCTGATTGTCGAGAACGGACTGCGGCTCTCGCTCACGAAGGTGGCGGCTTCCGCACTTGCGGGCTTGTCGGTGAAGCCTGCCGATGCGGGTAAGATTCCGAGCGATCTGCTCGCCTTCTTCGCTGACCGCCTGAAAGTCCAGCTCCGCGAGCAGGGTGCGCGGCACGATCTCGTCGACGCCGTGTTCGCGCTCGGCGGCCAGGACGATCTGCTCATGATCGTCCGCCGCGTCGAGGCGCTCGGCAAGTTTCTCGACACCGATGACGGCAAGAACCTGCTCGCCGGCACCAAGCGCGCCAGCAACATCCTCTCGATCGAGGAGAAGAAGGACAAGCGCACGTTCGACGGTGCGCCCGATGCCTCTCTCTACAGCCTCGGTGAGGAGAAGGCGCTGGCCAAGGCGATCGGCGAGGTGCAGGCGGAAGCAAGCGCTGCCGTCGCCAAAGAGGACTTTGCCGCCGCGATGAGCGCGATGGCAAAGCTGCGTCCGCCGGTCGATGCGTTCTTCGACAAGGTCCGCGTCAACGACGACGATGCGAAGGTGCGCGAGAACCGCCTGAAGCTGCTGAACGAAATCCGCAGCGCCACGCGTGCGGTGGCGGATTTCTCGAAGATCCAGGATTAGGCTCTCGTGCCCCGGACGCAGCGCAGCGCGCCGCCCTTTGCGGCGTGATGCGCTGCAGAGCCGGGGCCCATGCCTGCCGCACAAAGATTCTGGGTCCCGGCTCTGCGCCGCACCGCTTGCGCGCTGCGTCGCGTCCGGGACACGAGAGTGCACACGCTGGCGCCCAATAAAAAAGGCCCCGCCCGGTGGGGGGAAGACCGGGCAGGGCCTGATGTCCGATTTACACACTGCTCGCGTCAGCCTGATTGATGTGACGCGCCGGACATCGAGTCGATCAAGTCTAGTCCAGCACCTCGACGATGCGCCGCGAGCGCGGCTCGACCAGCACGGTCTCGCCGTTCACGACGGTGTAGCGATAGGTGGTGGCGCCGAAACGCTGCGGCACGTCATAATAGGTGACGCCGCTTTCGGGTAAGGTGGCGCCGACCACCACGCGATCCGGAATCCGGAAGGCCGGCACACGTTGTTCGACCACATAGTCGCGGAAGGCCGGGCGCTGTTCGACCGCGATGGTCGGGCCGCTCTCGACCACGACGGGCGCGCGCCCGACCGTGACACCGCTTTGCGCCTGCGCCGCAAGGGGCGAGCCGATTGCGGCCGCGAGCGCTGCAAGGGCAAGAATTCTGTTCCGCATGGACAACTCCTTCGCCATGATTTTCGGGAAGCGCCAGTGGCGCGACCGGTTGCCAATGCCTGCGTGCTGGCAATGTTCCGGGAAATGCCCTGCCGCATTCGCGGCAATTTCGGGCAGTTTTCGCGGAGGCGGGAACTCGCGCGGCGGCTTGCGCGTCTCTGACTCGCGGAACCGGGGCCGCTATGATCCGCCCGCGATTCGCTCCATCTCCACAGAAAGATAATTCATGCACATCACCGTCGCCCACATTTCGCCGATCCTGTCGTTGATTGCGGGCGTGCTCATCCTGATCATGCCGCGGCTCCTCAACCTGATTGTCGCGATCTTCCTCATCGTAAATGGCGCGATCGGGCTCGGGCTCCTGAAGTGGCTCCACCTCTAGGGGGCATTTTCCGGAACTGTCCGACTTGCGCGGGCCCGTCCAAAATGGTGTAAGGCCCGCGATTTCCCATTCCTCTCGCAGGTTGTGTGCAAGCTATGGCCAAAGCCGCCTCGAAGCCTAAGAAAATACCAGCGAAATCAAAGTCCTCCGCCGCCGCGAAGGCCGCGCCGCCAGCCCGCAAGGCGCTGGCCAAGAGCGCCCCGAAGCCGGTCGCCAAATCGGTCGCGAAGGCTGCTGCAAAGGCTGCAGCCAAGCCGGCTGCGAAGGCCGTGACCAAGCCGGCCGCGCCGAAGGTCGCCGTGAAGCCTGCAGCGAAGAAGGCGGCCCCCGCCAAGGCGGCGCCGGCTGCGGCCAAGTCCGGCAAATGGGTGTTCACGTTCGGCGACGGCAAGGCCGAGGGCCGGACGGAGATGCGCGACCTGCTCGGCGGCAAGGGCGCCAACCTCGCCGAGATGGCCAATCTCGGCCTGCCGGTGCCTCCGGGCTTCACCATCCCGACCTCGGTCTGCACCTACTTCTATGCACACGACAAGTCCTACCCGAAGGAATTGCAGTCGCAGGTTGAGAAGGCGCTCGACTATGTCGGCAAGTTGACCGGCAAGGTGTTCGGCGATTCGAAGAACCCGCTGCTCGTCTCCGTGCGCTCGGGTGCGCGCGCCTCGATGCCGGGCATGATGGACACCGTGCTCAACCTCGGCCTCAACGACGAGACCGTCGAAGCGCTGTCGGAGCTGTCGGGCGACCGCCGCTTTGCCTATGACAGCTACCGCCGCTTCATCACCATGTTTTCGGACGTGGTGCTCGGCTTCGAGCATCATCACTTCGAGGAAATCCTCGACACCTTCAAGGACAGCCAGGGCTACACGCTCGATACCGACCTCACCGCCGACGACTGGGTCGAACTGGTCGGCAAGTACAAGGACGCGGTCGCGCGCGAGACGGGCAAGGATTTCCCGCAGGACCCGCACGACCAGCTCTGGGGTGCGATCGGCGCGGTGTTCTCATCCTGGATGAACGCGCGCGCGGTGACCTATCGCAAGCTGCACGACATTCCGGAATCCTGGGGCACCGCGGTCAACGTGCAGGCCATGGTGTTCGGCAACATGGGCGAGACCTCGGCGACCGGCGTTGCCTTCACCCGCAACCCCTCGACCGGCGAGAGCAAGCTCTACGGCGAGTTCCTGATCAACGCGCAAGGCGAGGACGTGGTGGCGGGCATCCGCACGCCGCAGGACATCACCGAGGATGCGCGCAAGGAATCCGGCTCCGACAAGGCCTCGATGGAATCGGCGATGCCGGAGGCCTTCAAGGAGCTGACGCGGATCTACACGCAGCTCGAAAAACACTACCGCGACATGCAGGACATGGAGTTCACGGTCGAGCGCGGCAAGCTCTGGATGCTCCAGACCCGCGGCGGCAAGCGCACCGCCAAGGCGGCGCTGCGCATCGCGGTCGAGCTCGCCAATGAAGGCCTGATCACCAAGAAGGAAGCGGTGACGCGGATCGATCCCGCCTCGCTCGACCAGCTGCTGCATCCGACCATCGATCCCAACGCCAAGCGCGACGTGATCGCGACCGGCCTGCCGGCCTCGCCTGGTGCTGCCTCCGGCGAGATCGTGTTCTCCTCGGACGAAGCGGCCAAGCTTCAGGCCGACGGGCGCAAGGTCATTCTGGTCCGCATCGAGACCAGCCCGGAAGACATCCATGGCATGCACGCCGCCGAAGGCATCCTGACCACGCGCGGCGGCATGACCTCGCACGCCGCGGTGGTCGCGCGGGGCATGGGCAAGCCCTGCGTCTCCGGCTGCGGCACCATCCGTGTCGATTACGGTCGCGGCACCATGAGCATCGGCTCGCGCACCTTCAAGACCGGCGACGTCATCACCATCGACGGCTCGCTCGGCCAGGTGCTCGCCGGCCGCATGCCGATGATCGAGCCGGAGCTCTCCGGCGAGTTCGGCACGCTGATGAACTGGGCCGACCAGGTCCGCAAGATCGGCGTGCGCGTCAATGGCGACACGCCCGAGGATGCGCGCACCGCGATCAAGTTCGGCGCGGAAGGCATCGGTCTCTGCCGCACCGAGCACATGTTCTTCGAGGAGACGCGCATCCGCACGGTGCGCGAGATGATCCTCTCCGAGGACGAGCAGTCCCGCCGCGCCGCGCTCGCAAAGCTGCTGCCGATGCAGCGCGCCGACTTCGTCGAGCTGTTCGAGATCATGAAGGGCCTGCCCGTCACGATCCGTCTGCTCGATCCGCCGCTGCACGAGTTCCTGCCGCACACCCACGCCGAGGTTGAGGAAGTGGCGCGCGCCATGAACACCGACCCGCGGCGCCTGGCCGACCGTGCGCGCGAGCTTTCGGAGTTCAATCCGATGCTTGGCTTCCGCGGCTGCCGCATCGCGATCGCGTACCCCGAGATCGCCGAGATGCAGGCGCGTGCGATCTTCGAGGCGGCGGTCGAGGCCGAGAAGCGGACCGGCAAGGCCGTTGGCCTCGAGGTGATGGTGCCGCTGATCGCGACCAAGATGGAGCTCGACCTCGTCAAGGCGCGCATCGACACCACCGCGAAGGCGGTGATGCGCGAGACCAACGCCAAGATCGCCTATCAGGTCGGCACCATGATCGAGCTGCCGCGGGCCTGCCTGCTTGCAGCAGAGATCGCGGAGAGTGCCGAGTTCTTCTCGTTCGGCACCAACGACCTCACGCAGACGACCTACGGCATCAGCCGCGACGACGCGGCGAGCTTCCTCGGCCCGTACGTGACGAAGGGCATCCTTTCAGTCGATCCCTTCGTTGCGCTCGACCAGGAAGGCGTCGGCGAGCTCGTCAAGATCGGCGTTGCGCGCGGCCGCAAGACGCGGGCGAAGCTCAAGGTCGGCATCTGCGGCGAGCACGGCGGCGATCCCGCCTCCGTCGCCTTCTGCCACAATATCGGTCTCGACTACGTGTCGTGCTCGCCCTATCGCGTGCCGATCGCCCGTCTCGCAGCGGCGCAGGCAGCGCTCGGCAAGGCGGCCGCGAGCCAGGCGTAAGTAGAAGCGCAGATTGAGTTGAAAGAGGCGGAGCAAAGCTCCGCCTCTTTTCGTTTGAGGCGACACTCTCGCCAAGTGTTCAGGTGTCATCGCCCGCCTTGTGCGCACTTGCGCACTGGGGCGGGCGATCCAGTATTCCGCCAGCGCCAGTGATTGAACCGAGAGGCCGCGGCGTACTGGATGCCCCGCCTTCGCGGGGCATGACATCGGTTATGCGGAAGCATTGCGCCAACGACGGGAACTCGTCGCGCGTCCCGTAATGATACGTGCGCGCAAGAGTTCCTTCACCATTCGCGTTGACCAGATGTTTACCGCTTCACGTCAGCGCGCATTTACCACGCGTGCGGTTACCCCGTGAAAACACCTGCAATCGCTTGAGTGTGCCGCGCGCGCAACGCCGATTAACGCCCCGGCAACCTAAATTAGATACTCACGATAAAGATCGAATTGCACGGATGTACTGCGGTTCGATTTTTCTGGCGTAAGCGTAGCGTGAGCGTATCGATGTCTGTGTTGCGTAACCATCCGAAGGGCGCGCGGTTCGCGTCCTTCGGCATCGGTCTCTGCATCTTCGCATTGATGCCGAGAGAGACCGGCTATCAGGACATTTCTTCTCTGCTGGCACGTCAGCCCGGCGTCGCCGAGCGTTGGCAGAAGCAGGTGTTCTCCGCGGCGTCCTCGATCCAGCTCGCCACCTACAGCTTTTCCCGTCCCATTGGCACGTCGGTTCCGCAGAGCGCGATGGTTCGCCTCGCGAGCCTCGATGGCCGCGATGTCACCGGCGCGCTCGGCCGCAATCCGGCGCTGCAGGCGCCACCGCGCTACCAGGCTTCCGACTTTCCCAAGGTCGATCGCTCCATGAAGGGTGATCGCCTCGCCACCGTTGCACCGACGCAGGCTCCCGAGATGTCCGCGCCAGCTGCAGCGCCGGCGCAGCAGGATCCTGCGACGTCGAACAGCTCGGTGTTCGGCGCCAAGACCGCCGCGGCGCCGCAGGCGATGTCGCCGGAGTCCGCGGCCGCGCTCGACCCCGAGCTCCAGGAAGCGCTGCGTGCGCCGCCGTTGCCGCAATATGCCAATCCGCCGCAAGCCAGCGACGCCGCGCGCTCGCTCGCGGTCCAGCCACTCGAAGCGCTGAAGCAGGCTGCCATTCCGGCCGCGCCGGCGCGCGATCCTTTCCGTGTGAAGACCTCGAACCTGTTCTTCGGCAGCTCGTCGCTCGGCGGCAATCTCGAGAGCATCGAGAGCTGGCAGCCGGGCGCCGCGCCGCTGATCGTGATGCCCGATCCCGACATGAAGGTGACGGCCTCGCTGACGCCGCCGACGGCGGAGATCGCCAAGGATATCGAGAGCGGCGAGAGCGTTGCGCCGAAGGGCGAGGTCAACGCCGACAACCAGCGCGTCAGATCGCCGGCGGAACGGCTCGCGCTCGACGAGAAGTCGCGCGCGAAATCCGAGAAGTGCCTCGCCGAAGCGGTCTACTTCGAGTCTCGCGGCGAGGCCGTGCGCGGACAGATGGCCGTCGCGCAGGTCGTGATGAACCGCGTGTTCTCCGGCAAATATCCGGACACAGTGTGCGGCGCTGTCTACCAGAACAAGCACCGCCATCTCGCCTGCCAGTTCACCTTCGCGTGCGACAACAACGCCGACGTGATCCGCGAACCCGAGATGTGGGAGCGTGCCAAGAAGATCGCCAAGGCGATGCTCGACGGCCAGATCTGGCTGCCCGAGGTCGGCAAGTCCACGCACTACCACGCCTATTGGGTGCGCCCGTCCTGGGTCGCCGAGATGAAGAAGATGTACAAGACCGGCGTGCACACCTTCTATCGCCCGCGCAACTGGGGTGACGGCAGCGAGGAACCGAGCTGGGGCACCCCGGCGCAAACAGCCGCGCTCTCCGCTGAGCTCGCGCAGGAAGCCAAGAGCTCCGCCGAGATGGGTGTGAGCGAGCGGCGGTAGCGTTCTTCACGAAAGACCGTCATGCCCGGGCTTGTCCCGGGCATCCACGTTCTTCGCGCTGTGCGGCGAGACGTGGATGGCCGGGACATAGGCGAGCGAAAGCGACGCCGTCCTTCGGCCGGCTATGCCCGGCCATGGCGTAGTGGAGGCGTTGGTGTTCCAATCACGCCTCGATATCCAGCGCACAATCAAAATTCGGCGCGGAGTGCGTCAGCGCGCCGGACGAGGCGTACTCGACGCCGGTCGCCGCGATGGACCCGATCGAGTCCAGGGTGACCCCGCCGGACGCCTCCAGCTTGAGGCGGCCCTCGTTGATCCTGACGGCCTCACGCAGCGTGGCAAGATCCATATTGTCGAGCAGCACGGCGTCGGCGAGCCCGGTGTTCAGCACGTCGCGCAGCTGTGCCAGTGTATCCACCTCGATCTCGATCTTGACGAGATGGCCGGCGTGGCTGCGTGCGCGCTCCAGCACGGGGCGGATGCCGCCGGCGACCGCGATGTGGTTGTCCTTGATCAGGATGGCGTCGTCGAGGCCGAAGCGGTGGTTGAAGCCGCCGCCGCAGCGCACGGCGTATTTCTCCAGCGCGCGCAGCCCCGGCGTGGTTTTTCGCGTGCAACAGATGCGCATCTTGGTGCCTTCGGTGCGCGCGACATAGTCGGCCGTCAGCGACGCGACGCCCGACAGACGGCCGACGAAGTTCAGTGCGGTCCGCTCCGCGGTAAGAATGGCGCGCGCGGGGCCGGAGATGGTCAGCACGTGCTGCCCGCGGGCAACCCGCGCGGCATCGCGGACATGGGCGCGCACGTCGATATCGGACGCGAGCCTTTGCAAGGTCGCGACCGCCAGCGGCAGGCCGGCGATCACGCCGGACTGGCGCGCGACCAGGATGGCCTGCGCTTTCGTCGCCTCCGGGATCGTCGCGAGCGAGGTGATGTCACCGGCGCGGCCGAGGTCCTCGTCGAGCGCGCGATGCACGGCTTCGTCGATGGCGAGCGGCGAGAGGAAGGCGTCGGGATAGAGCAATGAGGTCGGGGTGATCATGGGGACTCCGTCAGGCGGTCATGGGTTGCGCAATGCGCGGCTGCGGGCGTTCGGCGAGGCTTTCTGCGGTCTCGCGCACGGCGGCGAGGGTCGTCATCGTCCTCTGTGCCAGCGCCGGCACATCAGCCGGATGGTCGGAGCGGAAATGCGCGCCGCGGCTTTCGCGCCGAGACCATGCCGCAGCCGCTACCAGCAAGGCCGATGTCGCCATGTTGCGGACAATGAGGCTCGCGGCTTCGCGTTCGAGCGCGGCAAAGCTGCGCACGGCTTCCGCAAGTCCGTCGCCCTCGCGGATCACGCCGACATGTGCGCTCATCGTCGCCCGCAACTGCTTCACGGCCGCAGCTGACGATGCGCCGCCGCGTGGCGTCACCAGCACGTCCGGGAGGCGGGCAGGCGAGGGGATCGCACGGCCGGCGATGTCGTCGGCGATGCGCGCGGCATAGACCACCGCTTCCAGCAGCGAATTGGAGGCAAGGCGGTTAGCGCCATGCGCGCCGGTGGACGACACCTCGCCGCCGGCCCAGAGCCCGTCGATTGAGCTGCGGCCTCGCGCGTCCACGGCGATGCCGCCCATGTGGTAGTGCGCGGCCGGCGCGATCGGGATGGCTTGCGTCGCGGGATCGATGTCGGCGGCCACGCAGCTCGCATGCACGGTCGGAAATTTTTCGGCGAAGTGTGCGCCCAGCGCCTGCCGCGCGTCGAGGAAAGCGCCGCGACCGGCCGCGATCTCGGCGAACACGCCGCGGGCCACGATGTCGCGCGGCGCGAGCTCGGCGAGCGGATGGCGCGCGATCATGAAACGCTCGCCGTTGCCGTTGATCAGTATCGCGCCTTCGCCGCGCAGCGCTTCGGTGGCGAGCGGTGCGGGATCGCGGCCGACCATGATGGCGGTCGGGTGGAACTGCACGAATTCAGGATCGGCGATGACTGCGCCCGCGCGTGCGGCGATCGCAAGGCCCGAGCCGCAGGCTTCGAGCGGATTGGTGGTGACGGCATAGAGATGTCCAATGCCGCCCGTTGCGAGCACGACCGCGCGCGAGGCGAGCAGGATCGGCCGTGCGGCGGGATTGTCGGCCTCGCGCAGCTGAAGGCCGGTGACGGCGCCGTCCTCGGTCAGCAGCGCTTCGGCGACCAGGCCTTCGATGATTCGGATCGACGGCGTGCGGCGTACCGCTTCGCTCAGCGCCGCGATGATCGCGGCACCCGCGCCGTCGCCGCGCACATGCACGATGCGCCGCGCCGAATGCGCTGCCTCGCGTCCCACGGCGAGCCTGCCTTCGAGGTCGCGGTCGAACGGTACGCCATAGGCGAGAAGGTCATGGACGCGCGGCGCCGCCTCGCGTGCGATCCCGAGCGCAACGGCCTCGTCGACGAGGCCGCCTCCGACCGCGATCGTGTCAGCGGCATGCGCTTCCGGCGTATCGCCTTCGGCCACCGCCGCGGCGATGCCGCCTTGCGCCCATGCGGATGATGCGCCTTGTCCGAGCGGCGCCGCCGCGATCAGCGTCACCGGTCGCGGCGCCAGCTTCAGCGCGCAGAACAATCCGGCAAGTCCGCCGCCGACGATGATGACGTCGTCGGTACTGCGGGTGAGGTTGTGGATAGTGTTTGTCACGGTTCTCTCCGTTCACTCCGCCGTCGTCCCGGCGAAGGCCGGGACCCATACGCCGCGGCGGAAGTTGATTTGCGAAGGTCGGCAACGTCGTTCTTCGCAACCACGTCTCCCTGTGGTTATGGGTCCCGGCCTTCGCCGGGACGACAATGTGGGTGTTGCTAGTTCTTCAGATTGATCATCCGCTCGACCGATCGCCTTGCGCGTTCCGCGAGCGCGGGATCGATGGTGACCTCCTCGCCAAGCGTCAGCAGGCTCTGCAAAATGTTGACGAGCGTGATGCGCTTCATGTGCGGACAGATGTTGCAGGGGCGCAGCATCTCCACGTCGGGCAGCTCGGCGCGGACGTTGTCGGCCATCGAGCATTCCGTGATCATCACGAGCCGCCGCGGCCGCTTGTTGCGCACCCAGTTGATCATGTGCGCGGTCGAGCCGGTGAAGTCGGCTTCCGCCAGCACGTCCGGCGGGCACTCGGGATGCGCGATGATCTGCACCGAGGGATCGGCCTCGCGAAACTCGCGCAGCTCCTTGCCCGTAAAGCGCTCATGCACCTCGCAGGCGCCCTTCCAGGCGATGATCTTCACGTCGGTCTTCGAGGCCACATATGTTGCGAGATAGCGGTCGGGCAGAAAGATCACGCTCGGCGCGTTCAGGCTCTCGACCACCTGCACCGCGTTCGAGGAGGTGCAGCAGATGTCGACCTCGGCCTTCACCTCCGCCGAGGTGTTGACATAAGCGACGACAGGCACGCCCGGAAATTTTTCGCGGAGCAGGCGGACATCCGCGCCGGTGATGCTGGCGGCGAGCGAGCAGCCGGCGCGCGAATCCGGGATCAGCACCGTCTTGTCCGGATTGAGCAGCTTCGAGGTCTCCGCCATGAAGTGCACGCCGCACTGGACGATGATGCCTGATTTCACCTTGGTGGCTTCGACGGCGAGCTGGAGCGAATCGCCGCCGATGTCGGCAACGCAGTGGAAGATCTCCGGCGCCTGGTAGTTGTGGGCGAGGATCACCGCGCCGCGGGCCTGCTTCAGCTCGTTGATCGCCTTGATCGTCGGCGCCATCAGCGGCCACTCGATCGGGGGGATGACGTGCTTCACGCGCGCGTAGAGCGGCGCGGTGGCGCGTTCGACCTCGCTCGTCCATTCCAGCGAGGGCATCGGCAGCGCGCGCTCCGTGCGCGCGGGTGCGGCGCGGGCAGGGGGCTCGATGCGGCCCTGCGGCCGGCTGGCGAGATCCTCGGGACCGTAGATTTCAGTAATCGGCATCGGAGCCTCCCTTGTACGTTATTTATGCTCAATACGAGTATATTTGAGGCCCAAGTAATCCGGCCAGAAGGCCGGAGCGGAGTTCATCGAGCGCATATATGCTCAATATGAGTAAATCAAAGATAACATGCTCCGTCGTCGGCGGCTAGGTCCCGCCCCACACATTCTCGTCAAGTCGCGCCCGGCGAGGCCAGTTTGAAATGCAATGCTCCCGCGGCAGCTCCTCTTGGAATGCAATTGTTTTCGACTTGGGGTTTTCATGCAGATGCATTAAATGCGTGACCTGCGGCCGCCATTTGCGAATCCGCCAACGACAGACGAGGAACATCATGTCGACATCAGTGGGCGAGCTTGGTCCGGCCTCGCGTTCCTCGAACTGGCGCACGCCGGCGATCATCATTCTCTGCGGCTGCGCGATCGGCATGCTCGGCTTCGGTCCCCGCTCGGCGCTGGGCTTCTTCGTGCAGCCGATGAGCCACGAATTCGCCTGGGGCCGCGATGTGTTTGGGCTCGCGATCGCCTTCCAGAATTTGCTGTGGGGATTGGGCCAGCCGCTCGCCGGCGCGGTCGCCGATCGCTTCGGCCTGTTCCGGGTGATGTGCGTCGGCGCCCTGCTCTATGCCGGCGGCCTGCTTCTGATGCGCTATTCCTCGACGCCGCTGTCGCTCAATCTCGGTGCGGGCGTCATGGTCGGCTTCGGTCTGGCCGGTTGCTCCTTCAATCTGGTGCTGTCCGCCTTCAGCAAGCTCCTGCCCGCCGAGAAGCGCGGCCTCGCGCTCGGTGCCGGCACGGCGGCGGGTTCGTTCGGACAGTTCCTGTTTGCGCCGATCGGCGTGGCACTGATCGACAATTTCGGCTGGCAGCAGGCGCTCACGGTGTTCGGCTTCCTGATGCTGCTGATCATCCCGCTGTCGCTGGCGCTCTCGACGCCGCCGGTCTCAACCACGGCAAATGCGGCGCCTGCCGATGAGCAGACGTTTACGAAAGCGCTCGCCGAAGCGTTCGGCCATCGCTCCTATGTCCTGCTGGTGCTCGGTTTCTTCACCTGCGGCTTCCAGCTCGCCTTCATCACGGTGCATCTGCCGGCGTTCCTGGTCGATCGCGGCATCTCGACGCAAACCGGCGGCTGGGTGATTGCGGCCATCGGCCTGTTCAACATCATGGGATCGCTGAGCGTCGGCTATCTCCAGAACTATCTGCCCAAGCGCTACATCCTCTCGACCATCTATTTCACCCGCGCGCTCGCGACGCTGGCCTTCATCTCGTTCCCGATCACGCCGTTCTCGGCGATCGCGTTCGGCGCCGTCTCCGGCCTGACCTGGCTGTCGACCGTGCCGCCGACCTCGGCGCTGGTCGCGCTGATGTTCGGCACGCGCTGGCTCGCGACGCTCTATGGCTTTGCCTTCGTCAGCCATCAGGTCGGCGGTTTCCTCGGCGTCTGGCTCGGGGGCATCGTGTTCGAAAAGTACGGTTCCTACACGCCGATCTGGTGGCTCTCGATCCTGTTCGGCGTGCTCTCCGCGCTGATCAATCTTCCGATCGTGGAGAAACCGGTCCAGCGAGCGGTTGCGCAGCCTGCCTGATCGGCTAAACATCCCCGACAAACAAGTCAGGGAGTTCAGCCGTGGCCACATTCAAGGCGATCCGGATCGACAAGGCGGACAAAGGCACCACCGCCGCGCTCACGCAGTTCGACGAAGCCGAGCTGATGGAGGGTGACGTCACCGTCCGCGTGGAATGGTCGACGCTGAACTACAAGGACGGTCTCGCGCTGACAGGCAAGGCGCCGGTGGTGCGCCGCTTCCCGATGATCGCCGGCATCGATTTCGCCGGCACGGTCGAGCAATCCTCGCATCCGCAGTGGAAGGCCGGCGACAAGGTCGTCTGCACCGGCTGGGGCATGGGCGAAACCCATCTCGGCGCCTACGCCGAGAAGGCGCGGGTGAAGGGCGACTGGCTGGTCGCTCTTCCGCAGGGCCTGTCGGCGCGCGATGCCATGGCGATCGGGACCGCCGGCTTCACCGCGATGCTCTCGGTGCTGGCACTGGAGAAGCACGGCCTGTCGCCGAAAAGCGGCCCGGTGGTGGTGACGGGTGCCGCCGGCGGCGTCGGCTCGGTCGCCACCGCCGTGCTGTCGAAGCTCGGCTACCACGTCATCGCCTCGACCGGCCGCGCCTCGGAGGCGGACTATCTGAAGGAGATCGGCGCGACTGAGGTCATTGACCGCAACGAATTGACGGCGCCGGCCAAGCCGATTGCAAAGGAGCGCTGGGCGGGTGGCATCGACAGCGTCGGCTCGACCACGCTCGCCAACCTGCTGTCGATGACGAAGTACGGCGGGGCGATCGCGGCCTGCGGTCTGGCGGCCGGCATGGACCTGCCGTCTTCGGTCGCGCCTTTCATTTTGCGCGGGGTGTGCCTTCTCGGCATCGATTCCGTGATGTGCCCGATCGAGCCGCGGAAAGCCGCCTGGCAGCGCCTGGCGTCCGATCTGGATCGGACGAAACTATCTGAAATTACTCATGAAATTTCTCTCGGCGAAGTTTCTGAGTGGGGCGCGAAAATCCTGGCCGGCCAGGTCCGCGGCCGCATCGTGGTAAAAATTGTCTAACGGCGTTCAGACTTTACCAACCAAGCTGCTCCAATGTTGCCATGGTTAGTATGGTAAGCAGCGGGTAAAGAGATAAGGCATCGCCCGCTGCGGGGGTCGGTTCGGAGTAGAGCATGCTTGCGCGTATTGTGTTGGGGGCTGTCACGGCTGCGGCGACGTTTGCGCCGGCCATTGCTGGAAGCATGAATGCCGACGAGGCACGCCGCTTCGTCGCCGGCAAGGTGTTCGCCTTCACCTGTTTCGACGGCACCCGCGGCGCGGGCCGCATCCTCGACGATCTCGGCGCCGCCGGCGCCGTGCAGTTCTCGGGCGCAGGCCCGGTCAAGCATCTCCGCCTGCCCGGCAACACGCTCCAGATCCGCGGCCAGAACGTCTGCGCCTCGATCAAGGGCATTCCGTTCGAGCCTTGTTTCAACCTGGAAAAGACCGACGATCGCAGCTTCCGCGGTTCGGTGTCGGGCATGGGCTTCGCTTATTGCGACTTCCACCACCAGGGCGGCAACCAGATGCTGATGGCGCGCGCCGTGGCGCGCCCACGTTCTCTGCGCACGTCGGAGCACACCGGTTCGGTCGGTCCGACCAACACCGAGGTCGCCGCGCGCGTCGAGACGCCGCGTGTCGAGAGCAGCCGGCTCGAGCCGGTGAAGTCCGAAGTCAGGTCGGAGCCCGCCAGGAACGAGGGCCCGCTGGAGCTGCGCCGCTCGACGCAGTAAGTCGCCTGCGCGGACAATCCGTGCGGATTGTCGTTGAAGACCTCCCTCGAACACGAAGCCGCCGCGCCGTAGTCATACGGACGGCGTCATTCATGCGTTGGTAGTTGTTCGCGCCCCAGTTTGCGTACGGCCGGGGGGGTGCGGCCCTAGATAAGGGTTCAACGATGTCGCTGTACTTCTTCCGCATCAGCACCGGCCGGTATTCCGGCGCCGCCGACCAGCCCTATGAGTTCGAGGATCGCGCCGCTGCGTGGACCGAGATGACCGAGGTCTGCGCCAATCTGCTCGGTGGCATCGCACGCAGCCTGAAGCCGAATGCCGAGTGGTGCATGGAGCTGCTCGACGAGAACAAGAAGCCTGTCTTTCGTATCAGCCTCGTCGGCGAAGCCGCCGGATGTGGAGATTCCTAGCGTCGACCTCAAGGCGAAATTTACAACTGTGACGAGGTGCTTCTCGTTATGCTTCAATCATTTGGCGTATAAAATCAGTATTTCTGCGAGGGTGCACGTTAACCAGAACATGAACTCTTCATCGATAGCGTTCTCCGTAAGGGCGATCAACGTCCAAGCTGCCGGCAATGACTTGGCAGCTCGTTTCCGAGGAAACGTACAATGTTGAGCCTCTTTCGGAATCTGCAGATCGGGACCAAGCTGGCGATCGCCTCGGTGATCGGGGTGCTGCTGGTCGGAACCATGATTGCCAGCCAGATGCTCGGTAACGCGCATATACGGCAGTCGAATCACAACGTGTTGACGCAGCAGGAAATCGCGCGCGACGCGGTGGAAGTGAAGGTCGCAGTCCGGGGCATGCAGCTTGCCGTGCGCGACATTCGTTTTGCGGGCAATGCGCCTGATCTGCAGAAGGCCGCGGAGACGATGGCCGAGCGGCAAAGGACGGTCGCGGCGATCGCCGACTCGATGCTGAAACTGTCCCATTCCGCTGAAAATCGCGCGCGCATCGAGAAGCTGACGACGCTTGCCACGGACTATGCGAAGGGAGCGCAACAAATCTCCGCGGTGCGCCGCGAAGCTTTCTCTGCCGGCTCGGCCGAAGGCGCGGTGCGCTCAACCAAGTTCGACGATGAGGCGGCCCGTTTGGCGCGAGAGGTGACGTTGCCCATCGCCGCCGAGCTCGATGCGCTCACAAGCCAGATCGCTGAATTTGCCAAGCACAAGTCGGAGCAGGACTACGCCGAAGCTGTTCAGGAAATGGCGGCCGCGGAGCGTCTTGCCATGATGATCAGCCTGTTCACGGTTTTCATTCTCATCGGCAGCTGGCTCGTCTCTTTCCTGACGATCGCACGGCCGATTCGTTTCCTCACGCTGGCCATGGACAAGCTCGCCGGCGGCGATTTCTCCGTGGTCCTGCCCGGGCTCGGCCGCAAGGACGAAGTCGGTGGCGTCGCTGCGGCCGTCGAGAAGTTCAAGATCGTGTCGGAGCAGAAGGCGCGCGAAGAAGCCGAAGCGAAGGTCAGGCAGGACCAGGCGGCAGCCGAGCAACGAAAGGCCGAGATGCGAAAGCTTGCCGATGGTTTCGAAGCTGCGATCGGCGAGATCGTCGATACAGTATCCTCGGCCGCGACCGAGCTGGAAGCCTCGGCATCGACGCTCACATCGACCGCGGAGCGCGGCCAGGAGCTCACCATCATGGTTGCCGCCGCCTCCGAAGAGGCGTCCACCAACGTCCAGTCGGTGGCCTCGGCGACCGAGGAGCTGTCATCCTCGATCACCGAGATCAGCCGCCAGGTGCAGCAGTCCTCGCGTGTCGCGAACGAGGCGGTCGGCCAGGCGCGCGTCACCACCGAGCGCGTCGGCGAGTTGTCGATGGCGGCGACGCGGATCGGCGACGTGGTCGAACTGATCAACACCATCGCCGGCCAGACCAACCTTCTCGCGCTCAACGCCACGATCGAGGCCGCGCGGGCCGGCGAGGCCGGCCGCGGCTTTGCCGTCGTCGCCTCGGAGGTCAAGGCGCTCGCCGAGCAGACCGCAAAGGCGACCGGCGAGATCGGCCAGCAGATCGCCAGCATCCAGTCCGCCACCGAGCATTCGGTCGGCGCCATCAGGGACATCAGCGACACCATCGAGAAGCTGTCGGAGATCTCCTCGACCATCGCGGCTGCCGTGGAAGAGCAGGGCGCCGCGACGCAGGAGATTGCCCGCAACGTGCAGCAGGCCGCGGAGGGCACCCATCAGGTGTCGTCCAACATCACCGACGTGCAGCGCGGCGCCAGCGAGACCGGCTCGGCGTCCTCCCAGGTACTGTCCGCAGCGCAGATGCTGTCGGGTGACAGCAACCGTCTCAAGCTCGAGGTCGGCAAGTTCCTCGGGACCGTGCGCGCGGCCTGACGGCCGCGCTCTTCGACAGATCTTGATCTGCAACCGTCGCGCGTGAAGGCGCGGCGGTTGCGCGCGCTCGTAGTCCGGCGCTGCGACCGATGCACGCAGGGTTAACCTTCCGGAAAAGCGATGCAGTCATGATGCCCGCAATATTCCGGGCGCTGAGTCGCCCTTCGCGTATTGCGTCTCAGTCGTCGGAGCACATTCATGAGCGGCATTTCCATTCGCCTCACCCATAAGGTCATGGCGATCGGATTGTTCGGACTACTGGGTCTCGTTGGCTTCGGTGGGATCTACGAGGTCGGCAGCCTCTCGCAGGACGGTTCTCGCGCCGCTGCCAACCGCGCCCGGACGATCGCCGATCTCAACAAGCAGCTGTCGATCGAGATGCTGGAAGCGCGCCGCAACGAGAAGAACTTCCAGCAGCGGCGGAACGAAAGCTTCGCCAAGGCGCATGCCGAGCTGATCGGGCCGATCAATCGCGATTTCGACGAGGTGCAGCGACTGACGGCGGCCGGGGGCATGAATGCGCTGTCGGACAAGATGAAGCAGGCCCAAGACGGCTTCAGGCGATACACGTCGGACTTCGCCGCACAGGTGGCGGCCGAGACCAGGCTCGGGCTGAACGAGACGCTCGGCCTGTCCGGCTCGCTCCGTGCCGCCGTGCACGACATCGAGACCAAGCTGAAGGAGATCGACGATCCCAGGACGACGACCTGGATGCTGATGATGCGCCGGCACGAGAAGGACTTCATGCTGCGGCGCGATCCAAAATACATTGCCGAGGTGAAGAAGGCAGCGGTTGAATTCTCCAAGGCGATAGAGGTCGTTGCAGTCCCTACGGCGGTGATGAACGACATCACGGCCAAGGTCCAGAAATATCAGTCCGAATTCGGAGCGTGGGCGGAGACGGCGCAGCAGAGTGCAGCCTACGACGCCAGCATGACGAAGACCTTCGGCGAAATCGAGCCTGTGATGGTCGAGGTGCGGGCCGCCGTCGATGCGATGTACAAGCAGGCCGACGCCGCAGAGGCAGCAACGCGCGATGCCGTGCGTCTGTGGATGGCCGTTGCCTTCGGTGTCACTGTCGTCGTGCTCGCCGCGGTCGGCTTCCTTCTGGGACGCTCGATCTCGAAGGCACTTGCCGCCATGGTCGGTGCGATGACGCGGCTTGCGCGCGGCGAGCTCTCGATTTCCGTTCCCGGCATCGGACGCAGGGACGAGATCGGCGAGATGGCCGGCGCCGTCGAGGTGTTCAGGACCAACATGGTGGAAGCCGAGCAGCTGCGTGTCGAACAGGTCGAAGCCGATGCACGCGGGCGCGAACTGCGCAAGGCCGACATGCAGCGGCTCGCCGACACGTTCGAAGGCGCGGTCGGCGAGATCATCGAGACCGTGTCGTCGGCGGCAACCGAGCTCGAGGCGTCCTCCAACACGCTGACGCAGGCCGCCGAGCGCGGCAACGGGCTGGCCAGCGCCGTGGCTGCGGCGTCGGAGGAGGCGTCCGCGAACGTGCAGTCGGTGTCCTCGGCGAGCGAGGAGATGACGAGCTCGATTTCCGAGATCAGCCGCCAGGTGCAGGAATCGGCGCGCGTCGCCGACGTCGCGGTCGAACAGGCCCAGCGCACCAACGCACGCGTTGCCGAACTGACGAAGGCGGCGAGCCGCATCGGTGACGTGGTCGAGCTGATCAACACCATTGCCGCCCAGACCAACCTCCTGGCGCTGAACGCGACGATCGAGGCGGCGCGCGCGGGCGAAGCCGGCAAGGGCTTTGCGGTGGTCGCGACCGAAGTGAAGGCGCTGGCCGAGCAGACCGCGAAAGCCACGGGCGAGATCAGCCAGCACATCGGCGCGATCCAGACCGCGACGGAAGATTCCGTCGGCGCGATCAAGGAAATCGGCGACACCATCGCGCGGATGTCGGAGATCTCGTCGACCATCGCCGCGGCGGTGGAGGAGCAGGGTGCCGCGACGCAGGAGATATCCCGCAACATCCAGCACGCCGCGCAAGGCACCTCCGAGGTTTCGGCCAATATCGCCGACGTCCAGCGCGGTGCCGGCGAGACCGGCGCTGCCTCGGCGCAGGTGCATTCGGCCGCGCAGTCGCTGTCGCAGGAAGGCAATCGGCTGAAGAGCGAGGTCGCGCGCTTCCTGGAGTCGGTGCGCGCGGCGTAGCGACGTCCGGTCGGATGTTGCAATGCGTCAAGCGCGGGCGACGCGAGACATCAGTGCAGCTGCAACAGATGGTTGCGGAGAAAATAACGATCGCCGGGGCGGCCCCGTAGTTTTACGTAGGTTCCTGTTAACGCCTGTTTGCGACTATGGGCGCAATCTCACGGGATAAGAACCAGCCAGCACTGTTGAACTGACCTCCGTTTCGCCCGTCGCGGCGATGGCGGCGGGTGATTTGCGCGTTGCTGGGTATCATCGGGATTTGTCGTGATGTCGAAGTTGTCGATCGTCTTCAAGCTTCTGGCCGTGTTGTCGGTCCTCGTCCTGTCACTCGCCGGCGTCGGCGTGACGGCGATCGGCACCATGCAGAACATCAATGCCCACACGGTCGAGATCGCCGAAAGCTGGCTGCCGAGCGTGCGCGCGCTCGGCTCGCTCCGCGCCGACATCAACGAGCTGCGCGTCGCGCTCCGCCTGCACCTCATGCAGGACACCGTCGAGGGCAAGGATGCCGCCGAGAAGCGCCTCGCCTCGCTGCGCGAGCGCATCGAGAAGACCCGCAAGGTCTACGAACCGCTGATCACTGTTGCCGAAGAGCGCTCGCTCTACGAGCAATGGACCAAGGCTTGGGCCGAGTACCTGAATGGTGTGCAGGACGTAATGGCGCTGTCGCGCAAGAGCGTCGGCCGCTTCCCGGCTGACGCCAATGAGCTGTTGCAGACCAAGGTCGCGAAGATGGCGCAGGCGGCCGATCCCTTGCTCCAGAAGGGCATCGAGCTCAACAACCGCGGCGCAGAGCTGGAGACGAGGCAGGCGGCCGACAGCTACGCCATGATCTTCCGCGTGCTGGTCGGCATCATCGTGCTCTCGGTCGTGATCGCGATCGGCGCCGCCTATTATCTCGTGCGCGACGTCTCGCGCGGTATTGCCTCGATCATTCGTCCGATGCAGTCGCTCGGCGAGGGCGACCTCTCGGCCGAGGTGCCGCATCGCGGCGAGAGGACCGAGATCGGCTCGATGGCGGATGCGCTCCAGATCTTCAAGCAAGCGCTGATCGCCAAGAAGGCTGCCGATGAGGCCGCTGCGGCCGATGCCGAGGCCAAGATCGAACGCGGCCGCCGCGTCGATGCCATCACCCGCAAGTTCGAGGCCATGATCGGCGAAGTCGTCGGCACCGTCTCTGCGGCTTCGACCGAGCTCGAGGCATCCGCGACGACGCTCACCAGCACCGCGCAGCGCGGCCAGGAGCTCGCAACCGTCGTTGCGGCGGCATCCGAGGAAGCCTCCACCAACGTCCAGGCGGTCGCCTCCGCCTCGGAGGAGCTGTCGTCCTCCATCACCGAGATCAGCCGCCGCGTGCAGGATTCGGCGCGGATGGCCGCGGAAGCGGTCGAGCAGGCGGGGCGGACCAACGAACGGGTCAACGCGCTGTCGCAGGCGGCCTCGCGCATCGGCGACGTCGTCGAGCTCATCAACACCATCGCCGGCCAGACCAATTTGCTCGCGCTGAATGCAACGATCGAGGCCGCGCGCGCGGGCGAAGCCGGCCGCGGCTTCGCCGTCGTCGCGTCCGAGGTCAAGGCGCTGGCCGAGCAGACCGCGAAGGCGACGGGCGAGATCGGGGCGCAGGTGTCGGGCATTCAGGCCGCAACGCAGGAATCCGTCAGCGCCATCCAGGAGATCGGCGGCACCATCGAGCGGCTGTCCGAGGTGTCCGCGGCGATCGCCGCGGCCGTCGAGGAGCAGGGCGCCGCGACGCAGGAGATCTCGCGCAACGTGCAGCAGGCCTCGGTCGGCACGCAGGAGGTCTCGTCGAACATCACCGACGTGCAGCGCGGTGCGATCGAGACCGGCGAGGCCTCGACCGAGGTGCTGTCGGCGGCGAAATCGCTCGCGACCGACAGCACGCGCCTCAAGGTGGAGGTCGCGCAGTTCCTGGAGTCGGTCCGCGCGGCCTAGAGCGGAATGGCTCTAGGTTGAATCGATCGCTGCGGCTCGTTCACCTCTCCCGCTTGCGGGAGAGGTCGGCATAGGCGGCCTTTGGCCGCCGTTCTGTAAAACGCCGATGCTTCGCATCGGCTATGGCGCCGGGTGAGGGCTTTCTCCTCTTGGGGATTGTGTCCCATTGCGGAAGCACCCTCTCCCCGACCCTCTCCCGCAAGCGGGAGAGGGAGTGCACCTCGCCTAGAGCTACGTACCCGTCTGCGGGGCCGGCGGCGGTGCGACCTGCCGCCGGAACAGGATGCGCTGGTAGAGCCAGCCGATCGCGACCAGCACGACGCCGAGGCACATGAACGACAGCGCGCGATAGACGCCCGTCAGCGTCGACATGTCGATCACGAAGGCCTTCAGAATCGTCAGCGCGATCACGGCGGCCGAGGCCAGCCGCGCGCGCTCCGAGTTGACGAGAATGCCGACGCCGAGCAGCACCACGCCAAAGGCGAGCCAGCCGATCGAATAGGTGTACTGCTCCGCGCCCGTCGTCGGGCCGGTCGAGAGGATCGGGCCGTGATAGAAACGGCGGATCTCCAGCGTGACATAAGCAAGCGCGAACACCAGCGCGCCGCCGGCGATGGTGTTGGCGTAGATCTTTCCGCGTTCGCCGACGACCGCGTAGGACAGCAGCAGCATCAGCACCGCCGGCAGCGCATAGCCGAGCAGCAGCAGGTTGAACACCGCGCCGCCGACGTCGATGCGCCAGATCAGCGGATTCTCCAGGATCAGCAGGCCGAAAATGCTGATGAGGCCGCCGATCGCCGTGAGCACGATCGCGCCGACATTGTGCACGATGCTGCGGCTGCGCAGCCGCAAGCGCTCCAGCCCGATCGCCATGGCGAATGCGATGCAGGCCTGCAGCGCACATTCCAGCAGCGACGGTGGTGAGATCATGTCACCGCCGGTCGCAAAGTGGCGGACCTCCATGAAGGCGAGCAGCGCGGTGAACAGGATCGCAGCGGCCTCGACGACGCGCAACGGTGCATCGTCGGCGCGGCGGCGCAGAAAGATGCTTGCGCCCCAGAACGAGGCCGCCGGCAAGCCGTAGCCCCACAGCAGCCAATTGAAGATCGGCGTGCTTCCGACGGCATCGCCGACGATGCGCGGATCGTAGACGATGCGTGCGGTGACGATCGCGGCGAAGATCGCCGCGAGCCGGCGCAGCACCGGAATCGGCCGCTGCAACGAAATCCAGGCGGTGCCGAGCGACATCAGTGCCAGCGCGATGGTGAGCCAGCCCTTCTCCAGTGCAAAGGTCAGCGCGAGCGCCAGCGCACCGAGCGTGCCGGTGGCGAACAGCGCGACGGAGGTGGCTAGCCCTGGTCGATCTTCGCGGCGCGCCAGCGCTTCGGTCGCGGCGCCGAAGGCGGCGGCGAGCAGGACGGCGAGGATCGCGAACGGGATCGAGCGGTCGAGATGGGCGATGCGCGCGTAGAGCGCAACGAGGATCGCGATCGGTGTCGCGACTGATGTCGCAGACCACACCACCGGGATGATCGCCGAGTTCGAGCGGCCCTGGGCGAGGAAGCCAGCGACGCCGAAGCCTGCGGCGAAGATCGCGGCCGTCACCAGATGCAGCGTCACCGAGCTGTCGATGGCGGTCGGTCCGATGCCGGAGATCGGGCCGCCCGGCAGCACCAGCATATCAGGATTGGCACGCACCGCCCATTCGGCGAAGACGATGAAGACGGTCGCTGCGGCCGCGCCGAGCGCGCCGGTCGCCGCCGGTGCCCGCCAGGCGACGAACAGCGTCGCACCGACGAGAAGCGTGAAGGCGATCAGCGCCAGATCGGCATGCGCGCTCGACAGCACGATCAGCATGGCACCGAACAGATAGGCGCCGAGTGAGCTGGACGAGACCGGCTCGATCTCCCCGTCCTCGATGGTCGGGCCGAACATGAAGCCGCAGACGACGAGGAGGGCAGCGAGCACGAAGCCCGCGATGGCATGGAAGGCGTGCGGCGCGACTTGCACCTGTTCGGTATCGAGACCCGGGAAAATCCACAGCACGGCGAAAGCGATGGTGGTCACCGCAAGCCAGCGCCACAGCCGGATGCGGGCGAGGCCAAAGCTCGCGGCGGTGACGATGGCGAGATAGATGTAGAGCGCCCAATAATCCGGCTTGCCGCTGGAGACCAGGATCGGCGTCGCGAAGGCGCCGACCACGCCGAGGCCGGCGAGCGCAGGTCCGTGCAGCAGCGCGGCGGCCAGCGTGCCCATCGCAACGATGCCGAGCAGCACGAAGGCGGTCGCGGGCACCAGGAAGCCGTAGAGCGCGTAGGCCGCATAGATGGTCGCGAACGCCACCGCCGTGCCGGCCGCGGTGAGGATCGCGGGGATGTTGGCGATCGGCAGCGCCTCGATGGCGGAGATGCTCTCCTTGCGCCGCGTCCATTCGCCGGCGCCCAGCAGCGCAGCTGCGAACAGGCCGCCGAGGAACACGCGCACGCCGGGGCCGACGAGGCCGGCCTCGATCGAATAGCGCACCATGAAGAAGCCGCCGAGGGCCAGCGCAAGACCGCCGATCCACACCACCCAGCGCGTGCCGAGCTGTTCCTCGAAGCCGGGCGCGGGCGTGGGCGCGGGCACCGGCGGCGGAGGCGGAGGCGGCGCGTCGGCGCCCGTACTCGCTTCGAGCGGGGGCGGCGAAATCTCTTCGGTGACGAGCGGAGGCGGCGCCGGCTCAGCTTCGGGCGCAAGCGGCGGCGGCTCGGCGGCCGCAACCGTCGCGGGCGCCTCAGTCGCGACCTGCGCGGGCATCAGCGGCGGCGGTTGCACCGGCCGCTGCGCGTAATACTTCTCTTCGAGCGCGTTCAGCCTGCGGCGCAGCTCGGTCGCCTGGCTGGAGGCCTTGATCGCGATCAGGAAGGCGATGATCGCAATGATCAGCGCAAAGACGTCAAACGGGCCGTCGAACATGAAGCCTCCAGGCAACCGGCGGGCAGGGGCCGGTTGCGCAAATCTAGGATCTAGCGCCGGGAGCGAACGCGCAAGCCCGGCGCGGGCCGCTCCTGGAGCACGTCGCGGCGGAAGCGGTAGAGCGCCGCCGGCCGTCCGCCCGTCTGTGTCGACATCACGCCGGTCGGTTCGACCAGGGCTTCGGTTTCGACCAGACGGCGGAAATTCTGCTTGTGCAGGTGCCGGCCGGAGATCGCCTCCACCGTATGCTGCAATTCGGTAAGTGTGAACTCGGCGGGCAAAAGTTCAAACACAACAGGACGATACTTCAGTTTTGCGCGCAGCCGCGCGATCGCCGTAGCGAGAATCCGGCGGTGGTCGAACCGCATCGAGGTACCGAGCGCCGGAAGCGTCTTGCGCGCTAATGCCGCAGGGCGGCCGTCGCGGCGCGCCTCCTCGATCAGCCCGGCTTCGTAGAGCAATTCGTAGCGGTCGAGCACGCGCTCCTCGTCCCAGGGCGCGCCGTCGAGGCCGAAATAGAACCGCACGCGATCCCTGCGCGGCAATGCGCGAATCGTCTCCGGCGTTTCCTCCTCGGCCCATTTGGTCAGCGCCGGGATGATGTCGCCCGCGATGATCGCCGGCGGCTGCTCGCGCCAGTCCTCCCAGGGCAGGAAGCGATACCACGGCTCGAAGCTCGCGCCGGTCGCTGCGAGCTCGCCGTCCACGGCCCGCGTCAGTGCGAGATAGCCGATCGACACCATGTGTGCGCCGGTGTCGCCGGCTTCCGCGTGACGGCCGCGATCGCCAAAGGTGTAGAGCTGCTCGACATAGCCGAGCCGCAGGCCCGTCTGCGCTTCGACCCAGGCGCGCAGGCCGATCTCGAAGGTGCGATGGCTCGGCGCATCGAACGGACCGAACGGCAGGCCGCCGAGCCCGTCACTGCCGCGCGCGGTGAGGATCAGCGGCTCGTGGTCCTCGATCGCGACGATCGCCGCGGTCAGGCCGATCTCGATCGGCGTCAGCAGCTTGTCGCTCATGCGGCTGAAATCGCAGCTGTCATTCGAGCTCGATCACGAACGGGCGGCCCTCGACCATCATCGCGCCCGGGCCCATCTCGTCGAGCGCGCGCAGCATGCGGCCGTTGCGTCCCAGCGCGCGGTCGGCGAGGCCGACGATGCGGCGGTTCGGCGAGGCGATCGGCGAGGCCGCGCGAATCTTCTGCGCGATCTCGATCTCGTCGCGATCCGGGTTGAGCGCGCACACCGCCGCGAACGCGCTCGCGGTGGAGCGGCTGATGCCGGCGTAGCAATGCACCACCAGCGGCGCGCTGCGATCCCAGCCGCGCACGAAGTTCAGCACCTGGTCGATGTGCGCCTCGGAGGGGGCGACGAAGCCGTCCATCTCCTCGGTGATGTCGTCCATCGACACCTTGAGATGGTTGGCCGGCAGCACGGACACCGGCCGCGCCACCTGCTCGACATTGGCCATCACGGTCAGCACATGGCTGGCCTTGGTGAGGCGGACGGTTTCGGGAAGGGCAGCGAGGGAACAGACGTGGATCATGGCGGACCTTTTTGCCACTGATTATAGCGAGCGCTCGTAGGGTGGGCAAAGGCGCATCGCGCCGTGCCCACCGTTTCGCAACTGCGCGCATCGCGCCCAGTATGGTGGGCACGCTTCGCTTTGCCCACCATACGAAGGGATGGGACTTACGCAAACACCGCGCCGAACCGCTCCAGGAACTGTTTCTCCGCCCGCGCCGCCGTCCACGGCGTAAGGTAGTCGCGCCGGACGCTGTCCGACAGGCCGGGGTCCTTGCCGAACAGGCGCCGCGCCTCGCTCTCGCCAAAGCCGGCGAGCTCGGTCGCCTCCAGATAGGCCGCACCGCGATCAGCCGCCTTGATGGCCTGCGTGATCTCATCGGGCAGCACCGGCGGCAGGCCGAAGCGGATGTGGATGGCGCCGAGCAGGCGCTTCTCGACCGCCTTGTAATTGCCGGCGAGCACGGCCTTGAACGGCGAGATCATGTCGCCGATCACATATTCGGGTGCGTCGTGCAGCAGGGCTGCGAGCCGCATGCGCTGGTCGACGCGCGGCATCTCGTGCCGCAGCACGGTCTCCACCAGCAGCGTGTGCTGCGCGACGGAGAAAATGTGTGCGCCGGTGGTCTGGCCGTTCCAGCGCGCGACGCGCGCCAGGCCATGCGCGATGTCGGCGATCTCGACGTCGAGCGGAGAGGGATCGAGCAGGTCGAGGCGCCGGCCCGACAGCATGCGCTGCCAGGCGCGGGACTCTGCGTCGCGTGAAGTCTTCCTGGCCGTCATTTGGCCTTGAGGCGCGGCTTGCGCTGCGTCTTGCCGCAGCTCGCGTGACAGTGGCAGTCGACCAGATGGTCGTTGACCATGCCGGTCGCCTGCATGAAGGCATAGACGATGGTCGGGCCGACGAATTTGAAGCCGCGCGAGGACAGCTCCTTGGAGACCTGCACCGACAGCGGCGTCGAGGCCGGCACGCTCGCGGTGGTCTTGAAATGGTTGACCTTGGGCCGTCCGTCCATGAAGTCCCACAGCAGCTTCGAGAAGCCCGGGCCCTTTTCCATGATGTCGAGATACGACTTCGCGCTCAGGATCGCGCCGTCGATCTTGGCGCGGTTGCGCACGATGCCGGCATCGTTCATCAGCGCATGCACCTTCTTGTCGCTGTAGCGCGCGATTTTCTCCGGCTGGAAATCGTCGAAGGCTTTGCGGAAATTGTCGCGCTTGCGCAGGATCGTGATCCAGGACAGGCCGGCCTGAAAGCCGTCGAGGATCAGCTTTTCGTACAGCGCGCGGTCGTCATACTCGGGCACGCCCCATTCGGTGTCGTGATAGGCGACATAGAGCGGATCTTCGCCGGGCCAGGGGCAGCGGGTCTTTCCGTCGGGATGCAGGCGAGGGGCTCGGCTCATGCGGTGGGCTGCTTCAAGGGGATGCGAACGACGTCAGGCTCGGCCAGCCTCACAGCGAGGCCGCCGGCGGTGAGCGGCTGGCCGGCATCGAGCGCGTCCGCGACGCGGTCGATGCGCACCAGCGCGATGCCCTTGCCCTGCGCCGACGAGCCCATCGTGCCGACCGGCTTGTCGCCGGCGAGAATGCTGACGCCGAGCTCAGGCGAGAGATCATCGAGCAGCACCTTGACGCTGCGGGTGCGCGCGGTGCCGCGATGCTGCATGCGCGAGACGACCTCCTGGCCGACATAGCAGCCCTTGTCGAAATCGACGCCGGCGAGGCGGTCCATGTTGGTCTCGTGCGGGAACGCATCGCTGTACATGAAATCGAGCCCGCCGCGCGGCACGCCGAGCGCGATGCGGTGGGCTTCGTAATCCGCCGCATCGACCAGCTCGGCGCCGATCAGGTCGGAGAGCTTCTGCTTGAGATCTTCGGGGATCAGGATGCGAGTGCCGAGCTCGCCATGGCGCGGATCGGCGAAGGCGAGATCCGGCTGCGCCGCAGGCTGGCCGTCCCAAGCCGCGAGCACGCCGAGATCGTCGGACAGGTTTTCCACGGTGACCTTGGCGCGCAGCTTGTAGAATTTCAGCTTGGTGGCGAGACCCTCGGCCAGCGCTTTCGGGCAGTCGATCAGGAACCCGCCGCCATGGCCGGCAGGCGCTTCCGTGATCAGGAAATCCACGATGATCTTGCCTTGCGGCGTCAGCAGCGCGCCGAATCGCCCCAGGCCCGGCTTGAGCCTGTCGACGTCGGTCGTGATGAGGCCGTTGAGGAAGTTGCGCGCATCCTCGCCCGCGACCTTGACCACGCCCCGGTCGGGAAGAAACGCTGATTTCATGCGAAAATCTCTTGCGACATGTTGCTCCGGAACGTAAGCCCGCAAGGCATAAACGACAAGACCTTGAGCCCTGCGCTTGGGGATGAGAGAGGCCTTCAGCCATGACCCAGCGTTTCGACGTGATCCTCAAAGGCGGCACCGTCGTCAACCAGGATGGCGAGGGTGTTCGCGATATCGGCATCACGGGCGGTCGCATCGCCGAGCTGGGCCCACTGTCGCAAGCCTCTGCTGCCGAGGTGATCGACTGCAAGGGCCTGCACATCCTGCCCGGCGTGATGGACACGCAGGTGCATTTCCGCGAGCCCGGGCTGGAGCAGAAGGAAGACCTCGAGACCGGGTCGCGCAGCGCCGTGATGGGCGGCGTCACCGCCGTGTTCGAGATGCCGAACACGTCGCCCTTGACCGTGACGGAGGCGACCTTCACCGACAAGGTGAAGCGCGCGCATCACCGCATGCATTGCGATTTTGCGTTTTTCATCGGCGGCACCCGCGAGAACGTGCAGGACCTGCCCGTGCTGGAGCGTGCGCCGGGCTGTGCGGGCGTCAAGGTGTTCATCGGTTCCTCGACCGGTGCGCTGCTGGTGGAGGACGACGAGAGCCTGCGCCGCATCTTCCAGGTCATCCGCCGCCGCGCCGCGTTCCATGCCGAGGACGAGTATCGCCTCAATGACCGCAAATCGCTGCGCATCGAGGGCGATCCACGCTCGCATCCGGTCTGGCGCGACGAGACCGCGGCGCTGATGGCGACGCAGCGCCTGGTCAAGCTCGCGCACGAGACGGGCAAGCGGATCCATGTGCTGCACATCTCGACCAAGGAAGAGATCGAATTCCTGCGCGACCACAAGGACGTCGCGTCCTGCGAGGCGACGCCGCACCACCTCACGCTGGTCGCGCCCGAATGCTACGAGCGGCTCGGCACGCTGGCGCAGATGAACCCGCCGGTGCGCGGCGCCGATCACCGTGCCGGCATCTGGCGCGGCATCGAGCAGGGCATCATCGACGTGCTCGGCTCCGACCACGCCCCGCATACGCTGGAAGAGAAGCAGAAGACCTATCCGGCTTCGCCCTCGGGCATGACCGGCGTGCAGACGCTGGTGCCGCTGATGCTGGATCATGTCAATGCCGGCCGCCTGTCGCTGGCAAGGTTCGTCGATCTCACCAGCGCCGGCCCCGCGCGCCTCTACAACATGGCCTGCAAGGGCCGCATCGCGGCGGGCTACGACGCCGACTTCACCATCGTCGATCTCAAGCGCAGCGAAACCATCACCAACAAATGGGTGGCCTCCAAGGCCGGCTGGACCCCTTATGATGGTGTGCGGGTGACGGGCTGGCCCGTCGGCACCTTCATCCGCGGCCGCCGCGTCATGTGGCAGGGCGAGCTGGTCACGCCCTCGCAGGGCGAGCCGGTGCGGTTTCTGGAGACGCTGAAGCAGTAGGGGGCCGCGCGTCGCGCGGTCGCGCCACATATTCGATGTCGTCCTGGCGAAAGCCAGGACCCATAACCCCGACCGGATATTGTGGCGAAGACTGGTGGCCACACTTGCCCGCAGCCAGATAATGCGGTGGTAATGGGTCCTGGCTTTCGCCAGGACGACGTTGGAGAGGTCATCGCATGTCCCAACCGACACCCCTCATCGCCACCGAGCAACTCGCCGCCATCCTCGGCGATCCCAACCTTCGCCTCTACGACTGCACGACCTACAACGAGCCCGTCCCACCCGGCAGCGACGTGCCTTACCGCGCCGTGCCCGGCGACAAGACGTTCGCAGCCGGCCACATTCCGGGCGCGGATTTCCTCGACCTGCAAGGCGAGTTCTCCGACACCTCCGCGCGCCCGCTCTTCATGATGGCTGATGTCGCCCAACTCGAAGCCGCCTTCGGCCGCCACGGCCTCGATGCGAGCAAGACCATCGTGCTCTACAGCATCGGCACCATGATGTGGTCGACACGGTTCTGGTGGATGCTGCGCTCGCTCGGCGTCGATGCACGCGTACTCGACGGCGGCCTCGACAAATGGAAGGAAGAGGGGCGGCCAATCGAGACCGGCGCACCGAAGGGCTATCCGGCCACAACCTTCAAGGCCATCCCGCGCGAGGGCTTCTTCGTCGACAAGAATGTCGTGAAGGCGCGGATTGGCGATTCCTCGACGGTGATCGTCAACGCGCTTGGGCCGCAGTTTCACCAGGGTTTGGAGCCGAGCCGCTACGGCCGATCCGGCCGCGTGCCCGGCAGCGTCAACGTATCAGCCGCAACGCTCGTCAATGCCGACAAGACGCTGACAACGCTGGCCGATGCCGAGGCGAAATTCACCGCCCAGGGCGTCACGCGCGACAAGAATGTGATCGTGTATTGCGGCGGCGGAATCTCGGCGACGATCGATTTGCTGCTGCTGACGCAGCTCGGCTACGACAAGCTGACGCTGTACGACGCCTCCATGGGCGAATGGGCCCGGGACCCGTTGTTGCCGATCGAAACGGATTAGGGCCTGTCTTACCCTCGCCTGGAGGGTAAGATTTCCTGCGTAAGAAAGTCAGGAACCTTTTTCCTTGGCCTGCATCCAATGTCCGGTAGCGAAGCAAGCAGGTGACCGCCATGCCACGGACCGCAGCCGGCCTGTCCGCCGGCGCCAGACCATTGGAAGCCGAGCTGATCGACCGCGCGCGAGGCCGTGACGAGGCCGCCTTCCGCGAGATCATGCAGGCCAACAACCGCAGGCTATATCGCCTCGCACGCGCAATTCTGCGTAGCGACAGCGAGGCCGAGGACGTGGTGCAGGAAACCTATGTGCGCGCCTTCACCCATCTCGACGGCTTCCGCGGTGAGTCGGGGCTGTCGACCTGGATGTCCCGCATCGCCATCAACGAAGCGCTTGGTCGCGTGCGCAGCGCCAGGCCGCATGTCGAGCTTGGCGCGGTGCCGGAAGAGGCGCTCGAGGCGCAGATCATCAAATTTCCCGTTTCTCCCGCAGGCGATCCGGAAAGGACCATGGCCCAACGTGAAATCCAGCGCGTCGTCGAACGCGCCATCGACGAGTTGCCGGATGTCTTTCGCATGGTGTTCGTCGCACGCGTCATGGAGGGCATGAACATCGAGGAGACCGCCGATCTGCTCGGCGTGAAGCCCGAGACGGTGAAGACGCGGCTGCACCGCGCCCGCACCATGCTGCGCGAGAACGTCGAAAAAGAGATCGGTCCGGTGATGATGGACGCGTTCCCGTTTGCCGGATGGCGCTGCGAGCGCCTGACTGAAGCGGTGCTCAGGCGGCTCGGTGTAGGCGGCTGAAAATTTTCGGGAACGTTCGCGCCAAACGCCCATCCAATTCCTGTGAAGCAACGCGCCGGCGAACCGTCCGGCAGCACAGGAGTGTCAAACCATGTTCATCCGTTGGAGCGCGGCGGCCGCCGCGGCAATTCTGTTGTCGAGCCCCGTGCTGCTGCAAGGCGCAAGCGCGGCCGACAAGCCGACCGATCCGCAGATCGCCCACATCGCCTACACCGCCGGCGTGATCGACATCAATGCCGCCAAGCAGGCGCAGAAAAAAGCGAAGAACAAGGACGTGAAAGCGTTTGCCGAGGACATGCTGCGCGATCACGAGGCGGTCAACAAGCAGGCGCTGGCGCTGGTCAAGAAGCTGAACGTCACCCCTGAAGACAACGACACCAGCAAGGCGCTGTCGAAGCAGGCCAGCGACAAGCTGGCCGAGCTCGACAAGCTGAGCGGCGTTGCCTTCGACAAGGCCTATGTCGCCAACGAGGTTGCCTACCACAAGGCGGTCAACGGCGCGCTGGAGACCCAGCTCATTCCGTCCGCCGGCAATGCGGAGCTGAAGAGCCTGCTGCAGACCGGCCTGAAGATCTTTCAGGGCCATCAGCAGCACGCCGAGCATGTCGCGGCCGAGCTGAAATAGGGGCATAGGATGATGCCGGGACGCCTCGCTTCGATCGCGCTTGCGGTCATCCTCCTGTCGATATCAGTCCCGGCGCGCGCCGCGACGATAGAGATCACGATGGAGAATCTCGTGATCTCTCCGGCGGAGGTGTCGGCGAAGGTCGGCGATACCATCACGTGGATCAACAAGGACGTCTTCGCCCACACTGCCACTGCGAAGAACGGCGATTTCGACGTGACGCTGCCGCCGACGAAGTCGGCGACATCAGTGCTGAAGAAGGCGGGAACGGTCGAGTACTATTGCCGCTATCATCCGAACATGAAAGCGACGCTCAAGATCGAGCCTTGACGCAGGAGGAGGCACTTTCCCGCTCGCGGCGGGAACATCTCCCGGCCGTTGCGAGACTAATGCTAGTCGGGGGAAGGCGGCTTCCGTGCGATAAAGGCTGCAGGCTTCGCGACGTCTCGCAAAGTCATTCATCCGTCAACTGGCCCCGCCCGCGTGGCGGGGTCATTTTTGAAAACGGCTTACTGCCGGGAGATGTCGACGGAGAATTCGCCGTTACGAATGCGGCCCGGAAAACCTTCGACGAATTTCGCCACCGCGTCCTCGCCGTAGGTGCCGACGAGCTCGGCAAAGGCCGCAAACAGGCTCGCCTGCGCGAGGCAGTCGCCGTCGACGCCCTCATGGCGCGCTTCGGCCCAGGCCTCGTTGAGATAGCTCAGTGCTGCCTGCTTCTGCTCGTGATCGGGCAGCGGCGCGCGGTCGGGGGCGTATGAAATCGGATGGCTCATGAAACTCGACAGGGCTGGAGGCGCGTCCACGGCGATGCGCTGTGCGAGAGGTGTAGCACGCGTATTAACGCCCGCTAGGCCACATCTTTAGGAACGGTTAACGGCTGTGAACAAAGTCGATGACAGGGTTCCCACCGTGCGTTCGACAGCCAAACCCTCATGGTGAGGAGCGCGCTCTTCGCGCGCGTGGCGGACGATGCTGAGCATCGCCGCGAGAACCATGCAGGCCCCGCTGCGGCAGCCCGGCCTTTCATCCTTCGAGACGCCCGCTTTGGCAGGCTCCTCAGGATGACGGAGTTACGGTTCGGGATGAGGCTGAAAGGAATCAGTTCGCGTAACGCGCGGTGAGGTCGCGCGAGATCTTCGAGCCTTCCTCGATGTAGCGGCGGATCGCCACCGTCGCGGCCGGCGTGCAGCTCCGATAGGTCTGCTGGAAACCGTTATAGCCGCGGTTGAAGCCGGCGATCATGCGGGTGCGGCGCTCGCCGGCGGGCGTTTCGGCGTCGATCAGCGCCTGCATCTCGCTGCGCCATTTGTTGCCCTCGTTGGAGCCGCAGATGCCGCGCAGATAGTGCAGGCCGCCCAGAATCTCCGCCAGCCGCTGTAAATCGGCGTCAAACGGCGCCGCCACGTCCTGGGCCCTCGTGGGCACCGAGGCGCAGGCGAGAATCAGGGCAAAAATGGCCAGAAATCGCGTGGACATCGGCGGGGTGTATGCCCCCTCGGGGCGGCGGGCGCAAGGCGGAGCCGCGCGGGCCCTCTCCCGCTTGCGGGGGAGGGTTGGGGAGGGGGTGTCTCCGCAGGCGAGAACCCCCAAGAGGAGAGAGCCCTCACCCGCCTCGCATCTACGATGCGATGCGACCTCTCCCGCAAGCGGGAGAGGTGTCGGAGCTCCCGGCTCAATCAGGGTCCAATCAGCCGATGGGCGGACTGGATGACCTCCTCCAGCCCCCCGGTCAGCTTGAGGTCGCCGAGGCTGGCCAGGGCATCCGGGGCGATCCAGCGGTAGTCATCGAGTTCGTCGTTCAGGGACGGTTCCCTGGCCACCCAGCGGGCGGCAAAGGACATGATCAGGTAGTGGCCGGCGCCAGCCGCGGCCGGCAGCACCTCGCGCCAGCCGGCAAGGCCGATGATCTCGATTCTGAGCCCCGTCTCCTCGCCGATCTCACGGCTCAGTGCCTGGTGCAGCGATTCGCCGAACTCGACCCGGCCGCCGGGCAGCGAATAGAAGCCCTTGGCGGGCGAGCGGGCGCGGCGGACCAGGAGCACCTTGCCCTCGCGAAAAATCGCGGCGCTGACCGCAAGCTGGGGATGGGTGGGCTGGACGACCGAGGACATCTCTTCGGCTAACCTTGGCTCAGTTCGACATGATGGTGTCGACGTCGGCTTCGGCGCCGCCGTTGATGATGCCGCCACAGGCTGCGATCAGCGGCTTGACCCAGAGAGTGGCCTGCTCGGCGAGGCGGACGCGGGTCGTGTCCTTCTCGACTTCGCGCATGGCCGAGCCGACCGCTGACAGAATCGAGGTCATGGTGTCGGTGATGTGGTCGAACTGGGCGCGCACGTTGGGATCGGCCTTCTCATAGGCCTCGATGGCGAGGTCGCGGGCCTTGAAATTCGACGCCGTGAAATGCTCGGCATAGGACAGCGGCGACCAGGTCAAGAAGTCATCGGCACATTCCGGCATGTCCGGGACCATTTCGAGCAGCATCACGGCTTCATTGAAATGGTTGAGATAGTCGGTGGCAAGCCCGGTCCGCGGGTTGATGTTGGCCACGCGCAGCCGCTCGGCCCAGGCGGCGGCCTCGGGGCCCGTCTGTACAAGCGTCCGCGCGGGTTGGGGGGCCGTTGAGCTCATCAGCCGCAGTGTTAACGTTCGGGGTTAAAAGGACCTGAACGGACCCTATATAGGCCCCAAGGATGTGTGGACGCTTCGTCATAACTTCGGCCCCCGCGGCTTTACGGCAACTGTTCGGCTACATCGAGCAGCCGAACTTTCCGCCCCGGTACAATGTCGCCCCGACGCAGCCGATTCCGGTCGTATTGGCAGAAAACGGCGCTCGACATTTCCGCCTGATGCGCTGGGGATTGCTGCCGGGCTGGGTCAAGGATCCCAAAGCGTTCACGCTGTTGATCAACGCCCGCTCGGAGACGGTGCTGGAGAAGCCCGCCTTCAAAAGGGCGATTCGCCGGCGGCGCGGCCTGATCCCGGCCGACGGCTATTACGAATGGAAGGCGGAGGGCGGCCGCAAGCAGCCCTTCTTCATTCACCGCGCCGACGGCGAGCCGCTCGGCTTTGCGGCGGTGTTCGAGACCTGGATCGGGCCGAACGGCGAGGAGGTCGACACGGTCGCGATCGTCACGGCGGCGGCAAGCGAGGATCTCGCGGCGCTGCATGACCGCGTCCCCGTCACCATCAGCCCGCGCGATTTCGAGCGCTGGCTCGACATCCGTGGCGACGAGGTCGATGCCGTGCTGTCGCTGATGGCCGCTCCGCAGATCGGCGAATTCGCCTGGCACCCCGTCTCCACCCGCGTCAACCGCGTCGCCAACGACGATGATCAGTTGCTGCTCCCGATCAGTGCGGAGGAGATGGCGGCGGAGGCCGAGGCGGCGAAGCCGAAGAAGGCGGTGCGGAAGGCGGCTGCCGGATCGGCGGATGACGGGCAGGGGTCGTTGTTCTAGCTGGTGCCGCAAACTCAGGGCTGTAGGGTGGGCAAAGGCGCAACGCGCCGTGCCCACCATCTCTCCGATTACGCGATAAGCGATGGCGGGCACGCTTCGCTTATCCCACCCTACGGCAGCCGAGTGTGAGGCGACCTACACAATCTCCCTTGCCCGCAGCGCCGCGATCTCCGCCGCATCGAACCCCAACTCGCCCAGCACCGCATCCGTATCCGCCCCCAGCTCCGGCGCCATCCGGTCCAGCTTGCCGCCGCCATGGGCGAGCTTGAAGCCGCTGCCGGCAAAGCGCAGGCGGCCGTAGGGTGTGTCCAGCTCCTGGATGGCGCCACGCGCCTTGATTTGCGGATGGTCGATCACCTCCTCGACCTTCCAGATGCTGGCGCAGGGCGCGCCGGCGTCCTCCAGGATCGTTTCCCATTCGCGCGCTGGCCTCGCCGCGAGCGCCTCCTCGATGATGGCGCGCAGGGCGGGCTCGTTCTCGTTGCGCGAAAACCAGTCGGCAAAGCGCGGGTCGGTGAGCGTGTCCTCGCGGCCGAGCGTCGACATCAGCGCGCGGTATTGCTTCTCGTTGTTGACGGCGAGCAGGATGTGGCCGTCGCCGCATTTGAAGAGGTTCGCAGTGGTCCTGCGGCTCACCGCCTGGTTGCCCGACAGCTGCTGGCGATGGCCCGCGACCGACCAGTCCGCGATCTGCCCGGAGAGAAACGCCATCGTCGCCTCCAGCATGGAGACATCGACGAACTGTCCCTTGCCGGTGCGGTCGCGCTGGTACAGCGCGCTCGACACGCCGAATGCGGCGGTCGCGCCCGAGAGCACGTCGCACACCGCAAAGCCGGCGCGGGTCGGACCCGTCTGGGGATGGCCCGTAATCGCCATGATGCCCGACAGCGCCTGCATCTTGCCGTCATAGCCGGGTCGCAAACGATCCGGGCCGGTCTGGCCGAAGCCCGACACCGCGCAATAGATCAGCTTTGGATTGATCGTGGACAATGCCTCGTAGCCAATGCCGAGCTTGTCCATCACGCCCGGCCGAAAATTCTCCATGACGACGTCGACTTGCGCCGCGAGCTTCTTCACGATCGCGATCGCATCCGGCTTTTGCAAATCGAGCGTCAGGCTGCGCTTGTTGCCGTTGATCGCCTGGAATGCCGGCGCCAGGCCCCGCTCGGCCCATTCGCGGCTGAGCGGCGTGCGGCGCATGTCCTCGCCCTCGCGCCGCTCGACCTTGATGACGTCTGCCCCTAGCAGCGCGAGCTGGTAGCTCGCATAGGGGCCGGCCAGCACTTGCGTGAAGTCCAGGATCTTCACGCCCTCGAATGGTCGCGTCACGTCGCTCTCCCTTTTTGTTGTCGTTGTCGGAGGACGTCAGGCGGCGCGGTTGCCGCGCGCGATCTCCTTCTGCTTGTCGAATTCGGCGCGGCGGCGGGCGAGCTCTTCGGGGCTGAGCTGCGCGACATTGTTGTAGTCGAGCTTCCAGGACGCATCCTCGCTCCAGCGCAGCGGCGACTGCATCGTGGTCTGCGGGCCGCTCGCGGTCTCCAGCAGCCGCAGCGCCAGCTCGAGCGTCTGCGCCTGGGAGGCGACGTCGTGCGGCTTGCCGGCGGAATTGCCGAGCGGGAAGTCGCTGAACAAGAAGCGCGGCACGGCGGCGTGCTCGATGATGTCCTTGGCGCAGCCCATGATCACGGTCGGGATGCCGTTCCGCTCGAGGTGCCGCGCCACCAGCGCGGTGGTCTGGTGGCAGACTGGGCAGTTCGGCACCAGCACCGCGACGTCGACCTTGTCGGCGATGCAGCGCGCCAGGATCTCCGGCGCGTCGGTGTCCAGCGTCACGCGATGGCTGCGGTTGGTCGGCGCGCCGAAGAAGCGTGGCGCGACCTCGCCGATGCGGCCCGCCGCGCTCGCCTTCAAGAGCTGCGGCAGCGGAAACCAGGTCCCGTTGTCGGTGGCCGAGGTGTGCTTGCGGTCGTAGCCGATATGCGAGATGCGCAAATCGTGCTGCTGCGACGTATCGCCGTCATAGACCTGGTAGAATTTTGCGCTGCCATTATACGCCGCGCCTGGCCCCTGGTCGCCCTTGGTCGGATCGAAAGGCGCAGCCGTGGTGATGATCGTCACCCGCGACTTTGCCAGCGGCTTCTTCAGCGGCTGGAACGACGCCTCGGTGTAATGCGCCCAGCGATACGGCGTGGTGTAGCCGATCGCCCCGTAATAGTCGCGCGTGCGCTGCATGTAGGGGACGGGGGAATCGTGGTCGGGCGCAAAGCCGAATTCGTCGTCGCGCGGAGCTGACATGGGCGCGTCTCCTGGTTCTTGGTTAGGGCCAGAGTAGAGATAGTTTTCGGGTTGCTCAACGGGGGAGCGGCGGCGCAGGACAGAATTGCAGATGAGGATGGTGCGGTGTGGACGGTGCCTCTTGCCCTCCCCTGGAGGGGGAGGGTCGGCTCACATGGAGCGTAGCGAATGTGAGACGGGGTGGGGTGACGGTCCCTCCACATCCAACAGTGCCCGTGCGGAGAGATCACCCCACCCCGCTCGCGCTGCGCGCGATCGACCCTTCCCCTCGAGGGGAGGGTGAAGGGCGTCACCTACCTGAAAATATGCAGCGCCGCGTATTGCAGCAGCATGATCGCCTTGGCGTCGACGATGCGGCCGTCGGCGATCATCGCCAGGGCCTCGTCGATGCCGAGCTCCAGCACCTCGATGTCCTCGCCCTCGTGTTCCAGGCCGCCGCCGTCGCTGACGCGCATCGAAGGCTCGTACTCGGCGACGAAGAAATGCAGCTTCTCGGTGACGGCGCCGGGGCTCATGAACGCCTCGAACACCTTGTGGACGTGGTGCAGGCGATAGCCGGTTTCCTCCTCGGCCTCGGCGCGGATGCGCACCTCGGGCGAGGCGTCGTCCAGCACGCCGGCGGCGGCCTCGATCAGGAGGTCATCGTAGCCGCGGATGAATGCCGGCAGGCGGAACTGGCGTATGAGGATCACCGTGCGCTGGCCGAGATTGTAAGGCAGCACTGCCGCGGCGTTGTCGCGCTCGTAGGTCTCGCGGTGCTGCGTCTGCCATTCGCCGTTGGCGCGCCGGTAGTCGAACGTGGTGGTCTTGAGGGGGGTCCAATTGTCTGAGAGCACGCGGACGTCCTTGACGCGGACGCGATCGGAAACGGACAAAGTCATTCTCCTGACAGCTGCGGGCCGCAGCTCCTGTCAGGCAGCAGATCCGGCCCAGATTTCAAACGCGAACAGGGAGTAGGGGTCCCCCGCGATCTGGCTGAGAATAAATCGTGTCGAGGTTTCGTCCAAGGTCAATGCGGCCGCCAGAGCCGTGAGCTGTCTTTGCGCGTCCGACTGCTCCGGAGACGGGGCTGGAGGCTGGGTACCGGCCGCCAGCGCAGCGGCGGCGGCCTCCTCGAATGTCTCGAGGGGATCGATGAGCCCCGACACCTCGATGCTGGTGCGCAGCCCGAACTTCTTCAGGACGGCCGCTTGATTCTGGTCGAAATACATCCGGACCAGGGCCTGTCCGCAGCAGTCGAGGATGAACGCGAAGTCCATTCCCGTCCTGATGGTCAGCACGACGGGATCGGCATAAGCGAGCTGCAGCCTGGTGTTGACGCCCTCGTCGACGAAACGCTCGGCGACCGGCGTGGCGACGCCGTCGATGGTCCTCAAATCCGCGATGTCGTCGCCAGAGGATCGCGCGTCCAGCTTGAGCGACGTCTCGCCGGTCCTGCGCATGAACTTGAGGACGGTGTCGGTCGGAAAAGCCCCGACGAGGAAGGCAAGCGCGGAGTGCGTGATGCTCGGCCCTCCGGAAACGGCGCCGGCGAACGCAGCGATCGCGAAGCCGAATGGCACCGACAGCAGCAGACGCAGCGTCGCCCGGTTGACATCGGATGGCACGACGTCGTTCTGCCGCGCGCGGCTGATCAGATCATAGGTCACCCAGACATAGGCGCCGGCCAGGCCCGAGATGGCGATCTTTGGTGTGTTGTTGGTTTCGGGCATGCCCATCCAGTCATGGCCGAAAATCCATCCCATGCTGTGAAACGCCGCGAACAGCAGCGTTCCGGCAAACAGCAACGTCGGAACGACGAAGTATTTCCGGCCGTAGCGCTCATCATACTCCTTGGCGAAGGCCTCGGCCGTGACGGTCTGGCTCTGGGGGCAGAACGTGTCCCGGTAGAGCTTGACTGCCTTGTCGGAAAACCGCGACACGATCTGCTGCTTCCGCACCGCCCAGCCATGGGAGATATAGTGGCCGAGCGGGATCAGCGGCAGCGCCGCGACGACGCCGGCGCTGATCAGAATCGTGTTCTGCATGTTGCTCATCGCAAGCCCCCGGAAATCAATTCGAATATGGACCGTGCGGCGAGGCGGTCGCGAGCGCGAGCACGGCACAGTCGTTGGAAATATCAAAACTACCAGAGCGTGTATTAAATTGTGCCGGCAATCAAGTGGCGGAATAGAAGATTCACCGCCGCAGGGTCAGTGCCCCGCCGAGACAGGTTGTCGCGGTCGTATGGGTGCGTGAGCCGCAACGCCTATGGCGTCGTCGCGCGGCCGTCGAGCCACTTCTGGAACATGACCGAGGTCGATTCCTCGAAGCCGAGCGACTGGTAGAACGCATTGGCCTGCACGTTCTCGCGGCGGACCAGGAGCTGCAGCTTTGCGATGCCGGCCGTGCGAAGCCAGTCTTCCGCCGCCGCCATGATGAGGCGGCCATGGCCGCGCTTCTGGCAGTCGGGATCGACCGCGACGTAGTAGATCCAGCCGCGATGGCCGTCATGGCCGACCATGACGGTCGCGACGATGATGCCGCGGTCGCGGCCGATCAGCACGGTGGAATTGTCGCGGCGGCGGGCCAGCGCGATGTCGGCATGCGGATCGTTCCACGGGCGCGTCAGGCCGCAGCGCTGCCACAGCGCCACGACCGGCTCGACATCGGCATCATTGATGGCAGCGATCGAGAGAGCAGGGGAGACGGACACGTTCACAGCACTTTTCCCGGATTCATGATGCCGAGCGGGTCGAGCATCGCCTTGATGGCGCGCATCAGCTCGATCGCGGTCTTGTCCTTGACCTCGGGCAGCTCGTCGCGCTTGAGCACGCCGATGCCGTGCTCGGCCGAGATCGAGCCGCCCATCCGCAGCACGATCTCGAACACCACCGCGTTCATCTCGTGCCAGCGCGCCAGGTAATCGGCGGTGTCGGCGCCGATCGGCTGGCTGACATTGTAGTGCAGATTGCCGTCGCCGAGATGGCCGAACGGCACCGGCCGCGCGCCGGGGATCAGCTTCACCGCGGCAGCGTTGGCTTCCTCGATGAAGGCGGGCACCGCGGCGATCGGCACCGAGATGTCGTGCTTGATCGAGCCGCCCTCCGGCTTCTGTGCCGACGACATCTCCTCGCGCAGCTTCCAGAAGCCGTTGCGCTGGGTGAGGTTGGCCGCGATCACGGCATCGTCGACGATCTCCTCCTCCATGGCGCGGCCGAGGATCGTCTCCAGCGGCGTGCGGGCGTCCTCGCCGGGCGATGACAATTCCATCAACACGTACCAGGGATGCTTCTCGGCAAGCGGATCGCGCACGTCGATGCCGTGGCGGACCGAGAAGTCGACCGCCATCTCCGAGAGCAATTCAAAGCTCGTCAGCGCGTTGGCGGCCTCGCTCTGCGCGATGGTCAGCAGCTTCAACGCCGCCGCCGGCGACTTCAGCCCGACATAGGCGGTCTCGACCGCCCGCGGCTTCGGAAACAGTTTCAGCGTCGCCGCCGTGATGATGCCGAGCGTGCCTTCGGCGCCGATGAAGAGGTTGTGCAGATTGTAGCCGGTGTTGTCCTTCTTCAGCTTCGACAGCACGTTGAGCACGCGCCCGTCGGCGAGCACCACCTCGAGCCCCAGCGCCATCTCGCGCGCCACGCCATAGGCGAGCGCGGCGGTGCCGCCGGCATTGGTGGAGAGATTGCCGCCGATGGTGCAGCTGCCCTCCGCGCCGAGCGAGAGCGGGAACAGCCGGTCCACGTCGGATGCCTTCGCCTGCGCGATCTGCAGCACCACGCCGGCCTCGCAGGTCATGGTATTGGAGGCGGTGTCGACTTCGCGGATCTTGTCGAGCCGTCGCAGCGACACCACCACCTCGCCATTGTGCGGCGTCTGGCCGCCGACGAGCCCGGTGTTGCCGCCCTGCGGCACCAGCGCGATTTTATGCGCGGAGGCGAGCTTGCAGATTTCAGAGACTTCCGCCGTCGATCCCGGGCGCAGCACCAGCGGCGAGCGGCCGTGAAAGAGATTGCGCTCCTCGGTGACGTAGGCCTCGATGTCGGAAGCGTCGGTGATCGCGTGCTTCTCGCCGACGATCTTGCGGAATTGGTCGATCAGCTCGGGCGCTAGCGGAGGGGTGGCAGACTTGTTGATGTTCATTTCTTCTCTCATTCCGCTTGCTCAGCGTGCCACTGCGGCCCGGCGCAGCCGGTCGTTGATTGCTTCGCCCAAATCCTCTTCGGGGATGGCCATCACCGCGATCGTCCGCGGGCTCTTCGCATCGAGGGCGCGAAGATAGCCGAACAGGTTGGCGGCGGCTTCATCGAGATCACCGGTGGGCGACAAATTCATGACAGCGGCGACGGCCTCCAGGCCGGGCAGACGTGCGGGGCCGAACGCCAGCAGCGCTTCGCCCGGCGCCACATCGCGTGCATTGAGCCGCACCTGGGCGCGCGGCGCGTAATGCGAGGCCAGCATGCCCGGCGCAAGCGGCTGGCTCTCGTCGCTGTCGGCCTCCACGGGGGGCCGCGCCAGGGCTGAGCCGAGCACCGCCTCGATTCGCTCGCGCGACAGTCCGCCGGGGCGCAGCAGCATCGGGGCATCGAAGCAACCGACGATGGTCGATTCGACGCCGACCGTAACAGGCCCACCGTCCACGATCAGGTCGATCCGCCCCGCAAGATCGCTCTCGACATGGGCCGCCAGCGTCGGCGAGACATGACCGGAAATATTGGCGGACGGCGCCACCACCGCCCCGCCGAAGGCGCGCAGGATCGCCTCTGCGACCGGATGGGCGGGAATGCGGATCGCGACCGTGTCGAGGCCCGCGGTGGCGAGATCCGCCACCGGGCAATTGTCCGTCTTCGGCACCACCAGCGTCAGCGGCCCCGGCCAGAACGCCTCGGCGAGGCGCAGGGCGCGCGCGTCGAATCGGCCGATCCGGCGCGCGGCGGCAATGTCCGCCACATGTGCGATCAGCGGATTGAAGGCCGGCCGCCCCTTGGCGGCGTAGAGATGGGCGATTGCGGTGGCATTGGCGGCGTCCGCCCCGAGCCCGTAGACGGTCTCGGTCGGAAACGCGACCAGCCCGCCGGCGGCCAGGGTCCGGGCGGCAGCTTTCGCGCCGGCCTCGCCGGCCGGTAAAATCAGCGTTTCAAGACCCGTTTTCACAGGGACAAAATTCCTCATCTCGGCCGCTTGCGGTGCGCCAAACCCGACGCTATAAGCCGGCCTCTTGTCGGAGTGTGGCTCAGCCCGGTAGAGCACTGCGTTCGGGACGCAGGGGTCGCAGGTTCGAATCCTGCCACTCCGACCATTCTTCCAAAAAATCGACCTTTTCCAGAGGCTTGGCGGACCGGCCGCCAGCGCCTCGGGACGCCTTTTTGCAACGATTTTCGGGGCGGGTCCACGGCCGATTTGGCCGGGCAGGGCGGGTTGTCGCGGCGGCATGGCTTCCGAGGCTCGTTGCCTGCCCCAATCAGCGGACGGCTCGGTGTTCCCCTTTTCCGCGCGATGTTGGCCGCGGGCGTCGGCCGCGCGATGTGATACCTAGCGATATCGTCCCGGTCCGGAGCCCAGATGCAACCTCCTCGTCCAGCCCTGCTGCGACACACGCTGATGGGCGCCCTTGCGCTTGCGGCGATCGCGGCGGTGGGCTGGTTGGCCTATGTTCTCGCGCTGGATGCCGCCTTTGCGCGCATGCAGCGGGAGGCCAATGACCGGCTTGCGCTGATTGCCAGCACCTTCGATGCGACCGTCGCGCGCTATCGCTATTTGCCGGCGGTTCTGTCGCTCGCCGATCCCATCCGCGAGCTCTACCGCGATCCCCACGACGCATCGGCGATCGCCGCCGCCAATCGCTACCTCAAATCGCTCAACCAGGGAGCGCGGTCGGCAGAACTGTACGTTCTCGACAGCACCGGCCTTGCTCTGGCGGCGAGCAATTTCGACCAGGATTCGAGTTTCGTCGGACACAATTATGCATTCCGCGCCTACTTCCTGGACGCCATGCGCGCCGGCGAGGGCCATTACTACGCCGTCGGCGCCACCACGGGACAGCCCGGCTATTTCCTGTCGCATCGGATCGTGGAGGGCGACAAAACGCTCGGCGTCGCCGTGGTCAAGATCGATCTCGGTGCGCTCGAGGCCGATTGGGCGCGCGCCGGTGATCTCGTGGCGATGGAGGACGAGAATGGCGTGATCTTCCTCGCCAGCCGCGAGGACTGGAAATACCGCCCGCTGCTGCCGGTCCCCGCGCAGCGGCTCGCAGAACTGAATGCCGCGCAGCAATTCGGCCAGGCGATCGACGCGGCTCCGGTCTTTGTGCCCAAAGGCGACGGGGAACGCGTTCAGATCGGCCGCGCGCGCGGCCGCGGCAATGTCGAGCTTGGGGACTACGCCCTGCAGGTCCGTCCGCACGATCAGGGCTGGAGGCTGCTCCTGTTCTCGGACGTCGCAGATGCTCGGCGCAATGCGGCGACCGTTGCGATCGCGAGCGTCTTCGCCCTGATCGCTTCTCTGCTGGTCGTGCTGGTTGCCTGGCAGCGGCGGCAGGTCGTCAGGGCGAAGCTCGAGGCGCATGACGTTCTCGAGCGGCGCGTGGCCGAACGCACGGAAGAGCTGCGCCGCACCCTCGAAAGCCTGGTGCAGAGCGCCAAGCTCGCGAGCCTCGGCCAGGCGCTCGCCGGCGTCGCGCACGAGATCAACCAGCCGCTCGCGGCGCTGATCACCTATGTCGCGAGCAGTCGCGTCCTGCTCCGCCGCAACGAGGTCGATCGCGCGGCCGCCAACCTCGACCTGATGTCGTCGATCGCCGAGCGCATGATGGCGCTGATCGATCACCTCAGGATGTTCGCGCGCAAGGAGACCGGCACGCGCAGCGCCGTCGAGCTCGCGCCCGTCATCGACAATGCTGTCCGCCTGCTGCAATACCGCATCGACCATGAACATATCGATGTGGTGCGCGAGGCGCCTGCCGAGCCGCTCCACAGCCTCGCCAATCCGATCCGGCTCGAGCAGGTCGTCGTCAATCTGCTGTCGAATGCGATCGATGCGATGCGCGATTGCGAGCGGCGGGTGCTTCAGGTCCGGCTCGGCCGGCGAGACGACAGCGCCGTGATCGAGATCGGCGACACCGGCGCCGGCATTGCACCCGAGCACGTCAAGTCGCTGTTCGACCCGTTCTTCACCACCAAGGAGATCGGCGAGGGGCTTGGCCTCGGGCTCTCGATCTCGTACGGAATCGTCAGGGAGTTCGGAGGAGATATCTTGGTGGAGAGCGCGCCGGGCAAAGGCTCGACTTTCAAGGTCGTCATTCCGGTCATGGATGTCGTGCCGGCTTCCCAGCAATCGGAACTACAGGCATGAGCGGGTCGTTGCTCGTCGTCGACGACGAGGAGATCGTCCGCAATTCGGTGCGGCAATGGCTGGAGCTGGGCGGTTTCACCGTCCGGGTCGCCGCGGGCGTGGACGAGGCCATGCGCCTCGTGAAGGAAACCCCGCCCGACGCCGTGCTGACCGATTTTCGCATGCCGCACCGGTCCGGGCTCGAATTGATGCGCGATATTCATCGCGCCGATCCTGATATTCCCGTGGTGCTCCTGACCGCGCATGGCGACGTGCCTCTGGCCGTGGCTGCGATGCGCGAGGGCGCCTACGATTTCCTGCAAAAGCCTCACGATCCCGAGCTGCTCTCGGCGGTCATGATCCGCGCGATCGAGCGGCGGCAGTTGAAATTGCAGCTTCGCCAGCTCTCCGATCGTCTCGCCGCGCCCGGCGAGATCGATGCCCGCCTGATCGGCCTGTCGAAGCCGATGGTCGCGGTGCGCGCCGGCGTGCTCGAGCTCGCCGGCCACGATCGCGACGTGATCATCACGGGCGAGACCGGAACCGGCAAGGAAGTGGTGGCGCGAGCCCTGCACGATTTCGGACCGCGCGCGAAGGCGCCTTTCGTCGCCGTGAACTGCGCCGCGATCCCGGCGGAATTGTTCGAAAGCGAATTGTTCGGCCACGAGGCCGGTGCCTTCACCGGCGCACGTGGCGCCCGCATCGGAAAGTTCGAGCACGCGAGCGGCGGCACGCTGTTGCTCGACGAGATCGAAAGCATGCCGCTTCCGTTCCAGGCCAAGATCCTGCGGGCGCTGCAGGAGCGCGCGATCGAGCGGGTCGGGTCCAACAAGCTCGTGCCAGTCGACGTTCGCGTCATCGCGGCTGCCAAGGGTGATCTCGCGGCCGACAGCCGCCAGGGACGCTTCCGCTCCGATCTCTACTTCCGGCTTGCGGCGGCGGAGATCCACCTGCCGGCGCTGCGCGAGCGCGGCAATGACGTCCTGCTGCTGTTCGAGCATTTTGCCGCCGCTGCCGCCAAGGGCGCCGGCCGCACGATGTCGCCGCTGCGGGCGGACGACCTCGATGCGCTGCTCGCCCATGACTGGCCCGGCAACGTGCGCGAGCTGAAGAACGTCGCCGAACGCTATGCGCTGGGACTGGTCGCGACCGGCCGCAGCGTTGCCGAGATCCTTCGGCGCGGCGAACCGGGAGCGCCGCAGCGGTCGCTCGCCGACCGCGTTGCGGCCTATGAGCGCGCGCTGATCGAGGCCGCCTTGCGCGAGCATGACTGGTCGATTGCCGCCGTCACCGAGGAGCTCGGCGTGCCGCGCCGGACGCTGAACGAGAAGATGGCGAAATACGCGCTGGCGCGACCCGGGCGCAAGGAGCCCTGAGCCGGCCGCGATCGGCGGAAATCCGCCGATGTCGGCATTCGCATCGGCGGATTCCCGCCGACGTTCTGGTCCTCGCGAGGCCGTCCTCCCCGAGAATCTGCGTAACTCCCGGCAATTCTCCGCGTTCTCGCGCGTCGCTCACGATTGGCACAGCCGTTGCTGAAGCAGCGCCGAAACCATCCGGTTTTCCAATAAATCTGCGGAGGACGTCGTGAGTTCACAGGAAGCCTCAATTCAGACTGTCGGAGCGCCCGTCACCGAGTCGCGTTCTGATATCACCGACATGAAGCGCCGGCTGCGCGCGATCTTCGTCGGCTCGGTCGGCAATCTCGTCGAGTGGTACGATTTCTACGCCTATGCGGCGTTTTCGCTCTATTTCGCCAAGGCGTTCTTCCCCGACGGCGACGAGGTGGTGCAGCAGCTCAACGCCGCGCTGCTGTTCGCGGCGGGCTTTCTGGTGCGTCCCCTCGGCGGCTGGCTGTTCGGCCATCTCGCCGATCGCCATGGCCGGCGCAACGCGCTGACACTGTCCGTCGTGATGATGTGCTTCGGGTCGCTGATCATCGCGGTGACCCCGACTTATGCGTCGATCGGACTGGCAGCTCCCGTCATCCTCGGCCTTGCGCGGGTCCTGCAGGGGCTGAGCCTGGGCGGCGAATACGGCACCAGCGCCACCTATCTCAGCGAGGTCGCCGACGAGAAGAACCGCGGCTTCTACTCCAGCTTCCAGTACGTGACTCTGATCGGCGGGCAGCTCTGCGCCATCCTCGTGCTGCTTCTCCTGCAGAAGGTGTTTCTCTCGACTGACGAGATCCGGGCCTGGGGCTGGCGCGTCCCGTTCGCGTTCGGCGCCGTGCTCGCGGTCGTCGCGGCGCTGATGCGCAGCAATCTGCACGAAACCGATGCCTTCAAGAACAGCCAGGATGCGGTGAAGAAATCCAGCTCGCTCCGCGCGCTGCTCAACTATCCGCGCGAGCTGATGCTTGTGGTGGGGCTGACCATGGGCGGTACGGCGGCCTTCTACACCTACACCACCTATATGCAGAAATTCCTTCGCCTCTCGGTGAAGCTGACCGACGACCAGACCACCATGGTGACGGCGGGAAGTCTCGTCTTCGCGATGGTGTTGCAGCCGATCTACGGCGCGATCTCGGACCGCATCGGGCGCAAATGGCTTCTGATCGGCTTCGGTGTATCAGGCACGCTGCTCACCATTCCCTTGCTGACGACGCTCCAGACGACGCATGACGCGTTCTCGGCCTTCCTGTTGATTGCCGCCGCCTGGATGATCGTGTCGGGCTACACGGCGATCAATGCGGTGGTGAAGGCCGAACTGTTTCCGACCAGCGTGCGGGCGACGGGGGTCGGGGTGCCCTATGCGCTGACCGTCTCGATCTTCGGCGGCACCGCCGAATCGATCGCGCTGTGGTTCAAGTCCATCGGTCACGAAAGCTGGTTCTACTGGTACCTGACCGGCTGCATCGCGGTGTCACTGCTGGTCTATCTGACGATGCGCGACACCAAGAGGACGTCCGCAATGGACCGTCACGCATAGGTCGGGGGCGCAGCCGGCGGCGGTGTGGGTATCCTCACCGCCGCGCCACCAGCACACCCAGCAGGAACGCCACCATCAGCGACGGCAACGGCGCTTCGCGCACCATGCCGCGAACGATGTCCGGCCAGTGCTGGTCCGGGACGAGTCTGGGGGATCTGACTTCAGCCATCGGCGTCATGCCCCAGTCGGATGCGAGTTCGGCGATTTCGCTTTGTGCCAGTTGCACGTCATCGCGGACGCGGAAGATGGCGGCATCGGATCGTTCGCGTGGCGCGAGCGCCATCAGCGTCGCGACGGCCGTGCGCAACGTCATCTCGCCGTAGCCTTGCAGCCTCACCGATTCCTCGGGATCGGACGTCATGCGAATCATCCCTCACTGCGCGAAGTGGCGCGCGATGGTGAATGCCGCCGTCGCGCACAGGACCAGCGTGGAAACCGCGCCGGCCACGCCGCGCGCGAGATGGGCTCGCGTCAGGTGCCTGCTCATCATCTGCTCCATGCTCCCGATGGAAAATGGCGGCGGCTGACGTTGGTTCCTCGCACGCCGGCCGAATCGGCGGACGCGATTACTTCCGCAGCAATTCGCTCAATGCCGCAGTCGCCTCGGCGCAGCGAATGTCGTCGATCTCGCGCGAGAGGTTGAGCGCGCTCGACCTCAGTTCTTCGAGCTTCCAGCTGTCGGGATGCTGGTTTTCGAGCTGTCCCAGTCGCTTGTTCAGATCATCCAGTCTGGATTGGAGCTGCCCGGTGCTGGCGGTCCCATTCACTTTCCAAACGCGTTGTGCACGCATCGTCGTTCCCCTGCTAGTCTCACGGCGTTGTGAGAGCGGTTCGTGGCTGGAATGGGAGTTTGTTTTGTCCAGCTTCAGACCGTGGGGAACCGTTGCAGATTGGCAACGAAGTTCCGGAGATTCGGTGGGCCTTGCCGGCTGCTGCACGATGATACCCGCGAGGGCACGGAATTTGATTGTGCCCATCATGACGAAGGGCCGAGGCGGGGCTTCGACGGTCCGTGAGAAGCAGGGAAAGACGCGTGGCGAGATTTGTGAATGTCGCAGCCGGCCAGCTCGGCCCGATTGCGAGGAGAGAGACGAGGACGGAGGTGGTGGCCCGCCTGATGGCGTTGATGCGCCAGGCGCGGGCCAATGGCTGCGATCTGATCGTCTATCCCGAGCTTGCGCTGACCACGTTCTTTCCGCGCTGGTATTTCGAGGATCAGGCCGAGATCGACAGCTTTTTCGAGCGCGCGATGCCGGGCCCGGAAACGCAGGCCCTGTTCGACCTCGCGCGCGAGATCGGCATCGGATTCTATCTGGGCTACGCCGAGCTGACCGTCGAGAACAGCATCGTCAGGCGCTACAACACCTCCATTCTCGTCGACAAGCGCGGCGCGATCGTCGCGAAATACCGCAAGGTCCATCTGCCCGGCCACGCCGAGCCCGAGCCGTGGCGGAAATTCCAGCACCTGGAAAAACGTTATTTCGAGCCGGGTAGCGGCTTCGGCGTCGTCGATGCCTTCGGCGGCGTGATGGGCATGGCGATCTGCAACGACCGCCGCTGGAGCGAGACCTACCGGGTGATGGGTCTCCAGGGCGTCGAGATGGTGCTGATCGGCTACAACACGCCGGTGCACAATCCGCCCGCGCCCGAGCATGACGATCTCTCGCTGTTCCACAATCAGCTGGTGATGCAGGCCGGGGCCTATCAGAACGGCACCTTCGTGGTCGGCGTTGCCAAGGCCGGTGTCGAGGAAGGCGTCGACCACATCGGCGGCAGCTGCATCATCGCGCCGTCCGGCGAGATCGTCGCGCGATGCACGACCAAGGGCGACGAGATCGCGCTGGCGCGCTGCGACCTCGATCTGTGCAATTCCTACAAGCGCACGACGTTCAATTTCGACGTCCATCGCCAGCCGCAAGCCTATGGGATGATCGTTGAACGGAAGGGCGTGACGACCATGGCGGATGGTGGGCCGGTGCGGGCGAAGGGGTGATGTCTCTTTCTCGATCAGCCGCATTTTCCGCCGTCGTCCCGGCGAAGGCCGGGACCAATACCGCGTGATCTCTCGATCGCGGACGGTGTCAGTCCCAAAACAAACAGTCCTCGCCAAACGACTGTTCGTGGTTATGGGTCCCGGCCTTCGCCGGGACGACATCGTCCGACGGGCAAAACACCCGCGAGGCTGTCAATCCGCTCCGCCAAAAATATTCCACTTTACCGAAATTCGGATTTGACGTAGATATTGCCCATCCTGGCTCATCCTTGAGGGGCGATCTTGTGGTCGTCATTTTCGCGAGCCGGGCTTGCGGTGGACGCGGCAGTGTCGGGCGCGAAAGTTAAGGGCAGGGCGGATTGCTCTCCGTGAGCCCGAGGCTTCGCGCCGGATGAGCGGCGCTGCTAGGCTTCGTCTCGTCTGTAAGTTTCCGGCTCTGTCGACAGGGTCGGGAAAACTGCGGCGAAATGGCGGGCCGCGCGTACGGCAAAACCGTGTGGTCCTTGCTGCAAGCACTGTTTTCCGCGTGTTGAAAACGTCGTATGCCTTTGAAAATGAAGTCCTTTTTCGATTGCAGGCGTGACGCGGGCGGCTCGCCGAAAACCCGCCGGGCCCTATTAGGCCCTAGTTTCAACCGGGAGCACAAAGTTGGTCGTGCCCGTTGTAATTCGAGGCTAAATTCCGGGGTTGTCCGATGCCGGGTGGAAGTCCCGAGGTAGCCCAGAGGCAATTTGGAGCGTGGGACCGAGCGCGGCGAAGCTCAGATGCCACCCGCAAACTCGTGTGTCGCTCGCAAGAGCAGGTCCGCCTCTCGCTCGAATTATTGAGCCACGAAGTACCGGGAATTCTCCACGGGTATCGAGCATATTTCCTCGGTGCTGACGGACACATTCAAAGCCGCACCGATATTTTCTGTCCCGATGATGCGACAGCGAAACTACGGACGCTTGAACTGTTGGACGGGGAAGCCATCGAACTGTGGAAGGGCGCACGCTGTGTCGAGAAGTTCGACCGTAGTAGTGGGACCCTAGCGTCGCAGACTGCCCAACTCGTCTAACTCTTGAAGGATTAGATCGCGGTGCCCGACGAACTGCGTTTGCGTGCAGAGGAATGTTTCCAAGAGCGTGCGGGCCAAAGTCGCGTCGGCCCGTGACGTTCGAGGTCCTCGATACATTGCTCTTGCTTGGCAACATTCTGCTCGCCACTCAGCAGGTGGCGCTCAGCTTGCTCTAAATGTTGAAGTTGGCGTGACCGATCCATGTTGGCTCCTCGCTATAGGCGGGAGCGCAAACGGTCTCTCAGGCACCGACGCCTATGGCAGAGCCTTGGCCGGTGATGGCCTAGGGTAGCACAAAGAGCCTTCTCCGGAGCACTTTAATTCATGGCGGCGAATGAACGGACAGAACCTATCCCGGTTTTTCGATAATCATGCACGCGCCAGTCAAACGAGACACCCTGCTCAAACAGGCGGATGACGCCATCGCCACCGCGTGTCGCCTCCAAAACGAGTTGCGCGAAACCAAGGCTGCGGCGCACGCTCAATGCCGACGCATGGAGCATTGGGAGACACTGCAGCGATGGGCCATTTCCGGACTCCTGCATCGCAAGAAGTTCCCCTAAAATGGGGGCCAGTCTAAACGTCCGCCCGGAGTGGCAGTTGTTACTTGCAGCCCCGGCAAATCGTAAGCTTGCCTTTTAGCTTGTCATCTTCCCCGGGATCGATCAATTGCTGTCCAGAGACACGATCTGCTTCTTGATTGAGCTTGAGCTGCTTTGCCCGGCGCGAGCTGACGGGTCGCGTCGTCCGGCTTGACGTGTCATCGTCGTCGACAATGCCGACGCTAAAGCCATCGTAATCGGAGACCGGCTTGGCCGATGGCGGCGACCTGTCGATCACTTGTGCCGGCGAAACGCTGTCGGACCCTAACGGCGTGTGTTCGATGGTGGCAGATCGTGGGGCGGTCGAGCGTGGTGGCACACCTTTAGCGGCTCGGGGCGGTACCGAACCCTTGGCGGTCGCCGTCGGCGGCGGAGCGCCATCCGTCGCCCGCGACGAACCAACATTGCTCTTTGCCGACGGCGTGGGACTTACTGCAGACGCCCGCGTCGGCGACACGCTGGGCTCCGCCATCGGCGGCCAAACGCTGTTGGCAGCGGCCGGAGAGGCCGCTCCCTCATTCGACGGCGGTGGCGCAACGAAAGCGGCGGGGACAGCGACGTCTGACATCTCGCGCTGTCGTGTGACCAAACTCCCGCCGCCAATAAACCAAGGGCAAACAGCGTTGCGTTTTTCATTCCCCGTCCTGCAAATCACCTAGAATAGTTCATTGATCGCGTGACTCCTGTGGCCACGCATCGGCGAAAATTTCCACATCTGACATGGCGATCAACATTGACGGAAGTGGGGAGCCATGGGCGGATACATGCGCGCTTCGGTCCGCTTGGGACTTCCATCCTGCGGCCCAGAGTTTTTTGAGCAAATGCTGCGTTTTCTGCGTCCCTGCCCATAGGAGATACTATAGGCGGACTGCCAACTACAGGCTAGCGGATTGGTAAGAGCATCCCAGCGCGGAACCCGGCGTGGCCACCCGACGTCAACCGAGATAACTAAACGAACTGTCGAACGATGACCGAATGCCGGCCAGTTTGTGCCGGCGAACCAATCGGACCAACATGTCCTCTGGCTCCAACACCAGTATCGCCAAGAAAGCTCGCACGAAGGCCGAGGTGGATTTTGCCACTTGGCTCATGATGGCCAAGCTCGGTGGTTTCGATGACCTTCCGCCAAACGCACAGAGCTTTCTGACTAACTATCGAACCAGACTCGAGACAATGAGCGAGGCCGAGTCCACCGCCGTGGCCGTTCGCGAGGTTTACAGCGCTTATTACAGCGAGTTGGGCGGCGTGGGCGCGGCGCCGGAACCAAAGGCTCGCACACCAACGACAGAGGGCAAAGTAGGGCGGGTCCGCGCAGGGCCTAAACCTCAGCCCAGTTTATCGGCTGCGCGCCATTCGACGATTCCAATGATCCGAAAATCCCTCCCGGCACTCCTGATCTTCGCGAGCATCGCGGCTCTGATTGTCGCATATAGATTTCTGACGCAGTAACTTGGCCTTCGGCTGCGGGCGGACGAGGTGCTGCTCCCATCCGCCGCAGCGGTGCTATTCTCCAATTCGCGCAGTGGCCCGAGCTGACGTCCGCTAACGGTCACAAGCCGCCAGTCACGGTTAAGCTGCGAGACTTCCGGTGTTCGTTTGTGAGCGGACTTTTATGAGTACACGCTCTAGAACTCGCGGCTCATGGCGGGATGGGTGCGGTTCTTCACCTTGACCCATTCGCGGGTGCGGCCGGCGATGTAGCGGCGATCGCGGCGCTTGGAGACGATGCCCTCGAGGCGGAGGTCGCAGGCGGCGCGAAATAGATCCGGGCCGATCGCGCCGCTCTCGAATGGCGCCACGAACATGCCGTCGGGCCGGCCGCGCAAGAGCCGGGCGAGGTTGGTCTTGCGCATCTCCAGCGGCAAGGGACTGAGATCCTCGCCGCCGAGCGCGAGGAGATCGAACGCATAGAGCTGCACCTCCTCGTCGTGCCGGCGCGAGTGCAGCGCGTTGAAGTCGGAAACGCCGTCGACGCCGAGTACCACGGCCTCGCCGTCGATGACGAGGTGCTGCTCGCGGTTGCGCAGCGGCGCCTGGACGATCCAGGGATAGCGGTCGTTCCAAGTTGTGGCCGTTCCTGGTGATGAGACGCACGCTGCGGCCGGTGCGCTCGACGCGCAGGCGATAGCCGTCATACTTGATCTCGTGGAACCAGTCGGGTCCGTCAGGGACCGCCTTGGCCGCGGTCGGCAGGCAAAACTCGAATGTGCTGGGCATGACAACGAGATAGTCACGCGCCGGCGATTTTGCGAATCGCGCGCCCACCCTTTCAGCGTTGGGAATTCGTCAAAAGAACCGGCAGCCTGGCGCCCGCGCGAATGGCCGGGTTCGCTGATCTCGCGCCAGAGTTGAGCATACTTGGGTTGTAGTGCTACGATGCTTCCCTCTTCAGGGGAGGGGGCATCATTGTCGATCATCAGCGAAGGCGCATGGCTCACTGCCAGGCGCGTCAATCTTTATCCAAGGATGTTCGTGATGATCAGCGCCGCCTTGTGGGCAGCTTACGTGCTGACGGGGCACGATGGTCTCGACTTTCGAGGGCATCCGATCGGAACGGATTTTTCGAGTTTCTGGGCAACCTCAGGCCTGGTGCTGGCCGGACATGCCGGTGATGCATACGACCCGGCCAAGCACTACGCAGCTCAACAGGCTGTCTTTGGGCCTGATGTTCAGTACTACGCCTGGCTCTATCCGCCTCCGGCTCTGCTGATCATAGCTCCCCTCGGCATGCTGCCTTATGCCGTCTCTCTGATCACATGGCTTTCGATCACCGGCGCGGCCTACATTGCGACCGTCTACAGATTGATCAGGCGATCCGACGCGCTCGCCCCGATACTTTGCTTTCCGGCGGTGCTGATCAACACCATTCACGGACAGAACGCTTTCCTGTCGACGGCCATCGTCGGAACCGGCCTGCTCATGTCTGATCGATATCCCGTCGCGGCGGGGATGGTCCTTGGAACGCTGTGCTTCAAACCACAGCTTGCGCCCATGCTGGCCATCGTCGTCATCGCGCGGGCGGACTGGCGAATGGCGTTTGGCGCCGCCTTTTCAAGCTGTCTTCTGATCATCTCGACCATGGTGATTTTTGGCTTCGATGTTTGGCACCAGTTCGCATCGGTCATTCCCGTCTCGCGTTTTTGGCTGGAGCAGGGCGTGATGGGCTTCTTCAAGATGCAGAGCACGTTCGCAGCCGTTCGACTTCTGGGGGGAGACGTCCAACTGGCTTACGCGATCCAGGCCCTCGTCACGGTGTTGGCCGCTATATTGCTCTTGATGATCTGGCGCAGCCCGGCATCGCTGCGCCTGCGCGTGGGGGCGACCGGCGCGGCGATCCTGCTGGGTACGCCATTCGTGCTCGATTACGACTTCGTTCTGTTATCCCTGCCGATCGCGGCGTTGGCGGCAGAAGGCCTGGAGAGCGGCTTCAGGCCGTACGAGAAGACGGCTCTGGTTTGCGCCTGGATGTTGCCGCTTCTGGCGAGGCCGGCCGGGCTCGCACACGTACCGCTGAGTCCGGAAACGGTCATGCTCTTGCTGATATTGATTTGGCTGCGCGCGAGGCGCGGTCTGGTTGGTGTGTCTGGTGCTTTTAGGACCGGAGTGGAAGCGCCAGCTGCGCGCCGATCGAGCGGCCAAGCTGGCTCTCGATGAAATCCTTCAAGGCATCCGAGATCTCGCGACCTTCCACTGCGATCCGCCGCTCAAGCTCGTGCGCGATGTCTTCGGACGCGTCGCGCGACCAGCCTTCGGCCGGGTTGAACGCGACCACGCGAAGCACCCTGTCATATTGGCCGGTGAGCAGGTTGTTGATTAGCGTGGAATGGTCGATGCCCTCATCGGTCTCGCGGAACGCCGCCCCGTCTCGGAAGTCCTCCAGGACGATGTAAAAGTCCTTGTCGAGGCGATCGTTTGGAATGATGGACGGCGAGGTCATACGCAGAACTCCACTGACCGGAGTCCAAGATAGGCAGGCTTTGTCCCGAACGCGAATCGGGAACTTGCGGAGCACGAACGGCCCCGGGCATCTCTGGGGCTGGAGAGCCGAGACGCACCGAGACCGCCCGACGCACCAGACTAAATGCGGCGCGCCGTTGGCATCCTCCCGCTCGGGATTCAGTTCCGCAGTCCAAAAAGATACAGTGTCCTAAATTTAATGTGCGAACGGTCAAGAAGGGCAGCAGCCGTAAAGGTCGAGCGGCCCTGGGCCGATGAGGGGCGGCCTTGTCGCTGGTTAGGAACGAGCCCCCTGCGGCTAGTTCGACGATCGGTCGTGCCCTCTCGCACGACTTGTTGCTGACAACTAAGGTCCAGCCCGTTCCTCCTGCGGGCTGGTTCTTTTTCTGCGCTAGATTCACATTTTTGAATCTGAACAGGAAGATCTTTTGGGATGAAGCTATCGTTTGCCGAACTAGACAGCCGCAGACCGCTCGGTCCCAGCTCGTTTTTCGATCCGGAAAAACCTCCAGGCTGGGGCCGATGTGGTCGGTGCTGCCCTATCGCAGCTTGAAGACATCGATTCACATTCGTTATAGCCGGAGCCGGGAAATGTCGGGAAAAATCGGCAATGCCGGGCTGGCGAAGACCTTTCATTTCGGAATTATTGAACCCGGCAAGCGTGAGGGGCCGCTGTCCAAAACAACGGTCCTTTGCTTGGATCCATAGAGGTCGTGACCGAAGGAGTTTGAGTAATGGACAACGCGAAGCACTGCCAAGATCAAGCCAACGAATGCCATCGTTTGGTTAAATCAGCGCAGAGTGAGGTCGAGGCCAGATTTCTGAAAGAACTCGCCCAGAGTTGGATGAGAGTCGCCGGTCAGATGGATCGATACCAAGCGCTCAAGCGTGAACAACTGGCCCGCAACGTCGCCTTGGAACGCGCCGCTGATCTTGCATCGTGAACGGCTGGGATAAAGACGCTAAGCTCGGGGGTAGAGCAGGACCTTCTCTAGCGCGCGCTTGGCGCCCCTGAAATCCGCACCGATTGGGCTTCCTGCCCTACCGGAACGCCATCCGCGACGCCTTCAATGGCCGTCGTAAAGACCTCCCGCGGGCGCGAACAAAAAGACCTCAGCTCTTGGGCAATGGATGAGCTGAGGCCTCCTGTCCCCAAAAAATGGCCCCAGCTCGCACAGGGGGCACTGAGCTGGGGCCTATCGGGGTCTGCCCTTGGGGAAGGGCATCGGGAAAACTTGGCAATCGCGCAAACGTTCCTGTCCTAATTCGAAATCGCCAGTGTCCTAGTTCGAGTTTAGCTCTAGGCTGGACGCCATGGCCGACGACGAGCGATCCCGGGAAATCCGGCTGTTCCGAGAGGATCACGCGGGCTTTACGCTCGCCTATTCTCGTTACTTGACGGCATATCGGAAGAGCCTTGAGGCCCTGAAGCTACCGCCTCCCGACACCTTTCTGGGCCGCAAGACGCAGGAGCCGTTCCTGGCGGAACCCTCGGACTAGTGCATTAATCGACGTGACCGGACCAATCGGGGGTTGCTGTCATGGGTATCGAGCGAAATTACACACCCAGGTACTTCCGCAATCGGGCGGAAGAGTTCCGAACCAAAGCGGACAACGCCGAGCATAGCGAGACCAGAGAGACCTTGCGCAAGGTCGCGAAGAGTTACGATGAGCTAGCGCGTCGCGCCGAGCAAGTCCGAACCGTCCAAGATCTGCAGAGTAGGCCGCCTCAGTTGGCGGCCTCTTGTGTGTCTCACAATGGGCGTGTCACCTCGAAGGGTGGCTTTGCAGGGCGGCAGGCTCATAGGAGCAGCGGCCCCGCCACCGTTGACATAGCGAGGCCGCCTGCGCTCCGGACCCTGGGGCTGGAGGGTTGAGGCCCGAAGGCCTACTAGCTTAACGCTGGGAACCCGGGGATTACATTGCTCGAAATAGGCACTCACTTCGGGGTGTCCTAATCTGCCGGCACGGGTGTCCTATGTCCTAGGGCGTGTACTCATAAATCGAAGACGCCTTTTGACGCCCGCTATGCCCCCCACAGCGGCGCGAAAGCAGAACGTCGCGGGACTTCTGCGTTGGGTCGATTTTGTTGAAAAAGGAGGTAGTTGCGACTCAAGGATAGCAGTGATTCAGTCTGTCTAATTGGCAGGACTGAAGATCATGATGGGGCATCGGCAAGTCGAGCAGGCTGCGTTGTTCTATGAGTTCTCGCTTGAGAAGCATATTCCCTCCGACCACCTCTTGAGATCGGTCGACAGGTTTGTCGATCTGCAAGAGATCAGGCGGGACCTGGCACCTTTCTACAGCAGCATCGGCCGACCTTCGATTGATCCCGAGTTGATGATCCGGATGCTCCTGATCGGTTACTGCTTCGGCATCCGATCGGAGCGGCGCCTGTGCGATGAGGTTCACCTCAACTTGGCCTACCAGTGGTTCTGCCGGCTCGGTCTGGATGGGGCGGTGCCGGATCATTCGACATTCTCCAAGAACAGGCATGGCCGCTTCCGGCAGAGCGACCTCTTCCGTCGTGTGTTCGAGAGCGTGCTGCGCCGCTGCATCGAGGAACGACTGGTCGGTGGTGAAGGATTTGCAGTCGATGCGAGCCTCATCAAGGCCGATGCCAATCGGCAGAAGGGGATCGAAGGCGACTTCCGCCGGAGGCTGCCGGCCGAGCAATCGATGAGTATCTGGCTGTCCTCGATGATGCTGCTTTCGGAGCTGCGACCGAGGTTACCCCGAAGTTCGTATCGCCCTCCGACCCAGCGGCGCGCTGGACGGGGGCGCACGGCGGCCAAGCGTTTTTCGCCTATTCGACGAACTACCTGATCGACATCGAGAACGCGATCATCGTCGATGTTGAGGCAACGACGGCAATCCGGCAGGCGGAGGTGTTGGCCGCTAAGCGCATGATCGAGCGCTCGCTGGAGCGGTTTGATCTCTATCCGAGCCGGCTCCTCGGTGACAGCGGCTATGGCTCGGCCGAGATGCTCGCTTGGCTGGTCTATGAGCACGGCATCGAGCCGCACGTTACAGTCTTCGACAAGTCGGCACGCACAGACGGGATCTTCTCGCGCGACGACTTCACCTATGACCATGCTGGCGACATCTATCGTTGCCCTGGTGGCAAAGTTCTTACCACGACCGGGACGTTGGTGAATGACGGCGCCACCATGCTCTACCTCGCCAGCAAGCGCGATTGTGATCGATGCGCATTGAAGGCTCGGTGTTGCCCCAAGCAGGCCTCACGGAGGGTGCCGCGCTCAATCTACGAAGGCGCTCGCGACATGGCGCGCCAGATCGCGAGATCGTGGGAGGGAGGCACCTCGCGCCGGCTCCGCAAGAAAATCGAGATGTTGTTCGCCCACCTCAAGCGGATTCTCAAGCTCGACCGTTTGCGCTTACGAGGCCCCAACGGCGCGCGCGACGAGTTCATCCTCGCGGCCACCGCTCAGAACCTTCGAAAGTTGGCCAAGCTCATCCCGATGCCCACCGCGAGGTTCGCATAGAGGCAATAGAGCAGTTCGGCCTCCTCGCGACCAAGCTATTACAGTGAAATATTGCCGCCCTTTTTCAACAATCGGTCAGAAGCGGTCATCATCGCACATCAATCAAAGTGAGGGCTCGCAGCGTCAGTGGCCAAGGATGAATGTGCTTTCTTATCTCGGGAGACCACGATGAAGTGGATAGGCACTGCCACCATTGCGCTTGCTGCTTCGGTAATGTTCGCAACCGCGCAGCCAGCAAAAGAGCCCTACCAACCGGGCCTTGGCGAATTCATGACAGCTACGCAGCTTCGCCACGCCAAGCTATGGTTTGCTGGCAAACAAAATAACTGGGACCTCGCTGCTTATGAGATCGACGAGATCAAGGAAGGCCTAGAGGACGCCGCGAGGCTTTTTCCAACATCTGACGGCATCCCTGTCGCTGAGATGATCAAGACCATCATCGATCCACGGATAGAGCAACTTGAAAAGGCGGTTAAAGCAAAGAGCAGCACCAAATTTACGGCCGCCTTCGACGAGCTTACCAGCGGCTGCAATAGCTGCCACGCGGGAGCCAGCAAGCCGTTTATACGCATTCAGCGTCCAATCGCGTCTCCACTGACCAACCAGAATTTTGCGCCAGAAAAGTGATGGGAGTTGCGCGCGCATCGACCAGATGACTTCCGAAAAGGGTCCAGGCTGTGTGAAAACCCTGTCGATGCTATAATTCTCGTGCTGAATCGGCGGGGGAAGTGATGCGGGGTTTCGTTCAAGGGGTCGATCGCCACCAGACGACGTTGCTGCCGGAATGCCTCGATGATTGGGTCGGCGAGAACAATCCTGTTCGTGCGGTCGATGTGTTCGTCGATGCGTTGGAACTCCGCGACCTCGGGTTCGATGGCGTTGATCCTGCCGCGACTGGTCGGCCAGCATACCATCCTTCCCCGATGCTCAAGCTCTACATTTACGGCTATCTCAACCGGGTCCAATCGAGCCGGCGGCTGGAGCGCGAGGCAGGTCGCAATCTTGAGGTGATGTGGCTGACCGGACGGCTCGCGCCGGATCACAAAACCATCGCCGATTTCCGCAAGGACAACGGTCCCGCGATCAAGAAGGTTTGCGCGCAATTCGTTGAGTTGTGCCGCAAGATCGGCCTGTTGGCGAGCACCAGCATTGCCATTGACGGCAGCAAGTTCAAAGCCGTCAACAGTCGCGACAACAACTTCACGCAAGGCAAGATCCAGCGCCGCCAGAAGCAGATCGAAGAGAGCGTGGCACGCTACATGAGCCAACTCGATACCGCCGACCGCCAGACTGCCGCAGGCGAAACGCCTTCTGAAGCGGTGCTTCTGACCAAGACGCGGCTCAGGGAAAAGCTGGTGAAGCTTGAAGAAGAAGTGAAGCGGCTGGCTGCGATTGAAGAGACATTGCTCGCCTCACCCGACAGGCAAATATCGCTGACCGATCCTGATTGCCGCTCGATGGCAACGAGCGGGCGAGGCTCCGGCATGGTCGCCTACAACGTACAAAGTGCGGTCGAAACCACGAACCATCTGGTTGTCGCCCATGACGTTACCAACATCGGTTCCGATAGAACGCAACTGGCGACGATGGCGCAGGCGGCGAAAGCCGCGCTGCGCAGCGATACTTTAGACGTCGTTGCGGATCGGGGTTACTTTAAAGGTGAGGAAATCCTGGCCTGCGAACAGGCCGGCGTCGCGGTCACGCTGCCAAAGCCGCAAACCTCGGGTGCCAAATCGGCAGGCCGCTTTGGGAAACCTGATTTTGTCTATTTGGCCAAGGACGATGTCTATCGCTGCCCGGCGGGCGAGAAGCTGGCACACCACTTCACCGCTGACGAAGATGGCCAGAAAATGCGGATCTACTTGACGAAGGCGTGTCGCTCATGCCCGTTCAAAGATCAGTGCACAACATCCAACGAGCGCCGCATCAGACGCTGGGAACACGAACACGTCGTCGAAGCCGCACAGACGCGGCTCGATCGGAACCCGCAAGCCATGCGTGTGCGCCGCGAAACCGTCGAGCATCCGTTTGCCACACTGAAGATGCGGATGGGGGCGACGCACTTTCTGATGAAGCGGCTGCCCAATGTCGCGACCGAAATGGCGCTGAACGTACTCAGCTACAATCTCACGCGTGTACTGAATATCCTCGGCGTCGAGCCATTGCTGGCAGCCATGCGAGCGTGAGGCGCGGCAGCGGAATCAATAGCGACGCCGATGGTCGACCTACGTTGCATGGAGGTGATGCGGAGCCGTGTTTTTACACAACCTGGGTCACTTTCGGACTTCCACGCGGTCCAAATCGAAGTCCGCTCTTACTGCACCAGCAGACATGAGCGGCGGAAGGCCCAAGGATGGCGGTCCGCCCGCAAGTTGTCCGGGTCCTTCTGAGTTTGCTGCATGCGCGGGGACCGCGCGACGGCCCGCCCTAAACGTATTAGCATTTTCGCAATCTCATCTAAATTTCGTACCGTATCGCACACTGAGGAGCTGCCGCGCCCGGCAGCGTGGCGCTGACCGAATACAAGAACCATCTGCTGGTCGATGTCTACCTGCTGTCATAAGCACTTGGCGGTAAGATCCCCTCACTGCGGCGAATCCTTGCAGAGCGTGATGCCGATCATGATCAGGGAGCCGATTGCGACCACCACCGGGCAGACAAACGGCAACTCTTCCAGCACGCAGATGACGACCGCCCGGACGCGGAGGGGTTTCTTCGTATGCGCAAAGCGCCAACCTGCCACACCCATCGGACATCTCCGTTTGGCCCCCAGCAGCGGCGGTCTTATTCTTCAGCGCGAAGCGATTTCCGGCTATCGCCCATTCGGATGTATCCCTGGATCAAGGTGAAGGAACCCTTGCACTAGCCATGGCGCCAGCGGATTGATGTAGGTTGCTGCCCGTCGTAGCAAGCCACGCGGCTTTGATTGGACATCGCGCACGCCGTGGTCGTTGATGTGATCCGCAGTTATTCGCCTTGCTAGGAATATCGCAGCATGTGGAACTGGATGATGCTCGGGCTGGAAAGCAACCGCGTGATCGGCCTGCGGATGGCGAAGCTGATGCGCGGCGGCAAAGCCGCTCAACGTGAAGCCGAACTCATGGTGAATGAGAAAATCTTTGCGGCAGCGAAGGCCGGTAAAAGCCTGATGGCTGGAGCATCCGGAGACAAGATTGTCGCGCAGTATCGAAGGAAGGTGGCGGCCAACGCCAAACGGCTCAGCCGCAAACAAACACGCAAGCGAAAAACGCGGTGATCCTTCGGCAGGGCTTACTTGCGGGCGATCCGCTTACCGCATTTCTAGTTCTTTGATCGCCAGAGCCGATATCTCTGCGGGGTCACGGACATCGGTTTGCGCGATCTTGATGATCTTCTTGGCGATCATTTCCGTTAGCGGGTCGTCACGATCCCTGACGCAAAGGGTATGGAGCGCTTGCTCGTAAGCTGCGGTGATCGAGCTAATCTCTTCCGGCCTCATGCCAGAGTTTTGTAGTAGCCGGTAAATAGCCATGTCACTGCTCCTCGACCTTCGCAATGAGCAAGATGGCAACGGCCGCCATATCATCCTCGTCTCGCTCAGGCAGCGAAAGCATCGCGTAATGCCGGCGACCAAGGAAGGTGTCGGGCGCTGGCGTCTTTAGTATTTCCCGCGAGTTTGCCACTGTCTCACGCATACGCGCGCAGATTTACGTCATCTCGAAAGAGCCAGCTCTGATAGTGCTGATATCGCTGTGTGCCAGCATGCGATCCCCTCTTTGTGCAGGCGGGAGCGCAATCGGTCTCTCAGCCATCGACGCCTACGGGCAGTGCCTCGGCCGGTGATGCAAATGACAATAGGACCGAACCGAGTAGGTTCCTAGAAGAAAGATCAGTCTGTTTTACCGAATTGTGCGGACGCGGATTGTGTCGCAACGCCCACGCAGATTTACCTATGATAAAAAATCGTGGTCTCGCCGGACCTGAGCAGGTCCGATGCGCGTTGTGAGCGCAGCAGCGCGGAAGTTGCTGGGCAACGAAGCCCAAGCCAAGGGTGGCCGCCATGGTCGAGGTCCCTGCAACCCACTTCACCCCTGACCCAGAGCAATGCCGGGCGATCCGCAAGGAGATTGGCGAGCGGCTTCGTGGTGCCCTCGCGGACGATGCCGAGCCGCTACCGTTGCGACTGGAAGGTTTGGTCGAGCGGCTTGCCGAGTTGGAGGGCGGCGCGCCCTCCATCGCTCCTAACGGCGGGGACGCGTCTGCATCCCGGCCAGTCTGGAAGCTTCTGCGGCGTCTAGTGGCCCTTTGGCGGTTCCCCTAGACCGCCAAATCGGATGCGGGCTCAGAACCGATCCTGCACGCGCTGATATGCCGGATGACCACTCAAAGGATAGTAGGGCGAACGGCTCACGCTGAACGGCGGGAATTTCCATGCGGATGGTGCTTGAAGAAGAGATCAAGCTTCACAGGTTCGCCGGTATCTCGCCAGAACAATTTTTTGCCCATGCTGCCCGCCACCGCCAGGCGATGGTGGCCCCCGAGCAGAATATGATCATCTGTTGCTATGGCGATGACCTCGCCGGTTTCATCAACGATGACTTTCATGCGGCGCCTCCAATGCAGCGCGCGTCCGTCAGCGCAGCGCGATGATGCGCAAAAAAGCAAACCTTATGTCGGTCCCCGCGTTCCAACCGTGAAGATCACGGCTTGCGTAAGCCATTCCGCGCACGGCATTTCTGTGCGAGCCGGTACAAAAACGAAAGCGCGAAATCAAAAAATGCAAATCCTCACATGGCGCGATCGCGCGTACCCCGCGAAGCGGGCGATCTTTGGGGAACCCGGCAAGGCCGCGCGGAGGGGGGCACTTTCGACGGTCCAGCTCCCTTCTCTTTGGAGCGCGATCGTGCTCCGTCCACGCTGGCGCGTCGCGTCATCGCGCATCGAGCGCGGCATCGTCATCGACCCGCGTCACGATCTTGGGCAAATCCGTCACAGCCATGGGTTTGGATCTGCGTCACATGGCGGCAGGCGGCGCTCACCGGGAGCAGACGGCATTACGTCGTCACTGATGATGCGTTCGCTTGTGACGCACTGCGGGCTTTCCGCCTTTCCCGGCATAGTACGGATTGACCACGCATGATGCCGCGCGGCCCGATGCGGAGGCCTGACACTGGGCCATATTGGTGTAGGCGCACTCGAAATAGTAATCCATGAAGCCGCCCGTATAAACTTGAAGGCAAACCGGGTAGGCGGGATCGTAGGTCTGCGCTTGCACGGATGTGGCGGCGCAGAGTGCGCCGCTCACGAGAATTGCACGGACTGGAAGGCGCATCGGAACACTCCTCAATCAGGCCAGGACGTTAACTGTCTTCGCGGAAGAGGTGACACCGTTTCGATCTCAGGCGCAAATCCCGCTCGCTCCCTTCGAATGTCACATCCGCACTTCCTAGGAAGGGATAGCGGCGATAAAGCACATGAGCTGGGCGAATGTTTCGCCCGCGAACAGGCCTTTCGGAGGGCCGGTCCCAAAGGACCAGAAACCGAATAGGAGCTCCTGGTGCGCGTTCGCGATGCTCGAACGATCAAGTGCTGGTCTCGTGGCCGCGCGCTCTGGAGCCTCCCTGGGGCGTTACATGGCCTCCGTTTGTGCCCGGCACGTTGTCCGCCGCAGTCTGTAGCGGCTTGCCCGTCCCGCGCGGTCCGGCGATCCTCCCTGCTGGCATGGGCACCAAATCACGTGAGACCATTTACGGCGGCTCGGTCAGGCGGCTACGGAGCAGGCGGCGGAAGCACGCAAGCAAGCCGACCGGCTTGCCTGCGAGGCATGGACCCCGCATGCTCGCCTTCAAGGGTCCGGCGCAGCCATCGCCGACGCTCGGCGATGCCCTCAATGCAGGCGACGGTTATCTCGAAGTCCGGCGTCTCGGTTGCGATACCAGTTAGGCCGTTGCGCTCGACATCGTGGCGGTACATGAGGTGCAAGGATTGCTCTCAGGTGCGGGGCTACATGTACAAGCGGAGCCAGCTGGTAGCGCTCCGGACGACGAGGATTTCGGCAGACAATTCGCCATCAACGTGGTGGCGGGGGGAGCGGTAGGCCTATGGAACCTTCGGACGTGCAACTCATTGAGCGGTTATTCACGTAGAGGACCGCTCTGTGAACCACTTCGCCGCTATCTTGATCTTACTCGTTGGCGGAGCTTCGCTCGCGTTCGGCCAGAGTGCGGGTGGATCGAGCAGTGGCGGCTCCGCGGCGAGTGGAAGCGCGGCCACCGGCTCCACAGTTTATGCGGGCGGCACCCTATCGACCGGGCATACCGTAAGCGGTACTGCGGGCTCCTCCCGTCCCAACGTGGGCAATGCGCTCAGCCACGCAGCGACGGGTGACGTGGATGCTTCCTCCGTTAGTCCGGCTCCAGCCTCCCACGACAACGCGGTGGATACGCCCGCCGCTGAACGGGCCATAAAGAACTTGGGAAACACCGACGTTGGCATTCTCAAGAAGTAAACAAATGCTTCGGCCTCGCTCCTGGCGATTGCGACTATTCTGGATAGCTTCCGCGCGTGATGTGCAATCTTAATAGCATGAGCAGCAGAAAGCCGCCGATTGCAACACCGGCGGCTCCTGTTACTGGTCCTGCAGTTGACGTTAGTAGCTACGCTTCGTGTTCGCTCCAGTGGTTTGACCGGGAGCATAGCCTGAGGCACCGGGATGACCCTTCTTAGAGCCCATGGCTTGCATTTGATGCCCCGGAGCATATCCCGACGCCCCTGGCTGACCTTTCTTAGAGCCCTTGGTTTGCATTTCGTGCCCTGGCGTTTTGCTCGACACACCTTGCGCGAACACAACGGGCGCAGTCCCGATGAGGGCGAGCGCAGAAACTGCAACAATAATCACCTTCATTTTCATTCCTCCTCAGATAAGCACGCTGACCAACGAGTTGAAAACTGCGCCGTTCCATGAACGGCTGTTCATCAATCCCTCGTCTCAGGCTGATCATCCCAAAGGGATCGCGGTAATCCTGACCACAGACGAGGAGCGAGATGTCTGGATGCGCGCGCCTGGGACGAGGCAAAGGCGCTTACAGAGGCCATTGTCCGACGACTTGCTCAAGATCGTGATGCGCGGGCTGGAGAAGGCAGATCGACCAGCGGCAGTCGCCTAACTGGCGCGGCGAGCCAAAGATCAGTGTAGAGCGGCTTCAGCTCATCGAACGTGAGCGGCCACGCATCTTCGATACTGCCAAGTAGACGAGCATGATGCGCGGCTGGCTCAAGCCGGAGAACCCGCTGCTTGGTCCCGGCCCAACAGCTTTGCGGAGTACGCGCCGGAGCCGAACCTTCAAACGAAAGAGGTGGTCTGGTTCGCGCGCGATGAGACCGACCATTGTTCGCCAAATCCAAGCGCCGCATCTGCCGAGGGACCGCTTCTCGCTGGTCCTCGATGTCGTCAAGCACAAGCGCGGCCCCGTCCTGTCGCCTACCATGCACCAACGGCAACCAAAACGACAATGGTCAGAACAAAAACACTGAGGATCGTCGCAGGGACTGTAAGCCAATCGGGTGTCATCGTTGCCTCCCGAGGCGGTGGTCCCAAAGCTTAAGCTTGACGGTTTGATAAAGATTATGATGTAGCTAACAGTTTGTTCGCAAAGCATATTTTCAATCCACGGACGCTGAGCGCCGTTTATGCGCTCCAAGCGAGCGCTCCTTCGCGAACAAAAGTTCATCGGCGCGAATTAGCGCCGGGCTGCAACGCAGCGTGTTAGCCACCAGAGCGCAAGAACGGCTCGACCGACGCAGCTAGTCGGTTCTCCACTTGCATGGTCGGCGTGGACTGCTTTTCGGAAGGCCGCGAGCCGGCGGAAATGACGGCCAGCCCAGAACCAGCGGCGAGAACGGCTATCACAAGAGCAGAGAGATATTCGATCCTCATGGCGATGATCCTCCCTCGCTGACGACAAGACAATCGCCTTCGTTGAAAATTAGTTCCGCTGGGGGGCGCTCCGGAAGAATTTCACAACGCATGGGGATGGGACACTGACCGAGGGAGATTTTCGCTCTACCCGTGCCATTAGCCGTTAGACCCTTGGATCGATCGATCCCGCGCACCGGGGACATTGACCATCTGCGGCTTGGCCGAGTTGGCGCTTAAACTCTTCACGGAGAACATCTCCGTCCCAATGAGTGCCATCACTTTTGATAATCCTCTTGGCGCGTTCAAAAGCGTGGCTCTCGGCCGCATCATCACCGACGCGGACGATCACATCCGAGTGGAAAGGGCAAACTGCTGTGGCTCGGGTTGTCTCAAGCGCATAGCAAACGGCTGCGCTTAGATTGTCGCTATAATTGCTGGCAAACATCGTAGCCTCTCACAGTGGGGCCGCCCGACTATGCCTCTGCCGCGTCAACCCTGGCGGCCACACTCCAATGCGGTTACCAGGTTACGGAATAACGAAGTGCATGGAACGGCGTTCCGCGATAAAGCCGGTGCGCTCTTCCTGGTGATGGGCACCAGATACCTTTATCGCATTTCGAGTTCCTTGATCGCCAGTGCAGCAATTTCTGCCGGATCATGGACGCCGCTTTGGGCGATCTTGATGATCTTCTGGGCGATCATTTCCGTTAGCGGATCGTCACGATCCTGGACGCAGAGGATGTTGAGCGCCCGCGCGTAAGCATCAGTGATGCGTCTAACCTCTTTCGACTCCATGCCGTGGGTTTGCAAATGTAGATAGGTCGACACCCTCTAAGCCTCCCGCGCCTACGCGAGCATCAAGAAATCATACCATGGAACCTGAGGGCGGTCGGACCAATCAGATCAATAGCGTGGCGGCTAGATAACAGAGATTACCCCGGAAGGAGTACGGCCGAATCCGGAGCTAAGGAATGACCTCGCGCGTTGAAGGCGGCTGGGGAGTTGCGCACATCCAGAAACCCGGGGCAGACATGGTGGACCGGCCTCCGACCCCATCTCCCGACCTCGAGCCAGAGCACCGCCAAGCAATCTGCGACGAGATTGGCGACCAACTTCGCGGTGTTCTCGCGGACGATGCCGCGCCGCTACCGACACGACTGGAAGGCTTGGTCGAGCGGCTTACCGAATTGGACGACGCTGCCGACGGCGAGGATGCCCCTGCATCTCTGCCGCTCTGGAAGCGGATAACGAGGCTTTGGTGGTTTCGCTGGGGCGCGTAAGCCGTAGCGGCCTGAGCTTGCTGGACATCGGTCCGGTCGCGTCTCCTAGGCGGCTTGCTGACGCACCGCCCAAGCACCGGAAGCCGCCGCGACAGAAGCCTCCGGTTTTGCCGCACCAGCTCATTCCGGTGCGGAGACCCTTGCATCCTGCAACGGTCCGCAATTCGATGCCGAGCACCGAGAGCGGAGTTGCGTCGGGCCGGTGCTCAACGGCATCGCCGTGCGCCTGTGCGTGCCAGACGAGCGCGGCTTCCTCCCGCTCGATGCGCAGCCGGTCGCGCCCGATCTCACTCTTTTGCGGTTTCGCCGCGCTCGGCGCCATGAGCATTGGCGTCCCGCGTAACCGAGCAATTCATCGCCCCAGCAATGCAGCAGTGCTAGTAGGCAGAGTAGGGTGGGTTGTAGCTGTGTCCGAGCTCGGCAAGCATGTCATATGGGACGGTGTGAACGGTCGCCGCCATTTTGCACATTATGCGAGATGGAGCTTGTTGTCCCACGCGTTCATTCGTTGTGATAAATCTGCGAACAGCTGGGTCATCGCGGCCTGCGGCACTTCGCAGCTGCCAATTTCGCTAATGTCCTCTAAGCTGGCTATGATGTGATGCACGGTTGGCATCGTCGCCTACCTTGGCGTTCACGTCCTAAATGGCCCGCCGGCGCCGCCCCTTGCCCCGCGCCCGGTGCGGGTCGAATTCATCGACCGCGTTCTGCCACGCCACGATCTGGTCCTCGTACCAGACGCGCCGGTTCGGACTGATGTAGGTCGATTTGGGGAAGCGGCCCGACTTCTCCATCCGGTACAGCGTGGTGCGGCCGACCGGGATAATTTCCAAAACCTGCCTTTCGTTGAGCATGCGGCGAGGACGAGAATTAGCCGGTGCTAGGTCCTCCATTTCGGCTTCGCGTTGATTTGCGGCTATCATTACAATCTCAAAGTGTTGCCGGCAGTGCCGCGCTTACTTCATCCCCCTTCCTGGCCGGTAACCATATGTACCAGTATGTAGGCGTCAGCGGGAGGTTTCAAAAACAAAGTGCGAAGTGGCGGCTTGCTCTGCGTATAAATTGATGCACCATTGCTGCCAACGAAAACCGGCGGTGCATTTTCGTGCTGCCGAGTAGCGTTTAGATTGCAAGCCCGCATGAGCAAAGAAGGTCCAGTTCCAAGTGAGGCGGAACGCAGTGAACAGCTGTTCGATGCACTATTGAGCGCATTGGGCATGAGTGATCCGTATGAACGATATGGAGTGACACAGGATCTTGAGTATATTAGGCACCAAGGTGCGCGCTTACGTACCGCGCTGGTCAAACAGCCAGATCGGGATGCCGTTAGCCGTTTACGAGCATCCGGCGAGAGAATGTTGGCGCGTTCAGAGGAGGTCGGAAACGATTTCCTGACGAACGAAATCGAGAAGATCATTTTATCCCAGCTCAATCCGGACGCAGATGAACAGATGCTGCACACCTGGATGACCGATCCCGATTACCCGCCAAAAAATCTGATAGCTACGCTAACGACATACCTGTCGGCTATCGACCAATGGCTCGAGCTCAACAGCACCGAGTACAAAAGGCGCGACATGCGCAAACTGGTGGTCGAACCCTTCCTTCGCTTAATGGCGAAGCACGAGATCATCACTAGCCGCAAGCAACGTCCGCGCAAAAAGATCTTTGATGCGTTGTTTGACTGGCTTGAGATCGAACCAAAATATCGACCTACCAGCGCCAACCTCGATGCGATTGCCAGGGAAATGGAACCCGGTACCTCGGAGCTCAAACGCAACACGGCGGGCTAAAATGTAACCGCCGCTTTTCGTGTGCTTTAGGCCGACTCAGCCTCAGAATGAAAAAACCCCACCGCAATAGTGCGGCGGGGTTTTTCGAAAACTGGGGTTGCATCCCAGTCTTGGCTCGGTCTCGGTTGCACGATGATGATGCCATGGCTGTCGCGACCCCGCAAGAGCGGAGGTCTCCACCCCATGGGTTTCACCATCATCCCCGGCGGCCGCAAGCCGAAGCCGCCGATCCCGCTGCATCGCTTCGTGCACAGTGCCTGTCGCGACATTGAGCGCATCACGCGTATGGCGCTGACCTGTGCGCCCACTGACAGCTGGTCGCAAACGTTTTTCGCCAACATCATCCGCGCGATGCGCAACGCTGCGGATGAGTTGGAGCGCGCCGTCGAGCTGCGCGTTGCCGAAGATCGCGCGGCTCACCAGGAGAAGCTGGCCGCGATCCGTGAACGCGAAACCGACGCGCGTTTGCACAAGTAGCCGCACAGCGACAATGAGCACTACTGACATCGTTTCGCAGTCAGCTGACGAAGACATCGCGCAGAGCGATGACGACGTCGGCGGTCAGGTCGATCTGACCGGCGCACAACTGACCTTGATCACGAAGATGGACGAGCCGTCGCTGATGTCGAAGCGGCTGTCGTTGAACGACGACGGCTCTCTGAACAGCGACGGTTCGAAATGCTGGATGAGCAAGGGCATGGCTGCGCGCGCATTCGCCGCCACCGCAGCTATGCTCGCGCGCATCATCGTGGCTTGTCGTCCCAATCAAGCGATTGCGCTCGGCTCGCTGGCGAAGAGCATCGCCGCCCCCGTCCACATCGTCACGAAGGACCGCATCAACGAGAGCCCTGGTTGCATTTCCCGGACCCGCGACTTCATCGACTATCGGTCGAGCGTGCCGTCCTGGGTCCTGATCGATTTTGATTCCAAGGGCATGCCGCCGGAAGTCAAGGCCAAGATCGCTTCCAACGGCGGCATGTGGGAGTGCCTGCTCACGATCGCTCCCGATCTCGCGCTTGCCGCCCGCGTGAGCCGCGCCAGCACGAGCGCGGGGCTGTCTCGTGCGGACACTGGTGATTGGATCCCCGGCTCGGATGGCGAACATCACTACTTGCTCGTCGCTGACGGTGGCGACATCAAGCGCTTCCTGAACGATCTGCACGATTGGTGCTGGTTGAATGGATTCGGCTGGCACATGATCAGCCGTGCGGGCACCTTGCTCGAGCGGAGCATCGTGGATCGCATGGTGGGCTTTGGCGAGCGCTTGTGCTTCGAGGGTGCTCCCTTGATCGTCCCGCCGCTCGTCCAGAACTCTTCGAAGCGAGAGCCTCGCGTCTTTGACGGCCAGGCGATTGACACCAGCCGCGTCGTGCCGGCGCTGACCGAGTACGATCGGCACCGGATCAGCATGGCCAAGGCTGACAGCAAGCGAGCTTTGAGCAAAGCCGCCGCCGAGATCGCGAACAAGCACGACCAAGATCTCGCCAAGGCTGTCTCAGCTCGGTCAGGCACGCCGATCTCTACCGCATTGCGTTTGATTAAAGCGCGACACCAGGGCGTGCTCTATCCGGACATTGAGTTGGAGTTCGATCGCCTTGGCGGCGTCACCGTCGGCGCCGTGCTGGCGACGCCAGAGCGTTACGTGAATGAAACGCTTGCCGATCCGATGGAGGGCGTGTCGTACGGCAGGTGCAAAGCCATGGTCCTGGGAGGAGGCCACGGCGATCTTGTGATCCACTCATTTGCTCATGGTCGTTCGTTCTATTACCTGCGTTACGATCTGGCATCAGCAAAGGCGATCGTCACCGCCGGACCCGCCGCCGGCATGGTAGATCATGCGATGGCGATCCTCGCTCAAGCCAGTCTCGAGCTGGACGAGCTCGACGACTTTGCTGCGTCGGTGGCAAAGGCCGCTGGCGCGAGCGTGCGTACAATCAAGGCGCGAATGAAGAGCGAACTCGCTGAACGAAAGAGCCAAGCGCGAGAAAGTTTTTTTGCGAAGGCGACGACCGATGCCCGTATCGTTCGTCCGCTTCCGTACGCCAATGAGGAATTGCTGCCGACGGTCACCTTCATCGACGATGTTCTCGCAAAAGACGACAGCCCCGAACCTCCGATGCGCAACGCAAACGGTGTTCCTGTTCGGATCGACGAAAAGGAGCCATGGGCTCTCCATCTTTTGACGTCCGGTTCGGCAAACGCGACCGCTCGCCCCGATGAGCTGATGAAGGCGCCGACCCAGCCGGTGATCACCGAGTTGACGGCGAGCAGCCTGCAGATGCTGATCGAGAAGTATCTCCGCTGGGAGAAGGTCTGCGAAGATGGACCTAACTATTTCGCGGCAACGCCATTGCCGTTCATCAAAGCGTTCTTTGACTATGCAGACAGCGAGATGCCCGTTGTTCGCGGAATCAATCAGGCGCCGCTCGTGACTGCAACCGGACGAGTGATCGACGGAAATGGCCTCGATCGGGCTCTCGGTGTTGTGCATCGCATCGATCCCGCCCTGCGTGCGTGCTTGCCTGCCGGCAAGCCGACGGACGACGAGGCTCGCGTGGCGCTGGAATTTCTGATGCGTGAATGGCTCGTTGATGTGGCTCTCGATGATGCCGGCAAATGTGTCGTCATTGTTCTCGCAATAACCCTGTTGCAGCGCGCGCTGCTCCCGGAGCGTCCCGCGTTCTTCGTCACTGCGGGCCAGCGCGGTGGCGGCAAGACGACGTTGATTCAGATGATCGTCGCGGCAATTCTCGGCCGACCTGCTGCTGCGGCCGCCTGGTCCGATAACGCGGAGGAGCGAAAAAAAGCGTTGTTCTCGTATCTGCGTCAAGGTGTCGGTGTGTTGATCTGGGATAACATCGGTCGTGGATCCACGATCAGCTGTCCCCATATCGAAGCCGCGCTCACTGCGCCCGAGATCTCGGATCGCGTGCTAGGCGTTTCCATGTTCGAGACCGTGCCGGCGTCGACCATCCAGGTCTTCACCGGCAACTCGATTGCGCCTCGCGGCGATATGGCAAGCCGGTCGTTCATCCTGTCGTTGAATGTCGATCGGCCCGATCCGGAGAACCGTGTTTTCAAGCACAGCGATCCTGTGGACTGGACGCAGGCGAACCGCGCGCGTGTTCTTCGGGCGCTCTATTTGATTCTGGTTGCCGGCATTCAGAACCGACCGGGTGATCAACAGGCAAAGACGCGCTTCAAGGGCTGGTGGAAGCTGGCCGGTTGGCCGGTTGAATACACGGCAGGCCTCGCCGGCATTGACTTCGATTGCGGCAAGCTCCTCCTGGCCGGCGAGGCCCAGGACGAGGAAGCGAGCACGACGTCGCGCGTCCTGACCGCCCTCTGGGCGCGGTTTGGTGAGGACCAGTTCACCGCGCGGTCAGTGGCATCGCTGCTCTCGGACTACAATGTCGCTACCGACGAGGATGCCGCTGAGCTTGCGGACGGATTGGCGGAGTTGGCGCAGAAAGCGGTCGATAAGGCGACCGCGCAGGGTATCGGCAAGCTCTTCCAGAAGCATTTGACCGGCCGCCCGACGTGGATCGAAGACCGCGTCGCTTTCCTGCGCCGCGTCCCTGGTCATCAGCAGAATCTATATCGGATCGAGATCCGTGGGGCGGCTGAAGACTGCCGGTTGCAGGGGGCGTCCGGAGACAATGATGAGGATCCGTTTTCGTCGTCGAACTGATGGGAGATGCCGCCCTCAAGGGGGAGAGAGGGGAAAGAGGGGAAAGAGGGGAAAGAGGGGAAAGAGGGGAAAGTTTACAGCCTCGTTGCAGGAAAGTGAGCGAATTTTAGACGTGGGTTCTTGCTGGTTTTTGAGAAATTCTCGGAGTTACGGGTTCTAGCATTCCCCACATTCCCCCTTTCCCAAACGAGAACTGATTACAGAACAAGTGCGGCGGATTCCCGCTGCGCTCTGCAGGGCGATGGGACGCGTTATGCTCGGCAAAATCAGTCCCAACTCCGAAACGAGAGAGATGGGTGTAGATATCGTTGGAAATGCTAACGGATGGTGGCGAGTGGCGCCGCTTTGGTGGTTTGCGCTTACTGACTACGCTAACCGCGTTGCGCCGGACGATAGCCGGATGTGCCGGCATTGGTTCACGAGCAATGAGGATGGGCTGGATGAAGATCAAGCTCGCGAACTCGCCGCCGAATTGCAGCGGTCGATTGACGACTGCACCATCGATCAGTCTGCGCGCCAGCTCTTCGTTGAGCTTTTGAACAGTAAGTCGATGAAGTGTTTGGTGGAATATCCCGGAGACGATGGCGACCCCGTTCCAGACTACAGCCCCGACGAACGGCGCTTCGTCAATGATTTCATCTGCCAAGTCCAGAGCTTTGTTGATTTTCTGCTGTCGTGCCGGGGCTTTCGGACAGTGACCGGGGTCCTTCCCGAGCCCGGGGCCACTGCGGGTCGCACTTGCGCGCACGATATTTGTACTGTATAGTACAAAAAGAGGGGTCGGTAGGAAAATGGCAACAATCGCTCAGGCGGCGGCGCACATCTGCTGCTCGCGATCCCAATTCGATCAGTATCTTGCCGAGGGCACGATTACGCGACAGTCGTCGGGCAATTACGATCTCGACCAAGTGCGGCGGGAAGTTCTGACGCACTTGCGCTCAGTTGCTGCTGGTCGTGGGGGTACGGCCGGCAACAAGCTTACCGAAGAGCGCACTCGCCTTGTCGCCGCGAAACGTCGCCGCGAAGAGCGCCAGGACGCTATCGAGGCCGGCGAAGTTGCGGAGCTCGACTCTGTCCGGCGCTACCTCGAGCAAATCTTGCTGGCCATGCGCAACCGACTCCTCAACTTGCCTGGCGAGACTGCCTACCTGCTCGCCATGCGTCGGCAGGAAGAATGTTTTGAACTTGTCGAGGATGCTGTTCGCGCGGCCCTCGAGGAGATTGCTGATCCGGCCTGGGCTGCTGGGCGCATCGCGGCTGCGGGCATTGTGAGTAAGGGAGTGAAGGTCGATGACAAAGAAGACGACGTCACCGATGTTGCTTGAGAGCGAGCCGCGCGTCGGCTTTCGTATTCATTCGAACGGCGAAGTGGAAGTGCTGACCGGGGCTGAAACCCTCGCGCTGGTCTTGCGCGCTATCCGCGAGGGGATGCGGCGGATTGGCTGGTCACGGTTGAAGCCGACGTTGCACTGAAGCGAGAAATACCGCGTGAGGTCGATGACCGTCATCGCGTTGAGCACGCGAAACGCCCGGCGCCCTTGCCGCTAAGAAGCCCGATCAAAAGTGACGATGCCATCGCGGGCAGTTCGCCAGCTGCCTCGCGGACCGTACTAGGCCGCCTCGAATATCTTGTCGATCGTGATCCTCAACTCGTCGTGCGAGACCGGTTTGCGGAGGAGGGGGCGTCGCCTGAGCAGCGACGGGCTCGCCGACCACGCGGTGCCCGAGTTCTTCCAGCATCTGGCAACGTCATTCTGATGAGGACCTTGCAACACCGCCAACAACTGATGCGCGACTTTGGCGTGCGCCTGGGGAACTTGCGTTAGAGCTTCCATGGGCGGTATGTAACGCCTCACCGATACTGCGGCAAATCCATGATGGAATGGCTGCTACGCAGTGAACTCCGCCAATAGCCGGGATATGGACGTCGTCACTTTTGACGTAGTGGATGGCCGGGATCTCCGCCATTATTTTCCTGCTATGGCACCCTGGGTTTCAGCGATTTATTGGCACTGTCGAGAAATTCCACGGTCGTAAACCAGAGATCGGTATCGCCGATATTCTCGAGATCGTGGATCTTGTATTCGCCCTGACCAACAGTCGATGACGAGGTGCTGCTCGCGGTTGCGCAGCGGCGCCTGGACGATCCAGGGATAGCGGTCGTTCCAAGTTGTGGCCGTTCCTGGTGATGAGACGCACGCTGCGGCCGGTGCGCTCGACGCGCAGGCGATAGCCGTCATACTTGATCTTGTGGAACCAGTTGGGGGCCGTCAGGACGGTCGTGGTCGGCAGGCAGAACTCGAATGTGCTGGGCATGACAATGAGATAGTCACGCGGCCGCGAATATGCGAATCTCAGCTTGATTTGAGCGTCGGGATTTCGTCAGCGAGGGACCGATGACAATTGCATTGCCATACCTTGGAATTGCGGTCTGCTGCTCGCTCGCGGTCTCGTTGGTGAGCCTGGTGTTTTAGGACCGGAGCGGAAGCGCCAGCTGCACGCCGATCGAGCGGCCAAGCTGGCCCTCGACAAATCCTTCAGAGCGTCCGAGATCTCATGACCTTCGGCAGCGTGCGGGCCGTCGCCTGTTAGAAACGAGAGCCCCTTCGGTCAGTTCAATGATCAGTCTTGCGTGCCATCCTTTTCGCAAGACCTGTTGCCGCGACTAAGCTCCAGGTCGCCTCCGGCGGGCTGGGGCGTTTCCTTTTTGCGTCTGCAAATCCGAGGTAGGTCGGTTGCCCAATCGCAAGCTACCCGGCGCCGATGCAAGTTGTTGGGCCTGGGCTCGCCGCGACGCCTGGCTGGCCCAGGATCTTGGCCTCAACTCCACCCGCAGCGGCCACCTTAGTTCATTTTGCGGCGCAGCTTCTGGATGATGGCGCGCAGCTCGGCTGCGTACTCCTCAATGACCCGCCGCAACTCCTCCAGCCGGGCAGGTTTGGATTCTCTAGCTTCGGTCTGGTTGTCAGACCCGGCCATGATCCATCATTGCCCCCGCACAAGCTGGAACGTTGCGTTAGATCGATGCCGACGACGCTGGGTCATGGCGCTGCTCCTGGTGTGGTGGGCGGAGCGTAAATAGGCGCTCTCCGCACCGATATTTGCCACCGGCCGCTGCAAGGACCGGCCTAGACAGCGAGTGAGAGAAACGGCCCCGGCTCGCAGGGGTTCAACGCTGATATGGGCCGGGGCCGCTCCGCGGCTCGGGCGGCGAGCCAGCTGACAACAATGACCAGCCGGTTCCCTGGTTTCCTGCTTGAGCAAATCTTGGCCCAGCGGCATCAGCCTCACATAGGTGTCGCTCTCGTGCAGCTTGAGCGAGCCTCTCTCGATCGCAAACTTGAGGCCAGCGCCGAATTCGGCACCTGTCGCGTTTGCAGCCGTTTCTGCTAGAGGAACGGCGCGTTGATCTTCTCGATGTGGATGCGGCCGTCCTGGACCGGCTCGACGGCGGCGTCGAGCTTGAGGAGCTTGCGCGCGGCCGCCGCCGGGTCGGCGTAAGGGCGGATATCAACTGCTTCATGCTGCGGCCTAACGCTATAGATTCCACATGACGCCCGGTATTTTGATGCCCAGACAAAGCTCTAGCGCTCTTCGGTCGGATGCACCCACTTGTAAGGTGTGATCCGCCCCGTATCGGTCAACTTGATCATGCGAGCAGGCGGAGCGTGGCGAGTAGTGCGACGTCTGGCGCTCCGAGCGGGGCGCTCGTTGTCCAATTGCGATGTCGTGGGGAGCATCGGATCAGGCGTCCTTTGTGAGCCTGGTGCGCAGGCTCGCTGCGCATCGCGACTTCGTGTCGTTCAGGTGATGGGTGGCGATGCCGTGACCGGCCATGCGGGCGGCGAACGCCCCGCGCTCCTTGGCGCGATAAAGCAACACTCGACGTCGAGCAGACGGGCACGATCTGCCGGCAAATGCGAGGCCGGGCCGGAAATTTACAGCTGATGAAAATAACAACAAATATTCAAAACGGGGCGCGCGGGATAAATGTGCGACTGTTAGACGGACTGTAGCAAGCAAGCCTGACGTTTGCGACTGCATCTTCTCTTGAAAGTCCGCGACTTCGGCCGGATACTGGATCAGGTCCTTGGCCATCAGCAATCCGAGGAGGATGATCATGGCAATCCAGATCGTGATGGACCGTACCGGCGACAGCCGTCACCTTTTCGATCCGGCCGACGAACGAGAGATAGCGAGGGCGGAGCGGCGGTTCTACGAGCTCACCAATGCCGGCTTCACCGCGGCGGCCCGGACGAGTCCGGGTCAGGTCTCGCAGATCCGGTCGTTCGACCCGAACGCGGAGGAAACTGTGTTCTTCCCTAGGCTGGTCGGCGGGTGATCGGTCCGTACCATGTTTGGCTTCAGGCCGTCTCGCTCGGGTGAACGCTCGCGCATGAGAGCCATCCGGGCTCTCCTCATACGACACGGTGCCGAGAGTACTCCGGAGGGCCGCTCGCTGCGGCTCTTGCGAGAGTGGCTATCGCCGGCGCAACGGACGCAGTTCGCGGCAAAGGGCTATTTCGAGGTCGTCGGCGGCGACACGGGCAAGCAGTACAGAATCTACCCGGGCGCCATGACGAATGTCTGCGAGATCGATGAAAAGGACCGTCCGACAATCGGGCTGTGTTTCCTGCCGATGGGCGAGCTGCCAATCGGAGACGTCATGCTTTCCCAGAAAATTGCGCTGGAAAGCTGCGAGAGCCGCGCGCTCGAGGTGGCCAGAAGGTTCACTCCGACCGGTTTCATGTTCCGGCGAAATCGGCTTCTTGGCTGAGGCACGGAGAGCCGTTCGATCCGCTGTGGCGCAGATCGCCGATGCCGATGACGCGACCGAATGGAGTGCGCCAAGCAAGCTGGTGCGACCCGGGCGGCGGTTGAAGGCCGGTCCGAGTAAGGGGTAGCGCCGCTTGGCAGCGAAATGTGGTGAGCCCAGTGGCTTAATCTGTTCGCCGTTCTTAGGCGATGCTCTCCTACTCGACCGACGAAATCGCCAAACAGGCACGGGTGAACTCAGCCATTCGTCAATTTGGGCGCTGAGTTCACACACCCGGAACGGAAAGCCCAATACTTTTGTTCAATCCTCCAGAGTCCTAACTGAGGAGAAACGCTATGATCGCTAACAGATTTATGATCGTGGGTGCGTTGCTCGCCTTCGGCGCCACCTCTGTCTATGCCGGTCCCTGCAACATGGCGAGCCGCGATGCAGGATCGGGGAATGTCCCGGGTTATACCGGACAAACCACTGGTTCCACAGTAGCTGATTCCAAGCAGCATCCGCCGACATCTTCGATGGGCAAGGCCTCAGAGCATACCGCCACCTCGTCGGATGACGCGCAGCGCCAGATGCAGAGCCAGCCTACCGCTGCCGAGCAATCAACGGCGACCAAGCCGGCACCCTCCGCGCGGCAACCGGATCGGACGGCAGGCACGGTCGAGCAAACCCGTCCCGCGCCCACTGAACAATCAAAGAAGGCCACGGCCGGAGCGGCCGAGCCCGCACCGTCCCAGCAGAAGGCGACGGCGGGGGAGGACTGCTAGGAGGGTGGGGCCGCGATTGAATTAGGGCGGGTATGAGGTTCGCTGTGCCCGCTGATAGCGGCGCATAGCGGACCTCATCATAGGTCCGCGGTGGGCGGACAGGCGACATTTCGCGGAGTAAACAGACCGCTTGCGGCGATCGAGCTGACGTCCAGCTTTTTGATCGCCAGAGCCGAAAGTTGCGCCTGGTCACGGGCACCGCGACCTTTCGGGGTTGCATTGCAACACCTCGGAATCCTTGGAGGACGGGAGGCTTACGCGTATCTGGCCGAACATCATCGCTTGGCTGGTGGTGCATCGCTGACAGTCCGATCGGGCGGCAAGCCGGCAAGCGGGATGTCAATTTGATTTTGACGGGAACGTTTTCCCTTCAAAGCCATCCAACGAGGGAGGTACGGGAGCGCCGATCAGACGCATCGGGCACCCGAACCATGCGGGACGCACCCGCTGGTACCGGAGGACAAGGTGAGGCTTTCGAGCAATCCCCAAGGAGACATCAATGACAAGGGTTCTTCCAACGTCTATCAACCGACGACGCATCGTCGCAGGTTTGGCGATGACTGCTATCCCGCTGTCGTTGGCAAGTGCGAACAAGGCCTACGCACAGGACAGGCAAACCACGCCTGAGAAAAGCCTGTACGAGCGGCTGGGCGGCGTCTTCGCCATCGCAGCGGTCGTGGATCACTTCAGCGACGCCATCGTGAAGAATCCCATCGTCGGCCAAAGGTCCAAGAATCCGCAGCTGCGAGAATGGCACACCAAGAGCCTGGAAAGGCTTCCCGGCCTCAAGTTCATGCGCACGCTATGGGTCTGCGACGTTTCGGGTGGGCCTTTCAAGTTCACAGCGACGAGACCCGGCGCAACGCCGCACGGCCTCGAGGAGGCCCACCGCAACCTCCGGATCTCCCCGGCAGAGTTCGATGAGGTCGCCGCGGAGCTCGGACGGAGCCTGGACCGCTTCAAGGTCCCGAAGGGCGAGAAGGCCGAAGTCCTGAAAGCCTTCGCCGCCCACAAGGACGAGGTGACCGCGGGCTATTCAGCCAAGCGCGGATGAAGCAACTATCTGTCTACAGTCAATCAACGCCGAGCGGAATGTCAGCTGCGAGCTGACGAGACCATAGGGCGTCAGCTGCTGTGCTACGCTGGCTTGTGGCTTCGCGACCAATCAGGCGCGACGCGTCAGCATATATTCTAAGCCAACGAGCCAACGGGAGCAGCCCGCCTAGACTGGCACTCACGATCGGGAATTTTAAGATGCCTACTGTTATAGGCCACCCGGTCGCGCCTCCCAGTACGTAGGCGTTCCGTAATACTGGTGGGTGCGCGTTTCCCAGTCTCGATCCTGCCACGAGTCATCACTGAACTCAGGTGCGTCCCTCAGCTGTTGTTCGGTGATATTGGTTCGAAAACCACCACGCGACGTATCAAATGTCAGCGCGGCCCAAGGAATGGGGTAATGGCTGTGACCCAACCCGACAAACCCGCCAAAGCTCATGACGGCATAAGCTACGCGACCTGACACCTTGTCGATAATGAGGTGATCAATCTCACCGATATTCTTCCCGTCTGCTCCATAAACCTCGGTTCCTTGGATGTCTTCGCTTGAGATGCATTGATGATCCGGATGGGCTGTTGCGCGAGCCATGGCTGTCTCCCTCACAAGTGGGTTTTGTCGGCTTAACTCGGTTGTTACGGGGGCGTTCCTGGCTTGGGAGAAGAATTGACAACGATAGCGAGTCACCCTTTTTAGCGCAGCGGTTGCTTTTCAAGATCGTGTTCGACAATGCGCATTCCGTAATGCTCGATTTGGCTCTTCTGGGACATACGGTCAGCCCGAACGTCGGCTTTGCGCTAATGGCGCCGCCGATCTCGAGACTGTCCGCGCTGCATTTGAAGCCGCGTGCCGATGCGCCGAACGCGATTTCCGGGCGCACCGCCGGCAATTAGGACTGATCGCAACGTTGGAGCGCGGCGGCCGGTTGCCAACGCAAACGAGGCGGCCGATCCACATGCTTTCGCGGCCTGCCGCTGGAGGAGCCGAGTTTCACGGAAAAGTCTAAGCCGTACACATCGTCGCCGAGAAGAAGCCCCTCGTTTGAATTCGCCGCCAATCGCTCTACGCCGGCTTCTAGAATGTTCCGGTTGTCATCGCACCGAGGCTGGCATTTGAAACTTGCCGCCGCTACAGGAACAACTCAAGAAGGGAGACGGGTCCAATCGGGTAGAACGCTGCATGCATACGCGCATTTTCCAATCTAATCGTCCCACACTGCTAGCAGGCGGAGGCGTCCTCAATTGCGGCCCCTTCTCCTACCAGCAGATCGCGGTGCTCGAGACCGGTGCGATTCGGTTCGTTTTGTTTCTCCTTCGGGTGTGGCGGTCGAGCGATGTGCCTCTTCGATGCAAAGTTCTACCGCCTTGCGGAGCGACTTCGCATAGAAATCCGCGTCGATCGTCTCGTCATCCAGACTCTCTTCATCCTCTGAGTCTTTGGTCGATCCCCATAGGCCGACAAGGAGGGAAGCGTGTGGCATTTTGCGGCGCAGACGCCGAAGAAGGAAGCGTAGATGCGCCGGACTTCCGCTTCCAAGGCAAGATACGCACACAATCCTTATGTTAGCTGTATCAAGCCCAAAGATGTTGGAGGTCGAGGTAGGGCGTGTACTCATTAAGGGGCTGGCTCACTGACGTCCGCTTAGGCCGCAACAGCGGCCGAGAAGCAGCAATCTTCCGATGTCGCTGAAGGGCCGGAAGCGGCCGTCCGTAGCGACTTCGCGCGCAGGGAACTCCGCCGGCGCTGTGCTTCGCGCGCCGGCGGAGATTATTTTAACTCAGTTGACCTTGACGACGTGCGGCACTTTCCAGCTTCCATCAATGATGGAAGGGGTAGTCTCTTTTGGCCAGTACATCCGCAGCATTAGGACAAAATCGCCTTTCGGTGCGGGCAGCCAGTTAGCTTCTTTCTCTGCGCCCGGCGACTCGTTTTGGAAGTATAGCGTCAGCGACCCGTCGGCATTGAACTTCGGATTGTCCCGCATGCTCACGGTAAACCTGTTGAGTGGATTTGGGACGAACCACCAGCCTTGGTCGATCATATACATGGTGAATGACCAGAAACCGTTGACGGGCGGCGTTGCATCTTTTGGAAAGGTCAACGTGTACTTGTTCGCACCGCTCAGCTTCTGGCCAGCCGAGTCTTTTTCGGTGTTCGGATAGACAGCGTCACGCTCTTGATTGGCAGGCCAGCCAAATGCCGCCACCACCGCTCGCTTCATGTAATCGGAAGGGCCGTAGGTACCTAACCCTTTGGTAATCGACCAGCCGTTGACTATCCCACCAAGGTTTTCCTTGTTTGCCTCGATCTTCTTCAGTGCTGTCTGTGGAATGTCCTTCAATGCTTGCTGAACAGCTGGGTCAAACTTGCTCATCTCGAACGGCTTCCCAGGCTCGATACCAATCTTCGCCATGCTCGCGAGTATCGGTGCATCCGTCGCAGGCGCCGGAGCCGCGGATGCCATCAGTTTAGCCAATAAATTGAAGTATCCCTCCGTTCCCATAGCAAGAATGACCGACTGCGGTTTGTCGGTCATGCTGAAACCCGGACTCGGATTTACCGGCGGTGTCACAGGGGTATACGGCTTTCCCCAAGCGGAAAGAGGCGTAATCTTATATTGTGCCTGCAAAGCGTTGACGGCCTTGTAGTCGACCTCGCTGCCATCGGCATATGTGCGGCCGAGAATGACCATGTAGCGCGTAGCCATTGGAAAATGTTTCATATCCGCCGGCACCTCACCTTTCCAGCCCGGCGCGGTGAACAAGTAGTTGGCTGCCTTTCCGCTTGCAGTCCGCTTGCTCGGCGATGACTCTGAATCCGACATCCACAAATCGGTAAGCTCAAAGAGATAGAAACGGTCGCCCATGTCTGGGTGACTGAATACCTGCGGCTCCGCAAGATCGACCCAAGCAACCGAGTAAAGCGTGTCAGCGTTGGGCGCGGAGACGCCGCGATAGTCCGCAGGCGGATAGCGCGGAACGTTGACGAACTGACCAGTCGGGCTTGTGAACCCCTCGACCTTTGGCACGTTGCTCATCTGAGCGCGGGTCACTTCAGTCGTGATCAGCGAATAGCCATAGACATAGGCATCGGTGGCGATCTGCTGCGCTTCCGCGGGTGATATGGATTGTGCGCGCGATGGTACGGCGGCTGCCAAGCACGTCGATACGGCAACGCCAAGAACAAGCAAAACACGTCGATCGATCGCGATCATGGAGGCACCCTTTGTTGTGTTAGACAACCGTTTTGAGGAATGGGGTCAGGTCGGCACGCCAAAGTAGAAATTCCAAAAGAAGCATCCACGCAAAACCGCGCCATTGATTCAGATCAACAGGTGCCCATCCGGGGGCATTTGGCGTTGTCAGCCAAGCCGAAGATCGGCTAAGGGCCGATTTTGTTGCAAAAGTCGGCTGTTGGCGATGGATCGTCCGACCTTTCGCTAAGGACGGCCGCCTTGATCTGCCGGCCCCTGACGCTCTCTACGCAACTCGAACGCTGCGCGATACACGGAGCCCGGGCGGGTGGTGGACGAGCGACCAACGACGCGAACCGCCGCAAGTTCTGGGCGATGGCAGCAAGAACAAATTCGTCCTGGGCGCCTCGTGGTCCACGCAATCGGAGTCGACCGAGCTTGAGGATGCGCTTCAGGTGCGCAAAACGCATCTCGATCTTTTTGCGCTGACGTCGCGACGCCTCGAAGCCCTCGGTACCGGCTAACGACCGGGCGACGTCCCGGGCTTGCTCATGGATGTCGCGAGGGATCTTGCGTGCTGGTTCCTTTGGACAGCACTGCGGTTTGAGCGGGCATACATCGCAATCGAGCTTGCTTGCACGATACAGAAGGGTCTTGCCCTCGTGCACGGTACCGCTCGTCCCAAGCTGCTTACCACCCGGGCAGCGATAGACGTCGCCGACCGGGTCATATTGAAAGTCGCTCCCCGAGAAGGTGCCATCATCCCGTTTCGATTTGTCGAACACAGGAATATGTGGCGCGATGCCTTTCTCCTCGACCAGCCAGTTCAGCATCGGAGCGGCTCCGTAAGCGGTATCCCCGATAAGTCGCTCTGGCTTGAGACCGAAGCGCTCCTCGGTCCGTTCGATCATGGTCTTTGCCGCGCCGACCTCAGCCTGGCGAATTGCGCGGGAGGCCTCGACATCAACGATGACGCCAAACTTCACGTCGATGAGATAGTTATCGGAGTACGCGAAGAATGCCGCCCCCTTGTTAGCCCTGTCCACTGCGCTGCCGGATCGGATGGCGAGATAAACTTAGGGACGACATCGCTGGCGGTGCCCCACGCCGTATCGTTGAGGGTCGCCAGATACTCCTTCACCGCGCGGCTGGACCTGGCTGGATCGCGATCCCTGCGCCAGTCCTGACCTGCGATCGAGCGCTGCTTGTTCGCGTCGGCGGCAATCAGGCTCGCATCGACTGCAAATCCTTCGCCACCAACCAAACCCGCGGCAATGCATGTCTCGACGATCCGTTCGAACACGCGGCGGAGAACACCGCCATCGCGGAAGCGCTCGTTGCGGGCGCGCGAGAACGCCGAATGATCCGGGACAGCGTCCTCGATACCGAGCTTGCAGAACCAGCGATAGGCGAGGTTTACCTGCACTTCACGGCAGATAAGTCGTTCAGAGCGGATCGCAAAGACATACCCCACGATCAGCATCCGGATCATCAGTTCCGGATCGATCGACGGGCGTCCAATTGACGAATAGTGAGATGTTAGCTCACCACGAAGCCAGGACAGATCGAGAGCGGCATCAATCTTCCGCACCAGATGATCTTCGGGGACTGCGTCGCCAAGACAAAACTCGTAGAACAGTTGACCTTGGTCACTCTTCAGACGGCCCATCATGGATCGACCCCGCCGAGATTCGCGTCAACACAACGGAATCACGCTTCGCGACCTTCCTCAACCGACTTTTGCAACAAAATCGGCCAGAAGCTGACCACTCAGCCCTCGGGCACTCCGACCAACCGAAGCGCCTCACAGACGCGCTCGAGGCCCGCGAGATAGCCGGGATCGTTGCTTGAAGTGGCAGCGCGATACCGGCGGATAGTGAAACTAGGATTGAGCGCAAGGCCCGCCTGGGCTGTAGTCCGTGCCTCTTCCTGCTCGCCGACGAGCGCCAAGGCGACCGCGAGATTAAAATGCGCAGCGGGGTAATTTCGATTAAACTCAAGGCTTCGGCGCAGCCAAACAATCGCTTCGGCATCGGCGCCCTGCCAAAGTTTGGCGAGACCGACAAACATACTCCAGACATAGGCGAGTGTATCGCGGGGAGATAGACGGAGCGCTTGCTCCATATGGGCTTCGGTTTCCCCGCCCCGACCGAGAAAAAACTTCGCGACCCCGATGCCCGCGTGCGAGCGCGCCAAATTCCTATCCAGCGCCAGCGCCCGCTCGCATTCTGCGATGCCTTGAGCCGCGCGGTTCGTGAAAATTTTCACGAGGCCTATGACGTTATGAGCCAAGGGATGGTTCGGTGCCAAGGACAGCGCCTTTGCGAGGGCCGCCTCGGCCGTGGCGAGACGCTCTACCCGATCGTCGGACACCAAGTTGGCGCCAATCGCAAAATTGGCCCACCCTTTCCCGACCAGCGCCTCAACATTTCCAGGTTCAAGCGCCAACGCCCGTTCGTAGAAGCCGCATGCCTGCGTCATGTTTTCAAGTGTTCGACCCATGTTGAGCCAAACGGCACCTTGGAAACACAAGTCAGTCGCGTCGGGGTTGGGTGAGCGCTCCGCCCGGCGCGCTTCCGCAGCAAGGAGTTCGGCATCAAGAGCGTTGGCGAGCGTCGACACGATTTCGTCCTGCATATTAAACAGATCGCCGATGGGTTTCTCAAAGCGCTGGGCCCACAGCTGATTGCCTGTTTCGGTGTCGACTAGCTGCACATTCACCCGGAGACGGTTGCTGCCACGTTGCACCGAGCCTTCAAGCACATAGCGGACATTCAGCTCACGTCCCAGCTTCACTACATCTACGGCCTTGCCCTTGAACGTGAATGCGGTGTTGCGTGCAATTATTAATGCGCCACTGATGCGCGACAGGTCCGTGGTCAGGCTCTCGGTCACACCATCGACGAAGTAGTCTTGCTCGGTATCGCCGCTGAGGTTGACGAACGGCAACACGACGATGGAAAGACGAGGCGGTGAAAACGCCCTTTGCGCATTGTCGTCATTCGGCGCCAGCGAGCCAACTGCCATTGCGGGCTTCTGCTCTTGCACCGCGCCAACGAATCGAAAACCTCTACGCGCCAATGTTTTGATCAGGCGCTGCTTCTCGCCCGTGTCACCAAGTGCGCTGCGCGCAGCATTCAGTCGGGTGGTCAGGGCTGCATCCGACACGCTGCGCCCATTCCAGATGGCGGTGATGAGTTCGTCTTTGCCGACGACGCGCTCCCGGTTGCGGATCAGGTATTCGAGCAGGTCAAAGACCTGTGGCGTCAAGGAGACGACGTGCGTCCCGCGATGCAGCTCGCGCCGGTCAGTATCGAATGCGTATTCCTCGAAGAGATAGCGCAATTGCAAAATCCCCTTGGATGAGGGCCCCCGATAACCGGGTAGCGCTTTGGCCAGGCTTGAAATCCCAAGAATAAGCCGCCGGTGAGGAAAATGTAAGCTGCCGGTCAAGCGTGCCCGCCGATCGCGCGGCACCCTCGTGCCGCTGGAAATACACCTCCCAGGAGACATCGCAATGAGCATCACGCACGGCACAACGTGGCTGGAACGGACATCCGTATCGATCTCGCATGTCGCCAGCTTCATCTGGAAATGTTTGGATGCCTTTCAGGAGCGCCGCGAACGCCAAAAATTGCGCGTCACCTTGTCCAACTTGAGTGACAGGGAGCTGATGGATATCGGCACCACGCGCGGCGAGATCGACTTCGTCGCCTCCGGCATGCGATGCGACGAATGGCTGCGATACCGGCCAACGGTGGACGGTCACATTGGGCTCATCGACTTCCGATAGGGGGCAAAACCCGCCCGTGGCGACCGGAGGGCGGACTTCCAGTTTAGCTCGAACACCCGACATTGCTTCAGCTGGGCGAGAAGCCGACGACGGTTTAGAGCCAAATCCCACTCAAAGGACCACGGCTCAAGTCCTGCGTGCGATCAGCTCCCAAGGGGCAATGATGCCTTTCGAGATACACGCAATCATGTTGCCTATTTGATCTTGCCGTCTATCGCCCATCAATGTGTGCAAGCCCAGCGATCCAGCAACGCCAAGCGAACGGGCTTTCAAGTCGGCAAAATAGGCGAGCGCGAAGTCCTTTCGGTTGCGTTCCGACACGATTTCGAAGCCGGCTCGCCCCAATGCATGCTTGTAGCGCTCTGGTCCGCTTACTGTGCTGGCATCGCTTGTTGTGGCCCACGGTACAGGAAACAGTAATTCGCCTTCGGCCGTTCGCATGACGTCATAAACTGCGAAAAGCGCTCCCGGTTGCAAAACACGCGCGATTTCAAGGCAGAGATGTTCCTTGTCTTCGACATTCATGCCGACATGAAACATGTATGCCTTGCTGAAGGTCGATTCCTTAAATGGCATCGCAAGGGCGGTGGATTGGTGAAGAGTGACGCGATCATCGAGCCTTACCCATCGGCATAGTCGGCGTCCGGTCTCGACGTAGTCCAGTGTCAGATCGACGCCGCTGACCCGGCACCTGTAACGGTCGGCGAGAAAACGCGCTGGGCCACCCAGGCCGGAACCGACATCCAGCACATGGTCCGCGGCCGTAATTCTGAGCTGCGCCATCAGCTCCTCGGTCGCTTTACGACCGCCGATATGGAATTCGTCTATCGCCGAAAGATCGTCGATGGTGACAGTATCTCTCGTTTTGCCCATCTGAGAGAGACCGCCTTCGATCGCTTGGATCAGTCCGTCGCGCGCGTAATGATGCGCAACTGTGTCTTCCACGGCCGTTCTCGTCGACTTGATCGTCATGAGGCTTTGATACCGGCATCGCGAATGACTTTTCCCCATTTCCGGTATTCGGACGCCAGGTACGCGGCGCATTCGTCGGAAGAGTTGGCTACCGGCTGGTATCCCAGACCGGCGAGCCGATCCTTTTTACTTCAGCTCGAGCGATCAATTTCGCAAATTCGCGCTGGAGCAGGCCGATATATTCCTTTGGCGTTCCCGCCGGGACGAGAACGGCTGTCCAGATGTCCGCCGCGATGTCGGGATACCCGGCCTCCGCGATGCTGGGAACGTCCGGCAGTGCCTCGGAATGAGTCTTGCTCGTCAGCGCGAGCGCCCGCAACTTGTTTTCCTCGACGTGCTGTATGGCGGGTGGGAGCGCGCCGAACGACACGGGCGTATGGCCCGCGAGCGTCGATCCAATGGCCGCACCGCCGCTATTGAAAGGAACGTGCACGATGTCGAGGTCAAGTGAAAGCCGAAAGAGTTCTCCCAACAGATGGGGCGGCGTGCCTGCTCCCGGCGAAGCGTAACTGAATTTGCCCGGGCTGGCTTTGATCAGCGCTACGAGGTCCTTCACCGACATTGCCTGAATGGACGGGTGTACCGTGAGCAAAGTAGGCGCGGTCGCCGCCAAGGTTACGGCATCAAAGCTCTTTTGGACATCGTAGGGAACGGTTTCGAAGAGCGTGGGATTCGCGACATAGCTGGGTGAAGCTACAAAGATCGTATGACCGTCGGGCTGGGCTCTGGCAGCTTGCCCTGCACCGATGTTGCCTCCGGCCCCGCCGCCGCTGAGCCAGCAGATTAAGGCCCTCGAGCAGGAACTCGACGTGCAGCTTTTTCTGCGCAAAGCCCGGGGCGTGGAGCTGACTGACGCAGGTCGTGCTTTTCTGGAAGAGGCGCGCGCTACGTTGATGCATCTCGGTCGGGCTTTCGACTCGACCCGGCGCGCCTCGCGAGGCGAACAGGGGCGCTGTGCGTCGGGGTCACTTCTACGACGCCCTTTCATCCGGTCGTGCCGCGCGCCATTCGCGCATTTCGCGAGGCATGCCCGATGGTGGCTCTGACCTTGGAGGAATGCCTGAGCAACGAATCCGTCGATCGCGTCAGGAACGAACAAATGGACGTAGCTTTCGTTCGCGCTGCCTCGGGCAATGGACAAGGACTGGCCGTCACTTCGCTACTTGACGAACCAATGGTCGTGGCGCTGCCAAGCACCCACGTACTGGCGCAAACCAAAGCCGAGGCGCCGGTTTCGCTCGATCGACTGTCCCGTGAGACTTTCATCCTTTACGGACCGCCGGGGACGGGAATGTACGATTCCACCATTGCCGCATGCCAGGCAGCTGGCTTCAGCCCGCGCATCGGCAATCTGGGGGCGTCCACGCAATTGGCGCCCCGCATCACTTCGACGCTGAGTCTGGTCGGCGCTGGGCTTGGCATCACCTTTGTCCCGTCCTCGCTTCAACGTATGAACATGGAAGGCGTGATCTACCGCTCGATCAAGGGGTCTAACCGACCCATGGCCACGCTCAAACTTGCCTCCCGCCGTGATGGCGGTCGTGAAGCAGTTTATTAATTTCGTCAGGAAGGAAGCAAAGGACTACGCGACCATACGACGACCTTCCGCTCCATCCTTGTCAGGCGGCGTCCGTTATGGGTCAAAATGCGAGGAACTCAGGTTGAGCAAATCTGGTCCGCTCTGGCGCGATGAGCGGATCTCCGTCAGACGAGGCGCAACTTCGCAGAAGGGCAAACAGCGGACATTCTAAATGGGAGGGCTTTAGGCGGAGAAGGCGCCGCTCTCTCTACGTTCGAAGTTGAAGCACAGAAGATCGATTTCGGCTTCGCCGATAGTCGCCCTAAAGAATCTGCACGTATACTCTGGCTGCCTTCTGCTCGCACGGTTCGAGGCCGTCTCAGTCAGAAAAATGCACTTTCTACAACTATCCGCATGGTGACGACTCCGGCGTGCGTCGAGTTGCTCCAATAGTTGGTGAAGCAAATCGCGAAAGGTGTTTGCGCCAAGTTCAAGCGCAGCAATCGCATTGACGAGCTGTGTGATAGGGTCGCTTAAGAGGATCTTTTCTCCTCGTTGGGTTATATCAAGTATCACCGAGCGCTTGTCTTGATCAGAAGTTCGGCGCTGAAGGTAGCCCTTGTCTTCGAGACGCTTGACTGTCTGAGAAGCGGTGGCACGAGCTGTGCCGACGAACTGGGCTAACGCGGAAGGGGTTCGCGAGAATCTGTTTGCACGCGCAAGAAACCGCAGTGCCATCCACTCTCGATCACGCAATCCGTTTAGAGCATCATCGAACTGCCAACTGCCCCCGGCTTGAATTAGCAGGTCGACTGCTTCCCGCGCTGCCGTGATCATCCTCGCCCCTCTCGTATGCTCTGCAATATCGCCGATCAGAGCTAGCAGCGCACGAAGAAAACGATCCGACGTCTACATACGAAGGTTTGCAATCATCGCTTGTGCGGCCACGTGGACGATCATCTGCAATAGCCCTTAGATCTCCAACCCTTACATGAACCTGACAACGCTTGCGACCTATGGCGCGGGCCCTTCGGCCTGTGAGAAGCCGGAAATTCACGTCCCGACATAGGTTCCACCGCAGAACGCGACGGACAAGCCTGTGAAAGGCACGTGCGCTGCACGATCAGTGGTCTAGATTGGGGACCCATTCCTCCGCGGCTGCATCCCAACGATGAGTATCGTCGAAATGCTTCCAGAGTGGCTGCCTTTGCTTCCTTTTGCCGTTCTGCCGGCTTTTCTGAGTGCCGATGACAAACGCCACAACCTTCATTACCCATTCGCGAGCACTATATCGGGAGTTCCATTTGACTGCTGCGAGCATTAAAGCCTCCGTCGAGTAAGAACCGTTCATCACGTTAGCCCGCGCCAAGAGCGAAGAGATGCAAGCTACTTCACAGGCAGACAAGATCTTCGACATAGGCGCCGGTGATCAGGGCGCGAGCGAACGCGAGCAAAGCTTCGGCTTTCCCTTCGCGTTAATCCTCATGTGCAGCGGTCGGCGGCCCTGGGTCGGATTCATGGTAACGAAGCCGCAGGCGGCTCGAAAAGCCAGACCACCTTCCATCGGAGAGGAGCAGATCGAGGCCGCAACCTGTTGGCGCGCGGGCGAGCTTCGGTTTGCTCAGCAGCGCACCTGTCTTTTCCGCCGCAAGATTGATTGGGCCAGGATAGAAGCAGCAATGCCCGCAACAATAGGCTCTCTCACCGATATCGCCGCTGCAATCGTGATTGTTACCACAGATATGACGACTACAAGCACATGGTTCACAATGCGCGTTGAAAAGTGCTTCGTCATTAGTTGAGCCCTAGCGGCCGCTTCAATTCGGCGCGGCGCAACTGATTTCGTGCTGCGTGTCTATCCTGCCAACTCTATCTTGATCAGCACGATCATAATCGGCTTCAAGACCTTCAGGAATCTGTCCAACAATCAGAAGCTGTTTCCGCATTTCAGCGAGGCGGGCGCGGCAGTATTCGCGATAAAGCAGGTCGAATATGGCGGGCATGGTTGCCCCCCGTCGTTTGAAGGTGACTGTAGAATTTCCACCACGACGTTTCGGATAAAACTAACCCGTCGATCGCTCCCGACAGCCCTTCACAGCTTGGCGTTTGAGCGTCGGAATTGTGCGATTGGCTGACTTGGTTGTCGGCACAAAAAGAACAGGGCCAGTTACCTAAAATCTAGTATAGCAGCCTTTTGTTTCGGCAGCACTTCATCAAACAACTCAAGATCGCTGCCGCGCGAATAAAAATCCAACTACAGCGCGAAATGACTTACCACCAGCTGCAAGCATGGTCGGCTGCAACGCCGACCGCAATGTCGCGCCAAAGCTGTCGTTGCCAGCGCTGCCAGTCGCTCACGGGAGGGCGCCAATCTGTTAGCCACCAGACCGCATCAAAAACTGATCCACGGACATAGCTAATCGGTCCGCAACCTGCGTGGCGGCCGGCGCGGGCTGCTGTTCGGTAGGTAGCGAGCCGAGAGAGTTGACGGCCAACCCGGTCCCAGCGGCAAGAACAGCTATCACAATCGCGGAGAGATATTCGATCCTCATGGCGATGATCCTCCATCGCTGACGACAAGACAATTGTGTCCCCGAAAATAAGTTCCGTGGCAGGCAGGTCCCATAGTTGCGGGAAACGGCGAAAAACGATGGCCGGACTTGAGAGGCGTTCTCGCGCGGCCAAAGGCCGTACGCGGCTCTCTCAGAACATTCCGATCGAGGCGAAAAGCGCGACCTCGATCAGGAAGGTCAGGCCCATGACGGCAACAGTGAGAACTGCTTCGCCCGGCGGTAGAGGGGTCATAGCGTGCCTCGCAAATTGCGAAGCCCCGAAGCCAAATAACCAACCTGCCGAAGTCGGGAATGTTTCAGTTCCACTCGCATTAGGTCCGATGCCTAACGCATTTCGACTTCTTTGATCGCCAAAGCCGCAATTTCCGCCGGGGCAAGGCCCTCCGTTTGCGCGATCTTGAGAATCCTACTTGCCACCTTTTCCGTGAGCGGGTCGTCGTGGTCCTTAACACAAAGGGTATGGAGCGCCTGCTCGTAAGCCGCCGTGATGCGGCTAACAATTTCCGGCTTCAAACTAGCGGTTTGTAATCGCAGGTAGGTAGACATTTCTTGCCTCCCAAGCCCACGCGGGAGAGCAGGATAGCACGGGAACCCGGTTGGCGATTGGAAAACTCCTAAGCTCGGAGCAGCGATCTCAGGCGAAACCGGGATCAAGGCGGCATTTCGCATGTTATGGAGGACGGCAGAATATCCGTGCACGGCAAGGAGGCGGTGCACGGTCAAGGACAACGGTGCAGCGATGGCAGATACCTCTTCGACCGCGCCCGTAGTCCAGTGATCTGCAACCTTCGCGGCAACCCTGACGGACGATCTCACCCCGTTACCATGCAACTGCAAGGCATGGTAGAGCGGCTGACCGAATTAGACGGCGGTGCACCGTCGGCCGCGCCGGATCAGCAGGATGACACGTCGCCCGGCCCCTCTGGAATTTTGTGCCCGCGCTTTGGGGGAGTCTCCGACATCGCCTTTAAGGCGCCTCCGGGGATTTCACCCAGACGTTTTCCGCCTTTGCTTCCTGATGGCTCGTCTATGCGCGGCGAATCGCGCGTCCGCGTGGCGCCTATCTAATGCCAGCGCATTTGTCGTGCGTGCGATGTCCGACTTTCCCTAGGACGCGGACGTTTGAGCTGCCTCCCGGGATGTCTCATTCGGGCCAATCCGGCCATTTTTAGGGGCGCGGTGTCTTCGCGATCCCGCCTATTTTCTGAATGCGTCAGGTGAAGTAGAATGTCACCGCCCTTCAATCGGGACGCGCCGAGATCACCGTCTGGGCGAACGAGCAATTGTGCTATCGGCAGGCACGCACTCTTAGAGGCCCATTTCTTTTTTCGGTTCGCACTACCGTTCACCACGAACTTTGCCCGCTGCTTCTGCCGCGGCTTGTTCGATATGCGGGAGAAAAGCGATGACCAAGATCGATCGAAGATCCGCACTGGGAATCGGGTTGGCAGCGGCTTCGGCTGCAATGATCAAGCCAGCCGCCGCTCAAGCCACAGGCTACAAGGACACGACGCCTTGGCCAGGTGTCGTGGTGCGTGAATATGAAGGCGAGACACCGTCCCTGATCCCAGGTTTCAAGACCGTCACAATGCGCGATATCATTATGCAGCCGGGATCGAAGACCATGGGGCCTCCGATGATGAACGCCATGGTCTGCCACATCACCGAAGGGGAGCTTCGGCTTGAGCAAGACGGAAATACCTTTACGGGCAAGAAGAACTTTGTCTGGACCTGCAACAAGGAAACAAAAGAGCAGGCGCACAACGACGGCAATGTGGTCGCGATTATGCGGATCACGGACCTGAAGGCCTAAGGCTCGTTAGCGCACGCGACGATGCGCTATCCGTTTGCAGGACCGCTTGGGGTCAAAAGCTTTCTTGCCCGCTCGCATCGCTCTGTTCGAGTCACCTTCAGTAAGCGGCGAGAAGAACACCGCAACTACATTCACAAATTCATTGCTCGATCAGACCAACACTTCCTGTATTTCATGGATCGCGCGCCTTGCCGCACCGCACCTTTTGGAGCACCTTCGGCCTAACAGCCGACGTTTGGGCGAAAGCTGATTTTTGTCGGTGTGGGCCAACTGCGGACCATCCACCAGCCTTGCGCCAGAAGTGCAGCCCTTCTGACCCTTATCGAGTTCGTATCCGATGAACCTTTGCGGGATTTTCGGGACCCACTTCTGTGGGGTTGGGAAACGGAGGTTTCCCCATGACGAAGCATCGAACGATCACCGGATTTGTGGCTGTCGCTGTCCTTGCTGCCGCCACCACCGCAGTGACCATTAAGTCATACTCGTCCTCTTCCGATCGTCCCGCAGCGTCCGCCAACGCGATGTCAATCGGAGAACTCATAGCCGGCGCCGGCAAGCTCCTGGCTGATGAATTCGATGACCAATCAGTGATCTATTCGAGAAAGCGCTAAGCGAGAGGCCGCCTACAGCGGTGTCCTGAAGGGAATGCTATGCTTCCAGTTCAATTGCTGACTGATTTTTTGGGAGTTTCTATTTCGAACGACCTCTGGGGAGGTTTTCATGGTCAAGAAATTTCTTTTGCTCGCAGTCTTAGCCTCTCTAACGTTAGCAGTTTCATCCAAAGCCTATTGTTGTGATGAATTAGAGGCCAGCCCGGTTACCGTGTCGCCGTCGGCTCCGTTGCGTGCCGACGCAACTCGAACTGCAGAAGGCTTGCTCGATGAAATCGTGACTTGGCTCTCTACGAATTTCGATCTGCCTGTTATTAAAGAACGTCCGGCCATCGCATTTGTGTCGAAGATGAAACTCGCGACGATGCGGGCCGGAGATGGTGCCGCTTCGCAGGGTTTTACGGACCACGAGGAGCTCGATCGACTAGGTCAGCGTCAGGTCGTCGCCCTTTATAGCAACAAGTCAAAAACGATCCTGCTCCCTCATGTCTGGACTGGGACTTCACCAGCCGACCAATCGATCCTGGTCCACGAAATGGTCCATCACCTCCAGAATCTCGGTAAACTCACGTTTGAATGCCCGAGGGCGCGAGAGAAATCGGCCTATCTGGCTCAGGACAAGTGGCTTGGGCGGTTCGGAATGAGCTTGGAGAATGAGTTTGACGTCGACATGTTCACAGTGCTGATTTCCTCAGCGTGTATGTATTGATCAGAATTTGATGGCCAGACTCTTGACGGTCGTTGCAATCATATTGGCACTCCTGGCGATCGTACGGGGGCAGCAGCAGTTTGTCCTGCTGCCAACGGGACCAATGCCGGCGGCCCTTATCCCCTAATTGGGGCGGGGCAGCCAATCGACCTTAGACGCTGCGACCCAATGTCCATTCCGGGTCAAAGTGCGAAGAACTCGGCCTGAGCAACACTAGTCCGTTGCCACCCACGAAGCGGACCTCAACGAGACGGGTTCGCCACTTCGCTTTCGGGGCACAAGCGGCCGTCGCAGCGAGCGCGGCCCACGTCTGCTCTACCGACGATAACCGACATCACCACGGGATTATCGTGGTTCGGCTAAGGGCCGATTTTGTTGCAAAAGTCGGCTGTTGGCGATGATCGTCCGACCTTTCGCTAAGGACGACCGCCTTGATCTGCCGGCCCCTGACGCTCTCTACGCAACTCGAACGCTGCGCGATACACGGAGCCCGGGCGGGTGGTGGACGAGCGACCAACGACGCGAACCGCCGCAAGTTCTGGGCGATGGCAGCAAGAACAAATTCGTCCTGGGCGCCTCGTGGTCCACGCAATCGGAGTCGACCGAGCTTGAGGATGCGCTTCAGGTGCGCAAAACGCATCTCGATCTTTTTGCGCTGACGTCGCGACGCCTCGAAGCCCTCGGTACCGGCTAACGACCGGGCGACGTCCCGGGCTTGCTCATGGATGTCGCGAGGGATCTTGCGTGCTGGTTCCTTTGGACAGCACTGCGGTTTGAGCGGGCATACATCGCAATCGAGCTTGCTTGCACGATACAGAAGGGTCTTGCCCTCGTGCACGGTACCGCTCGTCCCAAGCTGCTTACCACCCGGGCAGCGATAGACGTCGCCGACCGGGTCATATTGAAAGTCGCTCCCCGAGAAGGTGCCATCATCCCGTTTCGATTTGTCGAACACAGGAATATGTGGCGCGATGCCTTTCTCCTCGACCAGCCAGTTCAGCATCGGAGCGGCTCCGTAAGCGGTATCCCCGATAAGTCGCTCTGGCTTGAGACCGAAGCGCTCCTCGGTCCGTTCGATCATGGTCTTTGCCGCGCCGACCTCAGCCTGGCGAATTGCGCGGGAGGCCTCGACATCAACGATGACGCCAAACTTCACGTCGATGAGATAGTTATCGGAGTACGCGAAGAATGCCGCCCCCTTGTTAGCCCTGTCCACTGCGCTGCCGGATCGGATGGCGAGATAAACTTAGGGACGACATCGCTGGCGGTGCCCCACGCCGTATCGTTGAGGGTCGCCAGATACTCCTTCACCGCGCGGCTGGACCTGGCTGGATCGCGATCCCTGCGCCAGTCCTGACCTGCGATCGAGCGCTGCTTGTTCGCGTCGGCGGCAATCAGGCTCGCATCGACTGCAAATCCTTCGCCACCAACCAAACCCGCGGCAATGCATGTCTCGACGATCCGTTCGAACACGCGGCGGAGAACACCGCCATCGCGGAAGCGCTCGTTGCGGGCGCGCGAGAACGCCGAATGATCCGGGACAGCGTCCTCGATACCGAGCTTGCAGAACCAGCGATAGGCGAGGTTTACCTGCACTTCACGGCAGATAAGTCGTTCAGAGCGGATCGCAAAGACATACCCCACGATCAGCATCCGGATCATCAGTTCCGGATCGATCGACGGGCGTCCAATTGACGAATAGTGAGATGTTAGCTCACCACGAAGCCAGGACAGATCGAGAGCGGCATCAATCTTCCGCACCAGATGATCTTCGGGGACTGCGTCGCCAAGACAAAACTCGTAGAACAGTTGACCTTGGTCACTCTTCAGACGGCCCATCATGGATCGACCCCGCCGAGATTCGCGTCAACACAACGGAATCACGCTTCGCGACCTTCCTCAACCGACTTTTGCAACAAAATCGGCCAGAAGCAGAAGCTGTTACTTCAGGACTAAGCCGCCTGCCCGAGATGTGTCAGGGCCTCTGCAAAGTTCCCTGTCGGGTCGATAACTGGTAATATCGGCGCCGGGAAACGACGGGGTGAGTGAGATGTCCGATGGACAATTCGATCAGAACGCCTGGCTTGCGCGCATCGGCTATTCCGGGCCGGTCACGCCAACGCTCGAGACCTTAAACCAACTTATTTTTGCTCACGCGCATTCAATCGCTTACGAAACGCTGGATATTATGCTGGGGCGCCCTCCCAAGCTCGATGTCCAGACGCTTCAGAACAAGATGATCCGTGGTGGACGCGGCGGATATTGCTTCGAGCAGAACATGCTGTTCCGGGCTGGACTTCGGTCGCTCGGCTACAGGATCACCAGCCTGCAAGGGCGTGTCGTACGCGGGCTGGCGATCGATGCGCCTCGCCCGGCGATCCACATGCTGTTGAAGGTGGAGTTGCCAGAGGGCAGTTACCTAGCAGACGTCGGGTTCGGAAACCTCGCGCCAACCTCAGCGCTTTTGCTCGCGCCGCAGATCGAGCAAAAGACGCCGCACGAAGTCATGCGATTCATCGACGTCGGCGGCGAGTTGACGCTCCAGGCACGTCTCAAGCACGGCTGGCAGCACATTTATCGGGTGATACCTTACCCGCGCTACGATGGCGAATACGAAATCACAAACTGGTACACCGCGACCCACCCAGAGACGCCATATCAATGGAATATCATCGCTGCGAAGCCGGGCCCAAACAGAACGCGGATCACAATGTACAATGCGCGTGTCACCGTCCGCGACGCTGAAGGTCACGCCGAGAAGCGCTGGCTTGCGACCGAGAGCGAATTCCGGGAGGTGCTGCGTGTCGAATTCGGACTAAATGCCTCTGATCAGCAGATCGATGAGTGCATCTCAGTTATGAAGGCGAAAGGGACCGGAGACGCTCCGCACCCGTTTTTTGCCTAATCTTGCGTTGGACTGACGTCCGCTTGGGGTCTTGGTCGTGTAAAAACGGCCTTACAAGGCCGTCGGTCTGAAGGCCAAAAACTGAGCCGAGGTCAGGCCAGGATCGCGGCGATCAGCGGCCTGATCCCAAGGATATTCATTGCTCGGGTCAGATTATAGGCCAAAACCGAGAGGGCCATCTCGGCGGCTACCCTTGGAAGGGTCTTAGTCAGGAAGTGCGTCGCTCCCATGCGCGCCTTCATCGTGCCGAACGGATGCTCGACAGTCTCGCGACGAAGGCGCATTGCGAGCGGGTTCGCATCGAGCCGCTGCTGCACGGCGTCGAGCAGATCCTCGTGCTCCCATCGCGTGATCCGTCGCTCTGACCCGGGCGTGCACTGAGGTTTGATCGAACAATTCTTACAGGCGTTGGTCCAGTAGCGCCGCAGCATCTTGTCGGCTTCTTCGTTTGTATAGCGATACGGCAACAGCTCCCCGGCCGGACAACGATAGGCGTCTTCCTCGGGCAAATAGACGAAGTCCTGCTTGCCGAAGCGTCCGTCCGACTTGGCACCCGAAGTCATCGGCTTGGGCAGAGTTACCGTGACGCCGGCCTCGTGGCAGGCGAGGATCTCCGGGCTGCTGAAGTAGCCGCGATCGGCAACGGCCTCGAGCGTCTCGGACTTCAGAACAGCCTTCGCCTGCATGGCCATATTGGCAAGTTGTGCCCGATCTGAGCCACTATTCGTCACCTCATGCGCGATGATCAGGTGATGGTCGGTATCGACGGCGACTTGGACATTGTAGCCGACAACGCCGGATCCGCGGCCACTGGTTGCCATCGAACGGCTATCCGGATCGGTCAGGGAGATTTGCTGATCCGGTGATGCAAGCATCTGCTTCTCGTAGGCGGCAAGCTTGCCCATTTCCCCCTTCAGCTTCGTCAGCTTCTCAGTAAGCCTTGTCACCTTCGCCGCAAGCGCCTTGCTCGGCTCCTGTCGGTCGGCCGTGTCAAGTTGGCTCAGATAGCGCGCGACGCTCTCCTCCAACTGAGCGCGCCGCCGTTCACGGCCTTGAACTTGCTCCCGTCGATGGCGACGCTGGACGTCGTGAGAAGACCCATCCCGCGGCAGAGCTCGACAAAGCGCGCACATACCTTGCGCAACGCCAGGCCGTTATCCTTGCGAAAGTCCGCGATCGTCTTGTGATCCGGAGCAAGCCGGCCCAGCAGCCACATCACCTCGACATTGCGTCCCGCCTCTCGTTCCAGCCGCCGGCTCGACTGCACTCGGTTCAGATAGCCGTAAATGTAAAGCTTAAGGAGAACCGAGGGATGGTACGACGGCCGACCGGTGGCCGCCGGCTCCGCACCCTTGAAGCCCATCTCAGTCAAACTGAGCGCATCCACAAATACGTCGATCACGCGAACTGGGTTACTTTCGTCAATGAAATCATCGAGGCATTCGGGCAACAGCGTCCGCTGCCCACGATCCGCCACTTCAACGAAGCGCCTCATCGATTCCCCCGAAAAGAATCACGGGAGAATCATAACAGCGGCCCCACTGTTTTCACACAGCCAGGGTCAATCGCGTCCGTTAAGACTGCGGCGTTGACTTCCAGTTGGCTCCGCCGAACGGACGCTTCTCGGCAAGGTAGAACGCCGATGTGGCTGACGTGGGCAGCTGCGTCATGGCGAATCAGGTTAACCGCGCGTAGAGCTTGGCGGCGGGTCCTTTAGCAACCGACTTTCTTGAATGCTGGTCGTGGCTGCTGCTCTTGAGGCAGGGCAATTGCAAGTGGCTGGCACGGGGCCGCTGACTATTATTGTGCGGACAGTTGGCGGCCCCACTCAGTCGCGGTAACGACAAAACTCGTCGCCGTCGTCATACTCGAAGCAGACTTCACGCGACGACGGGGCCTGTCCTCATCGTGGTAGCGAGACCGACGATCCATATCTTCATCATCGCGTTGGATCCGCTGATTTCGACCCATGGTGCGATGGTCCATATCTTCCATCATGCGTCCATGTGTTGCTGACGCATGCGCTCCATGCCCATGCGATCCTCTTCGCGCTGCTGCGTCGTCCAGTCCCGCTTCACGCGAGTTTCTTCGGCGTTCTGACGGTCGCGCTCGCGAGCCTGGTCCGCCTGTTGTGGCGTGCGCTCTGGTTGGACAGGAGTCGCCTGGGGCTGGTTATCGGGAGAGTTCTCCGATTGTTGTGCGACAGCGGCAGCGGAAGCGAGGCCAGACGAGAGCAGCGGGATAGTAACCAAAGCCGAAATGCGCATTGTTCATCCTCCGTAAAGTTGCTGCTTCAAAGGGGGGATCGACGTTTGTTTCTATGGGAGTTTTGTAGGTTGATGATTAGGAGCCCTAGGGACAGCAAACCCGACCTAGTTTTTGGTGATGCCGTGATACGGGCGGCGGCGCCGTTCCTGCGATCAGCGACGAGAGTTGTATGATGCGTTAGGCTTTGGTCTCACCAAGCGCCCGCTCATTGGTCCAGACGAACGCGAGAGAGCTATCCGTCAGAGAGCGGCGGTGCGGAGTGGCACCGCAAGGGACAGGCGCTGTGGCGGAGCTGGAGCGGCGGACGGCCTTAGCCTTGGGACTATAGCGCATTGCCTGCGTCCGTTACTTGTCTGCTTGCCGTTTAGCATTCTCATGGAGCTTTCGCGCCCGACAAGCGAGCCGGGGTCTGGCTTCCCGGGATGCATAATGCTGGCAAGGCGCTTTGAAACATGGCCCAGATCCGCTGATCTAATGGGTCCTGATGCCGTTGGTGGCGTGCTCAATTCGGGCGCAAGAGCGATTACCGGACGGGAGAGCGAGTTACGTCCGCGCAAGCCATTTTCTTCACGCGATGCTCAAAGAGCTGGATCAGCGGCGGCACTGATCGCGCGGCAGACCGCGCTGCAATGCCGTTAGCGCTCTCGCGGTCGGCTATACGCGCCCCAAAACGCGATTAGAACGAGAACTACCGCTCCAGTTCCCAGCAGCAGGAGAATGGCATCCAACATGACGAATCAAGCTCCGCCTCTGCACAGTATACACCGGCTTTGGGCTTGCTCATGAGACGGCCGTCTCGTCCAGACTGGGCATCGCAACACTCGTACTATGCCAGCACAAAATCGAGCCTCCACTGAGGTCAGCAATCGGTCAATATCACCGACACAACAGGGTGCGTAATTGACGTACGCCAGCTCTCCATTATCGCAACTTGCCGAGCCATAACGCACTGAGCGCCGACCGATTGCGCACACCGAACTTGGCGTAGATCGCCTTAACATGGAAATGCGTGGTGTTCGGACTTTGGTCGAGCTTCTGCGCAATGTGCTTTTCCGTGTGCCCGTCGAGCAGTGCAAGGAGCACCCTGCGTTCAGCAGGTGTCAGGGGGGCGTTGGCGATGAGCAGACCATGACTAAGCAGTTGCTCCCGGTGAAACCACCGCAAGGCACGCATCGCGAAACCCAGACGCTGAGCGTCCTGAGGCGTGAAGCGCGGTGACTGCCCATCGCGAAATACGAACAGGCGAATCCTGACGTCGGCATTGAGTGCGATTCGCACGGAAATGCTGTCGGCGAAGCCGGCGTCCAGATAGTGCCGGCGATAGTGCTCGCCCTCGAACCATTCCGGTGGCAGTGCTTCGAACAGCAGACGGACGCGGAAGGGCTCATCTCCCGACATCGATAGGATCTGAGACAGGTCAACGTTGTTGGACCAGAGCGTATCGTACTGCGTCTGCACCGAAGCTGCCACCACCGGAATCGGGTCGAGTACGCGGACTAGCCGCGGACGCCAGCCCAGCAAGGGATCGCCCCTCTTCGGCGAGGGCAATCGCACGAGCACACCCCATAGCACATTGCGTGCCGACAACATGGTGCCAAGTGCGGACAGCAAGTGCGTCAGTGCGGCGTCACCGTCGCCGACGGAGAAGTCGGCCAGCTGATCCCAGAGTGCGTAAACTTCTTGATCTTGCGGATCGGCGAGATCGGTGACGAGATTCATAGGTTTCCGAAGCGTGTGTAGGTCGGCGATTGGCCAGAGCATGCATAAACGATAGCGAGCCACCTATCTAGGTAGTTTTCGTTTTTGAGTGGCGCGATATGCACAGCTGGAGCTGGGGAAGACTGGTTTTCTGATTGTCACGGTATTCGGAGATTAACGATGCGCACAGCAACGGGCCCGCGCCGGCTTGACACGTCCGACGACGACCGGACGGAAGGGCGATGGCGGCTGGGCCTTTTCATCATCCTATCTTGTGCCGGTTTGATTGCACTCGTGGCATTCGCAGAAGAGCCCCCCAACAAAGTGGCGATCCGGCCCTCTGGCCCGCTACCCACTGTTAACATTCCCTGATCGGGTCACTTACAGCCAAAATTTCATTTGCATTGGAAATTGTGTGATGCAGCCCCTAAGCGATCGAGCATTCTTGCTGATACCGATTACACTTAGCCTGGGCGCCTGTTTCGTTTGGGCATTCTGGGAAATCGAAGAAGCCCGCTGCCGATGGAGGCAGCGCCGTCAGCTCGTGAATGAAGTACGACGCTCGATACGAGCCAAATGATCGCTAGGAGAGCATTTCGGAAGTAGGCAGTAACTTGATATTAGCATGCCACGGAATCTAGGGGTGCATCAATGAAGAGGACAGCCTCGACCTTCGCCCTTCAAATGGGAGCAAGAATACGAAAGTGTCGGCTCGGCGTCCGGATGACTCAGGCTGATCTCGGAAGGATGCTAGGTGTTTCCCAGCAACAGATTGGACACTATGAGGCCGGCATCAATGAAGTCCCCGCCGCGCGCACGTTCGATCTTTGCAGAATTCTAGACGTTCCTTTGTCGTCCATTATCCCAAGCGAAAGGCCGCCCCCCGAACAAGGTCATCTCAGTTCTGAGTTACTTTGATGAACTAGACCGTGTCCCGGCTAAGCGGCTCACCGCTCTATGTCCGCTCAAGCCCGAACAATGGCGGAAAAGCAGCACTAACCTGAGGTCGCTGAAGGGCCAGAAGCTGCCCTGCGTTTAGGGACCGGCGGGGTTTTTAGTTAGTCGATCACCTCGTCGGCCCGAGCGAGAGACGTGGGCGGAAGCTCAAGGCCATTTTTTTCGCGGCGTTCGTGTTAATGGAGAGCAGGAAATTCGTCGTTTGATAGAAAGGAATTTCGGCTGGGCTCTGGCCTTTCAAAATTGCGCCCCTCTGATCAGCAACGTGTCGAAACGCGCCAATGAGGTCGCGATAGTACGCCATCAAGCCTCCGGCCAATGCCAATACATGGCCGGGATTCGCGCACGCTCCGCAATCTCAAGCAGGATTTTGCTCTTAGATAGGTGCTCTGGCTCATCCGATACCATCATCACGTCTGGCCTCTCTTTCTCGACCAAATCAGCGGCTGCGGAATAGGCCGCCTCATTTAGGTTGGTGCCTAAGTCCACTTGCGTCATGGAGAGCTTCAATTGTTGCGCGGCTTCCCTGACCATGGCTGCTTGGGGGGCTGCTTCCACCCCGCAGAAGATGATAGATACGCCAACCTTGATGCTTCGGGCTTTGTCTCAAGCAGAAGATAGTCGCTTCCCATGAAGCTCGATACCTGCATCAACGGTTACGCCCGTGATATTCCCTCCGGGTCGCGCCAGACTCGGTACGAGACCCAAGGCCACCGGGTCACCTATGATCGTCACAATCGGAATTGTCCGCGTTGCGGCTTTCAGGGCCAACGTCATTGGTGGCGCGCGCCCGTCAAGATTACTTCTGGCTGACTGCTCACCACGGCTTGAGCCAGATCATGATATGCGTCCATCTGTCCTCTGGTCGAAAAGCGGTCAACTACCAGATTTTGCCCTTCCACAAACCCAAGACCGGCGAGTTCATCGAGGAAGGATCGGAAGTACGGATTAGTCCTATCTCCTCTACGGAACGGCCCGGCACTGCAATTGCGATCCGCCTCTTTCTTATCGTCTGTTGCGCACGCGCAGCCGTTGCGGAAGTGGCCGCCGCTGCCGCAAGCGTGATGAACTCCCGCCGCCTCATATCATCCATCCTCTACAAGCAAGCCGTTTCCTAGCTGACCACCACGTTGACGTCGAAGCAACAAAATGCTCGCGGCGCTTCCGCTCTGGGTCAAAGGCTGCCCTCGGCAGCTCCATGACCTTATTCCGCTCAGTACTCGGCAGCGGACAGTGCGGGGCGAATAGCGGAAGTCAGCCACGGCCCCAAGGAGAGTGCGGCGAACTTCCAACGTCATAAGTTTTGGCGGCCGATGCAATAGCTCTGGCGGCGGCGATCGCGTCGCACGAGATCAGCTCAAGGTCCTTTGAACGTCGCGCGCTCGTCTGAGATCAGCCGTTTCGGCTCCTTCGTCGAACCAACGGAGGATTGGTTCTAGAACAGCGCGCGCCTCATCAGGCCTCCCTTCCGTCCGCCAGAGCTCTGCAAGGCTTGTGACGGCGCGCAGTTCCAAAGATTTGGCGCTTTGACCACGCGCCACTTCGATAGATCGCTTGAGATGAAGTTCAGCCTCTCTTGTCTTCGATGGATTACCCACGAGAAGAAGTTGCGCGTTTTGGCGATGCAACTCTGATTCCCAGGACCTGCCGGTCACCTCACTTATATCGAGCAGGATGCCTTCGACAATCGATAGCGCGTTTTGGATTTCGCCCGTCCTGGCGTACAGGTCCGCCAGCCAGCTGACCATCATTGGACGCATGAAGCCGACGCCACTCCGTCGCGCTTCGTCGAGTCCCAATGGAATGTCTTCCAGGGCCTGTTCGAGTCGGCCTAGTTCGCCCGCTGCCCGGCCTCGTGAAATTCTCGACAAGATTGCGTACAGCGAAAACCGCTGCTCCTGCGAGATTTGAAAGCTTTTTTCGGCGCTTTCGAAGGCGCGGCCGGCCTCGCCGCGCAGGAGGTGCACAACAGACGTCATGTAATGCGCGAACGCCACGGTGTAGGAGTGGCCAAGGTCTTGACCCAAAGCAAGCGCGTCCGAAACGCGGGAAAGTGATTGATCCGGATAACCGAGAAACCACAAGTCCCAGGACAGGAGCAGAAGTGAAGCCGCTTGGGGTTCCACCATATAAAGATTGGATAGGGGCTGTTTTCCTTTGCCAGCTGAGAGTTCGATCGAATCCATGAAGTGGTCCGCTGACGATCGGAAGTGCCCCATCGTCAACAACGTGCTGCCCATCACCCTATGAGCCATCATCAGCGGCACGGGTTGGGACAATGCTCGAGACCGTGACAGGAACTCACCAGCCAAGCGGAGCGCATCGTCATTCTTTCCACCCATCCAGGAGTGCCCCCACAACCCAAACAGGGCCTGGAAATACTCAGGGACATCCCCTAGTTGCAGGCATAAAACATGTGCTCGCGAAAACGCTTCGCGGGTTTCCGCGGAAGCATACCCTTGAACGGCGATAAGCGGTATTCCCAACGCCAATTGAAGGTCGATCTCCTGCTTGATACGCTCGGGCGTTTCCGGCAAAGCGTCGAGAAGCTGAAGGGCCTTTCGAAAGCTGGCAATCGCCTCGGCGTTGGCGGAATGCGCGAGCGCGCGCCGCCCGGACTCGAACCAGCAACGAATGGCCGATTGGTGATCGCCCGCCTCTTGATGGTGATAGGCCAGAATCTGGGGTTGATTTTCGGCGAGCTCCGAAAAATCATGCTGCAAGACTGCCGCGATGTCCGCGTGTATCTGCTGCCTCTTACTCCGAAGCAAGGAGTCATAGATTGCGTCACACAGCAGCGCGTGCTTGAAGGCGAAACGAAGGGAAGGCGAAATTCCAACTCGGTAGATGATGTCGGCTTGTTCGAGCGACGAGAGCGCCGACAGCATGTCGTCATCGCTCATTCGCGATGCAGCCGACAACAGGTCATAAGAGAACTCGCGCCCGATCACGGCCGCAATCTGTACAAGCCTGCGGCTCGGCGCAACGCGGTCCAGCCGCTCCATCAATGCATCACTCAGCGTGTCCGGAACCCTGAGCGATGCCAGCTGTGGTGCGCGCGCGATGCCTCGGGTTCGCAAGGGCGCACCCATCATACTGCTGGTCAGTTCTTCCACGAAAAGCGGCACGCCATCAGCCTTTGCAATGATCCGGTCGAGCACCGGTTCGGGCATGCTTTCTCCCTTCAAGATATCTCGGATCATCGCCTTGACTTCGGTTAGCGACAATCGAGTGAGCGAGTGCATGGTGGCGTTTGCCCGCGTCATCCAATTGGGACGAAACTCGGGTCGGCACGACACGATCAGTAGCACACGAGCGTGATCGATCCCGCTAGTGATCGATTCAAGCAGTTCAAGCGTCGATGGATCCAGCCAGTGCGCATCCTCGAAGATGCAGAGCGTGGGGCGCTGGACGGAAAACGCCAAGATCATGTCGACAAGCGTGCTTATCGTTCTGTTCTTTATTTGCTGCGACGTAAGACCGGATAGTTCCAGGCTATTCTCCAAAGAGATTGATAACAGTCTGGCAATGAGCAAGACCTGCTCTTTGGAATGATTGATTGATCGCGGAAGGTAATTCGTAAGCTTGACAAGCTTTTCGGTCTCAGCGCCGCGAGCTGTCAATTGGGCCGCTTGTTCGATCTGACCGATCACTGGATAGAATGCGCTTTGACTATGATAGGGCGAGGATTGATGGTGCAACAGAATGTGCGGCTCTTGCTGAACATGCGATATCAACTCGTGGAGTAGCCTTGATTTGCCGACCCCGGGAATACCCGAGAGCAATACGACCTGGCCTTCACCTTCGTTGACCTTCCGCCATCTATCTAGCAGCAGGCTCAGTTCGGTCGAACGTCCAATGAGTGGGGTAAGAGAGCCCGTATGCGCAGCCTCGAAGCGGCTGGCGGAATGTTTGGCCGAGAGCACGCGATACACGTGAAGCGGTTCACTCAGGCCCTTGATTTCATGGAGCCCGACGTCCTGAAAATCAAACGCTGCCCATACGAGACGCCTCGTCGATTCAGAGATGAGTACCGTATCGGGAGCGGCAAAGGTCTGTAGACGTGCGGCGATATTGGGCGTCTCCCCCACCGCGTCCATCGACCACCTACCACTATCTCCAATCTCACCGACAATGACAGGGCCCGAGCAAACGCCCACTCGACAATTCAGGGGGGCAGGCCCTGAAATCTTCGAAATCCCGAACACAATTTCCAGACTGGCGTGAACAGCGCGAACGGCGTCATCTTCGTGCGCGCGAGGCCAGCCGAAAAACGCCATAACTCCATCGCCGAAATAGCGGGCGACCTCACCTCCATAGCGCGCAATTGCGGCGCTGCACGCTACCCGATACGCGTCGATGAGTTTTTGGAGATCTTCAGGATCCAACTTCTCCGCTAGCTGCGTGGAGCCGACCAGGTCACAGAACATCACTGTGATCTGGCGAAATTCAGCTTCGCGATGTTTGTCCGGAGCAGGCGATACCGCAGCGGCGCTTGCAACCGCTGTCGGCGTGCCGATGGGCTGGCGAGCATCCCTCAATGCCTTGATGGCCGTTAGCAGCTTCTTGCGGTGACCTAGAGACGATACTCCCAGCTTCTCGAGATCATTCTCCGTCAAATCCGGTAGGACCGAGAAGTCGATATGGTTTTCGGCGAAGGTTTTGGCGTACTGGGTTAAACCGTGTCTACCCAGCCACTCGGCGAAGTCGGTGGTTGTTGTCCTCGTCATTGCAGAGGTCCTTGCCTACTGCCGTGGGCCCATCAAGGAGCTGTGCCTCAGACCTCCATGCGCGGCCTTTGTCGCGTGAACATAGGAAACCTTCTCTGGCGGACAATATTAGTTTCCGCACACGACATTATATGAGCGAGCGTTATATGACCGTTATATGAGCGTTAACACTGAATTTTCCTTGTTCGGTGTCGAGGCGCAACCGCAGCGCGGCGCGAGGACGCCATACGCCGGTGCACTACCCGGCTACCCACGGCGCGGTTCGCGCGTCCCGATTGCCTTGAATCGCAATTCCTCCACCAGGACCGGGCGCCATCCTCGTACTTCTCGGGCGATGGACTATCGCGCTGTCCCGCTCACACTGCTGGCCGACGAGCGTCGTGCCCTTCACCCTTCAAAGGATGTAAGCTGCGACAATGGGGGAGCGCCTCTCCAAGTGCCTGCTCGAGCTCTTCGAGCATCTCCGCTTCGGATTTGAGAAGCTCGTGATTATATCCCTCCGCCAGGATCAGCGCCGATTCATACGTCTCCTGAACGATACTGATACGATCATTCGCGGGAAGGGACGCTACGAACTTGATGGTTTCCTCGACGTGGTTTGCCTCGCTTCCGAGCGAGCTGTGGCTTCTGAGGAAGCGGGTCGCATCAATGTCAACCGGACAGATTGCCTGCACTCTCTCTATATCGCTCGCCTGCTTCAGCGCCGCGATACGCTCCAGGCAGTACGAATAGCCGATGCAGCCGATTGGATAGTCCTGGACGCAGAGATCATCGAAGCGCTTGCAGAGCGGCTCGATACCCTCTGGAATGAAGTTGGCGACGAGTCGCTCGCCGGGCACCCCTAGCGCACGCAGATCCTTCAGCGCGAGCCGGTCGTGACCGCTCTCCTCGCGTGCACGCTCTTCCAAGTAGTCTGCAACCTCGGGCCTCCCCAGCTCGCTGAAGCGCCGGGCGGCGCGCCTGAGATTTCGAGGCGTATCGACGGAGGTGTGATATGCGCCCACCAATGCGACGACATAGCCGACGAGCGTCGGGTCAGGGCGCGCCAGCTTCTTTTCGATTGTCGCAAATCCAAGATTGATCGCGCCGTCGAGCAGCCCGATCGTACTGCCCGCTGAGCCCACACCTGTCATCGGCGCGGAGAAGGGATCCATGTTTTCCTCAGTACCGCCGGGAGCATGAAACCAGACCTCTCCCGACTCGCGAGCGATGATCGAAATATCACCCGCGATGGTGACCCACTCCGTGACCTGCCGTGTCATTCGAACCTCCACTTTCGAGTGAACGCCCGTGTGGTTTCGCTGGGATGCGACAAACTCGGGCCCAGCCAGAGCCGCCCTGTCGCATCCGAAACGGATCGCAATACCGCTAGATTCCGTTCGGCGTGATAGCCATCAGCAACTTGGCCGTCTCAAGCAGCGGAGGCCCGACAAGAGTCGGACGTGTGGGTCTCGGCAACACCAAAACGACTCCGACAGTTCTGTCGAGCCCTGCGTCTGCCAAATTGAACCCAGCATCGTACTCGTCTTCCGTGATGACGATGGGTTTCTCCAAATAAATTCCCCGAGCCGCAAGGGCTGCTTTTGCTGCAGTCGAGCGCGCCAGGTACTGCGTCATGGATATCATACCCGTACTAGGCGTGATCAGGGGATTGTTGGCGGGACCTGTCCAGATATCGACGATCCATTGTGCGAGGACATCACTTTGGTACGAGAAATCAGCCACCTTATCTTCTAAATCGTCCTTCGCAGTGCCCATCTCGTCCGCGAAAATTCCGCGTTTTTGCTTTTTATTCGACCCTGCCGCCTGGGCTGCCGCGGGAAGCAGTGCGCCGCCGGCGGCTCCTGCAAGGAACCAACGCCGATTGAAATTGGGTTGTGGCTTGATGTGCGAGGCCATGAGCAATCCCTCCCTGCTAAAATCAGTTCGGTGTCTTAACGCCGCGCTCGTATTCTAGTTGTAAGTTTCTCTCCTGACAAGGCTGCTGCTGCACTACCAATCGGCACGGTCAGACGATCACGTCGAGGTGTTGGAATCCGGCGGCTCCGCGCCGCTCCCGCAATTGCAGCAGTTGATGCGCAGCTTCCCGAGCAAGCCTGGCCCTGGCCATGGCGATTTCGACCCTGTCCGGCGGAATCGATCTGTCGGTGGCGCCGTGTTCGCGACGACCGATTTGTGACCCTGTACCTGCTCCAGGTGCAGGAGTGGCCGTTGCCGCTGACCATTGTTGCTGTTCTTGCCTGGGGCGCGCTGATTGGAGCAATCAACGTCTAATCGCCTATGCGAAGACCCAGCCGTCCCTGACAACCTCGTCCTGGTCATTACGCGGGGCGCGTACAACAAGATCACGGGAATGTTGGCGACCGAGCTGGCCAGCGCTTCCTCGGAAAGTGCCGCCTCGGATATTCTCGGTACCGGAGTTTTCCTCGCCATTCTACCTGACGCGGATCCGATCCGGAGTGCATTTCATGGCGGTCGGTTCGAGCCGCACGGCGCCGCGCCATGCTGGCATCGACGTCAAGAGATCGCTGCTCCTGGCCCACGTCTTGCGGGAAGCCTGACGACCACCGCGATCGGCGCCATTCTGCTGGCTGCGGTCGGCTTCAACGTCGACTTCGTCAAGAACAAGGGAAATCTCCTGCAGAAGGTCTATGTGAGCCCGGTCTTGTCGAGTTCGCCAAGCCACCCTCGATTGAGCGCGGCAGTGGCACGTTCTTCGCCGAGCGATCGATTGAAGAACGCAGGGCGATGGCGCTCGATCGCATCGAGGGTCCGGAGGACATTATCCTCGACCGCAACGATCATCTCTATTCCGTCGATCGCAACGGCTCGATCATCCGCTTTCGTGCTCCCGGAATACGACCAGCGTCAGGAGTTTGCTCGCATCGGAGGCTCGGCATGGCACTCGATCGCGAGGAGAACTTGCCTGGTCTGTGTCGCCGGCATGGGGTTTATGGCGTGAGGCTGGATCGGACCGTCTTCAGGTCACCGACAAGACCAACCGTACTTCGGTATCGGTTCAAGGACGATTCGCGCCTTTGGCTCGCGGGCGATCTCGACGTTGCCCGGGCGGCAAGATCTATTTCATCGACGCCACCGCGCAATATGAGGCCATCGACACTGACGGCGTCGCAGCCGATCCTCTCGGCCTTCAGCGAATGGACAGCCAGTACTCCGGCACGCTTTCATGTCGTAGACGAAAGGCGGCGGCGAGATTGATCAGGATCTCGCGCCAGGTCACTAAATAGACGTCGTCGCGAATCTTCCAATAGCTCGCATCGTGCTTGCCGCAATCACCCCTGCGCACGCCCTTCAGGCAACCGGCTATAGGCTTAAGTCGGATCCAGACCTCGAAGCCATCGCTGCGAACCGTGCAGCGCACGCCCGCTGCATCGCAGCAATAGCCGCGTGGCGCGTGCGCCCACGGCGCCTCTGCCTCCTAGGCCTCAACAATTATTGCCGCATTCTCTGAAAAGCTTAACATTCCTGAATCCCAAAGCCGAAAGAACCATGATAAACTAGGGCTTTCCAGCATGGGGGCAATCTCATGTTCGACACAGCCACCACCGCGCTTTTGCGCGCTGTCCTTGATGAAGTCTGCGAAGACGTCTCGCAGCGCGAGATCGGAGCACGTACGCACGTGGCCTCGAAGATCCTGGAGGCTGCAAAAAGGGGCGAGGTCTGTCCCGAGGGGCTGAGGCAGATCGGCCGTGACGCCCTCTCGCACGCGCCCACGATGTGGCGGTGATTGATCCGGAGCGGGCCGCGTGAATTTCCAGGTGACGGTCTTGAAGATCCTGGTGAGCTATCCAGATGGCTTCGCCATCATGGAGGATCTCAAGCGGGACATGGCCATCCTGGCCACCAGTGGCCGCGATTGGGCTGACCGGACCAAGCGCCTTGCGGCACGGGTTCCTGATCTCGACATCTTTTCACAAGGGCTGGTCGAACGCATTAGCGGCGGGTGGAGGCTGACGTCAAAGGGGCGGGAAGTGCTCGAATTTATGGAAGCCCGCCCGGCCGCGCCCGAACCGGTCCAAGCGACTTTGGTCTCGGTGGCGCCGGCGCCCGTGCCTCCGCTGCCGCAGCCGGCCCATCGTGCCAAGCGGCGTCGCGAACGCCACGAACGTCGTCGCGAGGCGCGCGAACGGGCTAGGGCGAACGCCTCCTGACGTAACTTTACGACCAAGAAAAAAGCTGCCAGCGAAGCGCTGCGGCTTGGTTAGTCCCGGACTGTCGATTGGCCCGCGCCAATTGGGAAGGCTTGCTTCGGCTGTCACCGGTCACCTGCCGATTTGGGTAGGCACTCCGGGCAGGTGTCGCCGATCGATTCCAAGACCTCGCGCACTTCCGCAACGGCATCGCCCGGAGAGATCCCAAGGGCTGGATCGTGTGTGGCGATATCGAAGCGCGCTCTCGGGCATGCGGGTCGGCCCGGTCCTGCGCCCAGCCGTGCTCCTCGCATTCGCGGATGGCGCCGGCCTCCTTCAACACGCTGATTGCCCAGCCCTCAGCGTCCGTATTGTCGGTGGGCGTTCCTTCATCATCAGCATCGAGATGCTTTCCTGTCGGGACGAATCCTTCCGCCCGCCTGCTCGTTCCGAGCAGTTAGCACGCGGCACGGATTCGCAACCGGCAGGGCTAGGGCTTGTCCACCTGTTCCGCAGCGCCTGTGCAGAACATTACGTTCCTGGCGCGGCGTCTTCCTTCTCGCCGGTTGCGATGATCCTCAAGGCGCCATCGGACAGCGGTCGCTGCAGTGCCTTGGCTTCGTCCCACGGCGCCCGCATCCACACATCGTACTCCTCGGTCGTCGTCAGGATCACCGGCATAGCCTTCGGGTGCACGCGCTTGACCTCGGCGTTGGGTTCGCAGGTCAGGAACCCGAAGACGTCGATGCTGACCTCACCTTCCTTGGCCTTGCGAACGCTCGTCCAGTTCGTCCAGATGCCGGCAAACGCGGCGAGAGGACGAGATTCATCAAGAGCGAACCACACAGGGACGACCTTCTTGCCCTCGATTGTGTCGTACTCGGAAAACGACGTAAGTGGCACCAGGCAGCGATTGTCAGGCCCGAGCCAACGCTTCCAGTGGCTGCTGCTTGTGTTGCGGATATTGGTGGTGCCGCTGTCCGGCTCCAGCCGAAGCAATTCCTTGAACTCGACCGTCTTGCCCTTGGCCTTGAGCTTCTCGGCCCGTTTTTTCGTTGAGTCCATCTGGGCCTTTGACGACGAAGGCATTCCCCATCGCGCCATCACGATCTCGCGCCCGTCTGCAGAGTTGCGGACAATAGGGGCGGGGTAGTCAGGAAATATGCCAGGCATGCTCGGCAGATTTCCGACATGGCTGTTCAGCGCTCCAAATAATTGACGGATCGCATCAACGTTCTTGGTCATCGAGTAGAGATTGCACATCGTCATGTCTCGGGAGAAGCGGGGCGGGGATGGCGCGCGAGCTTTAGCAGCGTCGGGGCAGGGCGACGTCCCGCCTTAGCACACTTGTTGCAGCGGAGCCTGCCGCTCAGGTCATGGACAAAGGTAGTGGAAGCATGCGGCAGTACAGCCAGATCCACATCGCGCCGCGTCTTGCAGCGCGAGCATTGGATTTCCAGCCATGGGTATCGCGTCATCGAGCGCTTGGCGATCGTAGACCATGCAGACGCCTCGATAATTGTCACCGTACTGTTGCCACATACGCGGACGGCAAAAGCCCCGGCTCCATATGTGGTTCACGCCCATTTCAAGG
>NZ_JAVAYM010000086.1:0-585 GCF_054185205.1 Bradyrhizobium sp. 14AA | reverse complement strand
ACCATCGTGTCGCCGGCCAGCCACCAGCGCTGGAGCCGTTCCTCGACGACGTTCGGAAATTCGCCGCAGGTCCTTATTCGGCGGCCCTCGCCAAGGGCGATGCCCTATCCGAGGAGGAGCGCGACGCGGTCGCCGCGCAGATGCATCGCTATATCGGTCTCTCGGAAGACTATATCAAAACCGCAAACCTCCGCGTGACGGAATTCGGTTTCGCTCAAGAACTTTTCAGGGACCGCCGCGAGACCGTAAGCCGGCTCGACGGGCGGTTTGTAGGGCTTACGCTCGATCCGCTGCAGAAGGGCGCGGACTATGATCCGGCACTTGCCGCCATCGTGCCGACCTATTCGGCGGTGTTACGCGACTATCTTTATCGCGATCTGAAGCTGGCCCCGGATCAGGAATATGTCACCGAGAACAGGTGGGTCGGCGATCATTTCGATCTGCGACACCAGCCGGATGGCGGCCAATATGGCGGGGACGGCCCGGGGCAGTCCATGGTCAACGCGGGCGATGACCTGGCCCAGGCTCTCGTGCAGGAGCCCGATCTAAGGCTTCTGGTTCTCGCGGGCTATTTCGACATCGGAT
>NZ_JAVAYM010000085.1:0-590 GCF_054185205.1 Bradyrhizobium sp. 14AA | reverse complement strand
GCGCTCGTAAAGTCAGTCACATACTTCTGTTTGCTCCTTCCTTTCCTTCGCTTGCCGCCTTGCTGCTGCGCAAATTATTCCGTACTCAACTCTGAATCAGTGCTGAAAATCGTCTCTCATCCGCCAAAACATCTTCGGCGTTGTAAGGTTAAGCCTCACGGTTCATTAGTACCGGTTAGCTCAACGCATCGCTGCGCTTACACACCCGGCCTATCAACGTCGTCGTCTTCAACGTTCCTTCAGGAGACTCTAAGTCTCAGGGAGAACTCATCTCGGGGCAAGTTTCGTGCTTAGATGCTTTCAGCACTTATCCCGTCCACACATAGCTACCCAGCTATGCCGTTGGCACGACAACTGGTACACCAGAGGTATGTCCATCCCGGTCCTCTCGTACTAAGGACAGCTCCTCTCAAATTTCCTACGCCCACGACGGATAGGGACCGAACTGTCTCACGACGTTCTGAACCCAGCTCGCGTACCGCTTTAATGGGCGAACAGCCCAACCCTTGGGACCGACTACAGCCCCAGGATGCGATGAGCCGACATCGAGGTGCCAAACCTCCCCGTCGATGTGAACTCTTGGGGGAGAT
>NZ_JAVAYM010000084.1:0-602 GCF_054185205.1 Bradyrhizobium sp. 14AA | reverse complement strand
ATCGCGCAGGGAAGGCCGAGTGATTGGCTACACCTGTATGCTGCTGTGCGGTTTTTCTGCGTGTGCTTTTCGCGCAGCGGACCGCGGGTGCCAGCCGGCACCCGGCCTTCCCTGCGCCCTCTTGGATTGGAGGGGCGAGTGACCAAGCAAAGCTCGGGCGAAATGCGCCGCGAGGACGGGAAGGCGTGTCTGCTAACCCACACGCACGGTCATCGCCCGGCTTGGCCGGGCGATCCAGTACGCCGCGGCGGTTGTGATGGAATCGAGACGGCGGCGATTACTGGATTCCCCGCCTGCCGCCTTCGCTAAAGCTTCGGCGCCCCTAGACCTTAACCTCGGCGAAGCCTTGGCGTAGCCGGGTCGCGGGGAATGACATCGTCATCTGGAGAACCGGCCCATGTCCACAGTCCGTCATTGCGAGCGCAGCGAAGCAATCCAGAATCCCTCTGCGGAAAGGCTCTGGATTGCTTCGCTTCGCTCGCAATGATGTTGTGGACGGCCCCACCTGAACGGCATCAAGTGCCAAAACGTGGTCGCCGGAGCGCCACAAAGAGGGGAGCCGTCCATGGCGAAGTTTATCCGAGCGGCGATTGATCTGGGCA
>NZ_JAVAYM010000083.1:0-608 GCF_054185205.1 Bradyrhizobium sp. 14AA | reverse complement strand
TTGCTGGTCGAGGAGTTGCCGGCAGGATCGGTGACGGTCGCGCGGAACTGGTAGCTGCCGTCGGCCAGATCGCTCTGCGCGGCTGTGGCCGCGGTCCAGGTGCTGCCGCCATCGGTCGAGACCTCATAGGCCACATTGGTGCCGTTGGTATCGGCGTTGCCGGTCAGCGACAGGTCGAAGGCCTTGTCGGTCGAGTTGAAGTCGGACGAGGACGAGCCCGAGTCCGTATAGCTCGACAGCGACAGTGTCCCCGCCGTCGGCGCCGTGGTGTCCACCACCACCGTGACGATGTTGCTGGTCGAGGAGTTGCCGGCGGGATCGGTGACGGTCGCGCGGAACTGATAGCTGCCGTCGGCCAGATCGCTCTGTGCGGCCGTCGTCGTGGTCCAGCTCGCGCCGCCGTCGGTCGACACCTCATAGGCCACACTGGTGCCGTTGGTATCGGCATTGCCGCTCAGTGACAGGTCGAAGGCCTTGTCGGTCGAGTTGAAGTCGGACGAGGACGACCCGCTGTCGCCGTAGTTCGACAGCGACAGCGTCCCTGCCGTCGGCGCCGACGTGTCGACCACCACCGCGACGATGTTGCTGGTCGAACTATTACCGGCCGG
>NZ_JAVAYM010000082.1:0-614 GCF_054185205.1 Bradyrhizobium sp. 14AA | reverse complement strand
TCGAGTTGAAGTCGGACGAGGACGACCCGCTGTCGCCGTAGTTCGACAGCGACAGCGTCCCTGCCGTCGGCGCCGACGTGTCGACCACCACCGCGACGATGTTGCTGGTCGAACTATTACCGGCCGGGTCGCTGACCACAGCGCGGAACTGGTAGCTGCCATCAGCGAGGTCACCCTGTGCGGCCGTGGTCGCGGTCCAGCTGGCACCGCCATCGGTCGAGACCTCATAAGCCACACTGGTGCCGTTGGCATCGGCGTTGCCGTTCAGCGACAGATCGAAGGTCTTGTCGGTCGAGTTGAAGTCCACAGACGACGACCCGCTGTCGTCATAGCTCGACAGCGACAGTGTCCCCGCCGTCGGCGCGGTGGTGTCGACCACCACCGTGACGACATTGCTGGTCGCGCTGTTGCCGGCGGGATCGCTGACCACGGCACGGAACTGGTAGCTGCCGTCGGCCAGCTCGCTCTGCGCCGACGTCGTCGTGGTCCAGCTCGCGCCGCCGTCGGTCGAGACCTCATAGGCCACACCGGTGCCGTTGGTATCGGCATTGCCGCTCAGCGACAGATCGAAGGCCTTGTCGGTCGAGTTGAGGTCCACAGACGACGACCCGCTG
>NZ_JAVAYM010000081.1:0-616 GCF_054185205.1 Bradyrhizobium sp. 14AA | reverse complement strand
ACATATTTCAGCCGCGCCAGCGGATCGGCAATGTGCGTGCCAAGCGGGATGACCATCGCCGAGACGAGGTTGCCGAGCGCCGCCTTCTCCCCTTCCCCGCGCACCGAGATCGGCGCCATCGCGGTGAGCGATTCCTTGGGCAGTTCGTTCTTGTCTTCGAGATAGGTGCGAAGCCCTCCTCCGACGATGGCAAGGATCACGTCGTTGACCGTCGCATCGGCCACCGCATCCTTGATCGCGCGAATCTCGGCGAGCTTGAAGGGCACTGCGTCGAAGATGCGGTGCGGCGATACCTTGCCGTTGAAGCGGGTCCTGGGCGCCATCTTCGTATTGGACAGGCTCACCTCGCCTTTGCCGACCGTCGCGGCCAGCTTGGCCATGCCGGGGAGCGAGCGGCCGATCGTCTCGACCACACGCATCGGCTGGCGGAGCGAGTTGAAATAGCTGCGGGCGAGCAGGTCAGCCACATTGGGCATGTGCTCCGGCTTCCACTCGTCCTTCTCCTTAGGCGGCGCCATGCTTGCGTCGAGATCGTGGACGGCGGTCGACATCTCGACGCCGGACATGCCGTCGACCGCCGCATGATGAACCTTCGACACCAGCGCGAAACAGCCGG